>JAURZI010000083.1 GCA_030653435.1 Methylovulum sp.
TCGTGCAGCTTATCGTCTTTTCCGGTGGCTGTGTTAATTATTTTGTAGCAGTTATGAAATTGGGGCGTGTTTGGGATAAAGTTGAAATCCAAGATATTGATGCTGATAGTTTTTTTCAGCTCCTTAAACATCATGCCTTCACTGAGTTGTTCGGTAACCAGTTTTGCCCAATAGTAAATGGCGCGCTTGTCAAAGTTATAGTCTTCGCTGATTTGCATTTCCACATTAAACCAGCGGCCTTGTTCACTTTTAGCTTTAATGTCCAGAATAGACATTTTACCCGCTTGGTAGGCAGCCAGGTTATAAGGGTTTTTTAATTCCACTTCGACCACTTGTTGGTCTTCTGAAACAACGGCGTTAATCAGCGAAATGAGCAAGTCCTTGTTTTCTTCGCTGCCAAACAGTTTTTTAAACGCGAAATCAACGCGGGGGTTTATTTTGCACATAAGTTATTAGAGGTTGATGAAACAAAAAAGGGGTCAGACCCTTTATCTTTATACTGCTGCTTTCGCTTTCCAGTACACCCAGAATGATGATGTCTTCTTTAAGCAATTCGCTTAAAGAAGCTTCCAATATGCCAAAATTGGCTTTGCTACGCAGCAAGCGCTTTATGGCCCAATCAAAGGTTATTGGCTTTCTTTTTGTATTCATTGTTCGGCGTTAATGAATCGCTCTACCGCGGCGAGGCTTAGCCCCGTCACCGCCATGATGGTTTCAATGTTGGCATCTTGTTGTATCAGCTTTAGGGCTATCTCATTTTTTGTTTGCTCGACTCCTTTCTTGATTCCTACGGCCTCGCCTTCGTGAAAGCCATCACCAAAAGATGATTCGAACATACTGGCTTGATAATGCAAGTCATCTTTGTAGTGTTCGTAGGCTTTTTGTTCATCTTCAGGTAGTTTCATGATGCTTAGTTTTTCTTCTACTTCCTTTAAGCCTTTGGCGGTGAAGTTTTCTTTGATTTCTTCATTTTTTAAGAAGTAAATCCATTCATCCAGCGTGTCTTTGGCGATGTCGTTAAAGCGGTTTATTTTGATCAGGTAATATTCCGGGTAAAGCGATTCTATACTGTCTTTTTTGAACAACTGCTTTTGTTTTTCATTGAGTTCCAAGAGGTCATGATCATGTAGCCCAACAAAGCGGGTCGTGCCTTTGTAGATATAGTCGCTGCCGCGACCAAGATCAAAATAGAGAATATTGATTGAAATGACTTTGGTTATGCTAGCGTATGGCTTATTTTCTTCCATGTGTTCTATAGCCGACTTTGAAACACCATAAAATATGCGCTGCAAGTAGTCATATTCCCGATCATATTGTATTTCTATGATCACTATGTCTTGTTTGCTGTTGCGTACTTTTAAATCCACCCGATTAAATTTATCGAGCCTGTAGTCTTTATTGCTTTCGCTTTCCAGCACATCCAGAATGATAATGTCTTCTTTAAGCAATTCGCTTAAAAAACCTTCCAATATGCCAAAATTGGCTTTACTACGCAGCAAGCGCTTTATGGCCCAATCAAATGTGACTAGTTTTCTTTTTTTATTCATAAAAATAAAGAAATAAAGTGGTCAGGCACTGATGTATTCCCACTAATAGTATTTAGTAATTAATTGGTTACATAGAACTCAAAACAATGTGTGCACACGGGACGCGCCACTCCGAACGATTTCCCATAACCTAACAACTCCAATGTCAGTTTCGATCAGCGCTGGAATAATCAGTAAAACTGCATATCGGTTTTCATTGTGTTTGGCTAATGCTGATCTTTGTTGGTCATAGAGTGGTAACCTTCCATCACAGCCCTGGATCGCGCAATAAAACATCCTTCATCAATTCAAGCTGAGCTTCTGCTTTAAGCATCTCTTCGTTGAGCATTTGCTGACGGGTAACCGTTTCTTTTATTTCAGCTTCTAATTGAGCAATGCGATGATTTTTATCTATTAAAGCCTGTTCTGTATCATGAATATGTTGCAATCTCTCCTGAGCCAATTTCTCTGCGTCACTCAGCTTATTGCCTAAGTCTATCAGATTAATTTCTTGATGTTGGTGTTGTGCACTAACTTCACGCAATTGTTGCAGTAGCAGATGATTTGCTTGACGTAATTGTTCGCGTTCGCCATTCAATACAGCTACCTGATTTTCCAGGTCTGTTTTGGTAGTGTCTAATTGATTATTATGTTCGCTTAACTGGTCAAGTTGGGCCTGCAATGCCAAGCATGCTTGCTCGTTAGCTTGGTTTAGTGCCTGGGCGTCAACCAGTTGTTGCTGCAGCTGCTGTTCCGTTTGCAGTGTGTGCTCATGCTCGCAATTCAACACGGTTATCTGATTTTCCAATACAACTTTGGCGGCACTTAATAGATTATTCTGTTCATCTAACTGGTCAAGCCGGGTTTGCAATGCCAAGCATGCTTGCTCGTTAGCCTGGTTTTGCACCTGGGCTTCAACCAGTTGTTGTTGCAATTGCTGTTGCGTTTGCAGTGCGTGCTCACGCTCACTATTCAGTATTGCCACCAGCTTTTCCAGATCTGCATTGACTTGGCTTAAATCAATATAACGGTCATTGACGTTTTCCAGCAAAACACGCCAGTCTTTGCTAAACAACGCCAGTCCCACTGCAGGGTGGTTACTTTCTTCCACAACAATTAGGCGATAAGCTTTTTGGCTTAGGAACGGTGTAATAACTGATAATCTCGCTTCAGATAAGTCATCGTCCACTTTGTTGTCATCTAATATCACTCTTAATAGCAAAATACTGGCTTGATCAAGATACTTATCTGTTGCACCTTTTAATATTGCCAGAGCAGGGAAGCAGTCAATTACAAGCCAGTTGATTTGCTTAGTGAATTCTTGCGGCAATTGATCCAAAATTGTAAATAAACATGTTGTCTTAATATCGCGGGTTTCTATTGTTTCCAGATTTGGCCAAATACGGTTTAGTTTTTCAGCGGGTATTAACCCCGTTTCTGCAGGATTTGTAGCTACATATAAGGTGTTTTCAGCCTCATGGTCTGACACAGTCTCAGAAAAAACATAGGACAAAGATTTGTCCTCCGTAATTTTTAACCAATCATACCGACTCGTTTCCGCATCAATTAATACAACACAAGGAATGTCCCAGCTGCGCCAATGGTGGGATATTCCGACACCTCCCCCGGCGCCTATATGCACGATGCCCGAAGGCGGGAGTGTTTTATGGAAGCATTCTAAATAAGTGGTTAATGTAATCTCTTTCACGGTGACATTCTTCTAATATTTCAATTAACGATGATATGCTTATCGGCATAACGCCATACGCGTTATCAAGCCACCTGTTATCGATATTTTCAATTTATGTAGACTAAACTGGGCAATTGACCTCTATTAAAAGTTTAAATACGGCTTGCATTTCGTTTACCATGTTTTTCCAGTCATCATAAGGTCTCGAAATACGGCTCCCTTGACTTTCAACACACTCTAAAATAAACGGCAATTGCTGCAGAATAGAAGCTATCAAGGCTTGATCGTGCGCGACAAAACTGTTCCAGACTTGTATATCGATTGCTGGTGGCGCCAACGCAAAACGAAGTTCCATCCTTGCCCCGATTGCGTCCTCAATTTCAATAGTCCATTTTTCAAACGGTAATGTTTTATCATCGGATAAAGGAAACTCCAACTTGGGAAATACGGAGAAACCTTCTCGCTTAACATTAGCTGCACTGAGCCTAAACTGGAAGTCAGGCCAATAACTGTCACCAAACCGCACTTCCTTAAATTTAAACCACAAGTGCTCATAATCAGGATTAACTTGCTCTTTATATAAGGACACCGTATCAAATCGAAAAATAGCTGGAGCATCTATATACGCTTGACGGAGTACCGATATAACATTTAACCAGTAAGCTACATCTATTTTTGATCGCGCATCTGAAGACAAGATATTTTCCTGCCCAAGGGCGTCTGCCAAGACGTTAAGCAATGTCTTAACCCTGATCCAATCAGTCGCTGCCAACTTGCTGCACTGATTGGAAATAGCATCTGACCGAACCGCTTGATCTGCACAGAAATTGATAAATAATTGGGCTTGACCGTTTAGGAGCAAAGGCCATGATAACAAAGAAGCGGTACTGTTGTTTTCATCCCCTTTCTCAAACAGCAATCCCATTAAGCCATTATCAACTACTGTTTTAAAGGTTAAGGTTGGGATACTTCCATTACTTTGAAGAAGGTCATCAATACGCCATTTAACCGCATGGTAATCCGCCTTAATATCAACGTCACAGATCTCAATTGCAGAGTAGTCGTAGTAATCAGGGAAGCGCGCATAGAACCGTTGCCATCGCGAAGCCATTTCTTCGTTTCGTGATTGCAAGCCTTGATATTCCATAAAATAATGCTCAAGTTCTTCTTGAACTTGGTGCAGTTGCAGCAGGAGCAATTCATTCTCTTGCTGGATTTCTTTTTGTACCGATTGGTGTTGTGCTTCACTTAGCTGTTGTTGTGTTTGATTTAGTTGCTCGCGCTCATACTCTAGCGCAATGATACGCTTTTCCAAATCTTCTTTAAGGACAATTAACGACTGGTTATCAACGAAACAATGTTCGAGCTCTTCTTGCACTTGATGCAATTGCAGAAGCAATAATTCATTTTCCTGTTGAATTATTTTGTGTGCTGTTTGCTGTTGCAGCTGAACTTCGTCCATCTGTTGCTTTAGCTGCTGTTGGGCTTGATTTAAGACATCCCGCTCACGTTCCATGTCGGCAAGGCAATTGCTCAAATTTAATTTGTCTTCGACTAAATGGATATTTTCCTGCTGCTGAATTACAAATTGTTGTGAATGTTTGCGAAGGTTTTGATATTCGCTAATCGCCTCTGAGAGCAACTCATTTTGTGAACTCCCTTTAGCGGGTATGGTGTTGAGTGCCGATGCCTCCATTTCTGCAAACAACTCTTTCGCATCCTGATAGGGCTCCAATATTTGTAGTGCCAGCAATTCCAGTAAGGGCAAGGTGCTTTCAGATTTGACCTGTTCTGGAGCTATTCCAGTAAGATTAAGCCCCAACTTTTCACCACATATTTTTCTAAGTATTTCGGGTGAGTTGACACAAGCTTCATAGCTTAGCAGTACGCTACGGTCAGAATGCCTGTTGTAAAATTTAAGTAACTCCTTGTTATATCTCAGCCAGATTTGTATAAATTCGCCACTGTTATATTCGGCATCATCAGCATTGATGCATTTTGCAAAATCTTTATGCGGTGCATCATAAACTAATACAAATATGAAATGGGGATCATAATTTAACCAAAAATCCAAAAACCACGTACTTTTTGTATCTGCCCATCCCCAACATGCTTGGTCAGCATTAGCGGCAAAAATATCCGTCGCCATCTGCTCCCAAGGCTTGCTTGGGGCGATGGGTACCGGGCACAGCAACGCATCAGCATTATCAGAATATGCCGTAACCGCATGGGCATGCCATGCCTGAATTGTTTCCGAAACATCTCTTTTTGCGGCCTTTGCCGCCTGAACTCCCGATGCTTGCAATAATGCCCCAATTTTATGGAGATTTGACCATGGACTGCCACACGTAACAACTATTTTCATAAATTTAGCTGATATAGCTTCCCTTATAGATTTTCAATTCTTAGCGACCTGTTTTACTGATTACACTCGTCCATAATCATCATGGAAGCGCACGATATCGTCTTCCCCAACATATTCCCCGCTTTGCACTTCTATCATGACAAGAGTCATGATCCCTGGATTTTCCAAGCGATGACAATGCCCTGCCGGAATAAACGTTGACTCGTTGGTATTCAGCAGAAACTCTCTTTGTCCGAGCACCACTTTGGCCATACCGCTGACAACAACCCAGTGTTCGCTACGATGATAGTGCATTTGTAATGATAGCGAACTACCTCGGTTGACTTCCAATCGTTTGATTTTGAAGCGTTCACCCTCTTCCAGCACCGTATAGCTGCCCCAGGGGCGAAATACCGTTCTGTGTGTGGTTGCCGCATGGTGTCCATCGGCTTTGAGCTGGGCAACAATTTGCTTAACATCCTGAACCCTGTCTTTACAGGCAATTAACAACGCATCCGGTGTATCCACAATCACCAGATTTTCCACACCAATAGCTCCGACTACACGAGTTTCGCTATGAATATAACTATTATTGACATCAATAGCGGCGACATCGCCGGTAATCCTATTGCCGTCGGTATCGGCGGGCAATAAATTGGCAACGGCATCCCACGAACCAATATCGCTCCAGTCAAACGGCGCTTGTACCACGGCAACCCGCTGTGATTTTTCCATCAGGGCATAATCAATGGACAGATCTTTGAATTGCTGAAAAATCTCTTCGTTGAGCTCTGCACAATTTAACGTTGAATTCCATTGGCTCTTGGTGGCTGTGTAGCAATCTTTCGCCATACTCAAAATATCCGGCGCATACAGCTCCATTTCTGCTAACAGGCTGGCCGCAGTAAAACAAAACATACCGGAGTTCCAGCTGTAATTACCTTCAGCCAAATATTGTTCAGCGACTGATAATGTTGGCTTTTCTACAAAGCGCTGGACGTTATACCCCAAGCCATCAATCGGCGCACCGGCTTCGATATAACCAAAGCCGGTTTCCGGTCCAGTAGGCGTGATGCCGAAAGTAACCAAGTAGCCTTGCTGGGCTAATGTTGCTGCGGTATTCACCGCATTGCCGAATGCTAACTGGTTTTGAATCAGATGATCCGATGCCAACACCAGCAACAAGGCGTCGTCGCCAAAATGCTCGGCGACATACAATGCACTTAGCGCGATAGCCGGCGCGGTATTTTTACCAAACGGTTCCAATAGATATGCACCTTTGGCTTTACCGTCTGAAGCGCGGCTAAGCTCATCCCGACAAGCAAAGTAATAATCCCGTTTGGTTACGGTAAGCACCGCATCAACATTGGCCAGAGCAAGGGCGCGACGATAGGTTTTTTCTATCAATGACTGGTTATCTTGCAATTTCATGAAGGGTTTAGGATGGCCTTCGCGCGATATTGGCCATAGCCGTGTTCCGGCGCCACCTGAAAGAATGACCGGAATAAGGGGTAAGTGCGGGGTAGTCATCAACAAGGTTTCCAATAGTTATTTTAAAGTAATATGACGAAGCGTATTGGCATAACGCATACCGACTGTTTTCGTGTTATGGCAGGTTTGAATGGTGTTTTGACCCGCATCGCCCAGTGTTTTTGTAAGGCGGGGATTATCAACTATTCTAAGCATTTGCTCGGCGGCATGCCTAATGTCGGGCTCCACCCACGCCTGACCTTGACCATACGGGTAATCGTTTTCTGCCAGCAGCAATGGTTTGCAGTCTACCAGCAGAGCATTTTCTTTGCTAGTAAATGCGAGGTTTCCCGAAAAGCCCGTGGTGATAACGGGCTTACCAAGCAACATGGCTTCGGCAATACATCGCCCGAAGCCTTCTGCACGGTGTAACGATACAAAACAATCACAAACGTTATAAAGCGCCAGTAAATCCGGTTTGCTTAGGGTCTGTTCAATCAAATGTATGCGCGGGTCATTTTCTTGCAATTGCTTTAAAGCATCCCATTCTTTGTTGGGCGCTTTAGGCGGATGCACTTTAATCACTAATCCAACTTGCTCCTCGCCCAAAGCGCTCTCGCCTTTAAGCGGAAAGGCCTCAAGAAAGGCGCTGACGCATGCTTTGGGGTTTTTTCTAGCCATCGAAGAATTAAGGTCAAAAGCAAATAAAAACAGTGTTGCGTTTTTCGGCAGCGCAAAGTCTTCGCGGCTGAGGCTGCTAACTTCGGGTATCACTACCGCCATCGGCATAATCCGAACCGGTACGGGACTAACAGGATGTATGGCATCAAAAATATATTGGCTCGAAACCCACACTTCGTCAACTAATGACAGTAAATGCTGCCAATCCCCTGGCCATTCCGGCAATTCCCAAGGCCAATACCCTATATTGTATCGTCCTTCAAATAGTTCTCTTCCCCGCTCGGCAAAGTAACGGCCCTGTTCCAAGCCGGGGAGGCAAAACAAATTGATAATATATTTCGGTTCAACACTGACATAGCTTTCCATGCTACGATCCACTTGCGGCACATCCGCTCCTGGAGGAAAATCCAGCATGGTCATCGGCACACTGGCCTCTAACAACGACTGGGCCGCCATACGGGCATCCTCTCCTATACCCAGTTGCCCGAATACATAACCGATAATATTGACGCCGAAAGGCAACGCTGGGGTAGCGGGGAGATATTGTGCTTCAGCAGCGGAACCGTAACCCAGCACATCAATTAAACGCGTCTCGACCGTCAAAAAATGCCTGAACCAAGCGAAGTAGTCTTGCATAGCCATCGGTAACGGAAATGCTTGCTGCACGTCAGGACGGACGCCATAGATCAATTCTTGCAGACGATTAAGCCCAGGCGTACCCGCAAGGGAATATAAATAGCCTGTTTGCCATGTTTCAAGAGAAACGTTGCCCAACCCAAGTTCGACTCGCCCATGCTGTAAATACCAGACAAGCAATTGTTGCCGCCCTGATCTAGTTGTTAAGTCAAAGTTTAGATCGGTACGGCCTTGAATTGCCAGAACCATTCGCTTAGAGATAGCCTGTGCCGGATCATCTTCCGGTAAGGGGGCATTTGAGAATTGTGCTGGCTGATTTAGCATTGCCTCGGTTTCAAGCCTTAACAAAAAATCTCCAAACCAATCCAAATAAGCTTGTCGCGCGATAGGTAAAGGGAATAGCTTTTGTATGTCAGCTTGGGTGTTATATATCAACTCTTGCAAGCAATTAAGCCCATATGTCGCAGAAGGCGACAGAAAATAGCGCATTTGCCAATCTTCAAAAGGCATATCGTCAAAACCCATCTCAGCCCGACCATTTAATATGTACCAAGCGAGTAGCCGGCTTCTCCCTTCTTTGCTTGTTAAGTCAAAAACCAAATCAGGGCGACCTTGAGCCGCCAAAGCCATTAACCAAGAAATCGCATGGGCCGGGTCGTTTTCTGGATATATTTGATCTGCAAACTGTGCAGGCCTATTCAAGGCATCCCAAAATTGCGTCGCCTCTTTAAGGGCCCGATATTCTGCCCTACCGCTAACAATGCACCAGGCAATAAAGCCAATGCTGCTTTGCTTGGTTTCCAGCGGGTATTTTATTTGCAGGTCTTTTTCGCGTAACTGCCAAATGAGCACCATAATGCCAAGAATGGGGGCAGGTAAATCTTCTGAAAGCGCAGCTACTGGCTCGAAATATCGTTGCCAGCGCGCGGTATTGACAAAAAGCCCCGATACCTTGGAATAGATCAAATTATTGAGATAATCGATAGGTCTGTTGATCATGGAAAAAGGTGG
This sequence comes from Methylovulum sp., assembly GCA_030653435.1. Classification (GTDB taxonomy): domain Bacteria; phylum Pseudomonadota; class Gammaproteobacteria; order Methylococcales; family Methylomonadaceae; genus Methylovulum. Next base: position 9,359 of record JAURZI010000083.1, read on the forward strand.
AAAAAAAGGGGATCAGGTAATAGGGGACAGCCCCCGATTATATATAAATGGGTAACCTTTTCTTTACTCTTGATTTTCCGCTTTGAGAATCTCATTAATATGCGCTTCCGCCAATCCGCTCACCTCGGAGAGGACGTTGATAGCAACACCCTGCCGTACAAGTTTTAACACCATATCTTTTGTTGCTTTTTCCATGCCTTTTTCCATACCTTTTTCTTCTGCCGAAGCAATCTTGCTTTCTACATCGGCCAAGGACTGCATGCGTGTTTCATAAACCAGGCGCTCTTCTTCATCAAACATGCGGTCGACGGCGGCAATGGCTTTGACGATGGCTTGGTCGGAGGCCAGTTCCTTGGGCATGTCATTTTTATCCAGGTTATGCGCTTTGGTCAGAAAAGTGCTCCAACGATCTAAGGCACTGTCAATCTGCTGGTAAGACTTGGTAAATTTTTTAAGTTCGATGTAGTGCAGTTCAAAAATGTCGTGCAGCTTATCGTCTTTTCCGGTGGCTGTGTTAATTATTTTGTAGCAGTTATGAAATTGGGGCGTGTTTGGGATAAAGTTGAAATCCAAGATATTGATGCTGATAGTTTTTTTCAGCTCCTTAAACATCATGCCTTCA
>JAURZI010000096.1 GCA_030653435.1 Methylovulum sp.
GCGTCTGGGGCAAAATAGCGTTGATTCAATATTCAGTGGGGTGGGGGCGGAGTTCATGCCATAAGTGCTGCAAAGTTTGGCGCTGCACTATGTCAAAAATCGCTAATGAATGCCACCTGCATTGATTTGTAGGGATTACCGAAACGCCGAAGTCATCTAGCTGTTGTAAAACAAAAGTTAACTGCCGCACAGGCAGCTTAGAAATTTAGCGAACATTTCCCGATATTTGTTGTAAAGTTAACTGCCGCACAGGCAGCTTAGAAACAATTTTGGTAATGGTGACTTAGAAGTACCGTGGTTAACTGCCGCACAGGCAGCTTAGAAATTGTGCGCAGCCTTTGCTCGCATGATCAAAATGTTAACTGCCGCACAGGCAGCTTAGAAAACAAACACAGCAAACCACTCAGTGAAAAAATCGTTAACTGCCGCACAGGCAGCTTAGAAATATGCAAAAAAGCCGGGGTGATCTTGCGATCTTGTTAACTGCCGCACAGGCAGCTTAGAAAATAACCTCTGGCCACGGTCAAAAAGAAGCCGAGTTAACTGCCGCACAGGCAGCTTAGAAACGATGACACATAGTCGTATTCATCGGACTTTTCGTTAACTGCCGCACAGGCAGCTTAGAAACAGCTTTTCTAGCCAACACTTGGTCTGTGTTGGTTAACTGCCGCACAGGCAGCTTAGAAAAATGCCCTTTTTAATGTCGAGCTTTTCCTCGGGTTAACTGCCGCACAGGCAGCTTAGAAAATCATAACGACATGACAAAGCACTACCAACACGTTAACTGCCGCACAGGCAGCTTAGAAAAAATAGAAGAATCCGGCGACATACAACCATCCAGTTAACTGCCGCACAGGCAGCTTAGAAATAATGATGAGCCAGCTCAGATACCCGACTCATGTTAACTGCCGCACAGGCAGCTTAGAAAATTATGGGCGCGCCTTCGGTATCGTATCGTTTGTTAACTGCCGCACAGGCAGCTTAGAAAGACAAGGCCGCGAAAGAGCTTAATCACTTCGTGTTAACTGCCGCACAGGCAGCTTAGAAAGAGAAATAGAAGGCGGCGAAAGATTATTGGCGGTTAACTGCCGCACAGGCAGCTTAGAAAATGTATGAAAAATTTAAGCACATCGCCCTATAGTTAACTGCCGCACAGGCAGCTTAGAAAGATTCGCGCTGGCGTTGCTGCTGGGCGGCTTTGTTAACCGCACAGGCAGCTTAGAAATTAACAACTATCAAATCCCATAACGATTTTCGGTTAACTGCCGCACAGGCAGCTTAGAAACTTACCGTTTGGCTTTATCCAATTGCCGGCTTGTTAACTGCCGCACAGGCAGCTTAGAAATAACACCGACTGCTCAGCCTGAATAGAATTCGGTTAACTGCCGCACAGGCAGCTTAGAAAATAAGAAATAACCGGGAAATAATGAACAACAAGTTAACTGCCGCACAGGCAGCTTAGAAAGGGGAGCAGGCCATAGACACTAACAGGCCGACAAATACGATAAAATTTAACATAATATACATTATGCGAAGTTGCAGATCTATGGTTTTTATCAACCCCATCAACATGATTACGTTACGGATACCCAGCCTGTCATCCAACAATTTGAAGCCAAACAACTGAGTGAAACACTGTTTTACAATGACGAAACGTATTGGAAAGAGTATGAGCTCACCATTAGGCTACGTGGTTGTCGTCTGTGACCGTTACAGTGCCTACAAACGGCTGGCCAGATAAACCCCGCGAATTATCCTGGCCTTTTGTTGGGCGCATGTCCGGCGGTATTTTCTGGATTATGCCCGTAGCTACCCTGCGTTGAGTGATTGGATGCAACATTGGGTCGAGCAGATTGCCAACCTGTACCATAGCAACCACCAGCGCCTGTCCCACTGGAACCCGGCTGTGCCCTTGGCTGCACAATCTGTGGCTTTTAACGGCCAACAGACTGTGCTGGAACAAGCCATCGCACAGGTAAAAACCGATTGTACCCAGGCATTATTGGAACTCGACCCCAAAACACAAAAAATCCAAATAGCCGTTTTAACCAGCCTGCAAACACATTGGACTGGATTAACCGTCTTTGTGACCAACCCCGGCGTACCGATGGACAATAACTTGAGTGAATGGACTATTCGCACAGCTGTCCTGGGGCGCAACAATTACTTTGGTTCCGGTGCAATTTGGAGTGCCGAATTGGCCGCCCAACTCTTCTCCCTCTTTGCCACACTGCAACAATGGGGTATCAACCGACAGCGATGGCTTTATGAATATCTAACCGTGTGCGCCCAAAACCATTGCAAACCGCCAGATAATCTGACAGATTTCATTTCCTGGCTTATGTCTGATGAGCGACTCGCTGCATTATCCCGTTTGTTGGAATAGCTGTGGGATGGGAGGAATATTTATAACTGTTTAATAGTAAGCCATTGATTAACCGACTAAATGTTTCAAATAACAATATGTTAATGTAACTAAGCTCGATTGTTGATCGTTATCGGGTTTGTGCCCCGATTTATGGTTAAGCTGTTTCGGTTTGTGCTGCGGATTCTCGGAAAACTTTTGCACCACCGAACCAACTTCAGGACTTTGAAACGACATTTTTTGCGTCTCAGACAAGGCAGTTAAAGAAGTTTCGTTATCGATTTGCGATAACCATGCGTCAAGATTTCGAGCACCTTCATCGGGTGCAAATTTAGCCCAATTTACAATATTTTGTGTGGCTTCAACCGTACCTATCGCCGCTAATGCATCACCACTCACTTCAAAAGCGGGCGTACCTAGTTCTTCTTGCTGAAACCACTCGCTTAACACAGGAACCGCATCCGGGTTACGGGTTTGTGGGATTGCATTAAACGCTGCTTCTTGTTTGACGCGTTCGGTTTCTTGTTTTTGTTTGTCTTTATCGGTACCGGATACGGTTAACAATAATTGATTCACGCCCTCAGGCGCTCCGATTTTGGCAATTGCCGTACCGATAGCGACTAATAACGCAGGATCACTGGTTTCAGGGCTTTCCCAAGCTGTCTCCAAGACTGGCGATAATTCTTCATGAAACTGTCCATCCCAGCGGTTATCACCAATGCGGGCAATTGCCGCCAGCACTAAAAAATATAACGACGATTCTGACCCGTTATCGGTTAACTCCAGCAACAAGCTTAATGCTTCCGGTGTTGCTATATCGGCTAATAAATCTAATAACAAGGCCTTGTTTTCCATTGCTAATTTTTTTTGCGCCAATAAACTTTTAATCCCTTCGTAAATCGACGGTTCGGCATGATGTTGTAAACGTTTGGCTAATAAGGCACCGATAATCGGTATTTGTTGCAATTCGGAGTTTGCCCATAATGATTTCCAGGTTTGCCATAACTGCATTGCGGACTGCATTTCCGGATTAAGCTTAAAAACTTTCGGTACCGGCTTAACCACAATTGAGCTAAATTCAATATGAGACCTTTCCTGGTAAGTTAAACTTGACCATGCCCAACGCTTATCTTGATTATTTTCGGAGGGTGAATGCTCAAAGTCCGAAGAAACCCAATCGCCGCCGTTTTGTATAGCGCTAACGGCTTGACTTAACAGTCGGGTTACAAACCAATCCGTACTCACCGCAAGCAGTAACAGCACTACGGACAGGCCTGATAACAACCATTTCGTCACTACGGCAACCACCAGGCATGCGTCAACGCGGTTAATGCCGCACTGATTTTACCGTCTTGATCAGGTCGAACATTCACCGTCAGTGAATGTGCAAATCGAGTTTTGTTGTATTGTTGCTGTTGCATGAGCTTAGCCTGAGACGCTAACGACAATATCCCGACTATTGTCGCACCCGCTTCACTGTTGTCGGCTAATAGCGGTTCCGCAGCCAAGCCTGATAATCCCTGCCCGACTATTGTAAGGCTTAATTGAGTGTGTTTATTCAAAATGCCTAAAATCGCTGCCCGTATTTCCCAATTAATTTGTTTAAGCATTGAGACATCGGGTAATTCGGTTAGTGCTTGTTCGGTGTCGTTTGTAGCGAACAAAGAGTAATACCCTAACGTCAATCGATAGCAATAAACCTGATTATTTGGATTTACAGCATCTTCTTCGAGTACAACACCGCCATAAATAACAGGGCATTGATTATCAAAATATTCGCTGACAAACTCATTCCAAATCGAAGTTTGAACCCCTGGTTCAGGCACCAATAATAATGCTTTGATTACGTTTTCGGAAAACGAGCTGGGAACGAATTTTACGCTAACCTCCATATCTTTGGACGAGGTTAATGTACATAATGGGCCTAAGGTATTAACGCAGGCACCACCCCAGGTTTGAAATCGATAACCGGGTTCAGGAGTTGCAAATAAACTGACCAAGTCGGAGTCGGGTATATTGTGCGCGCACTTGGTTTCACATTCGCTAAGATCGGCTAATACTATTTTTCCACCGCCCGGCTTGTCTACAGTCATATTTAAACTGTACGCCGAAACCGATATCGGTTGTAACAAAAATGTTGCCAGCAGCCATAAAGGCAAGCCAAGATTTTGTTTCATGAACTTAAAAATATAAATCATATATCTATTACCCATACCTTCGCCAAAAATCATGCTCTTTTCGCATGAATCCTACCGATTTCTGCGACGTCCCTTTAACTCCCTGTGTGTGTTGTTTTATCAGTTGCCAACGCAACGTTGATCCATCTATTTTTTCTTTGAAGAAACGTTGTATCGTCCGATAACTGCCGCCTTTTTCAGTCCAGCGGGATAAACCCAGCATCGTGCCCCGTCCCGTCATCGCCAGCACGGCGTCAACGATAAGGGTCAACTGCTTGAGCGTACGGGGAGCCAACGCTGGGCTCAGGTTGACAAGTGTTGTTATGATTTCGTCCATGATCAGATTAGGCCTGTGATGCTTGGTTTAAGAAACTTGTATTCTACCTTTTCTGGTCATTTCTTTCGGTTTCAATCAATGGAATCATTCTTGCTGTTTGGCGAAGGTGTTGTATTACCGGAATTAAGTCGTGCTTAGTCGCATAATACCGAACAAATCCGCACTTAGCGAGTGAGATTTTCTGTTAACAATTGGTTCACCAACAATAGGTTATATTACCAACATCAGACTGGAAAACACATTGTTACCATCTGACGACAAAAGGCTTTGTAACACTTCACTTCATTTATTTTTGACAACTCGTGATAAACCAGGAGATCGCAATGACTAACATCCGGCTTAACAGAGCTCAGCGGTTCACACTGATAGCGATGCCGTTTCTGCTATTAGCGTTGACCTCAGAGGCCTCTTCAAGTTCTCAGCACTCTGTATTAAAACCTAAAGAAGTTAGTACATTTAAACAGTTAAAAAAATTGTTACACAAAAAATCGATACGCGCGAATCATTACTTAATGATGAAATCGTTTGCAACGGCTGACGGCATGGCCGTATTTTCAAGTTCCGAGTCAAGCGCTGCAGGCACTCAGCATTCCGATACAAACGTCCAAGTCGCAGGAGTAGACGAAGGCGATTCGGTTAAAACCGACGGTCAATATATTTATCGCATACAAGACGGTCAAATTCGGATTGTCAATGCGTATCCGACTGCATCAATGGCATTGGTATCCAGCATAAAATTTGCTGGGGGTTTTTACCCGATTGAAATATATGTCCAAGATGACCATTTAATCGTGATCGGTACTGCTTGGCATGATGACGCCAATACCGGTGATGTGCCGGTCACACCGGTTGAAGGTCATGCAAAAATAGCGATTTGGGCGCCCACGGGGGAAAGTCGCACTACAGCAAAAGTTTACGACATAACTGACCACGCTAATCCTGTATTACAACGCGAAGTCGCTTTTAGCGGCGATTACTTATCATCGCGCAGAATCGGCAACCAAATGTATTTGTTAGGCCGAAAATATCCGCATTATTTCTTGTATGCGATGATTGAACCGGCACTGGACGGTCAAAGTCAAGGCCAAACCATGACTAGAGATACGATATTACCGCATATCGTAGACAGCGTAGTCGATCACGGCGCTGAACATACCTTGTCGTTGACGAATTTGTATTATTTCCCGAATTTTGTCGAGCCTGATTACGTGGTAGTAGCCGGTTTCCGTTTAGACGCGCCTAACGAAGCAGCCGACATCAAGGCCTATTTAGGTAGCGGTGATATTGCCTATGCTTCAAAAGACAACTTATATCTGTCCGCTGCCGATTACAACTGGAGTAATGCCAACGAACAAGTAGTGTCGGCCCCTTTCACTCATGTTTATAAATTTGCATTAAACAACGGCAACGTCACCTTTAAAAACGCTGCCGAAGTTCCGGGAACCGTCTTAAATTCCTATGCGATGGACGAGCATAACGGCTATTTCCGTATTGCGACAACGACTGATCAATGGACGCAATCCGGCGATACCGGTAGTTTACAAACTTGGAATAATCTTTACACGCTGGACAACACGATGACGATTACCGGACGCTTAGAACATTTAGCGGAAGGCGAGCGCATGTATTCAGCAAGATTTATCGGTGACCGCGGCTATCTAGTCACTTATGAGCAAATCGATCCGTTATTTGTGATTGACCTGGCAACGCCTTCTGCACCAACCGTGTTAGGCGAATTAAAAATTCCGGGATTCAGTAATTATTTGCATCCAGTTGATGAAACTCACTTATTGGGTTTTGGACAAGACACTCAACAAACCGAGAATGGCGTAGTCTCCGGCGGGATGAAGCTATCCTTATTCGATGTCAGCGACGTTAGCCATCCCACCCAAACCGCTGCCGTTACCATAGGTACGCAAGGTACTTATTCGGACGTGCAATGGGATCCAAAAGCCTTATGGTTTGATAAAACCCTGGGCTTATTCGGCTTTCCGATCAGCGTAACCGAACAACAACCGGGCACAGATTGGCCTAGCGAAATTTTTCAAGGCGCTTATGTTTATAAAGTCGACTTAACTACCGGATTCCAAAAACAAGCCGAGATCACTCATATGACCGAAGGTTTTAATTACGATTGGAACCATTATGTTGGGCGCTTACTGACTATTGATTCTCAGCTTTACACCTTATCGCAAACCCGAATCCAAGCGAATGACTTAACTACATATAGTCAAACCGGCGCAATAGAGCTGCCGGTTGAGCCTGTACCGGTTGATTGTGCAATTCCTGAAGTTAACAAAGAAGAATCCAATGCCGACGTCATCGCCAGCGATTGCCAAATATTAGTAGACCCTATCGTTAGTAAACCCGTGTTTTAAAAAACCTAAGGAGCACACCATGAAAAAAAGCCCAATTGCATTTATTTTTGCTGCATTGTTAGTTACCGCAGCCGGTGCGAACGCCGCCGATAACCGGGCGGTTGAAATTAACATCAACGGCATAGGCCCTGGTGTTGACGAAGCTGCATTTACGACGGTTAAACAAGTCATAGGTAATGCTGTAGCCAACGGAGTAATTGATAAATTTATCGTCAACGGCCGAGGCATTGAAGGCGGTTTTTTCGCATGTGCTGAAAGCTCAAGCCGTAACAAAGGTTTTGTATCTTTTATCAAGCAATTGCGAACCATTACGCCAAACCCGTCAACAACAGCTTATTCAATAAACGCAGTCGAAGCTTGTGCAGACACTAGCAACACGTTTTGCACCCAAGACGCGTTCATGTGCCCGGACGGCAGTTATGTCGGCCGTGTACCACCGTCCTGCGAGTTTGCGCCTTGCCCTGGTAATTAACCGAAACCAAGCAGGTGAACATAATGAAACAACTTAGAATCGCTTTAGTTTTTGTCGGTTTATTATTGACCGCCGGAGCGAACGCTGCTGAAAGCCGTGCTGTTGAGATTAATATTAACGGCATGGGTCCGGCTGTTGACGATGCCGCTTTTACTACAGTTAAGCAAGTCATAGGCAGCGCTATCGCCAACGGTGTTATTGATCAATTCATTGTTTACGGTTACGGAGACGAAGGCGGATTTTCCGCTTGTGCACAAGCGTCTAGCCGCAATAAAGGTTTTGTAGCATTCGTCAAGCAATTACGTAGCATAATGCCAAACCCGGCGACAACTGCTTATACGTTAAACCCGGTTACGGCCTGTACTCCGGTGTCAGCACCGTCTGCCCTTTAAACGTGTGCAATGCCCTACCAACAGTTATGCCTGCCCTATTCCGCCATCTTGCGAATTAGCGCCTTGACCGGACGGTAATAAAGCATCTGCAGCCAAGATTTAACCCCGGCTGCAGTTTTTACTACTCCGAGTTACTCATTCACAATCTTATTAGGTGATGTATGAAAATATTTTCTATGCTTTTAACAGTGTTGTTAGCCGCTTCGACACTGGTCTATGCCGAAACCGAACCAACCGGCAAACAACCTTCATCGGATGCGTTCAACCCCAACGGCTTTTACACATTCAGACCGGACTTACGTAAATGTGTTTCGCCCTTATGCGGTGGTATTTTTGTTAAAGAAGTAAACCGGAAACAAACGCGTTGCGCTGATGGTAGCTTGCAGCAAGAATGTTATGTCGCTACCGTAATTAACAAACAAGCTTTCGATATAACTGAAGCAGCGCTGGTACAAGGCAAACTATTGCCTAAGAATTACCCCGGTTTCGGTAACTTAGGCGAGTTCGTACTGACTTCTGCAGCGCGTTCGGTAACCGACAAGACAGTGACCTGGCGTTTTGTAGGTTTGGAAAACAACGGGATTGTTTGTATTACCACGCCGTGTTTCTCCGTTGATGAATATTCGCTCAACAGCGTAAAAATCAAAGAAATTTCTGAGATCGACTTGGAAAGCGTAGGTGCAAACAAAGAAGACTTACAACAAGCGCAAGACATTATCGCTGGCGGGGGTGTTTTATTAGCTGCAGGTATTAACGAGCAAGTTCAACAACAAACCGGATTAGGGGTAAAATTTGTTGCTGAACAATTTTATCTACCGATTAAACCTTTGACCAACTAGAAACACTCATTCATGCGCGTTTTAATCATAGAAGATGAAACCGGAATTCGTAGCCAAATACGCCTGCAATTGGAACAAGAAGGCTATCAAGTCGACGAAACCGGCGACGGTGAAGAAGGACTTTATTTCGCGTGTGAATACCCGCTAGATGTGGCCATTATCGACTTGGGCCTGCCAAGGCTGTCTGGTTTGGAGATCATTAAATCCTTACGCGCGCAAAACAATACTTTGCCAATCCTAGTCTTGTCGGCGCGCGGACGGTGGCAAGAGCGCGTAGAAGGCCTTGAAGCGGGCGCCGACGATTATTTAGCTAAGCCGTTCCAAATGGAAGAACTGTCGGCCAGGCTAAAAGCCTTAATGCGTCGCGTGTCGGGCGCGCCTCAATCGCTGCTGACCTGCGGTTATTTGACGCTGAACTTAGATACCCAGCGGGCGGAAGCCGACGGCGTAGAAATCGAATTAACCAGTTTTGAATACCGAATGCTCGAATACTTGGCCAAACGCCAAGGCAAAATCATCTCTAAGGACGAGCTGAGAAATTATCTTTATCCGCACGATACCGATCCTGAAAGCAATGTTCTAACTGTATTAATAGGCCGGTTAAGACGCAAACTGGATCCGGAGGGCAACCTGCAACCGATAGACACGATACATGGCCGAGGTTATCGTTTGTTGTGATTAACTCGTTATATTTAAGGCTGAGCTTAACCGCAATACTCGTGATCAGCGTGTTTTTAGCCGCTACTGCAACGGTTTTGGATAACGCGTACCTGGAAGGTTCGAAGCTGGCTTTGCGTGAACGCATGTTAGGCATAGTGTATCAATTGCTCACCGCCTCTCAAGTCGACGAAAACGGTCATCTCATCATGCCCTTGCCTACTGATTTACCTTCCCCGCAATTAGCATTACCGGACTCCGGCTGGTATGCGTTTGTTAGCCGCAACCCTGAAGACTCGCCCATCTGGCGTTCACCGTCATTGCGCACGTTACCAACGCCTACCCCTTTTCCGGTGAAAGTCGGCGAAAAACATTGGCAAGAGCTAAAACTAGACGACGAGAAAGCTTATTATTTATTAGGGTTTGGTTTTCAACGCACGGTTAAAACCGGCGTATTCCCGTTTAATTTTTATTTGCTAACCGAATTAGCGCCGATTGAAAACGATTTACATGCATTTAGACAGCGTTTATGGAGCGGTTTAGCCGGCGCGGCAGTATTATTGTTTACCGTACAAGTCTGGTTAATGCGCTGGGGGCTTAAACCCCTGCGTGAAGTCGGTGGTGAGCTAAGCGCGATAGAGTCGGGCACGGCCGTAGAAATTGCCGGACATTATCCTTATGAAGTCAAAAAACTGACTGACCGCATTAATATTTTACTCATTCAAGAACGCGCCAGACAAACCCGTTATCGCAATGCGCTGGCGGACTTAGCCCATAGCTTAAAAACCCCGCTCGCAGTATTACTCAGCACCGGCGAACCGACCGAAGATCTGGCGCATACCGTGCAGGAACAAGCCACGCGCATGCTTCGCATTGTCGAGCGCCAATTACAACGCGCCGGCGCCTCAGGTTCAACAACTTTGCCGCCTATAGCCGTAGCCCAAGTAACCGAACGCGTAACCGCATCCTTGAGTAAAGTATATCGTTGGAAAAATATTACCGTGACCAACGAAATCGACCCCGGTTTGCTATTGCGCTTAGACGAAGCGGATTTAATCGAAATTCTGGGCAATGTCTTAGATAATGCGTTTAAATGGAGTCACAGCAGGATATTGTTACGCAGCCGCAAGCACAATCATCTCGTAATTCTCAGCATTGACGACGACGGTCCCGGCATCTTAGCGGAAGACATTAATAGAATATTGTTGCGCGGCGGCCGTGCCGACGAATCGACTCCCGGCCACGGTATCGGTTTAAGCGTCGTCACCGATGTAGTTGAAGCCTATCAAGGCCGTTTAAACATAGGCGTCAGCAAGTTAGGCGGCGCGCTGATTGAGTTCGAATTTGCCGAGGTTTGAGATGCGTTTTAAACTTGTTCCCAAGCTCCGGAGACTGTGAAAGTATTCCACCTCCCGATACCTTAATATACCCACCCAGAACAAAGCCCACAAAGCCCTTATGCACCTATAAGTAACAATGCAAAAGTACTTTAACAAAAAAATAAGTTAGACTAAGCGGTGTCAATCAGCGTTGAAAAGTATCTACCTAACAGCGTCGAATAATGTCCAGTAAAAAAGTAAGGTTATTCCGTTTTTAGCTCCTTTTTACGCTGCTTAAGTCGATAGACTAAGCGGTTTTTTAAGCCATTTGACGCCCCACCCCGATGCTTTTCATAAAAAACCTGTCCGCCGAAGAAACCCAAACCCTGCAAAACATGAAACAGCACCACCCCAACCCCGCCCCGCGAATGCGGGCGCACGCCATTTTGTTAAATGATGCGGGCTTCAGTCTCTCGCAACTGTCAGCTGTTTTTGGTGTTTGTCGGCAAACAGCGGCAACTTGGCTGAAACAGTGGGAAACAGGCGGGATCGCCGCTTTGCTGAACAAGCCCCGCAGTGGCCGCCCCCGCAAGCTGACAGGCGAGTCCCGGCAAGACGCCCTTGACCAGATCGCGGCCTCGCCTCGTTCGCTCAAGACGGTGTTGGCGCAACTCGCTGAAAAATGGCATACCTCGGTCAGCATCGCCTCGCTGAAACGGCTATGTCACCAGACGGGGCTGAGCTGGAAACGGGTCAGGAAATCCTTGAAGTCGAAGCGGGATGCCGACCGATTCGCCGAGGCCCAGCAACAACTGGCCGGACTGGCGGAACAGGCCGGTCGGCAGGCGATCGACTTATTTTTTTTGACGAATCCGGTTTCACGCTCGAACCCTGCGTCCCCTATGCTTGGCAGCCCTTAGGCAAGACGATTGAAGTTCCCTGTGCCAAAAGCCGGCGCCTGAACGTGCTCGGACTCATGGACAAAAATTGTCAATTCCATTCTTGGGTCTTTGAGCAAAGCCTCACCAGCGCCGTCGCGGTGGCCTTCATCGATGCCTTTGCCGAAAACTTGGCGCGTCCCACCGTGGTGGTCATGCACAATGCACCCATCCACACCAGCCATGAATTTCAAGACAACGTCGAACGATGGGCGTGGCAGGGTCTCACTTTCCTCGCCATTCCGTCTTATTCCCCGGAACTCAACTTGATAGAAATTCTATGGCGCAAGATAAAATACGAATGGATGCCCTTTTCGGCTTATGAATCCTTTTCGTCACTCAAGCAAAGCTTGTTTGATATCCTCGCCAATATTGGCGGAACTTACCGCATCCAGTTCAATTGA
>JAURZI010000097.1 GCA_030653435.1 Methylovulum sp.
CCGTCTTTGGTAATGTGGTTATCCAAAGATTGATAGCAAGGACAGCGGCGTCTGGGGCAAAATAGCGTTGATTCAATATTCAGTGGGGTGGGGGCGGAGTTCATGCCATAAGTGCTGCAAAGTTTGGCGCTGCACTATGTCAAAAATCGTTAATGAATGCCACCTGCATTGATTTGTAGGGATTACCGGCTCCAGTGGGCTATCGCTATGAACGGACATCGGGGCATGGAAAAATGTTAGTGCGCGATGAACCGCTCGCTTCCATCATTCAAGAAGCCTTGGAGGGATACGCGTCAGGGCGTTTCCAATTACAGGCCGAGGTAAAACGTTTTTTGGAGTCGCATCCTGAATATCCGTGTGATCGTAACGGTGACGTTCGCAACCAGCGGGTTACAGAAATGTTGACCCGCAACGTTTACGCTGGATATATCGAAGCACCTAAATGGGATGTTAGTCTCCGCCCCGGACGCCATGAAGCTTTGATCAGCTATGAGACATTCCGAAAAATTGATGCACGGTTGCATGGCACGGCAAAGGTTCCTGCCCGTAAAAATTTAAGCCAAGACTTTCCGCTTCGCGGATTTGTGCTCTGCGGGCATTGCGGCACGCCGTCGACCGCTTGCTGGTCAAGTGGTCGTCATGCACGCTATCCTTATTACTTATGTCCCACTAAAGGTTGTGCAAGCTATAGAAAGTCGATCCCAAGGGATACGATTGAAGGGGAATTTGAGGGCTTACTACAGAAACTTAGGCCTACTGAAGGGCTATTTGCACTTGCTCGGCAAATGTTTGAGGACTTGTGGAACCATAGGCTTCAGACACAAAAGACACGAGGCCAGTCCCTTAACGCTGAAATCAAGAAAATCGACGGTGCGATTGAACAATTGCTCGATCGTATTGTTAATGTGGATTCTGAAACAGTTATCCGTGCTTACGAAAGCCGCATCCAAGATTTGGAAGCCCGCAAATTTGAATTAAAGGAAAAAATCGCTTCTTGCGGAAGGCCGTTAAGAGGCTTTGATGAAACTTTTCGAACCGCTATGGAATTCCTTTCAAAGCCTCATAAACTCTGGAGTTCCGAAAGGCTAGAGGACAAAAGAGCGGTGCTAAAATTGGCATTTTCCGACCGTTTACCTTATGTGAGGAACGAAGGATTTCGAACCGCAAAAACAGCCTTACCCTTCAATATGTTAGAGGGTTTTTCTGACCCAAAAATGGTAATGGCGCGCCCGAGAGGATTCGAACCTCCGACCACAGCCTTCGGAGGGCTGTACTCTATCCAGCTGAGCTACGGGCGCGTGGGGGCGTATTCTAACCGATTGGCCGGGTAATTACGATAACATTGTTTTCAGGTGGGCGAGGCTGGCTTTGCCGCGCTCCTTGATAACTTCCGGCGCCAGTTGTTTTTTGTTGGTCCATTCCAGGTCGTCTTCCGGCAATTCGTTTAAAAACCGGCTGGGCTCGCATTCGCTGATTTCGCCGTAGCGTTTGCGGTGTGTGCAGTAGCTGAATGTTAATGTCCGTTGGGCGCGGGTGATGCCTACGTAGGCGAGACGGCGTTCTTCTTCTATATTGCCGGTTTCCAGGCTATTTTGATGCGGCAAGATGTTTTCTTCCATGCCGATCAGGAACACATGTGGAAATTCCAGGCCTTTCGCGGCATGCAGCGTCATCAGGCTGACCTGGTCGCTGATGTCTTCTTCCTGGTTGCGCTCCATGATGTCCATCAGCATAATTTTGGCGACGATTTCGGCGAGCCCCTTTTTTTCACCGGCCTCTCCAGTGGTTTCCTTGTCAGCAATACGCTTCAGCCAGTCTACCAGCTCATAGACATTCTTCATTTTGCGTTCGGCGGATTCCTTGGTCTTGCTGTCTTCACGCAGCCATTGCTCGTAACCGATCTGGCCGATCATCTGTTCGATAACGGCGAAGGTATCGCCGCGTTCGATACGGTCGGCGGTATCGGTCACCCAATCATGGAACCGACTTAAGCGCTGCATGGATTTTTCCGATAGTTTCTGACCTAATCCCATTTCGGTGCTGGCGGCAAACAGGCTGATATGCCGGTCATTGGCATAAGCGCCGAGTTTTTCCAGCGTCGTCGGACCGATTTCCCGTCTGGGCGTGTTGATGATGCGTAAAAAGGCGGCGTCGTCGTCAGGGTTTACGAACAGGCGCAGATACGCCAACACATCCTTGATTTCCGAATAGGCAAAAAACGACGTGCTGCCGCTGATAAAATACGGGATGTTGTTTTCACGGAAGGCCGTTTCAAACAGCCGCGATTGATGGTTGCCGCGGTATAAAATCGCATAATCCTGGTAACGGCTGCCCGTCCTGAATTTGTGGTGGATGATTTCCGAGACGATTTGCTGGGCTTCAACCAGTTCGTCTTTATGGCTTAATACACGCAACGGGTCACCGTAGCCCAGTTCACTCCAGAGCTTTTTTTCAAAAGCATGCGGATTATTGGCGATCAGCTGGTTGGCGGCTTTCAATATGCGTCCGGTCGAGCGGTAATTTTGTTCCAGCTTGATAACCTGCAACCGGTCATAATCTTTTTGCAGCTGCGCCAGATTTTGCGGGGAAGCGCCGCGCCAGGCATAAATGGATTGGTCGTCGTCGCCGACCACGGTAAACCGCCCCAGCTTACCGGCGAGTAACCTGACCAGCTGATATTGCGTGATGTTGGTGTCCTGATATTCATCGACCAGCAAATAACGGATTTTGTTTTGCCATTTCTCCAGGATTTCAGCATGTTGCTGAAACAGCAGCACGGGCAGCAAAATCAGGTCATCGAAATCGACGGCATTATAGGCTTTTAAGCTGCGGGTATAATCGGCATAAAGCGTGGCGGCGGGGTATTGCTCTGCGTTGGCCGTGGCGAGAGCCTGTTCCGGCGTGACAAAGGCGTTTTTCCATTGCCCGATTTGCTGGGCATAGCGGTCTAGCTGGTCGCTGTCATATTGGTTAACGCTGTGGCAAATCAGGTTTTTCAGCAGGGTTTGCTTGTCTTGTTCATCAAACAGCGTGATCGCCGCTTTATAGGCCAGGGTTTTATGCTCCTTACGCAGGATCTCCAATCCCAAGGAATGGAAAGTCGAAACCCGTAGGCCGCGGCTTAGTTTGTCATCCAGTAATCTCGATACCCGGCTTTTCATTTCCCGCGCGGCTTTATTGGTAAATGTGACGGCGGCAATATGTCGGGCCGGTAAGCCTTGTTTGACCAGATAGGCGATTTTTTCGGTGATAACGCTGGTTTTGCCGCTGCCCGCACCAGCCAGCACTAATAAAGGGTGGTCTATGGCTTTAACGGCAGCCTGCTGTTGTGGGTTTAGTTTGGGCATGTAAGGTTATCGGGTGAGGTCTTGCTGGGTGGATAGTTTAGCATGCAGTAAAGCGTGAAGCCTGGGCAAGCGGTGTGAGCATATCGGTATTTTGGATATTATCCGGTTGGCATGATAATCCAAGTGATGAGAGAATAAGCGGGTTTGCCGTTGTTTCCCCGGTATCAGCACAGGCATTAGAGCCACAATAGCCGCCCATACGAATAAAACCATGATTTCAATTTCGTGCGCCTAGCTTTAGGGCGCTTGCGATATCCAGATTTTTAACATTAATCAACATTAGCCCTCGTTATTATGAATTGCACTCAGGTACATCAGCTTAGGGAATTCCTGGACAGCAAGCAGGCCCATTACATTTATCTGGCTTATTCCAACGCCTACTGCGCTGAAAAAATACAAGACTGCGAATTTGGCTTGGAAAGAACGCTGATTGAATCGGTACTGGTCAATATTGTGCATGATGACCATCATACCGAAGTCGTGATGATGGTTGTGCCGGCGACCCGTAGAATTGAGCTGGATTCGTTGAGAAAACTATGGGGCACCAACCGTATTGAGTTTGTTGGCAAGCAGCAGGCGCAGCAATTGTTTCCTGACGATGACATGGGGGCATTGCTGCCTTTTCAGCATTTTCATGCGGATATGCGGCTGTTTTATGCCGATGAAATCCTGCAACTGCAAGAGCTTAATTTTTGTATAAGGAACCCGTCCAACCGTATCAAAATGCCGCTTAATGATTTTCTTATCGCGGCAGGGCCGACGGAGGCGATAGGCGTGGCGACGATAGCCAAATATAAAATAGAAGTTGCCCAGGTTTTTCCGCAGAACCAGCGTAGTGCATTACAACAATCAGGGCATTGCATGCTGGGGTATAGCCTGCAAAGCCAAAGCTTCACGCCTGCCAAACTCGCGGGTATGGCGGAATGGATCAGCCGGCATTTTTCCGAATGTAGTGTGCTGATCGGCGACGGCATCCACAGAATTACCCTGGAAATTAATGGCACGCCGCCCCAGTATGCGGAAAACCGGGCCTTGAGGATGGGCAGGGAGATTATCGACGGCGACGCCATTATTTTTAACCGGCACCAGCGCGAATGCCAGTTCCATGTCATCAGCACCGCAGAGCTGCAAAAAACGGCAAGCTATCATGCTTACCACCAAGCCTTAAGCCGCTTGTTTGCCGAAGATGATAAATTTCATGCCTCAGTGAGGCTGTTCGCGCAGGGTTTCGTCGGCAACAGCTCTATGCGGTGCCCGACCTCCGGCATCCCTGCCGTCATCGGACATCGTTTTCAGCAAGATCCTGAGCGCCTTGAGTATTGCCGGCAGTTGTCTTGTCTTTATTTGCTGGAAGAGGTCGCGATCACGGCGATGTTAATCCAGCAAGGCGTTTTCGTCTTCGTTTATCCCGGCACCTTGACGATCATGCAGGAACTGAGCTTGGGTGAGCATCCTGGTGCGCCTGAAGAATTTAAGCAATTAGTCAGTGTTAACCTCAGGCAGAAACGACGTTGATAAACCGGAGGTCCTGCCATACGCATGCTGGTGCCGATTGAAAACTGACCATCCGGAGAGCTTTGTACCGATAGAGAGAAGCCCTTAATACATGCCCCAAAAGAGGAACGGAAAAAAAGAGTTGGGAATTTCCAATATTCAAGTTTCACTTGTTCCTTTTGGAGAGACGTTTAACTACAACGATAAGTTTGATAAAGAAGAACTTATCAAACCAAAAAGCAAATCCAAGAAAATGCACAAAGAGACGCACGCAAAGTTAGGCGTAAATAGTGCTACAAATGTTGCATAACAAGGTGCTGCACCGGACGGCAATTGCGCTGCGCTTCATTGGCACCAGTGAGCTTGGTCGTTGAACGGCAGCTCTTGAGCTTTCTCCCGCCATTACACTTGAACCCTTGATAGTCACTTTTTGGCCGATCTGAGCCACATAAACAATAGTAGTCTGCATCAAAAAAAACTACCCCCACTCCGCACTCAAACTCTCCGCCTGTTCCAATACCAGTTGCACGGCTTCTTCCTGTTTTCCTGGCGGGTATTTGTATTTGCGTAAGGCTCTATATGAGTTTCAGGGTCTTTTGATAAAATGTGCGGATGGAAACCTCAATCATAACTATCAAACAACTGGTCAGTGAATCCCACTGTTATGCCACCATCCGGCAGTTGCGTTGGGCTGATGGTGTCAGCTGTCCG
>JAURZI010000098.1 GCA_030653435.1 Methylovulum sp.
CCCCTGTCTGAACATCTCAGCGAAAATACCGGCGTTAGTCCAGCGCTGAAAATGTTCATGAACCGTGCTTTTCGATCCGTAGCAACTCGGCAAAAACGCCCACTGACAGCCGGTTTTGAGGTGATAGAAGATGCCATTCAATAGCGTTCGGAAATCGAGTGGCTTAGAGCCACCCGACTTCCGGAGTTTGAACCGCTCCAGTAAAGGCGCAACAATTTCCCAAAATTCATCTGAAATTTCCTGATAGATCATAACTCGAAAAAATACTGATAAATCAGTATATTATCCAATATTCATAACATCAAGCACAAGTTGTGCCGGATATGCTCTAAGGATATGCTCTAAGTGCCGAACGATGTTGCGGCGAAGACAAATTCTTAGTCCCGCATCAGTTCGACACTTTATAAGGCCGCATCATCTCATTATCTTCGTGGTCGATAATGTGGCAATGCCAAACGTAATAGTCTTCAGTCGGGTCAAAGGCAAAGAGATTACTGCCCGCGTAGGATTGGCCTTTTACTACCGGGGTGTCGGTCGGCGTCCAGCGCACGAGGACCCTGAGCACCTGCCGGGCGTGCGAGGTCGCGGTATCCTTCCATCCGGTTTCCCCGGCTTCAGGCGCGATTGGGTTGCCCAGAAGGAAAGGCTTCAGCGCGGGATTCCCGCCGACTGCGCCGTCGGCGTTGGGCGTGTTGTAGGATAGCGGCGGGCCGTAGCCGGGGCAGTATTTGCCGGGCGTACATGAAGTCGGCAACGGTGCCGGGCCTGAGCCGAACGCGCCTTCCCAGGCCGCATAATAGCCTTCCAGGTTAAATTTCTGACGGTTCAGGACTTGGAATTGGGCCAGATGCGTGTGTATCGGATGAATCTGAGCGGCCACGCCCGGCGTGTAAACATTGACGATTTCCCATAATTCAACCGAACCGACGCGCGGAGTCTCACTGACGCCATCCGTAGGGAATTCCGCCGCAATGCCGGGTGACAGCAAGCCGTCCCATTTCGTGTTGTTGACGAATTCTTCAATGTTCGCAGGATAATCAAAGTTTTCATTAATCACAAACTGCCGGACTTTATCGATCTTAACGTTGGGTAAAACATGCCCCTGCCCATCGGTCAGACGTGCCGATGGTGTCGGCCAAATACAGTATCCGCTTGCTCCAGCAGGTTGTGCCGGGTCGCAACTGCTGTCGCTACCCTTTAGCGGTGAATTGACCCGGAAACGCATGATCTCGGGTAGTTGGTACATCTCGCCCGGCTCTGTGTTGGTCATTGTCACGACTTTACCGGCCAGTTTGGTGAAATCGACAATCATGTCGGCGCGCTCACCGGGACTTAAGCGCACATTGCTGATTTTCATCGGTTTGGCTAGATAACCCTCGTCCGCGCCGATTTGGTAGGCGACCGCACGTCCATAGCTGAGATCATAGCTGCGGTGGTTTGAACCATTTAATATACGCAGGCGGTAACGGCGCGGCTCCACATCGACATACGGCCAGGGCGCCCCATTGACGAGCGGCACGTCGCCTTCGAACATCACAGACCAGTAAGGGTGGGTTTTGACTGTGGCTTCAACTGGAAAGTACAACTGACTGTTGGTATCGAATTGGCGGTCCTGGATCGCCAATTCGAGCTCATAAGCATCCTTGGGAAGCTGTTGGGGTTCCTTGCGCGGCTGTCTGATGAAATAAAAGCCTGCCAATCCGGCGAAGACATTGGTGCGGGTCGCGCCCAAGGTATGATCGTGGAACCACAAAGTCCCCGCTTCCTGATCGTTAAGATATTGGTAGATGGCTTTGCCGTAGCCGGGTCTGCCGAGCGAACTGTAGCCCGCTCCGGTCTTGCCGTCAGGCGTGAACCAGGAATCCGGGCCGCCGTCGAAGCGTGCCGGAATGACCGCCCCGTGCAGATGCACCGTCGCCGGGACCGGCCCGGTATAAGGTAGGCAACACGCATTGGTCTTATTTTCCGGCAAGGTGCAATCCCTGGTCGTCATCCCGCACATCTTCTGTAACGGATCAGCCCAGTGAATCGTCTGATCCACCGACAGCAGCCCCTGGACTAAGCCCGGGCCGTAAGGGTTTGACGCATTGAAGCTCGGTAATTCGTTGACAAATTTAACTTGGGTGGGGACTGCGCGCCGGGTTTCGATGGTCACCGCAGGCCAGTTTGCCTGCCCTAAGACTTGATTCGTGGCGGAATCCGAAGTTTCGTACGCCCAGACGCGGGTTTTTCCGAACTTTACGCCCTTGCCGCAAGTGTCGGTATCGCCTTTAGGCAGAACCGTTTGGTCAATTTCTTTCATCGTGACTGTCAGCTTGCGGTGCGTGTAAGCATCTACCCGCGGGATGGAACCCGCCGGCCCGAATACCGGTAGCGATACCGAGAATTTAGGTATGCAGTTGCCGTCCAAATGCGTCTGCGGCACAAGGCTGCTCGCATGGGCGCTGCCGATAGGCCAAGTGAGCATACAGGCCACCCAAAAGGCACTACCCATGGCTTGAGCGGGGCGACGGCCTCCAGGTCGGCCCGTGACGGGGGTGTTCGGGGGAACACGCCCGTTCGCCTGCCTCGTCCCGATGATGGTTTGAAATGTCATTAGCATCGTTTTAATTTTTCGCATGGTTTTATCCTCGTTTGTTCAAAGACCAACAAAAAGTTTTACGGGATTCCAGTTTAAAAGCTGCCTGGAACAGCAACAATACGGTGATTTCCGTAACTTGGCGATAAGGTGGAAAAGAGCCTGGAAAACTTGTTGGCTTTGGTAAAAAAACATCTGTTCCCTCTAGTTGTTTTTATAATGTCGCTAAATTGACTGAAAAAGGTGGCGCTGATTAGTGCCCCATAATGGACGCTGTTTTACACTCGTACCACTTTACTCAACCGTGCTTGCCAAACCCTTCAGACTGGCGAATTTTGCGTCATAATCCTTGGCGCTTCTGGAATAGTGGTCTGTTCACAGTACTCCAGTTTAAATGACTGAACAGGTTTGTTAAAACAGGTGCGGTTAGGACAGGCGATTGACACCGACTCAAAAGCATCGGCAATCAATGCACGGTTAGCCGAATTCACCTGGAACCAATCCTGATTAAGCAAGACATGGTTATGTTCATGGTAAATAGCGTGATACAAAGCCAGCGATTCGGCAAAACACCCGAACACCACATTGGGCAATAAGTTCAGCATGTTGGAGGAAATGCCGCCCAGGACATAACGCAACAACGGCGAACAGGCATTGCCGGCATCCTGGCGAACAACCCGGTTTCGACAAAGTCGATAGGTTTGTTCATCCAGATTGGCGGGTTCGGCGACATCAATGACCAATAATTTACGGTTGCGTTTTCTTAAGCGCTCAATATGTTCGCTGTTTAAACGAGTATTGACATTGTGGGTGCAGGCAATAACGACATCGACTTTACCGATGTCGTTAATGTCGGTAGCAACAGCTATAGCGTAATGTTCCATCATTTCCGCCAACGCTTTTTGGTTCTCTCCGAAGCCGGTTACGTCAAATCGGCGGGCTAATAAATGCTCAGTCACTGCCGTGCCTAAAATACCATAAGGGCCAAGCACCAGGATTTTGGGATTGCAGCGATCAAGGCCCGCGTTCGCCAAGGCATGATCAATGTCCTCGCATAACAGCGCTGCCGTACCGTTATCGCCGATGGTAAACAGAATATCGGGAAATAACTGTTTTAATTCGTGTCCGTCGCGACCGAATAAACGCTTGGTTGAGGCGGCTAACAGCACGACTTTAGCGCCACGCTTTTGCGCCCAGAGAATCGCATCGATGAAATATTTTTTGGCACGTAACCGATTGCTTTTTATCATCATTTCTTCAGCAGTGATACAAATGCCCCGCACTTGCCCCGATACGCCATTGAGATAAATGCGCGCCCCACTGGAATGCCCCGATTTCGGCAGCTTGTTGCCCCAGAACACCTTGCCCTCCGCCTCATCGCGGATATTGGTAATAATCGCCACGTCAATCTGTGCTTGCCCGGATAACCAGCGATACCCTCTGCGGTAATCACACAGCACCATCGCGATACGCCATAAAGTCGCTAACCAGCTTGCTAACATAAAAACCCTCTTATCATTCGAAATTGAGGGTTTCAGTGTAAAAGTCGGCAAGGGTTACAACAATAAGGTGATTTCCGTAATTTATCGCCCTCGGATGTCGCAAATGCCAGCTATCATGTTTTCTGCGCTGATTTTAGGCGATATCGGTCGGAATTTTGATTGCAAAAACACTGCCTTTACCCAGTTTCGAAGTCACTTTCAATTCATACCGGCATTGTCGGCACAAAGTTTTCACAATAAAAAGCCCCAGGCCGTAACCTGCGCTGTCGGCGTGCCGGCCTTGCCGAAAAGGGGCCATTAAGGTTTGGCAATCCGCTGCAAATAAACCGACGCCGGTATCGAGCACCTGTATTTCAATATGCTGCGGACGACGGCGCACGCCGAAAATAACGCGGCCTTTATGCGTGTAACGAATCGCGTTAGCCAGCAGATTACTGAGAATGCGGTGCAGTATTAAGGCTGAGCCTTTTAATTCAAGATGGCTACTCACATGGACCAGCCTTAAGCCTTTTTTTGCGGCAACGACTTCAAACTCGTCCTGGAGACGGTCAAACAGTTCAAACAATGCGATGCTGTCAGACTTATTGCCCTCCTCCCGGCGTGCCTGTCCGATTAGATCCCTAATCAAGCCTTGTGCATAATCTAATGTGGTATTGATATGTTGCTCGACAGGACCGCTCTCTCCCCTGGCTTGTAATGCGGCCATAGCGAAGCGGATGGAGGCTAACGGTTGCGACAAATCATGGCTTGCCGACGCTAATAACAGTTGATGATTTTTGGCCTCTTCTACTGCCGCCAAACGCTCTTGCTCGGCTCTTATCAACAACTCGGTTTCAGCTTGCCGTTTAACGCGCAGTTCCGCTTTTTGTTCATTAAAGCGATGCAATTGATTAATCACCGCGATAATAAAGAAAATAGGCTCCAGCATGTACGCGATTTTTGGATAAGTAAAAATCGACAATTCGGGAAAGGGGTTCTGCCAAAAAATACTCAGCGTCATCAATATGACATTAAAAACAATCAAGGAAATACCGCCCATTAAATATAACGGTGAGGCGGGTACGTGTTGACGTACTGCCGAAACACCGGCCGCCACGGCACAGACGGCATAGACGACGGCAAGCAGTGAGACCCATGGAGTAAAGTATTCGTTGGCGATAAACGGCAGGCTGCCAACCGCCAGGCCCACAATAATAACAATAGCATAAAAAAATAGCCGAAACCGCTGCCACATTTGCAAAAAACTGATACTAAACAGTCCGTGGGCAAGCAATAATCCTACACTAATCACACCAGGCGCCTGCATATTCCAAACCGCTTGCGTCGGCCATAAAAATTGAAAGTTGTAACCCTGAATCTGGCTAAGGAATAATAAGCAAAAAATAATTAACGCGGCATAATTACGGCTATCGGCGCGTCGTATGCCTTGTTGATTAAAAATTACAATCGAAGCTAAAATGATCAGCACGCCAAAAATAACGCCGTTAAGCAGATCGTCCCGAGTGTCCAGTTGCGCCAGCTTTTTAGCCGTCAATAAACGGGGTTGTAGAGGTGTTTTACCATGTGTGCGATAGTAAATATAAAAGGTCGTGGTGCATTTTGAGGCTAAATTAACCCAGGCGTATAAAAACCGGTTAGGCACCTGGCGTTGCGAAAATGTCATTCGCTCATCCAGACTAAACACTGTTTCCAGTCTTTCATCCCGGACTTTAAACAGGTAGAGAAAATACGCATCGGGAATACCCAGCGCCAATAAACGAGTCAGTGCCGTTTCGCCGGTATTGTTAACGGCGATTTTTACCCATAGCCCGCTCTCCGACTTAAAATGATCGGTAAACGTGGGGTTTGTTGTTATGTCTGATAGAGATAGCGGAGGATAGGCGACATGTTCACCAAGAATTCGCATACAGCCGCGTAGCGGAAGTTCCTCTTGTACGCGCAGCTGACAGACGACATCATCATGAGCCATAATAGGTTGACTGATAAGAAAGCAACCTATCAACAAATTAACGACATATCTCAACACTACCCACTATCCCAACAGTCGATTAAATTCGATGCTTTCCACAATTTTCCTGATTTTAATTAAGTTCAATGCGTATTATTTTGGCAGACGATCACGCTATTTTTCGAGAAGGCTTAAAGCTGTTGCTGCATAGCCAACACGATAAAGACGTTGTTGCGGAAATTGAAAGTTTGGAAAACCTCAAGACCGAAATACAAAAACAGCATGCAGATTTATTAATATTAGACTACCACATGCCTGGTGGCGACGCGGTAGCTTTGCTCGCCTATTGTAAAAAACGCTACCCCGAACTTAAAATCATTGCCCTGACCGGGGCGCAATCCGGGCAGATATTAAAGCAATTGGTGGCTGCAAAAGCGGATGCTGTACTGTTAAAAGACGGCGCATCAGTTGAGTTATTACTTGCCATCCAACAGGTCATGCAGGGTAAGCGCTATTTTTCCAATACCGTTAAAAATAATATTGCCGATATAGACCTGCAATTAAGCACGCGCGAATTACAGGTATTAAAACTGATTTTCTCAGGCCTTGTAACAAGAGCGATTGCCGATAATCTCGCGCTGTCACCTAAAACTGTCGATAAGCATCGGGAAAATATCATGCGTAAACTTCATGTCAATAATCTTGTGGAACTTATTAATAAAGTGCATCAATTAAAATTATTTGGTAGCGTTTACGAATAATCGCTGGTAATGAAATGCTTTTTTCAAAAGCTCTACATAATATCAATTTCTAATCAATAGCCGTGTCGGCTTTCAGATGATACGAAAGGGCTTTGTGGAAGAAATCGGACTTTAGTAGTCAATTAATCAATAACGATGCCCTACTGTCCAACGGCGTTGAAAACTTTCCACTAAAGAGCGTCGAAAAGTTTCCAGTTAAGTTGTATGGATATTGATTTTCAGCCGCCTTTTTTCGTTGTTTAAATCGATAAAAATCGTTGCCGGTTTCTAAAATATCGCAATGATGATTGATGCGATCTAAAAGTGCCGTGGTCATTTTGGCATCACCAAAAACCTGTACTCTTTCAGCATTGTGAGGTTGGTGGTAATGATCAAGGAGGTCTTTTCGTTCAGATGGCTAATGAGGTGAAAGAGTAAAGCTCCTCCCGATTCTGGAAACGCCAAGTAGCCCACAGATTCAGAATCACCGCATCCATATGGGCCAGCTGCTTGGCCGGGTTTCCGGCTTCACCGGCTTTTGCTGGATGGCATATTCGGCCTGCCACTCACTCCAGGCAGCAGCCACGCCGTAGAGGTGATGGCTTTTCAATAAAACAGTGCGATCAATGTTTTCAATAGGCGCCAACATTGGAAAATTTGCGACAAAACCTAGCCATGGTTTTTATGTTTATTAACCAATGATCACCAACCAGTCGGTCAAGTGCGTGACTTTGATCGGCAAAGTTTTTTCCAAGGCCTCCAGTATCAATTTAGGGTCATGCAAGCTGATGCGCCCGTTGATTCTAAATTGCTTAAGGCGAGTATCCCGAAAAACGACAACACCGTTCCGATATCGTTGGATTTGTGCAATGGCATCGGTTAACGCCACATCTTGGAAGACCAAATAGCCGTCGAGCCAAGAAGTCGCCAGTTTTGGGTTATTGGTTTTACTTAAGCCCATTCGATTAACCGATACATTGTCGTCGTCATGCAGAATTACCGATTCCTCACGGTGGTGTTTGTTACTGACCTCCACCCGACCGGATAGGACATTGACTTCGTCGCCATTGTCGTTTTCATGGACGAAAAAACGTGTCCCCAAGACGCGGGTGCTGGAATGGCTGCCGTCAACAATGAAAGGACGGTCGGCATCGGGTTCAACATCAAAGAAGGCTTCCCCTTTTAACAATTCAACTAGCCTTTGGTCATGCTTTAGGTTGACTGTAATGGCGCTATCAGTGTTAAGGGTCACATGGGAACCGTCATCGAGACGAATCCTTTGTTGCTTGCCAATGTCGGTCACATAATCGGCTTGGAGAAAAATTTTTATATCAGTGCGGAAGACTAATAACAGAACTAAAGAAGCCGCCATGAACAGAGGCCATTGGAAACTATGGCGTGGTTTTTTGGGCCGTTCTAGTTCGGTTTCACCAAGGGCTTTTTTCAGTTGGGTGTCGCCCCAGAGCAGGCAAATCTCATCAAAGGCCTTTTGATGCTCTGGATTTTGTTGTAGCCAATCGGTAAACGACGCTTTTTTTTCACGGCTTATGCTGCTTGAGCGTAATCTGACAAACCAGGAAACCGCCTGTTCATCAATCAATTCTTCAAGCTCGGTTGGGCTGGGCTGGTCTTCATTCGTTGGTATCATAACCTTTCAGAACGGTCATTATTAAGTAAGTAATGCTAAATAGACGATTGCCGGAACAATTTACCCCATGTTGCTTAAGTTTTGCAAAACGGCAGCAATAGTGGATGAAATATACCGAATAACCATCCGGCTTAGCGTAAAAAAACGATTATTTTTACCACTAAATTACCGAAAATGATTCTAAAGTCAAATAGATACCCAACAAGTCTGGGACAGATAAGCTACTAACTCAGTAGCTTTTTCATTATAAAACAATCTGTTATATGTTTATTCGTTGGCGGGTTTTAATGTCAAGCTGTGTTCATTCCTATCTGCCAACAAAGGCATCGCCAATCCTTTGACCCAATAGGCTTGCTGGTCACGATAATAAGGCGACAAAGGATGGGCGGACTGTCCGCCTGGCATGTGCAGGAGACCTTCGTCAAGATGGGCCGGGGAAACCACCAGGCGTTCGCCGGCACCAAAATGAGGGCCGGTGACCCGTACACAACCGCTACAGCCCGCCAGCTTTTCTTCCGGCATATTCAACAGCCCACCCAGTAAAGGCAGGGCTTTGGCGAAAGGATGGGCAAATTGCGCTTGGTTGGTTTGGCCCCACGTCAGTTCGGGCAGCGGCGTATCGGGGTAGTCTGCCCGCAATTGTTGGGCGCTTTGTTTGAGCAGTTCTAAGAGAAAATCATCCCAATTTTTAAAGCGTTCAGGGTCGGGCAGTAATTCGGGTATTTTTTCCGTCAGTAGGGCTTGTAGCGGCGTATCGACATGCGTCCACGCATATTCGAAATTTTTATCGGCAGCACGGCAGGAGGCCAGAAAAGGCGTAAATAGACTATCGGCTAAGGTGTCCCGAAATTGGCGTAGCAAGGCAAAGCCTAAGCTGTCCACATCTGCCTTACCGTTCCAAGCCAACAGATATTCGCGCAATTCGCGCAACTCAGGTTGATGCGCGATTACCGCAGGTGAAAGCAGACCTAAAGCCAGTTGCTGATAAAAGGCGTAAAACTCATTTTCGGTGTCCAGTTGCAAATTAAACAAAGCCCATTCATTGCTGATTTGTATTTGTTTAAGCCGCTGGGTGATCCGGTAAGCGCGGTAGCCGTTGGCAAATTGATGGCCGATGACATAAGGGTAACGTTTGTCCAGGCGGCGGTCATTGGCAGATGCGAGTATGCCATCCGCCGGGTCGATTTGGCGGGGTAATGCTTGGCCTTGCACATAACCATCCCAGCCTGAACTGCCATCAGCCCAAGAGCGGCTAACGGAACCGTCACCACCTATGCGCTTGGGCAGATAGCCCATAATAGTCCAGGCAATATGGCCTATCCGGTCAGCCAATAAAACATTCAATTGCGGCCCGCCCGTGCGGTTAACAATCTCTAAGGCTTGCTCTAAAGTTTCCGCTTGTTCCATCTCAATCAGGCCAAGGTTGACGGCGTTAGCGTCCAAGGCCGTCCAGTGTATGGCGACTGGCTTGCCTAACAAGGGTTCGGTTGCCACGGGGCCCCAAACCGATTGCTTGACTTGGATCTGCTTAGGGCCGGCATTCTTGACCAAGATGGTTTCCGTGCGTTGTCCAAAGCGTTGCCACTGGTTTTTAACCCGATATTCATCAGCATGGGCAGGATTGATGTCTAAGCTGACCAAATCTAAAAAGTCGCCGGATAGGTTGGTGCTGCCCCAAGCCAGATATTGGGTGCTGCCTGTGACCATTAATGGCACGCCGGGAAGCGTTACCCCCGCCGCATGGACAGAGCCGTAACGGAGTTCCGCCCGATACCAGAGATTAGGGACGGAAATGCCTAAGTGCATATCGTTGGCGAGAATGGCTCGCCCGTCTTGGGTTTTTGTACCGCTGACCGCAAACGCATTGGAGCCGGCAATGAAATCCCGCAATTTTACGGCGGCCAATTGTGCGGTTTTTTTGGGATTCTGTTGGCGCAAGGCTTTTTGTAGTGCGGCGACCGGAATGGGGCGTGCGGGACGGAATGGATTTTCAGGGGCCAGAAGACGGTCGGTGAAGTGGTCGGTATCAGGGGTTAAAAAAGCCAGCACCTCCGCATCCAGATTTTTTTCCATCACACTGAGCATCCGTTCTTCGTGTTCCGCCCAGCCGTTAAGCATGTCGAACATGCCTAATATCACCAATAAGCTGTCTTCGGCTTGCCAAGGCGCGGGCCGGTAATTTAAGACAAGATATTCAAAGGGTAGGGCTGTCGCCTTATCAATATAGCTATTGACGCCGTCAGCATAGGCTTCGAGATAATCGCGGTGCAATTGCGGCAATTTTGCCAAAACCGCTTTAGCGACTTGGGTAAACCCTAAGGTTCTGGCTCTAATGTCATTGTCTAACGCCCTATCGCCAAACAATTCCGCCAATTGCCCGGCGTTCTTACGGCGCATCAAATCCATCTGGAACAGGCGGTCACGCGCACTGATATAGCCCAAAGCCCGTAGGGCATCTTTGCGGCTAGTTGCCGTGATGACGGGAATGCCGTGCTGGTCGCTAGTGACGGTTACGGGCGCGGACAGCCGTTTGACCAGAGCTTCACCGTCCAAAGCCGGAAGTGATTGCCGCCAGATTAGAAAACCCGCACTGACGGCGATGAAC
This sequence comes from Methylovulum sp., assembly GCA_030653435.1. Lineage (GTDB taxonomy): Bacteria > Pseudomonadota > Gammaproteobacteria > Methylococcales > Methylomonadaceae > Methylovulum. The sequence continues at coordinate 11,022 of JAURZI010000098.1, forward strand.
AGCAAAAGACCTAGTGCGGATAAGGGATAACAAACGTAGCGGCGTATAAAGTGCATGGCAGTGTGGGGTTTAGGGCTGGGTGGTACGAATTAAAGTGGCGGCCTATTTCAATAAGCGATCAATTGGCAGTGGTATAAGCCATGCAAAATGCGTTTTTATTGTTCGGCGGCGAGGCTTTCTTCCCAAACTGGCGTAGCTGCCTTCAAGTTGTTTGGCGGATATTCGATAGCGATGATCCGGCCCTCTTCCAGTTTAATGCAACGGTCGGCCAGATGAAAATAGCGGTCATCATGGGTGATCGCCAGTATCGTTTTGTTTTTGGCTTTCAGTGCAGGTAACAGTTCTGTATAGAAAAGTTCTTTGAATTCAGGATCTTGGTCTGCCGCCCACTCGTCAAAGACATAAAAAGGCCGGTCTTCCAGATAAGAAATCAACAAGGCTAGGCGTTTGCGTTGGCCTTGCGATAAATGCAACGTGGAAAATCTACCGTTGGTCATGGTGACTTTATGATTTAAATGTAGTCGCTCCAGATAATCCATGGCCTGCATAGAGACTTTATCGGCATTGAAACCAAATAAACCGTCAAATAAGTAAAAATCGGCGAATACCACAGAAAAATTTTGCAGATAAGCGTCCCGGTTGTTATCGGTCACGCTTATCCCATTCAGTTTGATAGCTCCTTGCTCAGGATGGTAAAGCCCTATCAGCAACATGGCTAAGGTGGTTTTGCCGCTACCGTTGCCACCGACCAAAAATACCAATTCCCCTGGTTTGAAGTCCAAATTGATCGGCCCTAAGGTGAAATTGCGGTTTTCTTTTTCCCTGTGGAAGTTATGGGTCAGGTTTTGTAAAGATAGGCTACGGAAGTCGGCCCATTCTGAGAGGATTGCCTTACCCCTTGGTGTGGGTTGGCGCTGCAAAGATTGCCCCAATTTCCGTACCCGTTTTAAGGCTACATTGGCTTTGCCGACTATCGGCATACTGCTGGTCAAGATCGACAGTGGCGACATCATGAATAAAAAAACCAGCATGTAACCGCGTGTGACATCTTGGTTAAGGTGTTGCCAAATCGGAAACACATACAGGATTAGAGCGATGCTGACATAGTAAAGCAGATTAACCCATTGGTTGCTTAAGACATAAAAACTCAAACCGGCAAGCACATGGCGGCGATAATTATCCGCGCTCGCCGCCAGCGACTGCGCCATAAAATCATCGCACCGCATGTTGTGCAATTTCAGTTCTTTGATACCCTCGGTCAATGCCCTGAAATTGCCGTTTAAATGGTCATATTCCTCGCGGGCGCGTTCCATGGATTTTTTCGGGATTTCTTTCAGTAAGCTGTAGCTTAAGACACCGAATAGGATGATACCGCCCAAAATCAAGGCCAACCGCCACGATAACCAGCCCAGATAAGCCATGCAACCGCTGATGACAGCGGAATTGATAAAAATGGCGGGTAAAGTTTGGCAGGCGTTGGCAATCGCCGTAATGTCCTCAGTCAGATTTGCCATTAAGGCGGTTTTACCCTATTTTTGCAAATACGGATACGGGGCCGAAAGGATTAACCGGCTGATTTTTATACGCAGTTCGTAAGCCGTTTTCTCACTAAGCCTGTTGACCAGATAAAAAGATAATGAAGAGCTTAGCAAAACCGTCACACATAAGCCCACAAACTTTAGCAACATGGGTTTGGATTCGAAATCCCCGGAAAGCGCCGAATTGATTAGGGCAATGAGTGACGCGCTGCCTAAGCCGCTGACGGTACCAGTCACTAGGGTAGCAAGAATAATCGGCCAAGATGACCGCCATAAGAAACCGAGCATGTAAATTTCCTTTGTCTTATATCAAAAAATCAAGCTCGCTTTTTACGGCAAGAGCATAGCGGGCAAGGTAAGTCATTCGTGTTGCGGCAACTTTGTCAAACCTTAAGTCGCCTGAAATCCAAGGTTTTAAGGCTTTTCATTACCAACGCTGCGAAAGGCTAAAAGTTTCGTGTCTTGCGTATCATCCGTGGTGAATAGGTTTTTCAGCAGAAACAATGGCTTTAAAGTTAGCCCGGGGGTTGCAGGCATCATTTATAAAGCAACATAGCCTCAAAGGTGACGAACGGGCAGGTGATCTACCTCACTGGGTAAATGTGAAGAGCTGTTGTTTCAGCGTTTGGAGCCGGCGCATTCGTTAATTGAACTAGGTTATTTAACATATTGGGTGTGTTAAATAACCTAACAATATGCTTGCATTGTTATCGGAGCAGAGCCAGTTTACAAAAATAGCTTAAAAATAACCTATATGATATTGATAATAAAATGGTTTATAGCTTATTTATAATAAATTTTTTTGCTGGTACAGAAAATGCTTTAGCGAGGGACATTGTTTAGTTTTCCAAATTTTGTACACCTAGCCAGTTTACTGTAGATGGGCGATTTTCATTTAATGCCAACAACGGAAGAGAAAATGAGCTTGAGCATAGAAACCTTGTACCTAAAACATAAAAGCGAGCTGATTTGCCATGTTTTCCAAATCCTCCAATGCCCGGACATCGCAGCCGACATTGTCCAGGAAAGCTTTATTAAATTTTCATTCGAAGTTGAGAAACAGCTTATCGAACATCCGCGTAGCTATCTGTTCAGCATGGCAAGAAATCTGGCCCTGGATTATCTCAAGCATCAAAAGGTCACCACCAACCATGCACAATCCAAGGATCCGATGCTGGTTCCGGTAACCGAATCGCCTTCATTGGAGCAATTGGCTGAAGAACAACAGAAACTGGAGGTTTTGCGTAGCGTGATCAATGAATTGCCGCCGCGTTGCCGCCAAGCATTTACCTTGCACAATATCCACGGCCTCAGTTATAGCGAAATCGCCCGTGCCTTGGACATATCAGAAAGCGGCGTGGAAAAACACATCATGAAAGGCTTATTGCATTGCCGTCAACGCATGAAAAAATTGTTGCCGGCATAAGGCAACTGAGGTGTTTCCTGCAGTTACTCGTCCCATACAGGATTGCAATGCAGCCGTTCTATGGATGCCAAGCAGATCATGTCTTATTTATTAGAACACCGGAGATAAAAAATGGCTTGGGGCGACGAAGAAGATAACACCGTGTATCAGGTGGTGGTCAATCACGAGGAACAATATTCCATTTGGCCTGATTACAAAGAAATACCTGGCGGCTGGAAAGCAGTCAATAAAATCGGCAGCAAACAGGAATGTTTGGATTATATAAAAGAAGTTTGGACAGACATGCGTCCATTGAGTTTGCGCCAACACATGGAACAATCGGCTTTACATTGATATATTGATTAGGCTTGAGCGGGTGGAGGATATTTTAGATAAACCTCCACCCTACTTATCATGTTTAGGCTACTCCCATCTGAGTCAAAAAGCGTTGAAGTTTTTGCTAGAGGTCATTATTCAGCCTTTCCCATCGTAGGGCGTGCTGCGCGCGCCATCGGCGGCTCAGTACCGGAAAAGGCGCGCGCGGCGCGCCCTACGTTTCGTGTGAAGGTAGGCGTTGCCGGTTTTAAAAACTTAGACGGTTTCTCGATCAGATGGGAGTAGTAACTATCGTCGCTGACATGAGGGCGTAAAACCAGCAAGCGATCAGACCATAAACCCGGCAATTCTTCCCAAATGTGCACACGCTGCTCCGCCGAAAAATCCAGGTAAACCATAAGCTCTCCAATCGTTTTCTCACCGTCTGCTACCTGCAATAGCCTATACCAGACTTCCGACAGGAGGTAACGTCGGGCGGAATCGTAATTCCAAACCAGCGCGTAACTAAAGCTGCGTTCGTTATGGCTGACATAACGGTCTTCCCTAAGCAATAGGGCCGCTTTGGGTAAGCTGACAACTAAACAGGCCAAATCTTCAGGCAACCAGGTTTTTTTACAAGCCAAATAATCGCCTACGACCAGATAATCCAATCCCGATGTCAAATAACAGATCACGGCATCGTCTATGCTATCAACAATAGGTTCGGCATTGTTATTGAATGAGGTGTTCAGCAAAATGGGGACGCCGGTTTTTTTGCCGAAGGTATTAATCAATTCCCAATAGCGCGGGTTAGTTTCCAGATTGACGGTTTGCAGCCGTGCGCTACCGTCTATATGGGTGATGGCGGGTAATTGCGCCCGCCATTCCGGTTTGACATTCAGGACGAAGGACATGAACGGAAACTCGGTCTGTTCCCCAGGCACTTCAAAGAAATTCCGCACCTGTTCTTCAAGGATTGACGGGGCGAAAGGGCGATATCCTTCGCGCATTTTGATCATGGCGTTGATCGTTTCCTTATGCGAAGCAATGCGCGGATCGGCGATAATACTACGGTTGCCCAAAGCCCTAGGGCCAAATTCGGAACGGCCTTGTACCCACCCGATCACCGCCCCATCGATAATCAAATCGCTGACTTGTTCAGACCGGTTTGCCATTTTCTCAATCTGCAAAAATGCACTCCAGGCATCTAAATCGGCACCGACTTGGGTATCTTGGATAGGCGTTCCCCAATAGGCATGGCTCACTTTAGCAAACGGCAGTTCCGGTTGCCTATGATGGGCAGTATAAGCTGCCGCCCCGTAGGCGCACCCGGAATCCCCGGCAAAAGAGGGCAAAAAAACATCCTCAAATAAACCGGAACGGAGAATCTTGCCATTCATGCTGCTGTTTTGACCGACACCGCCGCTGATCACTAACCGGGTATGGCCTGTTGCTTGCCGGAAATGGCGCAGAATATGGAAAACAATGGTGCGAAAAAACACGTTTCGCTGGTTCTCTCAAAATAAGTACAATTTTTGTATTTGGCCTCAATTGCGACAAATTGTATGTCAATTCCATCCAGTGAAGATCAGCAATTCTCATTATGACCCCCCGAGTCTAAAATAGCCGACCGATTCCCTATTGAAACCTATTTATGAGTGCTCCCTTTGGATTAAACGCGTTGACCTTTAGTGACGTAATCAAGCAACTACGCCTAACGTTTGAAAC
>JAURZI010000100.1 GCA_030653435.1 Methylovulum sp.
GCGTCTGGGGCAAAATAGCGTTGATTCAATATTCAGTGGGGTGGGGGCGGAGTTCATGCCATAAGTGCTGCAAAGTTTGGCGCTGCACTATGTCAAAAATCGCTAATGAATGCCACCTGCATTGATTTGTAGGGATTACCGTCGGTCTGGGTGCTATGTCTATACTTCATGGGGCTAAACCTAGGCTGTCGAAACAAGCCACCCTATCCACGTTATAATTTCCCCGCTTTTTGGCTTTCAACACTGTCGAAAAAAGCCTGGCGTTTCTTGCGCACAGTATAAGGGATGTTTTCTTTCTCCCATATTTCCAAGTCAATATGGCGTGCGTGGCTTAATGCCTGGATAACGACGGCCTTATCCAGGTTTCCACAGAGAGCCGGGATTAACAAGGTTGTCCGGTTCATGTCGGCCTGAGGACTGCGCTCAATAATATGCTTAAAATTTCCAAACAGGGATTCGATGATGTCACTGCTGACACGCAAATCCTGATTTTGCAGGGCCTGGGGTAAGGCGGTTGGCGGATATTCTAATGGAGTCGGTAGCTGTTAAAAAACGGGAATAGCTGTTGATTGTAATCACAGGGGAAACTGTCGAGTTGAGCCATGGCGGCAGTCTGGGCGAGTTCAGCAGCTACCGGGTTGAAACCGCCTGCTATTTCACTAATGATGCACAACTTTGCCACGAAGGCCCAGTGGAATAGGCTTACAGCGGTTACTTGGGGTGGTGGGTTTTTACGCCCGCCCTTCCCCGCTACCGAACCTGGGGTTTTCCGCAACCTAAGGGAGGCGCTTATATCAAGGTGTAAAGCAAAAGTGTTTTATGGACGGGGAAGCGCCACACAACAGAATTAAAGATAAAAGCGACCGTTAAGCCAGGTGAATATTCATGTGGGTGTTTGTCGATTATTAACCCTTAGAACAAACACAAAAAGCGTCTGTAATCGATGCTGCTTTTAAGAAATCAACATTTAAAATTTTGGCTTGTTGTTTATGCCTAAGCATCCCTATACCGCCTTCCTTCGGAACTTGCCATCATCAGATACGGCCCCCCGTTTTGGGGTTGTAAACTGAAGTCATTCGCCAAATAGCCAACCTTATTACAATTTGAATCACAAATTGTACGGTTTTCGAGCGAATCGCTGCTTTCAAGCTTCTTGGCTAACTCCCTCAAGATCCGCGCCACCTCCTTTGCTTGACTGAACTGATAATATTGGGTTTTGTTGGTGTCTATTGTAATGGTGATCATGGCTTTTCCACCCCTAGGTTGTTTTTGATAATGTCTTGCTCTGGTGCGCAGATTAAGGTCATTCGGCCTTATGACGTTATGCACTATTCACGCCTTAGCCGTGAATTAATTACCAAAGTGTCCTGTTATGTCTGCCGCAGAAGTTGCCGGCAGCGCGGTGTTGGGAGTCGGTGGGAAAAAGCTTGGCGGTTTATCGAAACGGGTAAGGTTTTGGTGTGGCAGCCATCAAATCTAAGCTGCGATGACTGCCGATAGCTTGGCGATAGGGCTGTCTTTGTTGTTCGTGGCGTACAGTTAAGCGTTGTTAGTTGCGTAATAGTTGAAACAACTCATCTTTGAGCGCCAGACGTTGTTTTTTGAGGGTTTCCAAATAATCATCGGCGTGCACTTCCACTCCTATTTCAGAGCGATGGATGATGTGGCTCAACTCGTCGTGTTCATTTAATAATTTGGCAAAATGTGCATCGTTATTTTTGAGCTCACGGATGCGGTCATTGAATTCAGGAAACTCATGGAGCAAGTCATGTTTTTCAGTCAGCATTTTTGTTCCTTTAGATAGGTAGTGAAGGCATGGCAGGGCGCGACAAGCTTTGAAACACCGCCATAAGTCGTTTGTTAGTTTAAGGCTATTTACCCAAAATGCCAAAAACAGTTCAGCCCATCAACCCTAAAGCCGGTAGTTCGTGGCGGTGTAAATCCCCGGCATGTAGATGCTGCGCCCTCAATAGCCAAGGTAGCGATAACCACGTTCCATCTGCTCTCCGTGTATCTGCTGCATAGTGTCCAATGAGGTGATTTTCTGTATACTCTCTGGTTAAGATGCTATCGGCAAAGCATGGCAACACAGGGTATGAGCCGGATCCCTTGCATTTATGATAGCCCCATTAGCAAAGTCGAGTTTAGGCCCCATAACTGAGACATGATTACAAGATTTAACCTGCTCCCAGACCTAATGCCCTGTGTTATCTATAGGGAATGCAAGCGAGCATAACGCCTTTATCCTGACCCTTAAACTAAACTCACGCATAACTGTTATCCCATGGCTGACACATTCCTTTTCTCCCCCCCTGTCCCGCAAGTCCAAGGCCAGGTAGTGGCTTGGCCTGGCCTGAGCGGATGCGGTGACTCGCTGGCTTTGGCTTCAGCCATTAACAGCGAAAACCGGCTGTTTATAATTGTTACCCCGGATAATCAGACGGCTTTGAGGCTGGAGCATGAGCTGGCGTTCTTTTTACAGGGTGAGCACCCCATTTTGCACTTTCCGGATTGGGAAACCTTACCTTACGATGTGTTTTCGCCGTTGCCGGAAATTACCTCCGAACGTCTTAGGGTCTTGGCGTTATTGCCGCAAATAAAGCGTGGTGCGTTGGTGGTTTCCGTAGCCACGCTGATGCACAGGCTAGCGCCCAGGGAACATGTGCTGGCAAACAGTTTTTCGATTATGGTCGGTGATCATTTTAATCTGGAGCTTAACCGCATCAAGCTGGAAAGCGTCGGCTACCAATGCGTGTCGCAAGTCTACCAGCACGCTGAATTCGCGGTCAGGGGCGCAATTGTTGATTTGTTCCCGATGGGCAGTAAAGTGCCGTTCCGCATTGAATTATTTGATGAAGAAATCGAATCGATACGCACGTTTGATCCCGAAAGCCAACGCTCTTTAGAAATCTGTGACCAGATCCAATTATTCCCGGCCCGCGAATTTCCTTTTACCGATGCCGCAATCAAGCATTTTCGCCAAGCTTTCCGAACCAGTTTTCCCAACGCTTCAGCTAAAAATAATCTGTATCTTGATGTCAGCAAGGGCATTGCGCCCAGTGGCATCGAATATTATTTGCCGTTATTTGTCGAGCAAACGGCGACGTTGTTTGACTATCTGCCCGCGTCGGCTGTTTTTGTGCTGCCCGACGCGTTTAACGCAACGGCGCAGGCGCTTTGTAGCGAGGCGGAAGAACGTTTTGAGCAGCGTAAATATGATCTGGAAAGGCCAGTGCTGGAGCCGTCGACGTTATTTTTGTCTGCGGCAGACATGCTCGAAAAAACCGGTGCGTTTACCCGCATAATGCTTGATAGCACAGGCGGTGCTGACAGCTTTTGCAAAATACTGCCGGATTTGACGGTGAACGCCAAACTGGATAAGCCTGCCCAGCATTTGCAGCACTTTATCGACGGCTTTGCCGGCAAGGTGCTATTTGTTGCAGAATCCGCAGGACGCCGGGAAGCCTTGCTGGACAAGCTACGCACCTACAAGATCAACGTCAAGCTGGTGGATGGTTGGCAGGCGTTTTTAACTGCCGGAATATCGCCTTGCCTGACGGTTGCGCCGATAGACAACGGTTTGTGGCTGGAATCCGGTCAACATCAAGCCTCCGCCATTGCGATCATTACCGAAAGCCTGTTATCCGGCGAAAAAGCCCAGCAGCGTCGCAGACGGCGTAAATCTGCGGCGCGTGAGCTGGAAGCCGTCATCAATAACCTCAATGAATTGACGGTAGGAGCGCCTGTTGTCCATCAAGAGCATGGCGTAGGCCGTTACTTGGGTCTGCAAACTTTGCAAATCGGCGCTATCGCGGCAGAATTCCTGATGCTGGAATACGCCAATAACGATAAATTATATGTGCCGGTTTCGTCGCTGCATCTGATTGGCCGTTATACCGGCATGAGTCCTGAAAATGCGCCATTGCACAAGCTGGGTGGCGACCAATGGGGCAAGGCCAAGAAGAAAGCCATCGAGCGCATCCACGATGTTGCCGCCGAATTGCTGGAAATCCATGCCAAACGCGCCATCAAGCAAGGTTTTGCGTTTACCGTGGCGCAGGCCGATTACCAAGTGTTTGCCGATGCCTTCCCGTTTGAAGAAACGCCCGACCAGCAAACCGCTATTGAAGCCATACTTGAAGATATGCGTAGCCCGCATCCGATGGACAGGGTGATTTGCGGTGATGTGGGCTTCGGCAAAACTGAAGTGTCGATGCGGGCGGCCTTTATCGCCGTCCAAAGCGGCAAACAGGTTGCTGTGCTGGTGCCGACGACCTTGCTGGCGCAACAGCATTATCAGAATTTCTGCGACCGCTTTGCCGACTGGCCGGTGCGTATCGAAGTCATGTCTCGTTTTGTGACCCCCAAGCAGCAAAAAGAGATTGCCGATGCGCTGGCGCAGGGCAAGGTCGATATCGTAATCGGCACGCATACCTTATTGTCCAAGGAACTCAAGTATCAAGCGCTAGGGCTGGTTATTATTGACGAGGAACACCGTTTCGGCGTCAGGCAAAAAGAGCATTTCAAAAAACTGCGTAACGAACTCGATATGCTGACGATGACCGCGACGCCTATCCCGCGCACCTTGAACATGGCGATGTCCGGTTTGCGGGACATTTCCATTATCGCCAGCCCGCCGCCTAACCGGCATGCCATTAAGACATTTATCAGCGCCTGGGTCGATGCCCAGATTAAGGAAGCTTGTTTACGCGAAATCAAACGTGGCGGACAGATATTTTTTCTGCATAACGATGTCAAGACCATGGGCAAGATGGCTGCGGAACTGGCAATATTGGTGCCGGAAGCGCGCATAGAGATGGCCCATGGACAAATGCCTGAACGCGAACTGGAGCGCATTATGCTGGATTTCTATCACCAGCGTTTTAATCTGCTGTTATGCTCGACCATTATTGAGAGCGGTATCGACATACCCAGTGCAAATACGATTATTATCAACCGCGCCGATAAACTGGGCCTGGCCCAGTTGCACCAATTGCGCGGTAGAGTAGGTCGGTCGCATCATCGTGCTTATGCTTACTTTATCGTGCCGCCTAAAAACCTGATGAGCAAAGACGCAATTAAACGGCTGGAAGCTGTCGAGGCATCCGGCGATTTGGGTGCCGGTTTTATGCTGTCATCACACGATATGGAAATTCGCGGAGCCGGCGAATTGCTGGGCGACGACCAAAGCGGACAAATACAAGAGATCGGCTTTACCTTGTACACCGAGCTATTGGACAGCGCGATTACTGCGTTAAAATCGGGCAAACAACCGGAGCTGGATACGCCTATGGATAAAGGTCCTGAAGTGGACTTGCAAACGGCGGCATTGATACCGGAAGATTATTTGCCGGACATCCATGCCCGTCTGGTGTTGTATAAACGCATTTCCAGCACGGAAACGACAGAGGAATTACGCGAATTGCAAGTGGAAATGATAGACCGCTTCGGTTTGTTGCCGGAGCCGGTTAAAACTTTGTTTAGCGTCACTGAGCTTAAACAGCAGGCTGAGCAAATGGGCATCAAGAAAATAGAAGCGCATGCGGGCGGTGGGAGTATTGTTTTTAAGGCAGATCCCCAGATCAACACGGAGCAACTGATTAAGTTGATTCAGACGCAAGCGCAAGTTTATAAGTTTGACGGAGCGCACAAACTCAAATTTGTCGCGCCTTTTATCGAAACAGAACAAAAAACAGCGTTTATCCGTGAGTTAATTACGGCCTTGGCTATACCGGATGTTGGCGTCGCCGATTGATTATTCACTAAAGACCAAACTTAAGTCACGGGCGCGCCTTAATTGCAGGCTAGGATTGTCGACGTTTTGACTAATGCCTTTCTACGCCAAATCATTATTTTAAAGAGACAGCCATGAGCAAACAAAAGCTATCGTTACAGGAACAATTATTAAAATCCGGCTTGGTCAGTTCGGCTAAAGCGAAAACGGCTAAATCCGATAAACACAAACAAGCCCAGCTGCAACGTAAGAATAATGTCGCAGTTGTTGATGAGGCGAAAGAGCTGGCAGTAAAAGCGCAGGTAGAAAAGGCTGAAAGGGATCGCGAGCTTAATCAGTTACGCAAACAGCAGGACGCGCAAAAAGAGTTGGCGGCGCAGGTCAAACAGCTGGTGGAAGCGCATCGCCAGCATCTGGATGTTGATGGTGTGGCTTATCACTTCAACGACCAAGGCAGGATGAAAACCCTATATGTCGCAGAGCCTATGCGTAAGCAGCTGATTGATGGTCGCATGGCTATCGTCAAGCTGGGACAAGGCTACGAGATAGTGCCCGCTGACGTGGCCGAAAAAATAAGCTCACGCGATGCGGCTAGCGTGATTGTGCATAATGAACACATTAATGGTGTTGAAGATAAAAAAGACGACCCTTACGCAGCTTATCAAATCCCTGATGATTTAATCTGGTGAGCTGTCGCGGGTGTGCCGTATCGTTAGCCCAGACAGCACTGGTTGCGGCCTTGTTCTTTGGCGCGGTACAGCGCTTGGTCTGCCCGTGCAAAAGCCGTGTCATGCGTATCGCCTTTGATAAATTGCGTAATGCCGCAGGATATGGTCACTGAAAGGGCATGGTCGTTTGCGTAGACATGGCTTTGCTCAATGCTGTGCCGTAAATGATGTGCCAATTTAAACGCCGATTGCTTGTTAGTGTGCGGCAGCAACATGGTAAATTCCTCTCCGCCGAAGCGGGCGATAAAATCAGATCTTCTGGCGTGTTCGGAAAATTGGCGGGCAATATGGATCAGCACTTTATCGCCGGCCTGATGACCAAACTCGTCATTTATTTTTTTGAAATGGTCAATATCCCAGACGATCAGGCATAGTGGCGTGTGGTAACGCTGCCAACGGGCTATTTCTATTTTCAGGCGTTCATCATAAGCCAAGCGGTTGGGCAAATCTGTCAGCGCATCGCGTAACGCATGGGTATTGGCGGTTATCAGTTTTGATTTGAGTTCGCCGGTTTCTGATTCCATCGCCTTGATCTTTTGGCTTAACTCATCCAGTTGGCGTTGGGATTTTTCGCGTTGGACAGCTTCTTTTTGCTTGTGCTCCTGAATTTCCTGGGTGATCTGTGCAATACGCGATGATATGACGGCCTTCAAGGGTTCCAGTTGGGTCGCGTGCATGGAACGGTCATGTAAATCACTCATTTGTTCGGTGACGGACTCATCTAACTTGCTTCTGTTCCGGCTTGCGTCCATTACCGCGATACTGGAACCGGTAACGGCTAAACCCAGCTCGGTGAGCTGTTCGGTGATATGGACTAGAAACTTATCAACTTCCTGTTGTTTAGGCGGGTTGTTGGCGCTTATTTCAATCAATAGCGTAATAACGCTGTCTAGTATGGTCTCAAGAGAGGGTGTTGGCGCATCCGAGCTTAGTTGTTGCTTTAAAGTTTGTGCTTTGTCGGTTAATGTCTCTGGAATTTCAATGTGTTCCAGTAAGTACAACAGCTGTGTGTTGACAAAATGACTGTCTATCAGATGCTGGGCCAACGTGGGCTGGGTATGGGTCTCGACGCCTAGGCCATTGCTGCTATCAGTGTCTGCAATAATTTCTATGATAGCGGCGAACAATTGCTGGGGATTATTCAAAGGCAGGCAATTATCCTGAAGTTGGGTTAAGGCCTGCTGTTGTGTTGGTGACGTATAACGCTGGAGCAAAAAGCCGAATAGCAGCGAAATGTCCTCGTCACTATGGGGTGTGGCGCCCGTATCTGTTGCTAGGGGTGGGTGGTCCGCAGCTGGTTTATCGTTAATCCGGGCTAGCGCATCGGTAAAGTGTTCCAGCTCGGCTTTAAGTTTATGGCTGTCTATGCCGTTTTTTAGATGGTTGCGGATACGTTGCAGATGAGGGTCCAGTTGCGGCTCAAACCCCGATGCAACAATAGAAAGTCGCACGATGGTCTTGCACAGCAGTTCCTGGTCTTCTTTGTATGCTTTCTCGGCTAGATCCTGGGTATCAAGCAGGTTTAAATATTTAGTCTTCCATTTATCATTGCCGCTGTCATTGTCGCTATTCTTTTCTGCAGATTTACTGAAAAAACCCATTGTATCGGCCCCGTAGCTTTTAAGGAGGGGACACTGGGCATGTGCCCCGCATCATTATTTTGCAATACTTTCTTGCTTGATCAGACTATTCATGACTTCAATCATTTTTTCGTGGGTTCCCGCCAACGGGCCATTGGTCACATACTTTCCGTTGATGATGATGGCAGGTACGCCGGTAATGCCATAACGGCTCGCCATGACCGGTGCCTGGCGCATTTTGGAATCGACAGCAAATGAATTGAAGGCTTCATGGAATTGGGCTTCGGCTACGCCGTGAGCGCTATAAAATTCTGCTAATGCGGCTTCGGTGTCGAGCTTTTCTTTCTTGTTTTGTATGGCATCAAAAAGGTCGTCATGCACCTTATCCACTACGCCCAAGGCTTCAGCGACAAAATAGGCTTTGGCGTGCTTGCCCCATAATTCATTAAAGACCGCCGGTTGACGGATAAACTCGACATTTTTAGGCATGGTCTTCAGCCATTTGGTGAGAGACGGCTCAAAGCTGTAACAATGGGGGCAGCCGTACCAGAAAAACTCAATAACTTCGATTTTATCGGCATGTTGTGTAGGTTGCGCCGGTGTCAGGGTTTCGTATCCTGCCGTTTCAGCTTTTAGCAGTGCAGAGCATGAAAAAAACAGCATCAACAGGCTGGTTTGGGCGATTTTTTTTAACATTTCTTTAGAGTCTCCGTAAAAATACTGTATGTAGGGCAGCCGACAAAAATACTGGGATGCTTATTTCATCATTGAAATACGGTAAGCAACCGCTTTAATTTCTTCAAGGGTCATTTTTTTAGCAATCATATGCATCATGTTGTCAGGGTTGTTGCTACGGGTGCCGGACTTAAAATCAGACAAGGCTTTGATTAAATAATCAGCATGTTGCGATTTTAATGACGGGAATGCCGCCGGTTTGTTGCCTTCGCCTAAAGGGCCGTGGCAGGCGATGCACGCGGAAACTTCCCTAGCCAAATCGCCATTGCGGTACAAGTCGGAGCCTTGGGTAATGAGGGCGTTTACCGCTTCGTCACCTGCGGCGGCAGGTTTGCTATCATCTTCATCGTCACCGTTTAAAACCGGCAAGGTGTTCAGTGAGATTTTTTGTTCGGAATAATAAGCGGCAATATCATCCATATCCTCGTCCGACAAGCCTATAGCCATTGCCGACATCATGGGATCTTTACGGGTTCCGCGTTTAAACTCGCGTAATTGTTTTACTAAATAGGAAGAGTGCTGCTGGGCAAGCTTGGGGAATGTTGATACCATGCTGTTACCATGTTCCCCGTGACAACTGAGGCAGGCAGCGGATTTTTCTTTGCCGCTGTCACTATTGCCTTCAGCATGCAGCCAACTTGAAGTGCTGGCAAACGCCAGAGCCAGTGAGAGTGCTAGCCAGTTTTTTTTCATCAGGTTTCCCCATCGGAATATAGTACATTTATGATAGCCCTTGAAGATGTAGGCCGCGTTATTGCCGCAGATTCTACCTTAATTAGCACGCTTAGGCGAGGCAACGATGAATCCAATTTATACCCAAGCAAAATTTATTAACAGCTCGCCGCATCTTAAAAACACGCCGGCCGACCAAGGTAAAGAGGTTGCTTTTGCAGGTCGCTCGAATGCCGGAAAATCCAGTGCAATCAATGCGTTGACGCGGCAAAATTCGCTGGCGCGAACCAGTAAAACTCCCGGCCGGACCCAGATGCTTAATTTTTTTGAAATTAACGCACAGCAGCGGTTTGTCGATTTGCCGGGCTATGGTTATGCCAAGGTGCCTATAGATGTCAAACAAGAGTGGCATAAGCTGATGGAGACTTATTTGACGCACCGGAAGTCTTTGTGCGCCATTATTTTAGTCATGGACGTGCGCCATCCGCTCACCGAGTTCGATTGGCAGATGGTCGAGTGGTGTAGGCACACCGATCTGCCTTTGCACATACTGTTGACCAAAGCCGACAAGCTGACCTTCGGAGCGGCTAAGAACACTTTGTTACAGGTCCAAAAAGCGCTTGAGGATATGACGATTCCACTGACCATACAATTGTTTTCGGCCTTGAAGAAAACCGGCATAGATGAAGTGCATCACGCGCTGGACCGGTTGTTTGAGATGCCCGTACCACGGCACAGCGAATCCTTGCGGGAGCCCGCTTAGCCCAGGCAGGGCTTGTTGCGCTGCTTTGCTTAGCCGGTCGGATTAAGCAAAGCTAGGCTATGACCGTTGGCATTAGCCGCCGGGACATCACGAGAACGGATGTTCCAGGATGATGGTTTCGTCCCGGTCGGGGCCGGTGGATAAAATAGTCACCTTAACGCCAACCAGTTCTTCGATACGTCTGATATAGGCTTTGGCATTTTCAGGCAAGGCATCAAAATTGGTGACACCAGCCGTCGTGCCTGCCCAACCGGGTAGCTCTTCGATGATGGCATGGCATTGTTCATATTGGTCTGCACCTAAAGGGGCGGTTTCTGTGACCGTACCATCCAGTCTGTAGGCGGTGCAGATGCCTATGGTTTCAAGGCCATCCAGCACATCCAGTTTGGTCAGGCAGATGCCGCTTAAACTGTTGAGCTTTGCGGACTTCCGCATGGCGACCGCATCAAACCAGCCGGTACGGCGTTTGCGTCCGGTAGTCGCACCGTATTCAAAGCCTTTTACGCTAAGATGTTCGCCGTTGCTATCATGCAACTCGCTGGGGAATGGGCCGTTGCCGACGCGGGTTGAATAGGCTTTGGTAATGCCCAGTACATAATCAAAATCAAGCGGGCCTAAGCCGCTGCCGGTGGCCGCACCACCTGCTGTCGTGCTGGAAGAGGTGACGTACGGAAAGGTGCCGTGGTCGATATCCAGCAAGGCGCCTTGAGCGCCTTCAAACAATAAATTGTCACCGGCGGCCTGATGCCGGTACAAGGTTTCGCTTACGTCGCAGAGCATCGGTTTGATCTGTTCTCCGTGCATCAGCGCTTCGTCCAGTGTTTTCTGGTAATCGACAGCGGCGACGTGATAATAATGCGTCAGCATGAAGTTATGATATTCAAGCAGCTCTTTAAGTTTTTCGGCAAAGCCTTGCGGGTTGCGGAAATCACCCGCGCGCAATCCTCTGCGCCCGGCTTTGTCCTCATAAGCAGGCCCTATGCCGCGTCCGGTCGTCCCTATGGCTTTGCTGCCGCGTGCTATTTCCCGCGCTTGATCAATGGCGATATGCACCGGCAAGATCAATGTACAGGCCTCGCTGATTAACAAACGGCTTCTGAGCGAAATGCCCGCTTTTTCCAAAAATTCAATTTCTTCCAGCAAGGCAGCCGGTGATAACACGACGCCATTGCCAATCATGCACTGCACGCCATCCCTGAGTATGCCCGAAGGGATCAGGTGCAAAACGGTTTTTTCACCTTTGATGACCAGCGTATGCCCGGCATTATGTCCGCCTTGAAAACGCACAACGGCCTGCGCCTGTTCGGTCAATAAATCAACCAGCTTACCTTTTCCTTCGTCACCCCATTGAGTGCCGATAACAATGACGTTTTTCCCCATAATGGTTCCTATATTGATTCCAATCGTTAAGATAGGGGCCTTACAACCCAGTTTTGATGTTCTTGCGCTAACACAGCGGTGCAGCCTAATGCTTCCGCCCCCCCGGTTTGACCGGGCAATTGCTGGATAACGGCCTGTTGCTGTGCACGCAAATCCCGTATTTTTTCATGTAACGCGGCATCATCGAGGTAGGGAGCAAAAATAAGTTCGCGCTTTTCGGGCTGGAAGGATTGCTTGCTTAGTGCCGACAATACTTTTAAATCCGCGCTGAAACCGGTCGCCGGACGCGCACGTCCGAACACTGCGCCAATATTGTCATAGCGCCCGCCCCTGGCAATTTCCCGGCCGACTGTAGGGACAAAGGCGGCAAAGACCATGCCGGTATGATAATGGTAACCACGCAACTCCGCCAAATCGAAGCTGATAGCCAAGTCCGGAAAACGCTGTGCCAGCTTTTCCGCAATCGACGTCAAATCCGCCAGCGCTTGTTTGACTTCGTCATTCGCTGTTGCAAAGATGATACGGGCCTTGGCTAGCGTGTCCTGGTCGCCGTTCAGTTCCGGCAATTTCAGGAACAACGCTTTAAGCTCACTGGCAATGTCCCAATTGGCCATCAATTCCTTTAGTTCGGGTTTGGCTTTACGCTGCAAGACGGCAAACAATTCGCTTTCCTGCTCGCCCGTCAAGCCGGCTTGTCCCGCCAATGCACGGTAGATGCCCACATGCCCCAAATCCAGGTGCACCTGTTGCAAACCGGCCAGCGCCAGCGTTTCCAGCATCAGGCAAATGACTTCCAGATCACTTTCCTGACCGGTATGTCCATAGAGTTCAGCGCCTAGTTGCATAGGGCTACGCGTTTTTTCCAGGGGATCGCCACGGGTATGCAAGACCGTGCCCGCATAGCATAAGCGGGTTGGGCACTCGCGTTTTAGGTTATGTGCATCTATTCTGGCAACTTGTGGCGTCATATCCGCTCTGACGCCCAGCATTTCACCGCTGATCTGGTCCGTCAGCTTAAAGGTTTGCAAATCCAGGTCATGGCCCGCACCCGTCAACAAGGAGTCGAGAAAATCGATAAATGGCGGGATAACCAGTTCATAGCCCCAGCAGGCAAACATGGACAATAATTGGTTACGCAAGCTTTCCAGATGTTGCGCTTCAACCGGTAAAACCTCTTCTATGCCGTCCGGTAATAGCCAGGAGCTTTTTTTTTGTATGGCTTGTTGCATGTCATGTTCCGCTCAAACAAAACGCCCCGTGGTGCGGAGCGTTCTGGTGTTGGTAAAATAGTTCAGGTAACGGTTTATTTCTGTTTCTTGAAATATTGAAAAAACTCGGAGTCAGGATCTAAGACCAGCATGCTTGAATTGGAAAAGGTTTTCTTATAGGCGCTCAAGCTACGGTAAAAGGCAAAGAATTCAGGATCCTGACCATAAGCCTGTGCGTAAATTTCCGCTGAGCGGGCATCGCCTTCACCGCGCAGTTTTTCTGCCTCACGATAGGCGTTTGCCAACGTAACGACGCGCTGCCTGTCGGCATCTGCACGTATCCTTTCCGCAGCTTCCGCACCTTGCGAACGGAATTCGCGGGCGACGCGTTCACGTTCCGCTTCCATCCGGCTGAACACCGAGGCGCTGACTTCTTCCGGCAAGTCGATACGCATGACCTGTACGTCGAGAATTTCCATCCCTAAATCGGCGGCCACCGATTTGGAGTTTTTAATTAACAGTTCGCGGATGGCGCTACGGTCTGTTGACACCAGTTGTTTAATGTTGCGTTTGCTGAATTCGCCGCGAAAAGCGTCTTTGATAATTTGATCCAGCCGTAAATTGGCCTGGTCGATATCACCTGAAACGACAGTGTAGAATTTGGTTACGTCACCAATGCGCCATTTGACAAATGAATCGACAATGACGTTTTTCTTTTCTGCGGTCAAGAACCGTTCAGGCCTGGAATCCATAGTCTGGATCCGGGCATCAAACAGTTTGACGTTATTGATGACCGGGATTGTAAAATGCAGCCCTGGGGTATAGTCGCTTTTTACGATTTCACCAAAACGGAATTTAATGGCTTTTTCTGTTTCTTTGACGGTGAACAAGCTCATCATGCCTGCAACCAGCAGCGCGCCTGTTATGCCTATTGCTATTTTATGCTGTACCATTATCGTCCCCTTGTGTCGCGGCCGCGAACTGAAGTCCGGTCCACGGCATGCTCATCCGCCACCACAGGCTGCGGTTGTGATGGTGTTTGCTCTATCGGCGTTTGTGCCGCGCTGTTGGCGGGTTGGTTGAAAGCTTTGTGCTCCAGTATTTTGTCCAACGGCAAATACAGCATATTATTGCCGCCTTTAACATCGACCATCACTTTGCTGGTTTCAGATAAAACCGCTTCCATGGATTCGATGTAAAGCCGTTTGCGCGTAATATCAGGCGCCTTGCTGTATTCGGCGAACAATTTGGAGAAACGGCTGGTTTCCCCTTCGGCCTGTGCAATCACTTGTTCCTTGTAGCCTTCCGCTTCCTGCATCTTTCTTGCTGCCGCGCCTCTTGCCCTGGGCACGACATCATTTGAGTAGGCTTCCGCTTCGTTGATCAGACGCTGTTCGTCTTCACGCGCCTTAATGGCATCGGCAAAGGCATTTTGCACCTGCTCCGGCGGCTGTGCATCCTGCAGGTTGACGCTGGTCACCTGAATGCCGGAGCGGTAGCTGTCCATCACTTCCTGAATCTCCCTTTTAATCTGCGTGACAATTTCACTACGCCCTTCAGTCAGCACAAAGTCCATCGTACTGCCGCCAATAACACCGCGTTGCGCGCTTTCAGTCACCTGTTTTAAGGTTGCTGCGGGATTGACGATATTAAAGATAAATTGCCTGGCATCCTTCACCTGGTATTGGACCGCCAGGCGCACATCAACATAGTTTTCGTCTTTTGTCAGCATTAGGGCTTCTTTAAGTACGGAGCCGGTGATTTGCTCGCTGCCCCCGCTACGATAGCCGACTTCAATAAAGCGTTGTTGCTTGACGTTAACAATGGTCACTTGCTCTATAGGTGCCGGAATATGCCAGTGCAAGCCCGATTGCGTGATGTTGGTGTATTTGCCAAACCGGGTTTCGACGCCGTGGTTGCCTTCATCAACAATATAAAAGCCGCTTAGTCCCCACAAAAAAACCACCGCACCAACGGCAATAACGCTTATATTTTTTATCGGCCTGCCTGGGGATGGGTGGCCTGATGGCCGGTCGCCGCCGCCATTGCCCCCACCGCCAAACAGTTTACTGATTTTCTCTTGTATTGAGCGTATTGCTTCATCGAGATCAGGAGGGCCGTTTTGATCCCCTCGACCGCTCCATGGGTCTTTTTTATCGTCGCCAGGCTCATTCCAGGACATACACTACTCCGTATTGGATTGTTAATTTGCTTAGGTTAGGCAGGATGTATTCAGCTTTCAGCATGAACCTTGCTGCCCATGTTTAGCGATATGGGCGGTATTCTATCGTAAATAATGGAATTCTCATTGCTTAACTAGGAACTACCTTAAAAAAACGTCGTGCAAAACAGTTGTCAGCAGCTAAGGCAGGTCAGCCATACGCACGTTTTTTAATATCCCTAAGTGCTTGAGATCAATTTCGATGATCAAGTCGCTTGCACCCAGGTCATCAATATGCTCGTCAATTATTTTTGCGCAAGTAAATAGTTTCGCCCGCACATCGGCCTGGTCGGGTTTTAAAAAACAGTGTTTTCTGACCTTGGAGCTGGAAAACAGCTCGGTCAGCGCTTGATACAGTAAATCAATGCCCGCGCCTGTTTCGGCGGAGACCCAGACCTTTAAAGGCCTGCCATGCTCATCACGGTCAATATGAGGGAGGATATTGTCCAGCAGGTCAATTTTATTGAACACTTCAAGTTGCGGGATGTTATCGGCATCAATATCGGCTAAAACCTGGTTGACCTGCGCCATGATCTCGTCGCGGTCTTCACTATGGGCGTCGATGACATGCAGCAATAATTCCGCTTCACTGGCTTCCTGCAAGGTCGATTTGAACGCAGCAACCAGTTCATGGGGCAAATGCCTGATAAAGCCTACGGTATCGGCCAATACGATTTCGCTGCTAGTGGATAACTGGCAGTTACGCAAAGTGGGATCCAGTGTGGCGAATAATTGGTCTGCCGTATAAATATCGGCACCGGTCAAGCGGTTAAATAATGTGGATTTGCCGGCATTGGTGTAGCCCACCAGCGAAACGGACGGAATTTCCGCTTTTTTTCGTTTGCTGCGGCCTTGATGGCGTTGCTTGTCCACTTTATCCAGGCGTTGCTGGATTTGTTTGATGCGTAGCGCCAATAAACGGCGGTCGGTTTCGAGCTGAGTTTCCCCTGGTCCACGTAGGCCAATACCGCCTTTTTGGCGCTCCAAATGCGTCCAGCCGCGCACCAATCGGGTGGATAAATGCTTTAATTGCGCCAGTTCAACCTGC
Source organism: Methylovulum sp. (assembly GCA_030653435.1). Lineage (GTDB taxonomy): Bacteria > Pseudomonadota > Gammaproteobacteria > Methylococcales > Methylomonadaceae > Methylovulum. Next base: position 16,070 of record JAURZI010000100.1, read on the forward strand.
AATTTGCCTTCGAAGGATTGTGCCCGTTGGGCAAAAATATCAAGGATCAAGCCGTTCCTGTCGACCACGCGCACGCCCAGAAAACCTTCGAGGTTTCTTTCCTGGCTTGGGGTCAGGGCATGGTTAAACAGCACCACATCGGCGGAATAGCTCGTTACAATGGATTTAAGCTCTTCAAGCTTGCCTTTGCCAACGAAGTGTTTGGGATCAGGACGTTGGCGACTGCCGGTGACAACATAGACAGGATCGGTTCCGGCTGATTTTGCCAGTTCCTTCAATTCTAACAAATCTTCCTGTCCCGCATGAAATGTCAGATGAACAAGAACCGCCCGCTCACCCGAATCAGGACGGTCAAACACAGATAACCGCTAAGATAAACAACACAGTGTTAGTTTTGGTGGGCATGATTATTCGTCGATGGGCTCTTCTTCATCACGCATCATTCTTACGGCCTTGCTGGGCACTATAGTTGAGATGGCGTGTTTGTAAACCATCTGGCTGACGGTGTTTTTCAACATGATCACATACTGGTCAAACGAATCGACTTTTCCTTGCAACTTTATGCCGTTTACAAGAAAAATGGACACGGGAGTATGTTCTTTTCTGAGTGTGTTTAAAAAATTATCCTGCAAATTCTGGCCTTTTGACATCCGATTTCTCCTTATTTTTATAAAAATGCTGTTTAAGATAACTGCAATTATCAGCCAATACAAATCATTGTCGATTAAACTGATGTATTGTGTCTTTCAATAGGTTTAATTTTATCAACAGATATGCTGCCGTGCTGTTGTTTTACCGTGTTCGTGACCAACTTAACGATAAGGCGGCGATACTCGTCATCACTCAAGGCATCCGGCAATATCAGCAAAGCCCTATGCTTGGCGCCTGTTGTGGCGGCTTTAGCCAGTCGGCTTTCGGTATGCAAAAACAGGGCGTATGGGGTCACTACGGTGCTCTGCAGGATACGGACGGATTCAAAGTCCGCGCCCGTTGACACTTGCCAACCGGCTGCCCCGCTGTATTTAAGGGTGTATTGCGCCGTGTTTTGCAGGCGCTTGAAAATAGCCGCAAAATAAGCGTAAGTGGCGGCCAATAACAGCATTTTTGCGGCTACCGGCAACGCATTGCATAAACACCCCGCCAGCGCGAGCATTCTGACCATTTCCGTGATGCGGTTTAGACGCACAGACGGCTGAATATCAAACCATAATGGGGGCTCATATTTTTTTAACAAGTCAAAAACCTCGCACACAGTCCAAGCCATTAATACATCGCTACGGGCAAGTAGTTCCTTTGTCCGGCATTTTTACGCTGATTTGTCCGGTAAACCAGCGGCTATGTTACAGGTGTAGCCGGCAGGATTCTTTTTGAAGCTTGGGTTTATTGGTATAAACTGATCTTCGAAGAGTTAACTCACCCCATTCGATCCATGCTAGTCGAACGATTTTAGGAGCACAGCCATGGGCGCTATCGCCACAGCAAACCAGCAATTGATAGCCGTAGCGGCTGAACAACAGTCCGCCGAAACCGGTCAATACCTCACGTTTGTATTGGCGCGTGAGGTCTATGCGCTAGGCATTTTAAGCACTAAAGAAATCATCGATTACGGTCATCTAACCGAAGTGCCTATGATGCCTGACTTCGTGCGCGGCGTCATCAACCTGCGCGGCCGCGTGGTGCCGGTGATCGACCTGTCGGCACGTTTCGGCAAGGGCAACACCCTGATTGCCAAACGCACGGGCATCATCATCGTTGAAACCGACGGTGGCGATGGCAATAGCCAGCAAAGCATCGGTATCATTGTCGATGCGGTCAATGAAGTCGTCGACATCAGCCGACAGGATATTGAGCCGCCGCCGAGCTTCGGCACCGGCATACGCCCTGACTTCATCAGTGGCATGGCTAAAAGGGACGGGCGCTTCATTATTTTGCTGAATGTTAACCGCGTGCTGTCTGTGGATGAGATGGCGGACTTAAGCAAGGCGACTATTGCAGGCAATACAGGATATGACGGCAACTAATCCGGGCAAGGCAAAGCCGTCGTATGGAGCGGTCGTGCTGGAAAAGCATGAGTTTGTATGGATTAAGGATTACCTCTATAAGCGTGCAGGCATTGCATTAAACGATAGTAAACAGGCGCTGGTGTCGGGGCGTTTGGACAAACGCTTGCGCTATTATGGTTTTTCCAGTTATAGCGAATATTTCAGGTTGCTGGATAAGCCTGGGTGTGAGCAGGAAACCATGATGGCAATCGATTTGCTGACGACCAATGAGACCTATTTTTTCCGGGAACCCAAGCATTTCGATTTCCTTAACAGTCATTTTTTTGCCATGCAACGCCCCAGCAGGCCTTTGCGTCTGTGGAGCGCCGCCAGTTCCAGCGGCGAAGAGGCCTATACGCTTGCCATGCTGGTGTCAGAATTTGCCAATATTGGCCAGTGGGAAATTATTGGCACCGACATATCGACACGGATGCTGGAAAAAGCGCAGATGGGGTTGTATCCGATGTCTGCGGCAGAAAAAATTCCTGAGAACTTATTAAAAAAATATTGCTTAAAGGGCAGCTGTGAATACGACGGTTTTTTTCTGATCAATTCGGCTTTACGCAGCCGCGTTAAGTTCATCTATGCCAATCTGATAGAGCAGCTGCCTGACCTCGGTCACTTCGACGTCATCATGCTGCGTAATGTGATGATCTACTTTGATATGCAGACCAAACAACGGTTGGTTGAGCGCATTCAGCACAATTTGCATCCCGGTGGCTATTTCATCATCAGCCACTCGGAATCGCTAAATGGCATGAAATGCGATTTGCAGATGGTCGCACCGTCTATTTACCGTAAAGTTGGCGCTAACTAGCTACGGCGTTGGTGTCGCCTATGCCCGTCCCGCTTTGGTTTTTTGTCGTCCCGGCAGCCTAAACGGTTTGCCGGAATCAATCACCTCCGATATGCAACGCCCAAGCGGATTCCGGCTGATTAAAATGCCGATGGCCGATAATATTTTTGATTTACAAGTGTACTTAATAGGCTTTTAATAATACTTTTCACTATCCGAGGTTAACAAATGACTAAAACATCCCCCAAGCCAGCGGCCAAAGTCGGTGCACAAAGCACGGCGACTGAGGCCGAACATGATGACGATGATCTTTTTGATGGCGGCGAGTATGTCACGCTTGCCGACGGCCTGGAGAAAGAGACCATAAAAAGGGACGCCCGCAGAAAGATTGAAATTTATTGGGAAAAAAAACAACTGAAAGAGCAGTTTGATGACTTTGACGAGTCTGAGTTTGGCTTTTAAACACGAACTAGGCCGCTTGTCACTGGCCCCTGAAAAATATAACCGTTAGCCCCTTACTAAGCGTCTGGATTGCTGAATACCCCCTTCTCCCCCGTAACATCCTTCGATAGCAATTTTCACCGTTTGCGCTCTTATTTGATGCCGAGTTCCAGAAAATTGCTTTTTTATCACGCAGGCTTCCCGGCCGTTTTTTTTCCATGCTATAAAAACGGTGCCTACCGGTTTTTCGGTTGTTCCGCCATCAGGCCCCGCTGTCCCTGTCACCGCGACCGCCAGCGTTGCGGCACTGTGCGCTAAGGCGCCGGTAACCATCTCAATAGCTGTTTCGGCACTGACTGCGCCGTACTGCGCTAGCGTCTTGGGGTTTACTCCCAGCATTTGTACTTTTGCCGCATTGCTGTAGCTGACGAAGCCGCAGTCAAACCAGGCGGAACTGCCTGGTATTTCGGTAATTACTTCGGCAATCCAGCCTCCTGTGCATGATTCTGCCGTTGCGATAATGTCGCCGTTGCAGGTTAAGGCCAAGCCTAGTTGCTTGGCCAGATCAAATAATTGTTGGTCCATAAGGTGTTGCTCCTTGGTTTAGGCATAAAGGCCGCTCAAGCAGGTTGGCGGCTTGGACTGGGCAAATGGCTGGACACGCCTGCCCAGTGCTTACGGGTGGACGCGAAAGTATAAACCTTACCCGTCCAGGCTGTGTATCTGCGTATCTAACAGGGTATTAAAAATGATAGAATCAGCGGTTTAACCTTTAACCCGTTGTTGTCCTGTCCATGCCTAATACCTTAAAGCTGCCGGTTGCGTCACTTAAATTACACGTCGATTTGGCGGATTTTGAATGGCCTGACGTTCCCGTTCCCGGTATACAAAAAAGCCAAAATGTCCATCAAACCATAATAGGGCAGTCCAGGGCACAGTCAGCGCTGGCATTTGGCGTTGCTATGCCCAGTTTTGGCTACAATATTTTTGTCATGGGTGAGCCCGGTTTGGGGCGGTTGACGATGATTTCAGACCATTTGAGCCGACTGGCCAAAACCTTGCCGACGCCTGTTTCTTATGTCTATGTTGATAATTTTGATAATCCCAGGGAGCCGCGAGCGCTGGCCTTGCCTCCAGAACAGGGGCAGGTATTCTGCAAGGATATAGGGATACTGATCGACAATGTGCTGGCGACTTTTCCGTCCGTGTTTGAAAGTCCGGCGTACCAACAAAAAAAGACTGCGATTGAACGTCAGTTTAGCCAGAAGTATAACGCCGCCATTGATTTGGTTGAACAACAAGCCCAAGGTTTTGGCATTGCGTTGTTCAGGGACAGCGAAGCGATCAGGTTTGCGCCGGTCAGGGATAATAAGACGCTTAATGATGAGGATGTCAGACAATTGCCCCAGACGGAGCGGGATGCTTTTTATAAGCATATTGAGGCTCTGGAAGACGATCTGGGTGATGCGCTATTGGAATTGCCGCAGTGGCGCAGGACGATGGCGGAAAAAATCAGGCAGCTTGATAATGATACGGTCAGTCTTGCCGTCGAACCGTTACTCGCTGAATTGCGTGGTAAGTATCAGGATGTGGATGATGTTATTGCCTACTTGTCAGACATTAAGAAGCAACTTGAAATTACTATTGCCGACAGCCTGATGCCCGGCATGGCGCTGGAAACGCAGGGCAACCGCGATAAAAAGCTCATGCTGACCGAGCAATATGCGCCTAATATCCTGGTTGACCATCCGCAGGACAGCGGCACGCCTATTGTGCATGAGCCCCATCCGATTTATCAGAACTTGTTTGGACGTATCGAATATGCCAGCGACCAGGGGACTTTGGTAACGAGTTACCGGCGCATTTGTGCAGGTTCATTGCATAAGGCCAACGGCGGTTATTTAATCCTCGATGCCGAGAAGCTGCTCGCCTACCCGTTTGTCTGGGACGCGCTGAAACGGGCTTTGCAGTCTGGTTGCATAGAAATTGAACCGCCTTACCCGGAGCCGGGCATCAATACCATCACGTTGAAACCGGAAGTGATCCCTTTGAATGTCAAAGTGATACTGGTCGGTTCTAGGGATATGTATTATTTGCTGGAAGAGCTCGATAATGAATTTAACGAGATGTTTAAAGTGTTGGCCGACTTTGACAACTACATTCCGCTCAATCGGGAGTCCATAAGGCAATTTGCGCTGTTGATGGCCAAACAGGCCGCCGATTCAGGTGCCCGGCCGTTAACGCGGGCGGCTATTGAAGGCTTGATTGAGCACAGTTGCAGGCTCGCGGAAAATCAGCACCAGTTTTCCGCACGCATCAACGATACGCTGGAGATTGTCGGCGAGGCCAATCTGTTTTGTCGGCAAACTCAAGCTGAAGTGATTGACAGGGCGCATATCGAACAGGCGCTGGCCGCCAGGGAATACCGCAATGGCAGGATGTCCCAGGATATTCTCGACGAAATGCTCGACGGTACGATCCTGATTGACACCGAAGGCGAAGCGATAGGCAAAATCAACGGTTTGACGGTGCTGGAAATTGGCGGCAGTTGTTTTGGCGCACCCGCCCGCATCACCACGACGGTTTATCCGGGCTCTAGGGGTATCGTCGATATTGAGCGGGAAGCCGAATTAGGGCAGGCGATACACTCCAAAGGCGTGATGATATTAACCGGCTACCTGGGTCATTTTTACGCGCAGCTGTTTCCGTTGGCGATCTCCGCCAGCATTGCAATAGAACAATCCTATAGCTATATCGACGGCGATAGTGCGGCACTGGCTGAGCTGTGCTGCCTGATTTCCGCATTGACGCGCATACCGATCAAACAGTCTTTTGCGATCACCGGTTCCATCAACCAGTACGGCGAGGTGCAGGCGATAGGCGGCGTTAATGAAAAAATAGAAGGTTTCTTCAGGCTGTGCAAGGCGCGCGGTCTCAACGGGCAACATGCCGTGATAATTCCTGCCGCCAACAAACGCAACCTGATGCTCAAGCAGGAAGTGATCGATGCCGTCGCGCAAGGTTTGTTTTCAGTTTATACCGTATCCATGGTGAATGAGGCGCTGGAATTGCTGACTGGAGAAGTTGCTGGCACGGCTGATGACGAAGGCAATTATCCTGAAATGAGCATTAATTTTAAGGCTATTTCAAGGTTAAAGGAGATTTCTGAGATGGCATCGGAAGATGATAAAGAGGAAAGCGCTTTGTGACCCAAGGTAGGGTGCACGGCGCGCCCTACTGAAGTTCGTTAACGTCGATTCAGAAACAGGTCGATTTTTTCGCAATCAGGTTCCATGCCGCCAGCCAGGTTTGTGGCTGGTAAACCTCGGCTTTTTTGTCGAGTTCGCCGTTTAATACCATGCGTAAGGTATTGTTGATAATGCCGAAAAAATAAGTTGTTGCGAGTATGGGGTCAATATTGCGGATTTCTCCGGCTCTAATACCGGATTGGATGATTTTGACAACTTTTGCGAAAGCGGGGGTTTCCAGTATCGGATTTTGTTTGGGCAGGAACTCGCTGGTATTTAAAACGAGTAAAAACTGCATGATATATGGGGCGTCATCGGTCAGTTTGAAGAACAAATCGACAATACCGTGCAATTGTTCCGATGATTTTTGGCTTTTACGCCTGATCTCATCTATGGAGACGTTCAGATTGTCGAAAATGCTTTCGTAGAGCTTAAGCGCTATCGCCTGTTTATCGCCGAAGTGTTGATAAATCGTGCTGGTGGCTTTTATGTCGGCGGCCTTGGCAATATCGCCTAGCGAGGTATTGAAATAGCCTTTTTCGGCAAATAGCTTAAGTGCCGCAAGCAGTATTTCATTCGGTGTGTCAGCCTGTATGTCAGCGGCTATCTGAGTATTGTCTATGTCCTGGTCCATGTTCTTCTTTCACAGCCAATTCAATGGGCTGTATCTTAATGTAATTGAAATCAACGGGACGGTGTTGCTAGTCCATTGATTTATAGTATGATTATTCTTTTGCAATGGCTATTAATGCGGCTTTTAAGTAGTTGGTCATAGACCACAGCGTTAATATCGCGGCAATATATAGCAGCACATAACCGATTGAGTTTATAGGTATACCGAGTAAATCGTCACGGTATAGCAGCAGTCCTATGGATAACATTTGTATGCCGGTTTTCCACTTGGCCAGCTGGGATACCTTAACCGTTGCCCGCTGACCGATTTCCGCCATCCATTCCCGTAGCGAGGCAATCGTGATTTCCCGGCCGATTATAATGGATGCAGGAATGGCCAGATACGGGGATGCTTGTTGTTGCACGATAATGACCAGCACCATGGCGACCATTAATTTATCGGCGACGGGATCCAAAAATGCGCCGAATGGTGTCTCCATCTGCATTTTTCTGGCCAGATAGCCGTCCAGCCAATCGGTGATGCCCGCGATGATAAATATCAGCGTACAGGCAATATTGGAATAGTTCCACGGCAGGTAGAACACCACGGTCAATAGTGGAATTAACGCGATTCTTAATAGCGTGATATTGGTAGGTAAGTTAAATTCAATGGCCATCTTGATGATGAAAGTGCTCGTAAATTCGTTGTGCCACACATCGGCTTATGCCGTCTATACTGCAAAGAGCATCTACACCTGCCTGTGAAATACCTTGCAACCCGCCAAACTGCTGTAATAGTTGTTGCCGCCGTTTTGGGCCCAATCCTGGGATGCCTTCTAAAATGGATTGTTTTGCCACTTTACCTCGGCGCAGTCTGTGCCCTGTTATGGCAAAGCGGTGCGCCTCATCACGGATATGCTGGATCAATAGCAAACCGCTAGCCCCGGCAGTGGTATCTATAGGCAGCTCCTGGCCGCCCAGGAACAATTTTTCCATACCGGGTTTCCTATCAGGCCCTTTGGAAACTCCGACTATCATAACATTGTTTACAGTTAATTCCGCTAGTGCCTTTTGAGCCGCATTAAGCTGCCCTTTACCGCCATCAATAAACAATATGTCCGGCGCGATATGTTCACCTTGTTGCAGGCGTTTAAAACGCCTTGATACCGCTTGATGGATGGCGGCAACGTCATCGCCTCCGGTTATGCCGCTGATATTAAAACGGCGGTAAGCCGATTTTACCGGCCCTTCGCGGTCAAAGACCACGCAGGATGCCACGGTTTGTCCGCCTTGGGTATGGCTGATGTCAAAGCATTCCAGGCGCTTGGGCATATCCCGGCAGCCCAAGATTTGTTGCAGGCTCAGGAACCGCGCAACAATGCCGGATTTCTCCGATAATTTGCCCAACAAGGAGTTTTCGGCGTTGGTCACCGCCATTTGCAGCCATTTCAGGCGTTCGCCACGGACACGACCGGTAATGGCTACGGCATGTTTTGCCTGGGCGCTCAGCACTTCTGTTAACAATTCGGTTTCTGCCGGGGTATGGCTGACGATCAATTCATGAGGCATTTGTTTATCGAAATAATACTGGGCGATAAATGCCTGCATAATCGCCGCCGGATCATGGTCGTCGCTTAGTTTCGGAAAAAAACTTTTATTGCCAAGATGCTGACCATGGCGGATAAAAAATACCTGGACACAGGCGACGTTGAGCTTAGTGGCGCAGGCAATAATATCGACATCGCCTTTTTCGCCCTGGACAAACTGTTTTGCCAGCACCGAACGCAAGCGACCGATCTGATCCCGGAACTCGGCCGCCTGCTCAAAATCAAGCGCCGTTGCGGCACGTTCCATTTTCGTTATCAATTGGTCTATAAGCAGGTCACCTTTGCCTTCCAGAAACAGCACGGTGTTGTTGACATCTAGCGCGTAGGTGGGTTTGTCGACCAGACCTACACAAGGCGCTGTGCAGCGGCCGATCTGATGCTGCAAACAAGGCCGGGTGCGGTGGTTGTAAAAGGAATCGTCGCATTGCCTGACCGGAAACAATTTTTGCAATAATTTCAAGCTTTCCCTGGCGGCACTCGCGCTGGGGTAAGGGCCAAAATATTTGCCGGGCAGTTTTTTTGCGCCGCGCACCGTGGTGATTTGCGGGAAGTCCTGGTCGGTGGACAAATAAATATAGGGAAAGGATTTGTCATCCCGCAGGCAGATATTGTAACGGGGTTTGTGGCGTTTGATTTGCTGGCATTCCAGTAACAAGGCCTCGCCTTCGGTATGCGTGACGGTGACCTCAATGTTCACCACTTTGGTCATCATGACCTGTTGCTTGGGTGATGCCGTTAGGGTTTTGTAATAGCTGGACACGCGGTTTTTAAGGTTTTTTGCCTTGCCGACATAAATAATGTCGCCCTCTGCGTTAAACATCTTGTAGATGCCGGGGCGCGTGGTCAGGCTTTTTAAAAAGGTGGCGCTATCAAACAGCATTTCTGGAGTATCGGCAGTCACGGCGATCTTGTTGGCAGACATTAGCCTATTTTAAAAATAAAAGGGATAATCATGAGGAATGCCAAAATAAGCCTTGTGCATTCGACGCCGCCGCCGAAGCGGGGGCTGCCGGATGTGGGGCCTGACAATAACCGTCTGCCCCAACCCTTGAACGGGCGCGTTATCGTCAAGTAAAGTGGCATAAGCCTTAAAGCAGCCCTCAACTAAAGGCCAGTGAGGGCTGCGATACAGGCTTTAGCTGGCAATCACAAATCGTACCGCATCGAGTCTTAATTGCGCCGCTTCGATATTTTCATGGGCCAGTAGCGTAAAGTCTTTTAATTGTTCAATTTCTTCGGGCTTGATCGCCGGGTTCACTTTTTTCAAACGGTTGAGGCGCTTGATTTCCGCCGTCAGCGCTTCCAGCATGTGTTCTGCCGCATCTTCAGCAAGCACCTGCATGACGGTGCGGGCTTTTTGCCCGGCAATAGCCAATAGCCCATTGAGGGGCTGGCGTTGGTGGTTAAGGAAGGCGATGATTTGATGTTTATCAAAATTGGCGCCGGTTTCGCGCAAATCGCCATGCGCGATAATATCGCTCACATCTTTTTGGTGCTGGTCTATCAAAACGCGGATCGGCGTAGGCGGTAAAAACCGGCCGAGTTGCAGTTCAGCAGGCGCACTGCATTCGACAATAAACAGGCATTCCAATAAGAATTGCCCGGCTTTTAAGTCGCGGTGCTTGATCACGCTGATAACGGCATTGCCGGTTTCGCTGGACAGGATGAGTTCCAGCGCGGCGGTCACGATAGGATGTTCCCAGGTCAGGAACTGCATGTCCTCGCGTGCAAGAGCGCAGGCGCGGTCGACGGTGACGGTCATGCCGTCTTCGGGCAGACCCGGAAAATGCGCTACGCGTAAATGGTCGCCAGGACGGATAATATAGCAATCCGGCGAGTGGAACTCCGTCTCCACACCATAGCATTCAAACACATCTTCCATAAACGGCCATAACTCGCCCGATTGCCCGTATACCTTTAACTGGGCGATCAGCGCATCGGCCGATTCCTTGCGGTATGAGTTCAATTCCAGCAACTGGTCGCGGCCATTATGCAACTGGACTTCAATGTCTTTGCCCAGCGCTTGGGTTTTTGCGATAAAAGCGTCTATTTCCGCCGCATCGTCGTGTTGCAATATGTAGGTCAATTCATCTTTTAACCTATCCGCAACCGGCTGGGCGGCGGAACAATTGCTGCGGAACGCATTCATGCCTTCGTCATACCAGCGGTACAGGATAGCCTGTTCGGTATGCTCCAGGTAAGGGATATGAATCTGGATAATATGCTTCTGGCCGATGCGGTCCAGACGGCCTATGCGTTGTTGCAGCAAATCCGGATTGGTTGGCAGATCCCACAGTATCAAATGATGGACAAACTGGAAGTTGCGGCCCTCGCTACCTATTTCCGAACAGATCAGTAGCCGTGCGGCGCTGTCCTGATCGGCAAAGTAAGCGGCGGCGCGGTCGCGTTCGATGATGGACAGGCCTTCATGAAATACAGCCGAGGCTATGCCGGCACGGTTTTTCAAGGTTTGTTCGAGGTCAATCGCCGTTTGTGCGTGTTTGCAGATCAGCAAGGCTTTTTGGTCGCCGAGCTGTTTGATTTTATCGGCTAGCCAAAGATAGCGTGGATCTTGTTGTAAATCATCGGCATGGGCTTGGCCGCTTAAGGCATAAGCATGGCGTTCGCGCTCAGGGAAGCCTTGCACCGTTTGTCTGGAATTCCTGAACAAGATTCTGCCTGTGCCGTGATGATCCAGCAATATCTTGATTAAGGTGTCGCGTGCCGCAGCCGATTTGTCGGGATCGGCTAAGTTATTAAGCAGGCCGCCGACATTGTCGTCTTTAAGCAGCGTGGTCAGCAGAGCGGTGGCATCCTCATCCAAGGGCTTGTCGGCCAACAATATTTTTGCGGCATTCGCCACAGGTTCAAATTGCCGCTCTTCTTCCAAAAATGCAGCAAAACTGTAAAAGCGGTCGGGATCCAGCAGCCTTAAACGGGCGAAATGGCTTTCTTTGCCCAATTGTTCCGGGGTTGCGGTCAACAGTATCAGGCTGGGCGCGCGTAATGCGAGTTGTTCGACAAACAGGTAGTCAGGGCTGGCGGCCTGTTCGCTCCATTCAAGATGATGCGCTTCATCGACGATGACCATGTCCCAGCCAGCCGCTAGGGCTTGTTGTTGGCGGCGCGGGTGTTGGGCAAAAAACCTTTGGCTACAGAGCAGCAGTTGTTCAGTCAGAAATGGATTGTTATCGCTGTCCCGAGCGGCTTGTTCCTGCGGATCATCGGCATCCAGGCCGTCATCTCCCGACTCGCTTAGGCAACGGGCTTCATCGAAGATGCTGAAACGCAAGTTAAAACGCCTGAGCATTTCGACCAACCATTGGTGCAACAAGCTTTCGGGCACGATAATCAGCACCCGGCGGCTAAGCCCGTTAATCAGGCGGTGGTGCAGGATGAGTCCTGCTTCTATGGTTTTGCCTAAGCCCACTTCATCGGCCAGCATGATTCGTGGTGCAGAGCGGTTAGCCGCTTCGTGGGCAATAAACAATTGATGCGGGATCAGTGATGTCCGGCTGCCTAGCAGCCCTTTAACCGGCGACTGATGATGTTGCTGCAAGCGCCGCCATGCTTGGTAACGCAATGAAAACCAGGCGCTGGGGTCGCATGAGCCGATAAACAGCCGGTCTTGCGGTTTGTTGAATTGGATATGATGGTTTAGCTCGACTTCTTCCAGTTTAATTTCCTGACCGGATTTGTTTTTGCCGATATATGTGATCAGTCCATCTTGTTCAAACAAGCGGATGACTGTCAGTTTTTCTTCGTCCACCGATTCGATGATATCGCCGACCGCAAAGCTGACCCGTGTTAGCGGGGCGTTGTCGCGGGCATAAACACGCCGCTCGTCAGAGGCTAAATAAAGTACCGTGACGCGGTTGAAGCTGACGTCAAGGATAAGGCCCAAGCCAAGTTCCGATTCGGTGTTACTGATCCAGCGTTGTCCAGGTGTAAAAGATTCCATTTATATAATGATGTGATAGCGTTAAAGCAAATACCGTATAGGTACGGGTTGATGTTGGGGCCGTGCCAGCTAGGTGACGCATCGCGTACCTTTATTTAAATCATGATGTTATCCACGCGCTTTGAAGGGTATGCGATGAGATTACCCGTTTAGTTTTTGATGCCTATGCCCTTATACAGCAGATATAGGCTAAACAGGGTCATGACGACAATAAACCCGCCTGTCATGATAAAAGCCAGCTGTACGTCAATGTCGCTCACGCCGATGAGTCCGTACCTGAAAGCATTAATCATATAAAGCATAGGGTTGCCCATAGAAATGGCTTGCCATATATTGGGCAGCATGTCCACCGAGTAAAAAACCCCGCCCAGATAACTTAGCGGTGTGAGCACAAAGTTCGGGATAATGGAAATGTCATCAAAGCTTTCCGCGAGCAGAGCATTGATAAAACCCGCCAAAGAAAATAAGGTCGCTGTCAATACGGCGATGGATAGTGTAATCCAGATGTGTTTGATGGCAAGGGTTGCAAACAGCATCGATATGAGTGCAACCACAACACCCACCAATAGGCCGCGGATGATGCCTCCGCTCACATAACCGGCCAAAATCACCCAGTTGGGCACCGGCGCCACCAGCAATTCTTCGATATTGCGCTGGAACTTGGTGGAATAAAATGAGGACACGACATTGGCATAAGAATGGCTGATGACCGACATTAAAATCACGCCGGGGACAATATAATCCATATAACTGGCGCCGTTGATAGTCCCTATGCGGTCGCCGATCAGCTTGCCGAATATCAGGAAATATAAGGCCGTGGTAATGGCTGGCGGCAACAACGTCTGCGGCCAGATACGGATAAACCGGTAAATTTCTTTGATGACTAAGGTGTTAAACGGGATGGAATAGTTCATTGCCCACTACCTGCTGCTTTTGTATCCACTGATTTTGCGTCCACCAAATCCATAAACAACTGCTCCAGGCGATTAGTTTTGTTTTTCAGGCTCATGACCCGGATATTCTGCTGGCTTAACTCGCTGAACAGCCGGTTAAGCCCGTTTTCTTTAGGTACGGCGACATTAAGCGATTTGCTGGAGATCAGCTCAATCTGATAGCCGTCAATGACCGGCGCAGCGTTGAGGGCTTCCTCCAGATCCAGCACAAAGTGGTCGATATGCAGCCGGGCAAGCAAATTGGCCATGCTGGAGTTTTCAACAATCACGCCCTGGTCGATGATGGCGATATTGCGGCATAGGCTTTCCGCTTCTTCCAGATAATGGGTCGTTAAAATAATCGTGGTGCCTTGCTGGTTGACGTCTTGCATCATTTTCCACATCGAGCGACGGATTTCTATGTCGACGCCGGCGGTGGGCTCGTCAAGGATCAACAGCTTGGGTGCATGCACCATAGCCCTGGCAATCATCACGCGGCGTTTCATGCCGCCGGACAAGCGCCGCGAAACGGTATCGCGCTTATCCCATAAATCCATTTGCTTAAGGCATTGTTCTGTCCTGTGCAACGCAAGTTTGCGCGGCGTGCCGTAGTAACCGGCCTGATTGAGCAAGATGCTTTTGACAGTGTCAAATTGGTTAAAATTGACTTCTTGCGGCACTAGGCCTATGCAGCTTTTGGCCTTGCCGCGTTCATGTTTTAAATCATGGCCGAAGATGCTGACCGAACCGCTGGTTTCGTTGACCAGCGAGCTGATAATGCCGATGGCGGTAGACTTGCCGGCGCCATTCGGGCCTAGCAATGCAAAAAAATCACCGGCCTCGACGTCAAGGTCAATACCTTTTAAGGCTTCAAAACCATTGTTATAAGTTTTTTTGAGATTACGGATAGATAATGCATTCATGATGAAGCTAACACTTAAGGCAACCTGGGTTGTTAAATTGCTTGGGAGGCGTGCATCCCTTTAAAGACAGATTAAACGGACAACTAAAACCCCGTGATTTTATCAGAAATTAAAGGATGGCCATTAAAATAACTTAGCGCTTACCCGGAATGGGTAAGCGGCCTTGCACCGGATGCTAGGCGCTATGTCGGGGAGATGACAGGATAGGCCATAGCTCGAAGCTATGACCAACAGCATGCGGATTGCAACGGCAAGCTCCAAAATATGGTTTGTTGATAATCAAATAAGCAGAGATTAAGATGCCGGTCACGGTTCTTTTTCTGTAGGCTCCAGGTCAATTGCATGGTGTTACCTTTGAGATCCTTCAAATAGTTCAAGTAGTGGCGAAGAAAGCGTTTACAATCGCTAGTGAGTTAAACACAACCGATAGCTTAGAGGGATGCGATGGCTGCGGCGATGCCGTTAAGTTAACGAACTAATTGTTGATTGATCTTATTGTTTCATTATCCATTGCTTAACTTGGGTTTGGTAAACAATAGCGGCCCCAACGCGTACCCTCCACTAAGACCGGGACATTATGTTTAGCCTAGCCCTTATTGGCAGAAAGCGGGATCGCACAAAGGTGTGGTGTGTGGCATAGATTTGGTAAAACAACACGCTTGAGCGACCTAACCCTGGAATTAATCACAGAACCGGAGCCCCCATGCAGACATTAGCCATAGAAGACGAACTGAGCATCTTCACCGCCGCCGCCCAAAAGCCCGTGTTGCTGGCATTCCTGGACAGCGGTGACGACCTGGAGCTGAATCTGGCCCGGGTCAACGAAGTCGACACAGCCGGCCTACAGCTGCTGATTCTGCTGAAACGGGAAGCGGCGCAACGCGGCAAGGCCCTGCGCTTTGTCATGCACAGCAAGGCGGTGCTGGTCGTGCTGGAACTGGCGAGGCTGACCAGCGCCTTCGGCGACCCGGTCGTGCTGGCACATAACGGGGGTTGATGCGATGGAACTGGACAAAGACATGCAGGAAGCGCTGGGCACCTTCACGGTAGAAAGCACCGAACTGCTGCAAGACATGGAAACCGGCCTGCTGGAGCTGGAAA
>JAURZI010000101.1 GCA_030653435.1 Methylovulum sp.
GCGTCTGGGGCAAAATAGCGTTGATTCAATATTCAGTGGGGTGGGGGCGGAGTTCATGCCATAAGTGCTGCAAAGTTTGGCGCTGCACTATGTCAAAAATCGCTAATCAATGCCACCTGCATTGATTTGTAGGGATTACCTGAAATCATGGGCAGGCATATTCATGTCATGTTCTCTTGTTTTCCGAGTAAGTCGGCGTGTTGTTCAAATAATTTAGGCCATAGTAAGTGGTTGGAAAAATCCAATACCCGCCAGCCTTTATCTTCCAGATGGGATTTTAGTTCGTCTGCCAGTGGTTCTAAAAATACCAGAACGCGAAGGCTTTTATATTGTCCGGCAGCAATGGCTTGCCCTTGATTGATGGATACTCCAGTCGCATCGGGTTGTTTTAGGTGCCTTGCCCGCAACACAGCTAGCCACTCATTCGTGGCATCATTTTCAGTCGCTTGCGGCTTTGTCGGCTGGGATTCGATATTGACCGGGGTTACATTAGCATTGACGAGTGCTAATAATAAACACAGCGCATCGGGATTGCGCCTGTCTATATGGTCATGATCTGGCTGATTGAAATAGGACAGCAAGCATTGGTAACATCCCGCTTCACAAATTCTACCGCCCTCGGCGTTATGTTGTTCCTGCTGGTTAAGTTCTTCGACAGTGGCAACGTTTTCCATAACATCAAAGTGCATCACATGGAGTGCGGCACTGGCTACCATTGCCAAACTGGTTGGTTCGTTAGCTAAGCGAGTCAGGACACCGGCGCCGCCTTCTGCGGCTTCATAAAACAATAATGCCTGGCGATTATCGGTTGTGGGTAAAGGTTCGACAACCAGTTCTGATTCTTCAATTTGGAAAGTTTGCTCAATGCCGCGTTTAAGTGCTGCTTGTAAAGTCGCCATTGCCACCACAGGTAATGGCTTTACCGGTGCAAGAATCAATACATTCCGGTGGTCTTCCACAAAAGGAACAATACGCTGATTGGTGACTTTATCCAGTAATGTCTCATCGGTCTCAGACGCATCGCCTTTGTTCGGATCGTCCTGCTTGCTCCAGACACCTGTAATCGGATTAATATAAAAGCCGAGCTGATTTTTATCTTTGCGTCGCCGCCAACCTCGGTTGATACGCCAAATTCGTGCTGCGGGCGAGTAAGTGATCTCGCAGAACGCGTCACCATTGTGAACGACATGGGCTTTGTGCTTTTGTAGCACGCCATCCGGCCCTGGCAGAAACCGATAGGTGGTTTGTAATTCAAATCCTTGACGCTGACGCTCTTCATCGTTGATTGAAATACGTTCTACCGCTACGGTTTCAACGGTTTCGATACGGTAAAGTTGATTAACCCAATCATGTTCGGTAAGCAACGCACCGCAATTCTCGCAACAGTTTGCTAGTGGTTCCGCCCCCTGTTCTTCGCCCAGATGACCATAACCACATTGACTACAGATACGCGCCGATAATGTACCCAAGGTACTGTTTCCTGAAACATGATCTGCCGATCCCACATTGAGTTTGGCCCGTACCACACGGTACATTTGCCCCTCGTGATATATCAGGCTACGAGGGCCAAACTCAGACAGCGCCAGAAAACGCGGGCGACTCACCATGCTGCCTTCTTCATTTTTACCATTGCCACCGGCACCACCGCGTGCTGGAATCCATGCCATCAATGGTAACCGTGGAAAGTTATAGCCTGGCAAAAAACCTTGGCTTGCCAAATATCGATAGGTATAGAAATCGGTATTTTGTGTATTGCCTGTTTTCAACAAAACGGTGTATTGACGTGCCGCATCTCCATAGCGCCGACGGGCATTTTCGCGTTCGCTGTGTGATGCCGTATGGCTTTTGACAATACTGTCCGCCATGTCCATTTGCTTGAGGGTTGCGTCAAATAGCGTGCGCCAGCGCTCCAGAGCATTTGTAAACGCTTTGGGCGAGTCATTAATAACCTGCTCGACATAATCACTATTGAACCAGTTAGTACCTTTGAGCTCGCTTTGCAATTGCGCGATAACGCGATTACCTGCGATTTTCGCTTTGATTAATACATCTTCGTCACTCAGACGAGAGAGCAATTCAGGTTTTATAGGTTTTTCGGCCACATCCAGATTAACCAACGGGGCGATACTGTTTTCCAGTTCCACTTCACAACAAGCCAGCCAGACTGCGTTTAAATGACTCTCTACCAAATCACGGTTGGCCAAATCCAGTGTAGGTGGTTTAACGATGCCGTAAACCATTTTATCGGCATTCTGGAAGAACCATTGATCATGCGGACTTAACGCAGCGCAATAGGTGATAACCAAGGCTTGCTGACCTGATCTGCCGGCTCTACCACTTCGTTGTGCGTAATTGGCGGGGGTGGGCGGAACATTGCGTAAATAAACCGTATTAAGTGCGGAAATATCAACCCCTAGTTCCATTGTAGGTGAACAAAACATCACAGGTAGACGTTCAAGGGGAGCTTCATGCGCGGGATTGTCTGCCCAATCTTGACGATCTTTGTCGGTATAGCGAAAGCGTTGTTCTAGTAACTGCCTGCGGGCGGCATCGACTTGGGCGGTATGCTCATGTGCTTCAAAATCAAACAATGGATGAGCTGGTAGCTTAAGCATTTCAGCCATCACCCTATAAAGCTGGCGGAAAAAAGCATTGGGTTTGCGCTGGTTTTCGTTTTCCTCAATAGTTGGCAAGCACCAATCAATAGCAGCTGAATTTAATCGCCATCCCAGAATTGAATTATCGATAGTTTGCTTATGGACATATCCGTAATTGGCCGCCGCTTTTAGCAACGTTTCCAGTACTTCAACCAGCTCCTGTTCTTTCCAACTGGTAACTTTTCCTGCAAACACGGTTTCTTTCCAGAAATCTGCCCTCTTAAGCTGCTTGATGATACGTGAACGCGGGCCACCACTAACCAGATCATTACGGGGTTTACCTTTATATTCTGGACGCTTGCCTAGAATCAGGTATTTTGCTGTAACCAAAGTTTCATCTGGCGTGAATGTCCAGCGATCATTCAGATATTGATGGGCAGTAATTTTGGTTTTTTCCTGTTCGACAGGGTCGAGATAGCGACTTTCCAAACAAAGCGCCCGTCGCATTTCATCAAATACCAATCGGCAGAATGCCTCGCGTCCGGTTGCATCCAAGTTTCGTAAAAAAGTTCCTGGCAGACCAAATGCAGATTCATCTGTGCAGAATTCTTTTAATCCACGGTAATCAATCAACAATAGATTGAGTTGATCAAGATTCGGATTATTAAATCGCCACCCTCTCCGCAAATCCCTGAGCAAACGATAGCCTAATATAAAGCGTAAAGTTCGCTGCGCTTCTTGTCGTGCGAGCCCCATTAACTTGGGTGTACGTAAATATTCTGCCAAGGTTGCCGGATCTAATCCGTTAAAACCAAGCGCTTTGAAAACTTCGTCGGCCAGATATTCCTCGGTCAAAAGCCCCGCGTTGTTTTGCAAAGCTGCGATTAACCCGGCACGCAAAGTGAGCAAAAACACAAAATCGTTAAAGTGACCTGCCTGTAAGGCGGCATCTTGGCGATTATCGGTAAAACCAAGTAATTTTCTTGGGTCGGGAATACCCTGTGGAATGTCGGTTTCAGCAAACAGTTGGCGTAAGGCACTCAGTGTAAGCATCGTCGTTGCTGACGAACGTCCTTCACCAGAAAGGCTAGATAATCTGTTGATGTCTTTGCCGTGAGCTTCATGCACAAAGCCACAATTCAGACAAAATCTGAATTTCCCCGGTATAAACCAGTAATGTTCGCCTTGCCTTTCTATTCCTTGCGCATCAACTTGGGTAGCAATCGGTATGGCTTTTCTGTAAGCACTTTTTACTTTTGGTACCGCTTTGCTGAGATCAAGCCATATTTCTGGAAGGTCTTCCATATCCCCCTGAAACTGCTGACTGTTACTGCTGGGACATAAAAATCCAAATCGGGTGTCTTCATTTTCATCGGCACTAATATCATCAATTTCCCGTGGTTTGAAATGGACATTGTTGTTTTCTTCACGCCAAACAGGATGATATTCCTGCCCACATTCCCGACAGAAATGGGTTGGATATAATAGTACGGCTTCTGCTTGCCTTCCCGGCGCGAAGCGTTGTGCATCTAGGGTAATATGCCTAATTCCCTGAGCTTCTAAAGTTGTATGTACTTTGCCAGGGCCGCTAATAAATTGGTGCAGCTTAAATGCAAACGGCGGTTGACCTTGTGGTGTTTTTACATCGTGCTGGGCTGCTATAAGGAATTTTTGTAATCCTGCTTTTGCTATATCTTTTGTACAGGACGCATCTTTACCCAAACGCTCTGCTGCTTCTGACAAGCTGATCGGCTTTGCACGAAGTGGCTCGCCATCTATAGGTAATTCGATACCCAAGTTCAATTCCACCCAAATAGCGAGTGGGTCGTTTTGGAAGTCATCAAAAGTTGACCACTCAAAGGAAGGCCTGGAAAGTGACTTCGATAGTTGATGCCGGATGGCTGCAACATCTTTGGAAGGATCGGTAACACGTTCAAGTGTTTCACGAATAATATCGTTGGCTGAAACAAATGTGCCGAATAACTTGCTGGAAACTTCAGCTACTGTTTTCATCTGGTCATCTACGCTACCAGTACTCGACATAGTTGCCGAAGTGCCTATACAAATCATTTGTTCGGCGTGCAAACGTTCCCGTAACCGGCGAACTAACAAGGCAACATCGGCACCTTGACGCCCTCTATAGGTATGCAGTTCGTCCATGATTAAAAAATTGAGTCCTTTACAATGCTCGACAACACGACGATCCGTATCTTCATAACGCGTCAGTATGAGTTCAAGCATCATGAAATTAGTTAGTAAAATATCCGGTGGATTTTCTGCTATCGCTACTCGTTCTGTTTTGGATTCCTGACCCGTGTAGCGAGCTACGGTGAAGGGGCGTTCTTCGTCGGCGTAGCCATACAAGAATTTATTTAATTCCTCAAGCTGGCTATTTGCCAGTGCGTTCATGGGGTAAATAACAATAGCCCGCGTTTTGGCAACGCCATCGTTTGCTTTTTCTTGAAGAATTTTGTCGATTACCGGGATAAAGAAAGAGAGCGATTTACCTGAGCCTGTACCCGTAGTAACAACATAACTTTGACCAGATTGTGCCTTAGCTATGGCTTGCAGTTGGTGAGTATAAAGGTGTAAAGGTTGTGCGTTTTGTTCCAGCTTGCCTACTTGGAAAATATCAGCACATTTTTTATGCAGAATGCCCTGCGCAGCGAGTTGCTGAACTGTAGTTTTGCGCTGGTAATTGGGATTTATTTGAATCAGTGCTTCCGGCCAATAACGACCTGCATCGTATTGGCGTTCAACTTCTTTGCTAATATCTGAGGCTGCAATGCGTGTGAAGCTTCGTGAGAAAGAGCTGTAATCAGAAACTAGCTCGTCACGGAAATCGAAAACATTTTTCATAGGCAAGCAAGTCCATTCGATTATTTTCTAGGCTTTGAATTAGTCTTTAAAATAATGCTATTTATTCATCAATCAGCAGCTAAAGCAGGTGATTGGCGTGGCGTTCTGTTACGCTACGGACGCCAGTCTGATCGACAACCAATGGGACGTTTGGTCAAAACAAATAATTTGTCGGGTGTTGTCAGCATAGGTGCAGCCGAAGATCCCATTAGGTTTAGTATGATGGAAACAACAACATTGGCATCAGTAACATATACATTATTGCCGAAAGTACCATATTGCATGTTATGTGTAAATTCTTTCAGGTTTTATACTCAACTTTTCAAAGCAAGTATTTTCAATACGCGTTAATAAATACCCTAAAACGGCAAACATATCTGTCAAATTAGCCAAAGCTTGGAAAAATCCTCAGTTACAATCGAAGAAAGTTGAAAAACGCGCTATAAAGATAATCACATATTTTTACTACCCATTAAGGAACATCTCCATGAACAAATCCGAACTGTGCGACGCCATTGCCGAACACGCCAACCTCACCAAAGCCGACGCCGGACGTGCATTGGAAGGCTTGACCAAAACTATCGAAACCACCTTAAAAGCCGGTGACTCCATTACTTTGGTGGGCTTTGGCACGTTTGAAGTCAAGGAAAGGGCGGAACGCCAAGGCCGTAACCCGCAAAGCGGAGCCGCGATCACGATTGCCGCCGCGAAAGTACCGTCATTTAAAGCGGGTAAAAATTTGAAAGATACCGTTAATTCTTGATGGTTTTCGGGGCTGTGTCACTTCGGCCCCATGCCCCAGCCTTCCAGTTCCGATTGCCGTTTGACGGTGGGTACATCCAGGTCGCCCATACGGCCTTGGGTACGGGTCAAGGTATCCTGCCGATTGCCAGTGGCTGCGCCATATTTTTGCGGGTTCAGTCGGCTGCCTGATCCCGTCAACTGATCCAGGTTGAGCATCGAAGCGGCGTTGCTGGCGGTCGGTAAATGATGGGTTTGTGCCAGTATCGCCAGCCATTCATCCAGATTGACTTGGCTCCAATCGACCTTGTCCAAGTCCTTGACCTTGACGCCCGAACACACCGGATTTTGGGGTGAACCAAACCCCATACCCAATTGCGGTTTGATTTGTTCGTTTAAGATGCGGGCGAGCGGCGAGTTGTAGCAGCAATAGCTTTCCTTGCGGATCAGGCACAGCCCGGTGATCGGATCTTTGCTGTCGCAATAAACCCCCAACGCTTTACAGACTTTCAGTTGTTTCTTGGCGGCCAGCTCGTATTCCGGCACCTCGCACGACCAGATGATCTGGATAATCATGACCACGATCATGACGATGGTGTAAGCCATCATCAGGGTGCTGAGCATTTGTCCGGCAAACGCCGCACCGCCGCCCAGTTGGACACCACCCGACTCAGCGGCCGGGGTCAGGTTGCCCAGCGAATCAAACGCCGCTTGCCCGCCGGCACTGAACAGCGCATTGCCGGCGGCTTCGCCAAAAGTGCTGCCGATCCATTCGGCCACCGATTTCAACAATTCGCCCTTCAATGAATCCAGCAGCCCCTGTTCGGCGACATCGGTCACGCTCATCAGATCGGAGCCCACCAAATTATTCACCCCCGAGGCAAAATTAGCCTGCACGCTATTCCAGGCATCGCCCGCCGCTGCAAACGGTAGGCGCAGCGTTTCCCAGGCACCCCGCACCGCCGATGTGGCATCCATGCGCATCACGGCATTATCCAGTTGGCTGGTGGCCAACAACAAGTCAATATATTGCCCCAGCCCCATACTGCCGGAGGGTGTTTGGCAGCAATCGACCAGCGTCACCAAGCCGCCGACGATTTTACAGCTGGCATCTTTGCCTTTGAACACTTGGCAGGAGTTGGGGTCTTTCTGGTGCAGTTCGGCATTGGCATCCTCGCAATGTAAATCCATCGCCATTTGCTGGGCGCTATTCAGTAACGCCACCGCCTTGGTGAAATCAGGGCTTTGGGTGCGCTTCACGGTGATGCAATCCTCACCCATACAGCGGATAGGGCCGGAACATTGCTGTTGGGTATGGCTTTGAATGCCGGGTATCGTGACAGGCTGGCCACAGTCGTAGGTATCGACGCTGCCCCAACAAGTGCCTGAGGCCAAGGTGTCCAGGCATTGGCTGCTAATGAACGCGCAGCCCCGGTTTTCTAAAGCTTTGCACGTGGTGGTCGGCATGCCTGTGGTCGGGGCTGTCAAGCAATGCGTCCCGGTGCTGTCCGTCCAGCATTGCCCGGTGCTGTTGAGGTCGCACTTGCCTGCCGCCGTGATAGCCATACAGGTGTTACGGATGCCCGCCGAATCCGCCACCGGTGCGGAAGCCAGGTCACTCGCACAAACCATGACCTGTGACACCGTATCCACATAACAGCCCGCCGCATTGGCAGGATCGTTGCTGCAACTGAGCTGGCTGCCCGCTTGGCAAATGCCGTCGGTGATGGCATCGGCGAGATGTTGGCAATTCGGGCCGCTCCAGCCCCACTGGTCTTGGCTAACCAGTTTCGAGACATCATAACGGACACGTATCCGTGAATAGCCTTCGCCATTGCCGCCGACCTTCGTGTCCTGTTTGAACACTTTGTTGCCTGTGCTGTTGAATGCCGAGGTGACACCCAGGTGTGGATGATCCACCCAGCTATTTTTCAGTTCGCACGAGCCAGCCCAACCGGTCGAGCCAGTGTAGATCAGCTGGCCGCCATAATACACCTGGGCATGGTCATCGAACTCGACATCTTCCAAGGTCGCGCTGACAATGGCTTCAGGATGCAGCACCTGGTAAGTGACCTCCCAAGTGAACACGGAACAACTGGCTGACCAGTAGTTATCGCCCACTTTGCCGACATACAGATCCAGACAACCCGGCCCGCAACTGGACAGACCGCCCATACCTGAAACGTAGCGGAGCAGCGGTTCGACTTTGACCGTGTGGGTCGCCGTGCAATTTTGAGGTACGTCCGGTTGGCGAAGGCACAATTGATAGTCGGGCACCCGGACAGTATGGCCAGTCGCGGTTTGGGTCGTGGTCGCCGTGCAGTCCGAGAACGACTGTGCCCACGGGGTGAAGTTGGCAAAGACCTGATCGCCTGTCTTCCAGAGCGTATCATGCTGTAAGTTCGGATGGGAGTGGTGGGCATTGTTGATTAATGTGCGATAAGCATTGCCCGTAGCACTGCTTTCAGTGTTTAACGCAGTTTGGGCGTCAAGGCCAGCGGCAACCGTGCCGGTATCATTCCCGTACAGACTAGAGATGTCGGCGAGGGTGCCACTACCGGCATCCGGAAACAACGTGCCGATAGTGACCGTGCTTTCCTGCGCCGTCCCAGGGTTCAGCGTCATGGCGCCGCTGCCGGTGTCAGCAGGAAACTGAAAACCACCGACCAGCTGTTGCCCGGTTTGCTGGCCTTGGCGTCCCGCAGTTTGTAAGGCATCCGCCCAGACCACAGCGAACGGTGTCCAGGCCATCGTGACACTTAAGACTAAGGCCAGTGAGCGGGTTAACCCGCCATGACCATCAAAAAACACCCTAACGCCCATCTACAGACCTGCACAACAGTCAGTCCAGGACCACTGGACATAGACATGGTCTTCTCCAGGGCCAGGATAAGTGCGGCCAGCCCCCCAGGTGAAGGTGGTCTCGCCGATGGCGTGATTGGACTCGGTTTCTGCGACCGGATAGAACATGCTAAGTCGGTATTGCGACTTGGGGATGAAGGGATAAATCATCCCGCCGCACAAGGCCTCGTTCCCTGATGTCTTCCAGGCCAAGCCCCGGCGGTGCAAGGCGGCGGTCGCACGGGTGGCCAGCAAACTGGAGATGCGCGGATCCGTGCCGTAACTGGTCGGTGAAATACCGGACAAAGGATACAGATGCCCCCAGGCACCGGCACACCAGAACAAGGCATCCAGCGGATGGCCGGTGGCAGCGGCCGTTGCATCGGCGACACACGCGGCCACCGCCACCGGGTTAGCAAACAAAGCCGTTTCCGGGCTGGTGAAAAACGCCAGCAAATCGCTGTTCCAGGTGGGATCGAGTTCCGAAACATACAATAGGTCAAAATCCCGGTAGCCATCGGCATTGCAACGGTCATCCCAAAACAGATCCAGCAAAATGGTCAGCGGAAAGGCGAAATAATGGTAATTGAAGAACGACATCTCGCTAGCATCAAAATCGGCCTTGCCGGTGGTGGCGACCAAACGAACTTTGGAGGCGCTGAAGGTATGCCCGCCCAACGCGGGTGAACACCAGGGGTTCCTGACGATTTCTATCAGGCGTGACGGGTTCCACAAACCTAGCGTCATGCCCAATTGTGGCAATCCCAGCGGATCGGTGCAAAAGCAGAATTTCTGGTCAGTGGCGATGTTGGGCACATGACCACCACCCAGCGATGCCCCCGCAGCACGGATCGGAAACAAACAGCTCCAGCAAATGTCGCTGATCAGTTTCCCCGACCAGAGTTCGGCATCGGCACAGAGCGGATCGGTGGCTTTGCTGGTGGTACCAGCATGACAATTTGCAGCCAGACCCAGCAATATACCTAACAGCCAAGAGACAATCGACCGTTTCATCCCTATCCTCCCGCCGCCATAGGTTGAGCGGTCGCCGCCGGCATAGCCACTTTTCTTTCCCGCACCACCACCCGGTTGCCGAACTGTTCCACCAAGGCAGGCACTTGTTGCAACTGAAAACGCTGGCGGACATCCGGGGTCAACAGATACACCGGTGCTTGCAGAGAGTTCTCCAGAGTTTTCAAACCGTCCCAACCGTCCTGACGGGAGAGCTGCGTCGCCAAATACAGCACCCGCGCGTTCTTGTCCCGGCATGACAACTGCCGGATGCTGTCGACCTGGGTTTGCTCGGTGGCATCGAAGATAACCAGGCACAGGCCAAACGCCAGCTTATCCAGGGGATTGACGGTTTGTCCGGCATGGATGATCAGCTGGCCAGTGGGTGTTATCAGATCACGCGGAGCCGTGACGGTCAGGTCAAGCACACGGTCACGATTTTCTTGGGCGGCGGGCAACACCTCGAACCGGCGCTGCCCCCAAAAACGGGCGATGGCCTGCAGTTGTTCCCGAGGCCAATCGATTGTCGCCAGACGGCGTTTGATGGCTTCAAGCAAATCGATTTCGGCAATCTGATAGACTTCGCCGAACTGTCCCAAATCGCCTTGCCGACCGGCATCCTCACGCGACTTTAACCACCCCAAACTGGTCACGCCTTTGACACGAAGCCTGGCTTTGCCGTGGTCTTCCACCACCATTTCAGGCACAGTGACCACGCCCCATTTCTGAAAGCGGGTGGGGTCGATGACGATATTGGGCAAAGGTTCGATGCCTTTCAACAGCACTTTCAGCTCGGCGAGCAATTCCGCCAGCTTTTTTCTTGGCTTCGGGCCTCGTAAAACCAACAGCACATCGTCCTGACCTGAAGCTTCTGCAAACATCCCTTTCAGCACCGGGTCACCCAGCGAAAAGGAAATAAACACTACCCGCAACGGTTTTTCAGGCTGACCGTCAGATGTGGAGCCCGACGGATGGGACATAGCTCCCAATGCAATCGGTTGGGAGCCATGGATAATGTCCAGTGCTTGCCGCTGGGCATCACTTTGATGGGGATTGCTGCTCAACCAAGCAGGCCGTAGCTGTCCTTCCAAGGCATTAAGAATAGCTTGTGAGCGGGTTAGCCAACCTTCTTCGGCGTGGGCGGCACTCGGCCCAATCGAGACTGACAGCAACACTGATGGCAAAATGATCGATAAGCGGCTTCGACCCAACAGCCTCCGGTGTCTGAAGTGTTGGCCACTGTTAAAAAATCGCATAAGCCCGGCCAATGACTTGATGGTCATAGACATACCCCCAATACCGCGAGTCAAAACTGTTCAGGGTTTTGCCGGTCACCCAATAGGATGCTGGCGGGATGGTTTCATCACGCTTGAATGCAGATGACGGTTGCTTCAGTTTCCCAGCCAACGGTAGCCCTTCAATAATCACCGAACCGTTGACCGTGGTTTGCTGGCTGTCCACCTTGACGTGGTCACCGGTAACCCCGGCGGCGATTTTGACAACCACCTGGCCATCCTTAAAATACGGCGCCATGCGTTCGGCACGGAAAGCGATCAGGTCACCCCGCCAGATGTCCTTATTGGCGGTGTCGATGACATAAATACTTTTGCCCGGCAAGCAGCGGTCAACCTGGTCATCGCGGCCAACCAAAAACCGTTGGCCGATGCTGTATTCAACGGCCAATACCACGATTAAAATCGGCAAAGCCCTCAGCAAAAACTGCACGGGCGAGGCTTTGGGCTTATTTTTTCGAAGTGTGGCTGTCCGCATCATGGCCTCAGTGTCCTTCAGGTCGGACATAGACATCGGCTGGTGCCGCGACCACGGCGGTTGAATCAATCACCAGATAGCCGGCGGCGCTTAATTTCCTGCCCAGGGTTGTCCAAGCTTCAACCGTTTGGCTCATCTGCTCCTGGCTGGCGTCCGGTGGCAGGGTCTGGATCAACCGGGCACGATCCAGCACAAAGACGGGCGTGGTCAGGTTCAATCGTGCTAATGGCGTTTTTAGCATCAGGTAAGCAGCCAACGAGCCGCCGGCCATGCCCAACACCAGAGCCGCCAAGCCCATCCCCAACCTCTGTGGCTTAGCGGCCATCATTCACCTCCCGTGCTTTGGGTTGGCGGCTGGCCAGCAGTTGCTGGATGGCCTCGCCTAAACCCAAGCCTTGTCGCCTGAGTTGCTTTAAGGCCTGGACATCGTCCGGCTTGGTAGAGAATAAAATCCGTTTGAAGGGGTCGACTATCAGGCGGCCTATCCCCGAACCCATTTCGGTGATGAAAAAGATTTCGGAATACGCCCCCGGCAAGGTATGCGCGGTTTTGAGCAATTCATAACCGCCATCCGATAACGGCAGCCGCCGATCCTGTTTCATGCCTTCGATAACTTCGGCTTTCTGGCCGAGCAAATACATATTCGCCGAGTTCTCGACAATGGCACGGCCGGCGGCATTGCGGTACAAGTCGTTCACCGACTGGGTGATGGTGACCGCCGCGCCGCCGTATTTACGGAAACGTCGGTAACCAT
Organism: Methylovulum sp.; assembly: GCA_030653435.1. Classification (GTDB taxonomy): domain Bacteria; phylum Pseudomonadota; class Gammaproteobacteria; order Methylococcales; family Methylomonadaceae; genus Methylovulum. Next base: position 12,574 of record JAURZI010000101.1, read on the forward strand.
GCTCCATGAATTTGGCGACATCACCTTCGGTGAGCAAATCCCAGGCTTCGTCGATAATGACAATCTTGGGGCGGTTGCGCTCGCCCAGATACATCTCCTGCTGGATTTGGTGATCAGTTGCAGCAACACGACCTGTTGCAGGTGTTTGCGGCCTTTCAGCTCCTCCAGTTCCAGCACGGTAAAATCGTTGCCGAAGCGGGCGTTATTATGGCCGTTGAAATAGCGGCCATATTCACCGCGGGTGGTGAAGGGGAATAATTGTTCGCCGACATCTTTCAGGCGCTGGTCGTCCTCGGCGCTTAATTCACTGGCAATGTCATCGACCGACATCGCTTGGGCTTTGCCTGTCCACAGGCTTTTTAGGATGCGTTTAAGGCCGGCGGTTTGAAAATCACTGAGTTTTTCCGTAGGAGCCGCCATTTGGCTGACCAACCCGGCCAGCATGTCGGCTTCTTCCTCAAAGTTCTGGACGATCTCAAAGGGGTTCATGCAAATCCCCGAACTATGGGTGAATTTGACAAAATCACCTTCCAGCACTTCACAGAGGTTTTCATAAGAGCGGCCAACATCAATCGCCCAGATTTGTGCGCCTTCGGTGAGATAACTGACAATGATCTCATTGGTCAGAAACGATTTGCCCTTGCCGGATTCGGCGGCAATGCACAGGTTATAGTTACCGGTGGTGTCGAACAACGATACCGCCATGTGTTCGCCATTGCGCGAAACAAAATTTAAAGTCGGTGTGCCGGTGCCCGCCCAATCCCCGAACAACGGTAGCAAGGGGATGGCATGGCGGGTGGCCAAGGTGCGGTAACGTTTCAGATCACTGATCGCCGCGCGTTCGGCACCGAACGGCAGGCAGTTGAGGAAAAACGGCAAACAAAAATACTTGTCTTCCAGTAACTGGAAACCCAGTTCCCGGAAGTAGACACGGGCATTGGAGATGGCGGCGGCTTCCTCCTGGCCATCGCAGAACAACACCACGCCAAAATAACTGCGTATCGGCCGGTCGCCATCGCCGTAGGCGTCGAACAAGACATCAAAATGGTGTTTGCGTTGCACCAAGACCGGCAGGAAGCGGGCAATCGGGGTGTTGACCTGATTAGTGATGAACTGCCGGGTGCCTTCCTGGCGGGCACGGGTGGATTCGGCATCCGGGTAATGCAGGGTCAGGCTGATTAAGGCGTTCTGGCGGATGCCTCGGGTGCCGGACAACAGATCGCCCAGGTAACTTTTAGCGCTGCCAAAATAAAAATAATCGGGGGTGCGTTTGGCGGACATCGTCTTGATGCGCTTTTGGCTCAGCCATAGGCCTTTATCGTCAGTCTGGATCGCATTGTCATAATCCAATAACTGGTCGCGGATCAGCCGTGTCGGATCGCATTCGGGGGCGACGCGGTCTTTCCAACCGGCATCAGGGCTCCAATTATTAGGGAGCTGGAACGGGTTTATTACCCGTTCCATAGTGTTTTAATTGATTATCAACACTTCAAAACGTTAAGGACGGGGTTACAAACCCGCGTCCCGCTCGGTGATTAATCATCGCCACCAACTACCCATTTTGAACCCGTGCGTTTCATTTCTTCCCATTTTTCAATGTGACTTTTCAGCTCTGGATGTTGCCGACCTTTTTCGATTAATGCTCGTCTTGCTGCTGGGTCAAATGGAATTGGATTTGATTCCAGACATTCGTTCCAAATTTTTTCTAGCAATGTATCAGGGCTATAGTTTTCCGGTTTTGTGTGGACTTCAGCCATGTAGTAGAAAAGCTCATTACGGTCATATAAGCGAGTGCTTGTAGTATTGATTTTTTCGAATTCATTTAAAAATTCTTCTGAATGAAGAAAAAACTCAACGCCACAATTAAAACTTGTAATTGTTTTATATTTGAACTGATCTTGTTGCTCTGGAATTTCAAAACCATCAAAAAAAGGCAAAACATCTGGATGTTTTGTACAGATCATGACTTGACCACCTATAACTTTCGCTCCAAGACTTTCAATTCCTGATTCAACCAGTTTATCAAACATAGTTTCTATAGCCCGCACTCCATTAAAATCCTTAGGAAAAGTTAAGGAGGAGTAGGACGATTTGGAATTCCATCCAATCGCTACAAAATCTGGACTCCTTTGATTTTCTGGGACACTAGTACAAAATTTAGAATATGGGGTCTTACTAGTAGCAATATATCCATAAACAAAATACCCTTTGACTTTCAACAATGAATAAAACCAAGCACCAACCGGAACCATAGCTTCCGAAGTTGCCATCCAACGCAAGCTTTTTAAATTAAAAATTTCTTCATATAGCTTGTTCATGGAAAAATTGTACCCGTGGTAATTAACCAAAGGATGCTGCTTAAATAAACTTAAAGCTTCAAACTGCGTATTGGGTGCACAAATTAATGCATGGGCAATTACAGACAATAAAATATCCCTTTCCAATGTTTCCATAAAAGGCAATTTTTCACCCGTTAAACCATAACGCTGTATGGTTAATGGCAGAGCAGCTGTCGAATCCAACACTGCCACGGTAGGCATCGATAAATCTAAGCCTGATTTCCAATCTTCACCTTGCCAACTAAAATAAAAACCGTCTGAAGGGCCTCCGATAACGAGGCCATTGCAGAGAAGACGTCTATGTTCAATTCCGAACGTCCAAAATATCTTGTCAAAAAGATCAGAATCCTTTGAAACAATCTCTGACCATTCAATATTGGGTTTGTTTTTTATTAATGGGAAAGTGTACTTTGGAACTATAGTAATGACTTTTGAATTTTGTAAAATCCTTTGGACGACTTTAGGCCAATCCCAGCAAGCCCAGTCTAGTTGATCAAGTAAAGCGTGATAGCTGCCATCTTGGTGTTCTTCGAGAACTTCCTTATCAAGTTGTAAGCGTTCCACTGCACTTTCAGCTAAAGGTATATAAACTACTGTTCCCACCGGCAATTTACGACAACGGCTAATTTCAATCAACTGGCTATCAGCTGCGGCAGTAAAGCTATAACCTCCATTTTTATCACTGACATGGCAGGTTTCCACAGTAAAAGATTGTCCGAGAAGGAAGTTTGCAAATACACCGATGCCAAAACGCCCAGCCTTGAGAACTTTGGATTTGCCATCTTCATCAATATAGTTATTTGTCCATTCTTGGCTTTGCCGAAACGAGGCACCTGCACGTAGAAAATAGTTTTGTAGTGTATGATGGGTCATGCCAATGCCGCGATCTTGTATGCGCAATAACCAACTGCCATCATCTTTTTGAATGTATTCGATCAAAACATCGGCATCTTCAGGGAGCTTTCGTAAATTAAGTTCGTTTACCGTTTTATTATGCTCCTCACACCAAGCTTCTAAAGCACGTACAGCATCCATACTGTTTTGCATTAGCTCTCTAATACCAACGCCAGGAAAATTACCGTATAAGGGTTCTACTAGCAACGATAATAAATTGGGATCAACACTGAAACAGGTATGCTCTGGTACATAAGGCAAAAGGTCGCGGAATTCCCGACTGTGGAGATTAGAATCCACTCGCCGTATTGCTAAATTGAGTTTATCCAAGCCTTCGTCACGATGCAAACCATAGGCTTCATCGAGAACAACGGTGGAGTGATCAATCTCTGCTTGTAACCCGTCCAACAAATCACACACTTGTAGATAAACAGCTAGACTGATGTCGGGGCTGACAGTAACTATTTTGGCGCGTGGATCCTTCCTGCTTGCACTAATACGTTGTACGACGAAATGTTTATTCCATTCTTGCACGGATATTGGACTTTGTGGATTCCTTAGCTTGAGGAGAGCAGTTGGTGTGCGTTGGCGGTCAATCTGAAGATAATCCGCAACGCGTAACAAAGCCATAGGATAAAGCACTGCGCACTTGCCTGGCTTAAGCTCACCAGAATAGATAGGACTCTGGGTAATGTAGGCTTGGCAGACGCGCAAAGATAAACCATGTGAGCGGGCAGCAAGACCAACTAAATCCGCCCAATCTCTCAATGGATTCCCTTTTTCGCCTAAGGCGGGAAATTGCCCTTCATTCAAACCAACATCCAAACCTGGAAAGCCATACATGGCAATTTCATGAGCTAACCGCGCATGGTGACGGCGAATAAATTCCCCAATAATCAGCTTGTGATTATCGTCCCAATTGTTCGTATTTTCGGGAAGTTTTTCGAATTTCCAACCTTCTCCAACCGATTCAAGTCCGACAATGTTGCCCAATTTTCGGTCACTAAACCGCCGTGCTTCGCGTTGGAAATCCATCCATAGCTCGCGCCAAGGCCGATCTGAGGAATGGCATTCTTGTTCGTCCTTAAACCAAGGTAAAGGCTGAAAACGAGAAGCTTCGCTGACCAGTTCTAAAAATCCTTGGGGGCGTAAGTGCATGGCGATATCGTGCAATAAAGTTGCCCCAATTAGCACAACAGCATCCTCTGCATTGAGCAATTTTGGGTCGGAATCTTTAGTACAGTTAGTCCAAACATCCTTTGGAACCAACTCGACTTCTGACAGCAATACTTGATTGATATGATCAACACCGTGGTCTGTGTAATCGGGGAAAAATGGTAGCTTGTTGTCGGCTAAAATCTCACTAACTCGGTTTGCGTAATCACGGATGTGAGGTTGAAGCTGACTGTCTTCCAATAGTTTTTTCAGAGGATTGGGGAATTCAATCATTGTCATGTTCTTTCCTTGTGGTTCTGTTTAGAATGCAGTGTATTCAATATACGGTGACGATTGGAAACTCAACATTCGCGAATTATTCGGTTTGGGCAATTACCGGATGATAAGTTTTTATTTTAATTGGAACTCTACGGTACAACCCATCAAAGATCAATAGACTGCTTAATCGTCATCAAATCGGGAATGCCCTTATTGTCGAACTTGTTTGAAGAAATTTATTTTCTCTTCTAATCAAGATCGAATTCTAACAACCTATATTGAATCTCGATTCTTCTATCTGTGAAACCATGTCGTAAATTGGTTTGCATAGGGAATGGTTTTGCAAGAAAAATGAAACTCGCTGGAACAGCACTTTAGACACCCTGGCAGGGAATCAGTAACCCAGCCTATGCGAATTGGGCGGAAATGCCGTCGATGCCTAACGAGCGGGGATCGCTGTCGGTGAGGATGTGCTGGATGACGGCCTGTTTGCTGGAAGGTTTGGCCACTTCCGGGGACACCGAAGCCAAGGCGATGATAGCGACGACCAGCACCGTGCCGATACTACCAACGGCCACTGTCCGTTTGGCGGTCGGGCTCAGTGCCGCCCACCAACTATCAACGCTAGCCATCAGGGCAGGCTCCTGTCCAGCAAGGACGGCCTGAGCGTGACCGCTTCATCGGCTGGCCGCCTGATGACGACATACAGTTCGGTGGCTTCCTTCGGCCCCAGCAGCACTTTCGGCCAGGCGGCAACGGCCAGCACTTCGTCTTGGGTAGTGGCGCAAGCACGTTCATCGAATTCAACCGGCGATAAACCGGTGTTACGGGCAACCCCCACTAACACCAGCATATCCTGGCCTTCCAGGACTTGCCCGGTGCGGATCTGAACCCGGTCTTGTTGGCAGTGGATGCTTTCCGCTTGGCCGGGATCGCGCAAGGAAAAGCCGACGGGTGTTTTTTGCAGCCCCAAGTCGCGGAACAGTTTTTTCAGCGTGGTGATGTACTCCTGTTCCCTATCCGCGGGCTTGCCGGACGAAGCTGTGGTTTGTTGTTGCAGCTTAGCCAGCACTTGGTGGGTGTCCTTATCCAGGCTCAGATGAATTTCACGGGCGGGAATGCGTTTGGGGATCAGCGTCAGAGACAAGGCGATGTCCTGGTTGTCGCCGGGCGTGATGTACAAGGTCACCGGGGTTTCATCGGCGGTGGCGACATAGACGATCTTGCCTTGGGTGCGGGTGGTTGCTTGGCTAGTCGTGGTCACCACCGGATTGTCGAAGGGTGTCACCAGCCGGTTCAAATGCCCGAGCGCAATCGGCATCAGTTCATTGATGCCGGGTCTGACTTGAAGATATTGCGGGGCGATTGCAGTGGCTGGCTGGTTGACGGCTTTCAGGACACTGGCATCAACAGGCGGCAATTCGACTGGCATTGCCGATGGCGGCGTTACCGGATTAGGCGGTTCCGGTAATGTTAGGGCTTCCACCGTATTACTGGTTGCGGCGGTATGGGAGGCAAACCATTTGCCGGCAAGTCCTCGGCGGACAAAGCCGTACTCAATAGCAGCAAAACCATAAATGAGAAGCAGGCTATTTTCATAGCGGGGATGTTCCTTGTTGCGGCGGAAGGGATTTAAGGCGTTCCAATGTACGGGGTTCATCAGGATAGACATCGATAAACTCCAGGCGCGGGCGGTAGTTTTTGATGACGATGACAAATTCGTAAGTGCGGGGCTTGATGTCGGCTTGGGAACTGGGGCCTTGGCTGTTGAGTTCGCCGCTGACAAAGACCTTGTTGGTCTCGGCCTCATAATCGACATGCCGGGGCGTGAAGCTGATCGCTACCCGGTCCATCTTAATGGCCTTGATCTGGTCGGTCATCGCATCCAGCACGGTGCGGTAGATTTCGGGCGCCAATAACGGCTCGATGGCGGTTTTCAGGAAATCGGCGTTGGCGGGCGTGGTATTGCCTAACAGTTCGGCCAGAAACAAGCCCCAGGACTCTTTGAACTCACTGGAGGCGGCGGTTCGGGTCACTTCAACTTCCTTTGTGAGAGTCGGCGGCACCAGAATAATGCTGCGCTCGGTGCGCCAGGCGGCCAACGAAGCGATCACGCACACCACCAGCAAGCCCAGGATAATGACCCGGCTGAACCGGTTCTCGGCCTCATGGCCTTCCCAAGTACGTAGAAACTCCGCGAGCCTCACGGGTAAAACCGCCGGATGAAGGGATTGGGGATGGTGATCGCTTGGCTGGGCAGCAAACCCAGCCAGTAAACCGCATGCAAGGTATAACCGTCCGGGCGGTTGTCCCGAAAGCGCCGGTAACACTTAACGGCGATAACGCCCATCACTAGAGCAGGAATAAAATGATCGATCAACATGCCGGTGAGCATGCACACCATGAACGGTACGATCTCATCCGCACTCCATAGCAGGATGTGGATCGGATCGTCGATAGATTTGGGGATGGCTATGGGTTCCATACTGATCTCCGGGAGGGGTGATCAGTATTTTGAGCAAGGAAAAAGCATTTGTGGCGACAAAAAATTGTGGTTTTGAAGATTTTTTGCTCTTCAATGCGATTTAGCATGCAGGGAACTTAGAAAACGTAGCGGTATGCAAAAAAATTTTGAAGGCTAGCTTAATCATCTGCCTGACCTTCGATCATTTCATGTAGGCGACTCGCATAAGCCGATGCACAGGCGACTTATGCGCAACCCGCCCCTTAACATTTTACTGTGCTGTCGAACATTGTTGAAACCTTTGGGACTGGATTGCAAATCCCGTCCCGCATAAAGATGTATATAGTAGTTGTTGAAAACAAATTTGAGTTAATATTCATTAGGGTATGAAGTTTGAGTCTAGTGTTCGACCAGATGCTAGCTTTGCTAGTGACTAGCACTTATGCTTGCTTAATCGAGCAGGCATAAGTCGACGATAGCAGGAAAAATAAAAAGGTATAAATCGATTGAAGAAGAATGTATCAGGTGGTAGTGCTGCTGCGGGTGGTATGAACTTTCAAGCTTGCGTGACAGCCATTGTTGCTGTCCACATCGCAAGAGGTATACCGCTGGAGTGGTTAAACGGTGTTGTTGAAGATATTCCAGTGTCCGTTGCGGTAGAAACAGGCGGTGCGGGTGATGATATACGTCTCACCTATAAAGACCATTCCGTCGCTGAAATTCAAGTAAAGAAAGGGCTTAGTAAAGGCAAAGAACTTTGGGATAGTTTGATAAGCCTTGCAGCCGCCATTAATTCTGACAGCAATTCATATGGTGTACTGGTGGTTTGCCCAAATAGCAGCGGCACTATCCGTAATCATCTTGCAAACGACATAAAGCGAATGGCTGGTGGTTGCGAAGACGACTTAAAAGACATTGGCAAAGAACTGAGATCAATTCTGGCTAAAAAATCACTTAACATTGACAAGGTTTATGCAAGGTTACGAATTGTCACGGGTGTGATTAAAAGTGTGGGGATTCTGTAAAATACCGTTATTTAACTTGACTTAGCCCATGGACACAAACAAAGATCAGATTTTTATCAGCCGCCTTAACCAACACCCAAAGCTACGTGAGCGAATGGAAGCCTTGCT
>JAURZI010000103.1 GCA_030653435.1 Methylovulum sp.
GCGTCTGGGGCAAAATAGCGTTGATTCAATATTCAGTGGGGTGGGGGCGGAGTTCATGCCATAAGTGCTGCAAAGTTTGGCGCTGCACTATGTCAAAAATCGCTAATCAATGCCACCTGCATTGATTTGTAGGGATTACCACAATTTGGAAGTCGCTGTTTGGCGAGAAACTACCGTCATGATCGATGTCGAACAATAATTTACCGTCATTGAACGCCAAGTTGGTTTCAGAGCCGAAGGCCTTACTTAAGGTATCGCTAAGGACAAAACTCTTGGTGATCGAAGCCAATTTGGCGCCGTTGACTCGTGTGTCGCTTAGCATGGCAGTCAAATCTATCGCGTCGCCTTTACTATCGAAAACCTTATCCACCCCGCCCGCTTGAATGTCGTTGTTGGTAAACAGGTAGATGTCCTTGCCGTCACCGCCTTTTAACGAGTCGTTTCCAGTACCGCCTATCAATATGTCCTTACCCTCCTGGCCTTCAAGTCTGTCATTACCGGCCTTGCCGTCGAGGACATTATTGCCTTTGTTGCCGATGATGTGGTTAGCCCAGCCATTGCCGGCGCCGTTGATATCGGCTTTGCCGGTTAAAACCAGATTAAGCGCCGTATCCGGTAATGTCATCGATACTGAGGATTTAATCGGGTCATCGTCGACGACGCTGATATGAACGGTCGCCACATTGGATTCCGCTTGTCCATCGGTGATTTTATAAGTAAAGCTGTCCGCCCCGATGAAATCATGTTTAGGCCTATACGTTAACGTGCCGTCAACATTCAGCACAACATGCCCGCCTTTGCTACTGGTAGCGTCAAAAGCGGAAAGGACCAGCATGTCGTTGTCAGCATCGGTGTCGTTAGCGAGGACATTGACTTTAAAGGCTTTTTCTTCCTCAGTTACGATGCTGTCGTCATTGGCTACCGGCGAGGACTGGCCGAGCAAGCCAAGTACGATGGCTGTTTCAGTCCCGATTAAGTGTTCCGGTGTGTTGCCGCCATCCACGTAGCTGATTTGTACGCTGACAGCCTTGCCTACCTCGGCAGCGCCCAAATGATAGCTACCGGCATTGGCACCGCTAATGATCCGGCTATCGGCTAGCCATTGATAATTGAAAATACCTAAGCCATCGGCATCTTGTATTTGTCCCGCATCGGCGAATAAGGTCTGCCCCTCAACAGCCAACCCTGTAATCCGCACCGCACCGACCGGCGCATCATTGACCGCCGTCACGCTGAAGCGTTGGCCGGCCGCGACGCTGCCGCCGTTGCCGTCGACCACGTTATAGCTCAAGGTTACGGAGCCGTTAAAGTCGGCAGCAGGCGTGAACGTCCAGGTGCCGTCGTTATGATCGACCACGCTGCCGCTGTCGGCGCTCATACCGGATACCGACAAGGTATCGCCGTCCACATCGCTGAAGCCTTGTAACAAGTCGGCGGCATTAATAACGTAGCCGGTGTCTTCGACGCCGGAGACCAAGACTGCGGTGGCGACGCCTGCAGGCGCATCATTAACTGCCGTCACGCTGAAGCCTTGGCCGGCCGCGACGCTGCCGCCGTTGCCGTCGACCACGTCATAGCTCAAGGTTACGGCACCGTTGAAGTCGGCAGCAGGCGTGAACGTCCAGGTGCCGTCATTATTGTCCAGCAAACTGCCGTTGTCTGCACTCAGGTCTGTGATTGACAAGGCGTCACCATCGACATCGCTGAAACCTTGCAGCAGCTCGCCGGCATTGATGACATAAGCCGTATCTTCACTGCCTACTGCCAGTACCGCGGTAGCCGAACCGACAGGTGCATCGTTTACCGCAGCCAGGTTGAAGCTTTGCCCGGCAACCAACAAGCCACCTTGGCCGTCGATGACGCTATAAACCAGATTGATTGGGCCGTTGTAATTGGCATTCGGCGTGAACGTCCAAGTGCCGTCAGTATGATCGACCACGCTGCCGCTGTCGGCGCTCAAACCGGATACCGACAAGGTATCACCGTCCACATCGCTGAAACCTTGCAAGAGGTCGGCGGCGTTAATAACGTAGCCGATGTCTTCGACGCCGGAAACCAAAACTGCCGCAGCCGCACCGACAGGCCCATCATTGACCGCCGTCACGCTGAAGCCTTGGCTGGCCGCGACGCTGCCGCCGTTGCCGTCGACCACGTCATAGCTCAAAGCTACGGAGCCGTTGAAGTCGACAGCAGGCGTGAATGTCCAAGTGCCGTCGTTATGATCGATCAAGCTGCCGCTGTCGGTGCTCAAACCGGATACCGACAAGGTATCGCCGTCCACATCGCTGAGGCCTTGCAAGAGGTCGGCGGCATAGACGGTGTAAGCAGCGTCCTCGGCGCCGGAAACCAAGACTGCGGTGGCGACGCCTGCAGGCGCATCATTGACCGCCGTCACGCTGAAGCTTTGGCTGGCCGCGACGCTGCCGCCGTTGCCGTCAATGACGTTGTAGCTTAGCACGACCGTGCCGTGGTAATTGGCGGACGGAATGAACGTCCAGGTGCCGTCGAGGTTGTCAGCCAGCGTGCCGTTATCGGTGGTAAGGCTGTCCACCGATAAAGTGTCGCCATTGGCATCGGTGTAGCCTTGCAGCAGGTCGGTCGCAGCGATAATCCGCGCAGTGTCTTCAGTGTCGTCAGCCAATAGCACAGGCACCCCCGTCAGTGCTGGGGCGGTATTGCCGACAGTCGGCAGCAAGGCCACAATATCGGCATAGCGAGTCAAGGCCACGCCGTCGCTAAAGAAGAAATGGGCCATGCCATCCGTTGTATTGGCCCCGAAAAAGCCGTTCACGATCACTTGATCGTCGATGCCGTATGCCAGCAGCAAGTCGTCAGTGCCTGCAGGACGGTTAAAGCTAGCGTCGGTAGCCGCCACATTGCTGAACTCGATGGCTTCTATGTCGGTACTGGCTTGCCTACCGTCGGTGATTTCATCCTGGCCGTCACCTAGGCTGAAGATGAAGGTGTCGCTGCCGGCACCGCCGTCCAACACATCGGCGCCGGCGCCGCCTTCCAGCGTATCGTTGCCGGCCAGCCCCTGGATTCGGTCAGCGGTATTCGTGCCGGTCAAGCTATCATCAGTAGCGGCGCCATTGAGGTCAAAGCCGCGGGCTAACAGGCTTGCTAGCGTGAGTGCCGTGCCGTCGGCAAAGCCGAACACGCCGATGCCGGCGCTGTTGAAGACGTCATTAGGGTCAAAGCCTTCGATGTGGATTTCGTCGCCATTGCCTAGGTCCAGCACCAGCGAACCCAGGTGCAACTCAATATCATTTTGAGTAATGCCTGCTCCGAAAATCAACGTGGTATCCTGGTCGGGGTCGTACACGGTATCGCGGCCGTCACCTTGGTTAAAAAAGATAATATCTTGACCAGCACCGCCGTACACGGTGTCATTACCCTGACCGCCACCTAATATATCGTCCCCGGCACCGCCAAACAGTCGGTCTGCTTTATCCCCACCCAGCAAGACATCATCGCCTTGGTCAGCCGCAGTCATCAGGCCGTCTACATCATCGCCGTACAGAATGTCATTGCCGTCGCCGCCTTCTAAGTAGTCGTCGCCGGTTTGTCCCGCTAGCCAATCATTGCCGAGGCCGCCATACAAGACGTCATTACCGCCATCCACATCCAGGCGCTTCTCGACGATAAACCCGGCTGGCGTGGTTAAGGTGAAGTCGTCACCGGTGATAGTGGCTACCCAGGTAAATGTGGTAGACGGCACGACCCGGACGGGGTTAAGCGCGTAGCTGCCGGCATTGTCCATCAGCTCCATGATGCCTTTAGTGGTGCTCCAGACATACGATTTCGTCAGCGTTGAAAACGGACCCAAGCCCGTGGCCTTCGAGAACGAGGCGTAACGAGCGTCCCCCAAGATCAGGTCGTCGCCCGCACCGCCCATGACCAAGTCTTCCCCTGCCCCGCCAAACATGACATCTTTGCTGCGGCTGCCGTACAGGGAATCGTTGCCGTTCTCCCCGTTGAGCCAGTCGCCCCGCTCGCCGCTGTCGGCATCTTCAACCAGCCAGATGCCGTTGTCGGCATCGCCCCACAACTGGTCGCTACCGAAGCCACCCAGCAAAATGTCGGTATTTTGGCCGCCAAAGGCAATGTCGTTGTCGGTCACGGTAGTGCTAGCGCCATTAGGGCCGGTACGGATGTATTCCCGGCCATCGCCGCCTTTCACATAGTCGTCCCCGGTGCTGGCGTCGACCAGTTTATTGCTGCTTAAAGGCGCTACGACGCCCCCGGTAACGATGATGTCGCTGTTGTTGCTGCCGGAGAAAGAGGCGCTCTTGTCGTTACCGACAAAGTGCACACCCTTGTCCGCAGTGACACCGCTGAAGTTGAGGAAGGCCGGGGAGCCGGTTAAATCTAAATAGATGCGCTCCTGGGTCTTCCCCGTGCTTTTGGTGATGTTAAATTCGCCCGATTGCCAATGGTCGAGATCAACCACCGCCTGGTATTGTTCCGTGTCGGCGTTGAGCACTGATAAGCGCCAAGTTTCGCCCTCCATTTGCCGCAATTCGTAGGTTTTGTCCGCGCTGTAGTAAACATGCCCGACGTCAAAAGCGGGGATGAATTCGCCCGATACGATCGCGCCGCTGATTTGGATCTGGTCGTTGCCGCTGTGGTCGAGGATAGTGTCGATGCCGTCGTTTTGGTAGAAAATGTAAGTGTCATTGCCGACACCGCCTTCCAAATGGTCACTACCGCCGTTACCAACGAGGGCATCGTCACCACGGCCACCGTAAAGATGATCGTCTTTGGCGGCACCTTGTAGAATATCGCCATCCATTGACCCAAAAAGAATACGCTTCCCTTCTTCGCTCCCCAAGAAAATTTTAAGTTGGCTGGTTCGGTCTTCAAAGTAAACCGGCTGCCCTTGCCAGTCTGTTTTATAGACGGTGTTAGAGGCGTCCGGTTCTGCTCCAGCATGACGTAGTTGCATTTTCCAGGAGAGCATGTCGCTACGGTCTCGAATGTAGTTTTCTGTCATACTACCGGTTCTGGCCGCCGAATTGTAGAGATCAAGCTGGCTGTCGGCGTTGTCGTAGCTGCCGTCCTCCACCGCAAAGGGCCGCAGTTTCACCAGTGCTTCCCGGTAGGCCAAGCCCGTCTCGGTATTTTGCAGCGCGATTTGTGCCCATGCGTCCCGTGCGGAGACAAAGGAAACAGTGCCATAGCCATCGACCCCTATGACGGAACCGATGTCGAACGCATTGACCAAGTGGTTGACTCCGCCTCCGGTGCCTGCCGCCGGCAGGGGTTCGTAGAAGGGCTTGCCGTCGACCTGCGCGGCACCTGCCGTGCTGGTCTGGTACAAATCCTCCATACCGTCCTTGCCGATATTAGTGTAGGTTACGTAGAGCGCGTCCTTGATTTCCTGTTGCAGGGTGGCCCAGTCACTACCATAGGCGTTGTGGGGGGTAAACCAATCATCGGCTTCCTTGATCATAACCGCGTAGAGTTTGGCGGTGAGGTTACCAATATCATTAACCAAGTGCTTAGCCAGCAGGGCATAATCGCTGGTATAGGCATCCACATTGATGCCGACACGCTCCGCATCTCGCGTGGCTGCGGGTGCCGAACACGCCGGGGAACTGACTTTGTACAAGTAGGGCAATAACGCCAGCTACGTTGGCAAACAGTACGTCGAGCAACACCGCTTCCGGCAAGTTCACGTCGAAAACCAGGCCAGCTGCCACCAAATTGTCCTTCGTCACATCGGACAGGGCGTAGTTATCGAGCGGCTCCTGCCACAAATGACTCACATAGGAATGGTTTTCCTCAGCTATAGCACCAGCAATGGCGGTGCTGATGTCTGGCAGGCCGATTTTTCCCGCTGCAGCAACGATAGCGTCTTTATTGAAAGTAACATAACCGATAGCAGCGTCTGCATAGGTTTCCAGCGTTGTGCCTTGGCTGTAGTAAGCAATTTTGGTCATAAAGAGTCTCCTGTTGGGTGGTGGGTTAATAACTTCTACACAATGCGATGAACCAAAGTTCATCAATTCTTTTCAATACACATCCCCCCGTTTGCCAATCGGGCGGTGAGTTGCCGAGCCGAGTGCGTCGAACACGCAAACCGGGGATGTGATTATCCCCGGCGCATAAGGTGTCATGTCTGGGGTGCATATTGCGTACTTTTTTCGAGATTGGGCAACGCACACAACGCTTATTCTGCACGTCTGTTAAGAGCTATCTATTACACCGGTTACGAAGTATATAAAAAATAAAAGTGCCAATCCTCCAATGAAGCTCATAATAGCGATGGTGCCGCATACTAATGAATAAATAATGCAGTCAAAAAATGGCCTTATTGGTTTTCTAAATCGATACAAGGCAATAAAATAAATTGTCATATAAATTAAATATATCCCAAGCAAGACCTCGCTTTGATAATTATGAAACTCGCCTTTTATGGGATCAAAATGCGGGTGACTTAACGTCATAAACATAACATACGCAAGATTAGATAAGGCAAAGAAAAATGTCATTGAAAGCAATTTAATGTTCATGCGTCCAACAACAAATGCCATGTAATTTAACAAAGTTACTATCGTGAGAGGAATTACCATGGGATAAAACAAATAAAAATCTTTCATTATGGTTAATTTAAATAAGTCAGTTATGAATACAGATTTGTTGCAAGAAGGTAAAAAATTCCAGAATAAGCAATTTTGGTTATATAGATCTGATGGATTAATAACTTCTACACAATGCGATGAACCAATGCTCATCAATACGTTTCAACACGGATTCCCCCGCTTGCCAATCGGGCGGGTAACTATCGAGGGAATCAAACACCCGCAAACCGGGGACAAGCTCGACCTCCCCCGATTTAAGAAAGTCATGGACCAGCACATGACCGTTTTCGACCCGTGGCGGCTGCGGGAAGTGGTAATAACCTTTGAACAGGAAAGTACTGTAGCGCCAGCGGGTTACCCAGTAAGGCTGTTTTAGTGTGCCCATTTGGATTAAGACAACTTCGGTAAGCTGTGTAACTTCCGCCATGTTGTCCCGAACAGGGGGCGTTCCTTCAAATAAAGAAGGTATTTCCCGTCTTATAAAGTCAAAACGATCCGACCCGGTAAGCTGTTCCTCAATCGGAATCCAATGGTCCATGTACCGCTTCACAGTCTGGATGGTCTTGGCCGAGTAATGGTCGGGATACCAGTCACCACCTCTCCCGGCTCCAGCGACATCATATGCTCCTATATTCGCCATTAATGCCGTCACGTCCGTCCGCCTCCTATAGCTCGGCCCGAATTTTTTTAACCCTTGGCGGCGGGCCTCGTCGATGGTGCGCTGGGCTTCGGGCGTCAGCTTTTTTTCCCGTTTTAATTTATCTTCTAGGTCATTGATTTGTTTTTCTTCCCTATCATCCTCCGCCGTTGGCAAGTAGCGGCGGAAATCCCGATAACCCTTGACCAGTTGCTCGAACTCTGCCCGGTGCGCGTTGAAATGAGCAGTCATTGCCGCGTCGCTGGGCAGCGGGAAGTGGAAATACTGCCACCAGACTAACGAGCCCAGACATACCAGCGGCAGGGTGGCGTTTAATAGCCATTGCCGCCAATGCAATTGCGGGCTGTTGACCTTGGGCCACAGCAGCAGGCACATACCCAAAAGTGGCGCCAAAGCCAACGGCTTGAGCCAGGTGAAAACGAACACAAATACGACCTGCATCACCAGCAACACCGAACAGGCCCAGCATAGATACCGGCGCCAGCCCGTTACGGCGTTGGCGACGAAGGCTCCGATCAGCAACGGCAACGCGGCGGGTACCGCCCAGAGCAGCGTATCACCCACGGCTGGATTACCGGCGCCCCGGTCATAGCCCAGGCCGTACATGACGCCGAAGACCAGGACGCCCCAGCCCAACGCTAGGAGCAGCAATAGCAATCGTCTCATGTTGCCGTCGCCCTCAACGCGGGATCAATGAAAGCGTAGTCATAGGTTTCCAGCACCGAAAAGATAGGGTCAGGTCTTGAATTGTGCATTTTTTGACTCACTTAGCAAAAGGGTATCTAGCTTTTTAAGTAGGTTGACTCGAGCCAGAGCTCACCTCTCAGTACACTTAATGTCTATACTTTTGTGATGGTAATAGCGTTTTTTGTCGCGGTGCTATATATACCTTAGCCATAACCATTCAAAAAATATTGCGTACTCAGTACCTTGGCGAATGTGCCTTTCAATGCGGCCATAAATGCTGCATGGACTTCGGATGCATTTATTAACGCCCCTTCAAATTCAAGATCTCGAGTTGCACAGGCATCCGATATGAGTTTACAGGAGTAGCCAAAATCAAAAGCTGCACGGACGGTCGTGTCAATACACATATGGGTCATTGCGCCGCATACCACTAATTCGGTCACCTGTGCTTTTTGCAATGATTCATTAAGCCCTGTGTTACGAAACGCATTAGGGTAGTGCTTAGTCATTAATCCCTCATTTTCTCTAGGTTTTACACAGTCATGTATGTCACAACCTTTAGTATTTGGAATAAAAAAAGTTGCCCCTATCTGGGCGGAAAAGTGCTGGATATGAAATATGGGCAACTGTGTAGCTCTGAAAAACTCAAGCAGGAGCTGGCAGTTTTTTGCAGCATAGTCCATACCGACTAATGCCATGCCGCCATTGTCGAAATAGTCATTTTGGACATCAATTATAATCAAAGCTTTTTTCATGTGGTTTCCATTTGATCTGGATAGTCGCGCTTAGTGTTTAACTAAGCCCAAAGATGCCCGCTTGTTTGCCACTAACCGTTTACATTCAAGGCAGTTAGGTCTGAGCATTTTGGGCTTTCATGTCAATGGAGCTTACCCCGGTAAACAGGGGCGGCTTAGTCACTAACCTTAATGACGTTTAAAGAAGGTTTTCCTACTGTGTTTAAATATAGTTTTTTATTAGTGCCTTCTTGATCCAGTTCAATGATGAACCTGTAGTAATACACGCCAGGGTTTAGATCGCTTAACACCGTCCCTGCCCAATAATAATAGACGGGGGTCAGCGGTGAACGTATCTTGTCGGGCGGGCCGTAAACCTTGAACTCTGAACAGACTTTGATGTCAGCGACATCCTCGCCGTCTTCACTCAGAAAAACGATGTTGTTTATCCGTACCGATGGCGGCCATGTGCCATTGGGCAGCATGTCCATATCCATGGCATAGATGATCCAGTTGATGGTTTGGCCCTGTTTACAGGTCGTTTGTAAGTTTGCTGTGCCTTGGCCTTTGCAATCTACGCTATTGTCCATCATATACAGGCAGTCATTCAGGGTTTGGGTTGCATTTGCCTTCCTCACGTCGACGAATGTCACGAGATTGAGTTGCACGGAATTAAAATGCGGTATTTCATTTTTTTTTTCCAGTTGATTTGACATGTTTGTTCTCTAGTTAATTTAATCAGTGGTAACTCGTGCTAAGCGCCTTGCCACATTAGTTAGCCCCAGGTAGGCCGGTTAACTCCCGACGAGGGAAGGCGAACTAGTGGTCATTAATGCCTGTTCTTGGGTGCCCACTTGAATTTTGAGGTTATACGGGGTGGATTTGGGGTTCTTTTTGACTTTGCCGACCCAGTAGGTGACGTCTGAGCCTTCATAAGTCTTTTGTTCCGGCACGCAATAATCACTGTCAATGATGATTTCTTTGATGCTCGCATAGGCTTCAGGTTCTAAGGACATGACCGTCCAAACCAATTGGTCGCCTTCTTTTACCAGAGTTTTCAAAACTTCAGTGCCCTGATCAGAAGAGCCGTTGCTTTTATTGTTGTCCATCAAATAGATGTTTCCGTTTAGGGTGTCGTTGGCAAGAGCACCTACAACATCTATTAAAGAAACTATTGTTATCGTTTTATTAATTGTCTTCATTGTCTATCTGCCATTGATTGTTTTTAAAAAACGCCACAAATCATGAGGCTTAATGTGCATATGCATCAATTAGGCATTCTCAATCATACGGTTCCAGTGCAGTGGTAAGCGTTGACCGTTTGAAGGGCGAGGCGCCCTATAGTAGCAATGCTGGTTGCCCGCAATGGGGTGGCTTTGAAAGTTGGCGAGCACAAACCTAAACCGAGATTTGCAAAATAGGTAGCTCTGCCATGGCGCCATGGGTGAAGCCATTTTTTTTAGGTGCGCTAGTAACATTCAGATATGACTCATGTGTCATTTTAATGGGCTCCCATGTTGGCATTTCACCAATATACGATAGCTTGTATATAGAAATATGCAGGGTATAGGCATAGTTCCCCGTTTTATTGGTATCGACGGACGCGCTCCAATACCAACCGTCTTTTATGGAAATTGGCGTCCCATACTGTGCCGGAAAGATAACGCCTTTATCGACAGCTTCACCCGTAATGTTGGTAATCAGTGGGGGGAGGTAACTGATGTTAGATGACGGCTCTTGGTCTTTTATAAAGGGTTCACCGAAGATATTCATAACCTTGATGCCGAGGTCGCTGACGTTGCCATGGGCATCTTTAATGTTGCTCGTGCTTCCTATTGTTTGGCTGATCCTATGAAGTTCCTTGCTGAAATCTTCGGCACTTTGGAGCCCCTTCATCTGCGGCATATTCTTAATGCTCAGGAGATTTTTTCTATCAATAAGCTTCGATTTATGTTGGTGGAAAGTCCGAGGTAGGGATGGCGGTAGGGAGCCAATTCCAGATGGCAGCCAATTTAGTAGATGTTCGCCGGACTGGGAGCCGTCAATCCAGTGGGCGCCATTGACAGCCGTATTTAATTGGCCGGTTCCTTCTCCTTCTGATCCTTCTGTTTTTAGGTTGTCGACCAGATAAATATTGCCTTCCAAAGTGTTCGCATTTATGGCTGCGGCAGTGTCTATCATCACTATTATTGTTATTTCTTGACTCATAGGTTTCTCCTTATTACGGTGTTTGGATACTCTGTTCACTGAATAAACATGCAGCCTAATGCTGCCCTAAGGCTCTGTTCTTACTTGCTATCTAATCCGATTGCTGTTAAACGCGCATTAAAGAGGCGGTGTCTGCATAGAGGATGCTATTAGCCCCTTCCCCCATCTGAAGTGCCAGTTTGTACTTGTAGGGCATGCCTAATTCCATGTACCAGGGCACGATACCGGTCCAGGCATTCAAGTCAGGGTTGCCGGATATAGGGTCAATGTCGTTTTCGATGTCATGTTTATTGTCAGCCCCTATAAAGCTGATATTTTTTATAGATACTGGAGTCTGTAGATCAATGGCATAGGCTACCCACTGGATAACTTGTCCGGGGCGGCATAAAGTCGATAAGCCATCTGTCCCTTGTCCAGTACTGTTAAAGACGCTGTTGTCCATCATGAAAAGATGGTTATGTAGGGTTTGGTCTGATAGGGCTCCAATGACGTCTACTGCGATGTTGATGTTTATTTGCATGGTTTTTTTCCTATTAGTTGAATGTCAGGCTAAATATTCTTTTGCCTGTTTTCTACGGATAGAAACAGGCAAGGCTGTGGAAGTAAGGCATCGGGTTAGCTTAGTTTCGTTAGCAAACAAGGTCAGCCGCAAAAAAATGGCCTATACGGTCCAGAGCCTCTTTGAGATTTTCATAGCTGTTGCCATAGGCAATGCGTATGTGTTGTTGATCCCAAGGTACGACGGCAATATGGGCTTGCTCCAACAGGTCATCCGCTAACTGGTAAGCGCTTTGCGACAACCCGGAAACATTGGCATAAACATACATAGCCCCCTGGGGGTGCTGGTAGGTAAGTCCGGGAATATCCTGCAGGTAGCTGGTCATTAGTAAACGCCGCCGGTTAAGTTCAGCAACCATGGTCTGCACACAGGTTTGCGGGCCCTCTAAGGCGGCTATGCCTCCCCATTGGGCGAAAGAATTTGCACAGACCACCGAATATTGGTGTATACGAACCAAGGCTTGAATCAGATGGGCGTCAGCGGCAACATAGCCCAGGCGCCACCCGGTCATGGCGTAGCTCTTGGAAAAACCGTTAAGGGTTATTGTCCGGGGGCGCATTCCCGGCAGGCTGGCAATGCTGATATGTTGCCTATCGTCGTAGATTAGTTTTTCGTAAATTTCATCTGCCATCACTAACAGATTATTATTAATAGAGAAATTGGCCAGATACCGTAACGTGGATTCATGCAGCACGACTCCAGACGGGTTGCCAGGCGTGTTGACCACTAGCATTTTAGTTTTCACGCTCAGCTTTGATACCAAATCAACAAGGGCTGGTTGGTATCCATTATGGGCATGGACAGGCACTATAATCGGCACTGCCCCCGCCATCTGCGCGGCCATCACGTAACAAGGTAACACCGGCTCGGGGATAAGCACTTCATCGCCCGGATTAAGCAACGCCAGCATTGTCATCATAATCCCTTCTGACACGCCAGCGGTGACGATAATTTCAGTTTTTGGATCGAAATCCAAATGGTTGTCATAAGCTAGCTTGTGGGCAATTGCTTGGCGCAGGGGCAGGATTCCATAGTTTGATGTGTAATGCACGTGTCCGTCGTCAATCGCACGATAGCCAGCCCGTTTGATGTGTTCCGGCGTATCAAAGTCGGGACGGCCTATTTCCAGGTGAATAATGCTAGTTCCTTCGCATTCGAGACGATGCACCCGTTCAAAGATAGTTCGGATGCTTGAAAAGGGTATCTGTTCCATTCGATCTGCAATTTGCTGCATGGTATATTCCTACCCCAAGGCGCGGTCATCAATACGGTTTAAAAAATATCCCTAATCAAGGGCACTTTGCCTAGTTCAGTTCTATAAATGTCATCAGAACCCTTGCCCACCAATTTTATTGCAAATTTATATTCAGTTTTTTCAAGCGCATAGACGTTAGCTTCCCCTTTGTTAAACAGCGAGAGCGAGCGTATTAAGGCTTCAATAAACACGCGCTTAGTCCCTTCTGAACCCAATATGCCCTTCACTTTGCCGGTCAAGCCTTCGGTATCGTCTACCGTGGCAATCAGAGATAAGGTTTTCGCTTTCCGTTGATTTAAAAATTGGACTTCGTGAGCAAGCTCGTCCAAGTCAAAGACACCTGCTTGCATCAATTCACGGCGTAAGGAAGCGTAGACTTGGGGGGCTGAGTATTGTGTGTCGCATAGGTGAATGACATCGCCGCTACGACCAGAAAATTCGAATTGTTGGGTTTTAAGTCCAGGCCCGTCTATGTTCGGTCGCCGTATCATCCTATCCCCCAGCTGATATCTCAGCAGTGGCGCTTCATGAGCATGCAGTCGGGTGACGATCAATTCGCCTTCCTCGCCTTCGTCAACCCAACGGCCTTTATCATCAACAATTTCAATCAAATGCAAGCCGGGAACTGAAGCCAAATAAGAATCTGGCGTTAATTGCAAACCAATGGCTTCAGCTTGGGTCGCAGCAAAGTAGCTCATAATGCTTAAATTGGGATATAGCTTTTTTAGCTCCATTTGTTTGCGATGCGGTAATAAGCCGCTACCGTACAATGCCACGCGGAAGCTGTTCCTGGCCTCTTCATCCAGGCCAATCCCGAGGTCGCCTAGCATGGCTATGCCCTGCGAAATCCCCATGATGGCTTTCGGTCCGGGATACGACATCATGTGCTGGTAGACTTCTTTTGTCACAGGCCCCGCACCTATATAGTTGATATGGGGTATGTGTTGCAAAACGCCCCCAACCATGGTTCCGCTGCTCCACATTTGATAATCCGCCAATGTGGTGATAACCCATTTGGGATCGTTGCCAGTCAGATAATCGCGTAATACATAGCGGCCCATGAATTCACCCGCAATCTTGTAAGTGTCGTGTAACTCCCGCAAACCATAGACTGTTTCAACCGGTGACCCGCTACTGGTGCCGCCACTGGCAACAATTTCAAAACCACCATGGCTTAAAGGCACAACTAAGCCAGCCCTAGTGCCCATGAAAAAATCACTCATAGTTCCTTTATCAGAGATAGGCAATTGCTGCCATTCCTCAAAACTGTTGGGCGCCCCGTTTAATCCTGATTGTTTTATACGCTCCTGCCAAAGCGGGTTGAGCAACAGTGTGTTGGTCATTTGCTGTAAGCGCCGCAACACCAAGGCATTTTGAATGGCGAGGTCAATCTCACTATAGGGGGATTGGCATAATTTTTCGCATGCCTGCATTTTTTCAAAAAATGCAGGCAGGTTAGCCACCTCATCTATTGAGCGGGGTTCCAACTCTTCGGTGGGGATCAACTGATGGGTTAATGTTGCAATCGAGTCATGCGTCAATTCAGTCTGAACTGGTGAATGTTTAGCCATATTTTCAGTTTTGCCCTTAGTCATCTGATTTGCTACCTTTGAGTAATGCTTGTCCTGTTGCCCTAATTTCATCAAGCAATAACCGAAAATGCCCCACCTCAATTTGATGGTTCATGAAAACGACGCGCAGGGCGCCTATGCCATCAATGTCAACTTTGGAGATGAAAAATTTGCCCGCTTGCCTGATTTGCTTCCTAATCTCAACTTGGAAATCAGGGAACGCCCATGCACACAGATTTTCAGGGAGATAACGGAAGCAGAGAATATTGGCTTCCGGATGATGCAAGGTTTCGAAATCCGGTTCATTTTGCAGTATCTGATAAGCAGATTCGGTAAATTGGCATAGCTGCTCTATCTTGTCGGCAAACAACGCTTTTCCGTATAACGCCCACACTACCCATAAGTTCATGATTAGCGGCCTTTTGGTGCACTCGAAGTTCTTTTCCGCACTATCGAATTCAGTATAAATATCGGACTCTTTTTCAAACACATAACTGGCTTCCTGACGGAAGGCGCCATAGCTTTTTGCTTTGTCTTTATAGAAAAGCAAAGTGCACATCGCCGGTACAAACAACATTTTGTGTGCATCCAGGATAAAGGAATCGGCTTTTTCAATACCCCGCAATTTGTGACGTAACTTATCCGAAACCAGCAAACTGGCACCGTGGGCGCCATCAATATGAAACCAGATATTTTTCTCTCTGGTGATTTCCCCTAATTCATCAATCGGATCAAAGGCACCCACCGAAGTGGTGCCGACCGAAGCCACTAGGCAAAAGATCTTCAACCCCCGTTCAGCAGCTGCTTCTAGCGTAGGACGTACCTGCTTGATACAAATTTGCTTGTTCCGGTTAACCGGCAAGCGGATTATCTGTTCCTCCCCAATCCCTAATATTCCTGCTGCGCGGCAAATGCTGTAATGTGCATCCTGGCTTACGGCAATGGCCGGACGGAGTTGGCCCGTCAAAGCAGCAGCACCTTCAGACCACATGTGAGGAAATTTGTCGTTCCTGGCTGCCAAAATGGCAGTCAAATTGGCCAAGGAACCGCCGGAAGTGGTGACCATGGCAAACTGCTCCGGCACCCAACCAATGAAACGGTTAAACTCATCGGCCATAATGCGCTCAACCACATTTGGCAATTGACCGGCTTCATAAAAAGATGACGGCTGGTTCACAATCGAGCTAACCAAATCAATGACACCAGCTAAAGGAATAGCCCCGGAAAATTGCCTTCCCATATACCCTGGCGAATGCACCTGTATACCCGTAGCAATATACAGGTCAATAATCGCGGTTAACCTTTCTTTGTCCAAGCAAGCGATGCTTTCGTATTCCCCTACCATCAATTTTTTTGCAGTCTGTAGCAAAACAGAAGGAGCGGTCAACGCAAGCCCTCTGATTGATGAGTCTGCCAAGTATTTTTCTAGCCGGGTAATAGCAAGCTCTGCATGCTCGCGAAATACTTGGGGATCGAAGACTTCTGGGGCCATTCCGCCCCGTTTTCCAACAGCTGGCTGTTTAGTGGAAGCGTCCGCATAGATGCTTTTTGAACTTGGGCTATCTATCGCATACATCGGATTATCTCCTTACAAAACCTAAAGAACGTGTTTTAAAGTTGCTACGTGGCTAGATTGCTGCGTAGCACGGTGCTAGAAATCCTCATGTATGCTTCTGTTTTTTTGCGCTCCGTGCACCTTGACTTGAGCAGTTTTTAATACACTTTACTAACTAAGCGTCAGGGAAGTGTGGTACAGGATGTTACGAGGATTAACATGCTGTATTGGGGGCGGTTACACGGTAAAATTTGCGCTAGTTTCTGTCTGCGCCAGCTTCAGCTTACAATCATCGTTATGGTATTGTGGCAAAGTCACGTATATTTAATGGGTTATCAAATTAACAGCTGATCGTGTCTAGCGAACAAGGTGTGTTGCCCGGCATACTTGTTATGAGCAAGTGGCTTGGGTGTAGAGGAATGAATACCCTCACATCCCGGAAAATCCCTGGGGGGCGAATTTGCTAAATGTTGGTTTCTATCCAGCAGGCAAAAATCGGATGACCATCTACAACCATGGGCGGCCCTGCACGATGCGCGTGAAACCCAGTGCGCTTTAGCAAGCGTTCGACCCCAATTGGCGACACAGTAATGACACGTTTTGCGCCTTGTGAAGCTGCGAAGGCAATGGCTTCCTGGAGCAGCATGATGGTGATGGGCGAAGAAAACTGTCCTGCCGCAATTGATGATGTTTTCGCGTTAAAATCCATCGCGGCAAAGCGTGATAATTCCCAGACATCCGGCGAATTTGGCGGTGGCATCCCGTTGAGCAGCTGTGGAAAAATATCTCCGAGCAAATAAGGTTGGGTGGTAGGCAACAAACGCCCGCAGCCGGAAATATTTCCGTGTGCGTCGCGCGAGATGATGTAGACGGTGTCTACGCGGTCAAATTGGTCTTGTTCTGTGTTACCAAACGTTTGTAGTTGCCAGCCTAGCCGTTCCACAAACACTTTGTGGCGGTAGTTGGCAACTTTTGAATAAAGCCCAGCTGGGAGGTCTTCTTGTCTGCCTGTTACAACGTACATCATCACTCCTAAGAAGTTGTTTCTTTAGGGTGTATTTGACTGGGTTTCGTCTTTGGAAACAACTGTCAATGTTGACAGGTCATGAGGCGTATCTCGCGCTGATATAGTCTTGCACTATAGTTTGCCAGACAATTCGGTCCACTACGCTTTCAATTAACGAGTCGGATTTCATCTGACCAAGGTCGTGCTGTTGTTCGTCGACCAGCATGAGATTGCTCCTCGGTTTGCCTGACCTTTTATAGTAGAATTGCCCTGCTTGGGAAAATTGGAATGTCCAGTCCCAGCCAATGCTGATAGTGGGTGTGCTGGTGCTGACCCATTCGGTGTAACCTGTCATTTCGGCAAAGACAGCCCCTTCTTGGGACAACGCCGGATTATCCTCATCAAGTCCAGACATTAAATGAACGAGCGGAATGTGCTGGAATTCTTCGAAGGTGAGGCGCATATAGCCGTCAGGGCAAATGGTGATGATTAATGAATCGGCTATGACATTAACTCCGGTTATATTTTTAATACTCATGTAGTTCCCACTTAATTTAAAGGTAAAGCGAGATACAGTACATAAGCTTGATAATTGTTGATAGTGTCAAATTTGACAGTTTGACCTGTAGCAGGCATGTAGCTTGGCAGGCGAGGTAACATACCCACTAACAAATCTAATATTCGTAAGCGCAGGACGTTATGAAAACTTGGCAAGAAAATCATCTCCAGGCATTACATGCCGTCCAAAGTGAGCAACATTTCTTTCAAACGCTTGTTGCGCTGAGTAAAGAGCTAGGTTTTGACTATTGCGCTTATGGCCTGCGTGTGTCGCTACCTTTGACGAACCAGAAGACCTTGACTTTTAATAATTACCCAACAGCTTGGCAAACGCAATATCAAGCTAAAAATTATCTTGCTATTGACCCTACGGTACAACACGCAACCCGCTCGTTATTGCCGATCATATGGACGGATGAGCTGTTCAGCCCGGTGCGTGAGTTATGGGAAGAAGCGCATACCCATGGATTACGCTTTGGCTGGGCGCAATCCACTAGAGATTTCAATGGGTTGGTGGGCATGTTAACCTTGGCCCGCTCAAACGAACCGATAACTGAGGCAGAACTTGATGCCAAGATATTCAAAATGACGTGGTTGGCTCAAGTGGCGCACTTAGGCATGTCGGGCTGTTTGTTGCCAAAACTGTTGCCGGAAGGTACTGCAAAATTATCAGATCGTGAAATAGAGGTATTGCGCTGGACGGCTGATGGTAAAACGTCTAAAGACATTGCATCTATCCTGAATATTTCGGCACGTACCGTCAATTTCCATATCAATAGTGTCCTGGACAAGTTGAATGCGGCAAATAAAACGTCAGCTGTGATAAAAGCGGTAATGATTGGGGTGTTATAGACCTGTGGGCTGGCAGGGCTTAGCCAATGCTATAGAATTGGCGGATGTATAGCATTCAGCTGTAACTGCTGAGTGGTGAGGAAGATGCCTAGTAAATGCTCGCAGTTTCGGCAATAGTCGATTTGGCGATGCAAAAAGCTGTCCCAATGGCTCTGTCCAGAACCATTGGGACAGCTTCCTGCTTACGGTGCTTCAAGTTGCGGCGGTATTTACTTTTGTCGCAAAAAATGTGGGATTTATTAAACTGATGCGCGAATTTCGCAACAGGGTTTTGTAGCGGGACATTCTCGTTTTTATAATCAAGATTGTGTTGATTTTTAAGTTTTTTCATCGTTTACCTCTTATAATAGTAACCATTAATTACGTAACAACGCTATAGAGTAAGTTAAACCTCGTGAAATTCAAAAAAGATTTTGATGTGATCGTTGTCGGCGGCGGACATGCCGGCACTGAAGCCGCTTTGGCGGCAGCCCGCTGTGGGGCAAGAACCTTATTGCTGACGCAAAATATTGACACCTTGGGGCAAATGAGCTGCAACCCCGCGATAGGCGGCATAGGCAAAGGCCATTTAGTCAAAGAAATCGACGCGTTAGGCGGTATTATGGCCAAAGCGATAGATGTGGGCGGCATTCAGTTCCGTACCTTGAATGCGAGCAAGGGGCCGGCAGTCCGGGCGACCCGCGCCCAAGCTGACCGCAAGCTCTATAAACAAGCCGTCAGGACAGCGTTGGAAAACCAGCCCAATCTGGCCTTGTTCCAGCAAACCGTATCCGATTTAATCGTTGAAGGTGGCAAGGTTGTTGGCGTTAAAACCCAGATGGGTTTGGATTTTTCCGCTAGGGCCGTGGTGTTGACAACAGGTACTTTTTTGGGCGGTAAAATCCATATCGGTCTGGAAAATTATAGCGGTGGTCGCGCCGGGGATCCTGCTTCGATTGCGCTGGCAGATCGCTTGCGTGAATTGCCGTTTCGGATAGATCGGTTAAAAACCGGCACGCCGCCGCGCATTGATGGGCGCACGATTGACTTCAGCAAACTGGAAGAACAACATGGCGACAACCCGTTGCCGGTGTTTTCTTTTATGGGTAAACGCGAACAACATCCTCGGCAAATTCCTTGCCATATTACTCGCACCAATAGTAAAACCCACGATATTATCCGCGCTGGTTTAGACCGGTCACCGTTATACTCAGGGGTTATCGAAGGCATAGGGCCGCGTTATTGCCCGTCTATTGAAGACAAAATTGTACGCTTTGCCGACAGAGATACGCACCAGATCTTTGTTGAACCGGAAGGCCTGGATACGCATGAAATTTATCCTAATGGCATTTCCACGAGCTTGCCGTTTGATGTCCAATATGATTTTGTACGCTCGATGCTGGGTTTTGAACATGCTGAAATCATCCGTCCCGGCTATGCGATTGAATATGATTTTTTTGATCCCCGCGATTTAAAAATGTCGTTGGAAACCAAATACATGGATGGCTTGTTTTTTGCTGGGCAAGTCAACGGAACAACCGGCTATGAAGAAGCGGCCGCGCAGGGCCTGATTGCCGGGTTGAATGCGGCGCGCCTGGTGCAAGGGTTGGAAAGTTGGTGTCCGCGGCGTGATGAAGCCTATATGGGGGTCATGATTGATGACTTGATTACCCGCGGTACCCAGGAGCCATATCGCATGTTTACCAGCCGTGCGGAGTACCGCTTATTGTTAAGGGAAGACAACGCCGATTTGCGCCTGACGGAACAAGGGCGTGCACTGGGGCTGGTCGACGATGCCCGTTGGGAAGCTTTTGAGGCCAAACGCCTAGCGATTAACGCATTGCAGGATAGCCTGAAAAAGCAGTGGGTGAGGGCTGGCAGCGCAGAAGCCGTAGAGGTCGAAGCCCTATGGGGCAAGCCTTTGCTGAAAGAAGCCAGCTTGATGGAATTGTTGCGCCGCCCCGAAGTGGATGTGCAAAGGTTACTGGCGTTTGTTGATGGTAGCGACAATATTGCCGAACAAGTCGGCGAACAAGTTGAGATTCAGGCGAAATATGCGGGTTATATTATCCGGCAGCAGTCTGATATCGATAAATCTTTGCGCTATGACCATTTAAAACTTCCCAGTGAAATGGATTATAAGGGCATTCCCGGTTTATCAAACGAAGTGAGTGAAAAGCTGAAGTCGCAGCGTCCTGAAACTCTGGGGCAGGCTTCGCGTATGCCGGGTGTTACGCCTGCCGCCATTTCCTTGTTGTTGGTTTACTTAAAAAAGAAAAGCGCCTGATGGATGAGTATATGCCTATTGGTGCACAGCCGGATAGCGTCAGCCTAATGTCTGTGATACAGGTCGAAGTTTGCCGGACATTGCTGGATTCAGGTTTGGATTCATTAAACATGCAGTTGACGGAATATCAAATTGAGCAACTGCTGGCCTTTTTAAAATTGATGGAGAAATGGAATAAAGCCTATAACCTGACAGCTATCCGAAACAAAGAGGACATGGTCAGTCTGCATTTATTGGATAGTCTGGCTATCATCCCGTTTGTTACCGGTCAACGTGTAATCGACATAGGTACGGGGGCGGGCTTGCCGGGTATACCGTTAGCCATTTGCCTGCCAGATGTTGAGTTTACCTTGCTGGACAGCAATGCCAAAAAAACCCGCTTTGTCCAGCAGGCTATACTCGAATTAAAACTTAACAATGTCGTCGTGTGTCATCATCGCGCCGAAAACTACCATCCTGAAAAGCCTTTTAGCACCGTGCTTACCCGCGCTTTTGCCAGTTTGCCCGATATTATCAAATTAACGGCGCATTTGCTGGCTAAAGAAGGTGTATTACTGGCGATGAAAGGCCAGAACCTGAATGCAGAATTAGCGCAATTATCAGGAAACGTCTCAGCAAAAACAACCGTTATACCTGTCAGGGTTCCAGGCATTGAAGCAGAAAGATGTCTGGTCCGGATAAGGTCACTGGTACAAACAGAGGTTCTGTAGTGGGAAAAATAATTGCCGTCACCAATCAAAAAGGTGGCGTTGGAAAAACGACTACCAGTGTCAATCTGGCAGCGTCATTAGCTGCAGCAAAACGTCGAGTGTTACTGGTTGATCTTGACCCGCAAGGTAATGCGGCTATGGGTTGTGGCATCGACAAGGATGATATCAGGTATTCCAGTTACGATTTATTGCTGGAAGATGTACCTGCCGCAGAAACGGTCATTCATTTGCCGGACATTGGCTTTTCAGTCATTCCGGGTAACTCGGATTTGACGGCTGCCGAAGTGCAGTTGATGACGGCGGATCGCAAAGAGTCGCGGCTTGCCGATGCCCTCATTCAGATCAAGTCACAGTATGATTACATCCTGATCGATTGCCCGCCGTCGTTAAATATGCTCACATTAAATGCCATGGTGGCTGCAAATAGCCTGTTGATTCCTATGCAGTGCGAGTACTATGCGTTGGAAGGCTTGTCAGCACTGATGTCGACATTGAAAAATATACAAGATACGGTTAACCCAGAATTGCATCTTGAAGGCATATTACGGACCATGTATGACGACAGAAATCGATTGACCAAAGATGTTTCAGAGCAATTGATTCGCTATTTTGGCGATAAAGTCTTCAGGACCTGTGTGCCCAGGAATATACGCTTGGCTGAAGCGCCTAGCCATGGCTTGCCTGTTTTGAGTTATGACAAATCGTCGCGCGGAGCTGTGGCTTATATCACCTTGGCGGGTGAAATGATCAGAAAAGAGAAAGGGACGGCATGACTTTTAAAAAGCGAGGATTGGGCAGGGGGCTTGAGGTTTTGTTGGCCGACACAGCAGCGCAGGGCGAGGCACCAACGCCTTTAACGATTGATCACGACGGGCTGGCGATGTCGACAACATTATTGCTTGAAAATCTGCATAAGGAAAAACTGACCATTTTGCAGGAAGCGGAAGCGTTAAAGCTTCTGATCGACGAGTTTGAATTGATAATCCGCGCTGGGCTGCAATAAATCATCGCGACATTACTGCGTAGCGTCGGGATCTAATCGCCGCGCGTAAACAAGATCAACAGAGAAAAGTAAACGTTATGGCAGTGCAAAAACGTGGGCTGGGCCGGGGGCTGGATGCTTTATTAGGCGATGTTTCAGCCAAAGAGGAAAAACATCAACATCAACATAGCTTGCCTATAGAATACATGCAACGCGGCAAATTTCAGCCGCGTCAAGACATGAACCCCGAAAAACTGCAAGAACTTGCCGATTCCATTAAAGCACAAGGGATCATACAACCGATCATCGTACGCAAGGTCGGCCCGGAAAAATACGAGATAGTTGCAGGGGAACGGCGCTGGCGTGCAGCCCAATTGGCAGGTTTACAGGAAGTGCCCGTTATCATCAGGGATATCGATGATCGTGCGACGATGGCGCAAACGTTGATTGAAAACATCCAGAGGGAAGACCTTAATCCGCTGGAAGAAGCTGACGCCTTAAGGCGTTTGCTGGATGAGTTTGGCATGACACATCAGCAGATAGCCGACGCAGTCGGTAAATCGCGCACGACAGTCACCAATTTATTGCGTTTGATGGATTTGCATCCTGAGGTAAAAAAACTACTGATCGCTAGGCAATTGGAAATGGGGCATGCTCGGGCGTTGTTGTCGTTGGATGGGTCGGGCCAAGTGACGGCGGCGAATAAAATAGCCAAGGATGGGCTGACTGTAAGGAGCGCGGAGCGCTTGGTCAGGGAGCTTCAGGCTGAACCTAAAGCAGCTAAAGTGAAAACCGTGGATAACGATACCCTGCGCCTACAGGAAGAGTTGACGGCAAAATTGGGTGCCAAAGTGCTCATTGACCATAAGGAAAACGGTGCCGGAAAAGTGGTCATCACATATACCAGCTTGGAGGAATTGGATGGCATTATCGGGCAGCTAAAATAAACATTAGGTCGGCCTACCTGGGCACAGATTTTTGCTTGGGGTGTCCTGCGATTTAAAACCTATCCCATATAAAACGGTGAAATCCATAGTTTATGAATATCGGTAAACTTTACATTATTGCTGCGCCTTCTGGAGCCGGAAAAACCAGTCTAGTTAAACAATTGCTTGCCGAGGTGGCTGATCTGGCGGTGTCTGTTTCACACACGACGCGCAGGATGCGGCCCGGAGAGACGGAAGGGCAGGATTATTATTTTGTGTCTGTTGCAGATTTTGAAATCATGTTGGCGCAACAGGCATTTCTGGAACATGCACAGGTTTTTGATAATTTTTATGGCACGGCACAACAGACGGTAGAGGCAAATCTGAACAACGGCTTGGATGTGATTCTGGAGATCGATTGGCAGGGTGCCCAACAGATAAAAAAATTGTTGCCTGACAGCATGTCAATTTTCATTCTGCCACCTTCCACGGCTGTTTTACAAGAGCGTCTCAGAAACCGGGGGCAGGATGATGAGGCCACCATTGAGCGGCGGATGCGCGATGCGGTAGCCGAGATGCGCCATTATGACGAGTTTGATTATTTGGTTGTCAATGATGTGTTTGGGCAGGCGTTGATGGAGCTAAAAAGCATCCTGATTAGCCACCGTCTGACCCGGGCAAGGCAGAAACTCAGTTTACAGCCTTTGTTGTCTTCGTTATTGTCGTAAATTGCCCTTCATTACGAGCACGCGTCAGACCATAGTTATAACAATATACCGCAATCAAGTCCGGTAGATTTATACGGGCACAACACTTTTTCCAGCATTTATATCACTATGACACATATCCCAACCGTAGGCTTCATAAGCTTGGGCTGCCCAAAAGCTTTGGTCGACAGCGAAAGAATCTTAACCAAGCTACGTTCTGAAGGTTATAACATTTCTCCAACTTATCAAGATGCCGATCTCGTGGTCGTCAACACTTGTGGCTTTATTGATGCGGCGGTGGAAGAATCTCTGGACAGTATAGGCGAAGCGCTCGCTGAAAACGGCAGGGTAATTGTTACCGGCTGTCTGGGTGCTCGCGAAGCGGAAATCCGGGCGCGACACCCGCAAGTTTTGAAGGTCACCGGCGCGCATGCCTTGGATGAAGTCGTGGCTTCGGTGCATGAACACTTGCCTCCTAGGCATGATCCGTTTACCAGCTTGGTGCCCCCGCAAGGCATAAAATTAACGCCTAAGCATTACGCCTATTTAAAGATTTCCGAAGGCTGTAATCATCGCTGCACCTTCTGCATAATACCGTCTATGCGCGGTGATTTGGTTAGTAGGCCTGTTGATGATGTGCTGTGGGAAGCGGAACGTCTGGTTAATGCGGGCGTAAAAGAATTATTGGTGGTCTCCCAAGATACCAGTGCATATGGCTTGGATCTAAAATATCAGGGTCGTGCCTGGAAAGGTCGGTCCGTTAAAACCCGTTTTTATGATTTAGCCGAAGCGTTGGGTGATTTAGGTATTTGGGTGCGTATGCATTATGTGTATCCGTATCCGCATGTTGATGACGTGATTCCGTTAATGGCCAGTGGCAAAATATTGCCGTATCTGGATATCCCATTTCAGCACGCCAATAGCCGCATCCTTAAATTAATGAAACGTCCGGCTGCGAGTCAGAATAATCTGGAAAGAATCAAGGTATGGCGGGAAGTTTGTCCTGATATTACATTGCGTAGCACGTTTATTGTCGGGTTTCCCGGCGAAACAGAGCAAGAGTTTGAAGAGCTGCTGGCGTTTTTGAGTGAAGCCCAGTTGGATAGGGTGGGTTGTTTTGCTTATTCGCCGGTAAAAGGCGCGGCGGCTAACGAATTGCCGGATGCTGTGCCGGAGGAGCTTAAACAAGAGCGTCTGGCGCGTTTTATGGCGCATCAGGCACATATCAGCGCTGTGCGCTTGCAACGGCGTGTAGGGCGCGTTGAGACTGTCCTGGTTGACGAAGTTGTTGCAGAAGGGGCGGTTGCCAGAAGTAAAGCCGATGCGCCCGAAATTGACGGGCAGGTGTTCATTGATGGCGCTACGCATCTCCAGGTCGGTGACTTTGCCGACATTGCTGTTGAAGAAGCAGATGAATACGATCTGTGGGGGCGTTTGGTTTAAACGCTTATTAAAGTTACTGTCCTTAACAAACAAAAAACCCAGCTATAAAAGCTGGGTTTTTTGATCTTAAAGCGTATTTATTTACAGTTCGATTGAACTAGAAACTTTTTGCTTAGAACCATCTGGATCATCCATACAGCCAGATAAGCCAACAACCATCAATGCCATAGCCAAAAGTGCTACAATTTTCTTCATAATATTATCCTCCAAAGGGGTTTAACTTATTTTATTTATTGTGCGTCAATGTATGAAAGCACGTGCAATTTATATCATGACTGGAATGCCGATGCAATAATAAAAGTCGCTTGTTGGTTTTGCCTACTTATAGAGAGTTGATGTTATGAGGTAAATTGTAAGAGATGACGTTATTAGTCCAGGTAACAGTTCCAATGGTGGTCCAAGGTGATGAAAAATTAAGATGCAGTTGGTCAGAAACCCAATGGGTAGGGGCGTCTATTTTCTTAAGCTTGATATGAAACACCGTATTATTCAGGTTTAAGCCTATTTTTTGTCCCCAGAATGCGGTCACTTTCATAATGAATTTTTGTAACCGGACATTATTGATTGTTGGAGTAACAGCAATATTGGCCCACATCGAGTGCACCCGCCCCCAGTTCGGCGCCAATAAGCGGCCTTGCGGGTTAACAAAAGGTAGCCATTGTTCCGCACCATTCTGGTCTGTGTAGGTGATAGCCAAAATTCGATCATAGCCAGTAAAATGGTCGTGCAGGTAGAGTGCGTGAGGGGCAATGCCAAAAAATGTCTGAGATACTGTTATAAGCGCATTACTGCCTTTTGATAACGCGTCAATGACTGCATTATTATGAGTATCAATATCTAGTCGGTAGATAATGCCATAATGTATGGAGCTGTTGATCTGCAATATCAGTAATGCAGTGATTATTTTTGCCAGCTTTCTTGAATAGGCTTTGGGCTTTTGCGTTGCAAGCTGCTCAAAAAACCGATGGTATAAGCTATTGTTTTGCAGTTCCTCCGATATGGCGCACTGGCTTGAACAAGGTATGCGGATGCGCGTGTCAGCGATGCGCCGATATTTTTTTGCGGCAATGTGATAAATTCCCGGTAGGCTTAAAATCATGCTGACAAAAAATAAATAGCGCATCTTCAAGCCTATTTGGATATAGGTATCAAGGCCGGAATAGACATGGTTGTTATTATCTAGCGCATAAAGGTCGGTCAGCAGGATTTCAGGGCTGATTGTTGCAAGTGCAGGGTATTGCGCCGCATAATCTTGGGCATTTTTAAAATCGATACATTTGAAAATATCAAAATGATTAAGGATAAGAACCGTGCGATTGCACAAAGGGCATAGCTGGTCATAGAACACCGTCAGTGCAGGGTGCTTGGTACTTGTTAATTTGCCTATAGACCGCCACCAGCTGAAAGGGACGAGCAAGCTGTAAAATGCCAGCATCCCCA
Source organism: Methylovulum sp. (assembly GCA_030653435.1). Lineage (GTDB taxonomy): Bacteria > Pseudomonadota > Gammaproteobacteria > Methylococcales > Methylomonadaceae > Methylovulum. The sequence goes on from JAURZI010000103.1 coordinate 26,705, forward strand.
TGCCAAAAGGGTAAATGTTTAAGGATAGGGTAATGCCTAGATGCAGGCCGATGCCGACAAACAGATAAACGGGACGTAGGCGGCGATGTGTAAACAGGAATATAAAGGTAAACTGGAACACCAAAATGGTATAGCCTATGGCTTTTTCCAATAGTTCATTATTCAGCAAAAACGACATGTCGATTGCTGATACGTAATATGGTTGTGTTGATGGCAGCCAAGCCCCTAAGCCATTGCGCCAGTGCTCGGCAAATAATTTATGGATGGACGAGTCAAAATACAGAAAACCAAGGCAGATGGCAAGCGGTAGGTAATAGGCGAGTACGGATACTGTTTGCGGAGGGTGGTTTTTATAATGCGTAAACGGTGTGCTGAGCTTATACCGAAGATTGTCGATAGAAAAGGCCTTGTCCCCAGGCATGAAGAGCAGAAAGAACCCCGCGCCTATCATGAATAAATCAAAGCCACCATCAAAATCGCGCTGCATAGTCGTGAAATTAACGAAGACAATCCAAAAAATATAATTACAAGTAACAGCCAATTGGTAGCGGAAACCTAAGACTATAAAGCTTGCAATAATGCCCCAAAGGCAAAGAAAAAATGTGATTGTAGGGAACTCGACATCTATATAAGGGATAGGGTCGAAAATAAGGTGATTGAAGTAATAAAGAAAAACAATCTCTTGTAACGTGACTAATCCGTAAAGAATCCGGAATATTCCAATCCCTGTGGCGGGTACTTTTTTGACGAGAAGTTCTGATATTTTGGATAATATAAATTTATACATTTCAAACAGCTGTGAAAATGTATAGATTATAAAATATAATGCGGGCTGATGTGGAAAATGTTTGGGCTTTTTAAAAAACTAAAGCCGCTACCAACTCATGCGGTAGCGGCCTTCAGTATAACAAGTCTTTTCTGTGAAAGCTTATTTCTCGTCGTCTGGGTGCTCAGCGAATACCCATTTTGCTAAGAAATAAACAGCAGCGATAACTACAACCGCGCCGACCATGCCAGCTGGTGTTTTTAACATTGAAGTGAGATCTAAGATGAACCCCATGAGATGTCCTACCTGTAATTTTTGTATTTTAGAAATTGCTAGTTTCATAGCAAAAGGAAACTACATAATACTTTAGAGTAGGTTAAAGTCAAGGCCTATTTGCATAGTAGTCTAACGTAAAGATTTCTGCATAATCTTGTTGTGATTACAAGAGTAGGGTGTCTCTGACGCACACGTCAGTAAGGGGTTGACACTTTGAAATAGTCGATTATTTGAGGCATCACTGCCTCTTGAAAATTTAAAGCTCGATAGCGAGTGTGGTATAGTTTAAACTTCAGCGTTTTATGCTGATATGTGTTATGAGGGGTAAGGAATATGATAAAAAAATATATTAAAATATTGCCGATTGCAGCAATGTTATTTGCATTTTCGGTGCATGCCGAGGTTTCATTAAAGGACAATGCTGACATTTTGGGGAGATGGAATCTCTATGCGGAAGCGACTAAAATTGACGGGGAAAAAAAAGCGGTTAAGGTTGAATGGGACTTCAAAGAAAATGGTGTTTTGCAAACAACCTCGACGGATTCAGTTGGCCGAACTAAAGAAATGAAAATAGCGATAAAATATTCGGTTGAAAATGGTGAAATAAAAAAGCAGACGAAGCCTGGACAAGAAAAATATGAATCATGTAAAGTCGTTGAAAAAGACGGTTCCAGCATGATTTTAAAGTGCCCGTTCCTTTTTTATTTTCTAACAAAAATATAATAACTTTTATATAAGGGTATAACTATGATTGGTGCTATCGTAATGATTTTTGCCGCTGTCTGGATTTATCAGTCAGCCATGAAAGCAGGAACAAGTAATGTGATAATGTGGGTTGTTGGTTGTATGGCTGTATTTTTGGCTTCACAAGTCTTATTGATTGACGCAAATGTTTATTTTTTAGAATTGTTCAGGGGTGGTGAAGGGGATGCTAACTATGAACGCGACTTAACCAGTGTTGGCGACAGAAAAAATGAAGGTGGTTTTCAAAGTGGTGGTGGTGTTTTAGTATCGCTATTTATGGAATTGATGCCGCCTATCGTAGGTCTTCTGATTGTGGCATTCATACGCGTGAAATTTATCGTTAAAGAGAACATTACGCTGACAGCCTTATTCAGTGGGATGAGCGATATTATTGTCGGCGGCATTAAAAATATCGTCGATACCTTAAAACAAGGCATTAAAAAGTCATAACAGCAAAAAAGGTCACCCCGGCATAAAAAAGCTCAAGTGTCCACTTGGGCTTTTTTTATGGCTGGTCAGGCTGCACGGTTAATTCGGTTTGGGTGTGGTCTTTATCCGACAATGCTCGAAACGACAAAAATCAGGCTGACCACAAAGGCCGCAGTGAAAATTATTCCCGCAATAATATAAAGTTTCAGCGATCCCTGTGTAAAATCTTTTTGCCTGTTAGCGTCGCTTTGCACACCGACAAAAGCCGATAAAACGCTTTTAGCCACCTGAAAAATTGTAGGTTTTGACATATCTGCCTCCAGTATAAAACGAAAAATAATAGTGCTTGCCCCGCATTTGCACAATTAATATATTGCAATAATCTCCATCCATCCTTAACCATTATTCCCCATGAGCAGAACAGACTTGTTAATACAGCAATTATCCCAACGCATACTATTTCTTGATGGTGCAATGGGCACGATGATCCAAAGCTACAAACTGGACGAAAAAGATTATCGGGGGGAACGGTTTGCGGCATGGGAAGTCGATCTTAAAGGCAATAATGATCTGTTGTCATTAACGCAGCCGGACATTATCAAATCCATTCATTGTGCTTATTATGCGGCGGGTTCGGATATTGTTGAAACGAACACGTTCAATGCCACGACGATAGCTATGGCAGATTATCGTATGGAGTCGCTGGCTTACGAAATCAATTTGGAATCGGCACGGCTAGCGCGGCAAGCAGCTGACGAATTCACCCAAAAAACGCCAGAAAAACCGCGTTTTGTCGCAGGCGTATTGGGGCCTACCAACCGTACCGCGTCGATGTCACCTGATGTTAACGATCCGGGTTTCAGGAATATTTCCTTCGACGAACTGGTCACCGCTTATACCGAAGCCACCCAAGGCTTAATGGATGGGGGCGCGGATCTTATCCTGATTGAAACCATATTTGATACGCTGAATGCGAAAGCCGCCATTTTTGCGGTGGAACATGTTTTTGAAAGCAAGGGCTATAAGTTGCCGGTGATGATTTCCGGCACTATCACCGACGCTTCGGGGCGGACATTGTCCGGGCAAACCGTTGCTGCGTTCTGGCATTCATTAAAGCACGTCGAACCGATTTCTTTCGGGTTTAACTGTGCTTTGGGCGCAAAAGAGCTAAGGCAGTATATTGCAGAATTGGCAAGCATTGCCGACACCCACGTTTCCGCCCACCCCAATGCGGGCCTGCCTAATGAATTCGGGGAATACGATGAATCGCCTGAAGCCATGGCGCAGGAGCTGGAAGACTGGGCGGCAAGCGGTTATCTGAATATTATAGGTGGCTGTTGCGGGACATCCCCTGCACATATCAAAGCCATCGTCGATGCGGTGCAAAAATATAGTCCCAGAAAAATCCCAACGATTGAAAAAAAATGCCGTTTGGCAGGTCTGGAGCCCATGATCATCGGCAAGGACACGCTGTTTGTCAATGTCGGTGAGCGTACTAATGTAACCGGTTCGGCTGCATTCAAGCGCTTGATTATCGAAGGCGATTATGAGGCCGCGTTAGATGTCGCCAGGCAACAGGTCGAAAACGGCGCGCAGATTATCGATATCAATATGGACGAAGGCATGTTGGAGTCCAAGGAAGCGATGGTGCGTTTTTTGATGCTCATTGCATCAGAGCCTGACATAGCCAAGATACCGATTATGCTGGACTCATCGAAGTGGGACATTTTGGAGGCCGGGCTTAAATGTATTCAGGGCAAGGGGGTGGTCAATTCCATTTCGCTGAAAGAAGGCGAGGATTTGTTTATCAGACATGCGAAATTGGTCAGGCGATACGGCGCCGCTGTAATCGTAATGGCGTTCGATGAAGAAGGCCAGGCCGACACCAAGGATAGAAAAGTCGAAATTTGCCGCCGTGCTTACCATATTTTGGTTGACCAGCTGCATTTTCCGCCTGAAGACATCATTTTTGACCCCAATATCTTCGCGATAGCCACTGGCATTGATGAGCACAATAATTACGGCGTCGATTTTATTGAAGCGACCCGTGAAATCAAACAAAACCTACCTTACGCATTAGTTTCTGGTGGTGTGTCTAACGTGTCGTTTTCGTTTCGCGGCAATAATCCGGTGCGCGAAGCCATCCATGCTGTCTTTTTATATCACGCCATACAAGCGGGCATGTCCATGGGCATCGTCAATGCCGGACAGTTGGCGATTTATGCCGATATTCCTGCTGATTTACGCGATGCAGTTGAAGATGCCGTATTAAACCGTCATGATGGCAGCGGCACCGAAAAACTGTTGGAGCTGGCCGAAAAATACAAAGGCGACGGCAGTAGCAGCGAAGTCAAGCAGGAAAATCTGGAATGGCGCAGCTGGCCAGTGGGAAAACGCCTGGAACATGCTTTGGTCAAAGGCATCACCGATTATATTGATGAAGATACGGAAGCGGCGAGGTTGGCAGCGGAACGCCCCCTGCATGTCATTGAAGGCGCATTGATGGACGGCATGAATGTAGTCGGTGATTTGTTTGGCGCGGGCAAAATGTTCTTGCCGCAAGTGGTCAAGTCGGCGCGCGTCATGAAAAAGGCTGTCGCTTATTTAATGCCGTTTATGGAAGCGGACAAAGGCGCAGGCGACCGGCAAACCAATGGCAAGATCCTGATGGCGACCGTCAAAGGCGATGTCCATGACATTGGTAAAAATATCGTCGGCGTCGTGTTGCAATGCAATAACTACGACGTCATAGACTTGGGCGTTATGGTGTCCGCCGAAAAAATCCTGCAAACCGCGCGCTTGGAAAATGTTGATATTATCGGCTTAAGCGGGCTGATTACGCCGTCACTGGATGAAATGGTGCATGTTGCCAAAGAAATGCAGCGCCAAGGCTTTACTATACCGCTGATGATCGGTGGCGCCACTACGTCACGCGCGCACACCGCCGTTAAAATCGAACCGCATTACCAGCACGGCGCGACAGTTTATGTCACGGATGCCTCGCGCGGCGTGGGCGTAGCCAGTAACCTGCTCAGTGCAGACCTGAAAAGCGAATTCATGCAGGGCATACGCAAGGAATACGCCGAGGTCCGAGAACGCCACAAAGGCAAAGAAGCCAAAACCAAGCAGCATTCGCTGGCGCAAGCCAGGCAAAACAAGTTTGATTGGGGTGGTTATGAGCCTGTACCACCAAGCTTTCTGGGCGTAAAGGTGATTGCTGATGTGCCGTTAGCCACGTTGGCGGCCTATATCGACTGGACGCCGTTTTTCCAAACCTGGGAAATGGCTGGCAGTTATCCCAAAATACTGGATGATGAGGTTATCGGTATTGAAGCCAGAAAACTGTTTGCCGATGCACAAGCGATGCTGAAAAATATCATAGCCGGGCAATGGCTGACTGCCCGCGCCGTCATCGGTTTTTTTCCGGCGCAAAGCGATGGTGATGATGTGGTCGTATATACCGATGAGTCGCGCACGCAGAAACGTGAAGTCCTGCATCATTTGCGCCAGCAAAATGTTAAGGCGCCGGGCAGGCCGAATTATTGCCTGTCTGATTTTATCGCGCCGATAAACAGCGGCAAGTCAGATTATATCGGTGCCTTTGCCGTCACGACCGGTATAGGCATCGAAGCCAAGTTGCAACAGTTTGAGCGGGAACATGACGATTACAGCTCAATCATGCTTAAAGCATTGGCGGATCGGTTGGCGGAAGCGTTTGCCGAATACATGCACCTTGTTGTCAGAAAAGAATACTGGGGTTATGCCGAAGATGAAACCCACGATAACGAGCAATTAATCAACGAAGTGTATCAAGGCATACGCCCGGCACCGGGCTATCCGGCCTGCCCCGACCATACCGAGAAAGCCAAGCTGTTCGAGTTGCTCAATGTAACCGAAAACACCAGCATAGAGCTTACCGAAAGCTATGCGATGTATCCGGCATCTGCTGTCAGCGGCTGGTATTTTTCGCATCCCGGCTCCCAGTATTTTAATGTCGGCAAAATAGATAAAGACCAGTTAGCCGATTATGCCAAGCGCAAGGGTATCGCGGAAGACGCTGCTGAACGCTGGTTGTCCGCGCATCTGCATCAGTAAGCATACGCCGGTTCCATCATGCCTGAGTTGCCCGAAGTTGAAACCACCTGTCGCGGCATTGCTCCGCATATTGAAGGCCAGCGTATTAAAGAGGTGATTATCCGTCAGCCTAAATTGCGTTGGCCGATGCCTGAAGCGTTGGCGCAAACGCTAACGGGGCTTAGCATCCGGTCGGTTTCCAGACGGGCAAAATATTTGCTGTTTGCGACTGAAGCGGGCACGATGCTGGTGCACCTGGGCATGTCCGGTAGCTTGAGAATAATGTCCACAGACCAAGTTGCCGGTAAACACGACCATATCGATCTTGTTTTTAGCAATGATACCGTGTTGCGGTTTAATGATCCGCGGCGCTTCGGTGCGGTGCTATGGACGGATGCTGCTGTCTTCGAACACCCTTTGCTGAAGAATCTGGGGCCAGAACCGTTATTGGCTGATTTTACGGGCGCACTGCTTTATGCCTTGTCCAGAAACCGTAAAGTGCCGGTAAAGTCTTTTATTATGGACAGCCATATTGTCGTCGGCGTCGGTAATATCTATGCCAATGAAGCCCTGTTTATGGCGGGCATACTGCCATTACGCCATGCCGGTAAAATTTCGTTGGCGCGCTACGAAAGACTGGCCGACAGTATCCGCGTGGTGCTACAAAACGCCATTCGGCAAGGCGGGACTACGTTACGCAATTTTGTCAATGAAACAGGCAAGCCCGGCTATTTCAAACAGTCGTTACAGGTATACGGGCGTACCGGATTGGCTTGCACGGTATGCGGGCAGCCATTGACGGAAATCAGGCTGGCTAACCGCTCGACGGTGTTTTGCGGGGTTTGCCAGCGCTAATTGCCCTAAAGACATCACGGTTACGACAACCTGACCCTGGGATCAACCAGCGTATAGGAAATGTCCGTCAACAACAGTCCCGCCACATACAGCACCGAACCCAGAAACACCATCGCCCGGACGATGGCGAAATCCTGGCTGTTAATCGCGTCTATCGTATAACTGCCCAAACCTGGAATGCTGAAAAAGGATTCCATCATCAGGCTGCCCATAAATAACAAGGGCAAAACGACGACGACGCCGGTCAATATCGGGATCATTGCATTGGGCAGTACGTGGCGGAACAGGGTTTGGGTTTCACTCAGGCCTTTAGCCCTGGCGGTGCGTACATAATCCTTTTCTACTTCTTCCAAAAACAGCGTCCGATACCAGCGCACGCCTGAACCTACGCCTGAAAACACGCCAATCAGCACAGGCAAAAGCAAAAACCTGGCGGCTGCCCAGCCGTCTTCATAACCGGAAATAGGCACCAGCTTTAACAGTTTGGCGACGACAAACTGGCCGCCGATAATATAAAACAATGAGGAAACCGACATGAACACCACGCACAAGATTAGGCCCGCGTGTTCCAAATAACTGTTCCGAAACAGCACCATCATCAATGCCACGCAGATATTGACCAGCAGTCCCAGGCATAAGGTCGGCATTGCCAGTGCGAGGCTGGGCCAGGCGCGCTCCTGGATGTCTGCGCCGATATTCCTACCGCTATCGGAGATGCCGAAGCGGAATAGGAACAAGCCCACCGATTTTTGGTAAAAAATAGTCCGGGTTATTTTTTCCTGTGCAGGCGCTTGTGGGTTCCATAATAAGGGCACATCATAACCATGCTGCTGTTTCCAGTTTTGCACGGCGGCTTCGGTGACGTGCTTGTGCCCCAGTTGCATACGCGCCATATCATCGGGGCTGTTGACGATAAAAAACAGCACAAACGTCAGGATATTGACGCCCATCAACAGCGGTAAGGCGTATAAAAAGCGGCGGATAATGTATTGGCCCATCGGTGTCCCTTACAAAAATGCTGATTGGGGTCAGCGTTGCTTTGGTTAAGTAGATTTAATTACCATTATTATGATGTGTGGCCCATATCATAACGCATCGCTGAACATTTGCTCCCCCCACCGACAATGTCATTTTCCTATGGCACCAAGCGCTGCCTAATCGTCACTACTGATTTTAAATATTTCCGGTTTTCCCCCGTTCATTTGTTTATTCCAGCCGGATTCTCAACGTTGTTGCCAGCGAGTAACCCAAAGTGACAAATGATTATGTCAACCCATTGAAAGATGTAATTAATTATGATGGTGTCGATAGTGTTAAAGACTGTCGAAAACGGCCGATACAGTATGTAAGACATCTGATAACAGGCGTTGCCGCGATGGGTTAGGCATGGCATTGAATATGCTTCATATCAGGTAACCGTCAAAAAAACAACAGTGGAGAGACCGCCATGAGCACATTATCAAGAATAGAAAAAACTGACTTTACCGAGATCTTAAGCGCTGAATTTACCTGCGCTAAAGGCTTCGGTGTTTATGCCTTCATGTCCCACAACGACATCGAAGCGCTTTATCATCGTTTTCTTGGCGATACAGTTTCCGCCACATTATTTGTCAGGATATTTGTCAAACGATTTGGGTAACCGAAATAATGCTATGCAGTTCGCTTTTATTAAAAAGTTACCTGTAATTATGGATATTTATTTATGACTGTGATGTCATAAAAGCAACAGAAAGAATCATCGGCGAGACGCGGAAGTTAGACTAAAGCGCTGCTTGTCAGATAGTAACGCTGGAATAAGGTGGATTGCAAACAGGCTATGGATATGAAGGGATTCGAAAATGCGGAAGGTTACACGGCTGATAGCACTGGATATGATGTAGCGGTATCGGTTTGCGTCTTTTAACAGCTCATTTTTAGGGTGTGGGGTGAAGGCCATGAAAAAATTTAATAGAACTCTGAGTACCGCCATTAGAAAACCATTCGATGAAGTCAGGTTTTATGGATACTTTGGAATCGTCGTCGTCATGACGACTTTTTACACCATCTTTTTTAGCCATTTGTAACAGCTAAATCAATGTGGCAGGTTGTTGATAAGGGGAGCGCGTGTTGCGCTTGACCCGTTTCTTGGATAGATGGGGGATAAATTAGCGGATTAATGCAACATCTGTGTGTTGTGGTCAAAAAAAACCGGCCTATTTTCAACGGCTAAACTGATGCAATTCACGTGCTGGATTTGAATAAATTATATTCAAATGTCCCAATTTATTTGTGAATCCTTGGAAAGTAAGCTTTTCTCGGATTCACGGATAACCCTCTTAAGCAAATGAAAACGCTAATCCAAGATTACCCTCCACCTTTCGATAACACGCTAATGCAAGCGTTTTGCTAAATTTTCAGGCGTTATACCATCAGCACGAATTACCCACGTTATAAAAAGATTTGGACGAATGCCTTGCTTCCTACAATAATGGACAAGCCAGCTTCAGAAAGAGCCATTTCCAAAGCGGCCTTATCCCACAGGCTTATCTAAACGCCAGTTACCGAGCCCATAATCGATCGGCTAAACATAAGGAAAATATGCACATACAACTCCCGCCTGAATTTGATGACATACTACAGGCACTGGGTAGCCATGCGTCGGAGTTTTTTCTAGTAGCAAGCCTGTATCACGCCAGAAAAATAAGCTTTGCCAGTGCTGTGCACATGGCAGGTCTGGACTTAGACAGTTTTAAAACGCGACTAACAGAACATTTTAACCAAGGCTTCATCATGGCTGATGAAGGTGTTTTAGAGGACATGGTATTAATTGTTTCATAAGTGCTTGCCGGAACAATTTTAAAATCTAAGGTGCAAGCACTTATGAAACAATTAATAACCTATTGATTAATATTGTAGAAAATGGGTAGGCCTGCAATGCAAATTCTAAAAAGTCATCAAGCACATTGGCCTACCAGAGAAGCAACGCTTACCCTTCGATATTTATTGGGTTAGGGAATAGTGTGGACAAACGAATCCTCAGCGAACGCGACATTTGCACAAAATTTATCACCCCGGCTATCCAACAGGCCGGTTGGCAGCAACAGGATTTTCGTGAAGAAGTAAGGCTCACGGATGGTCGTGTTATGGTGCGCGGCAATCTGGCTGCCCGTATCAAAAACCCGGATGTCAAAGGCGGCCCTAAACGCGCCGATTATGTCCTTTACGCCTGCTCCAGTATTCCCATCGCTATCGTCGAAGCCAAACAGAACAAATTTCCGGTGGGGCATGGCATGCAGCAAGCCTTGGCCTATGCTGAACTGCTGGATGCGCCTTTTGCCATCAGCAGTAACGGCGACGGTTTTTTACTGCATGACCGCACGGGTTTATCACAGCCTATAGAACGTGAACTGTCACTCAGCGAATTCCCCAGCCAGGCAACGCTGTGGTCAATCTACCGGGAATGGAAAGGCCTCACCGATCCTAAAGCCGTTAAATTGATCGAACAACCTTACTACAGCGACGGCAGCGGTCGAGCCCCGCGCTACTACCAACGGGTCGCGATCAACCGTGCGATTGAGGCCATCGCCAAAAACCAACAACGGGTACTTTTGGTCATGGCGACCGGCACCGGAAAAACCTACACGGCTTTCCAGATTATCTGGCGTTTGTGGAAAGCCAAAGCCAAAAAGCGCACGCTGTTTCTTGCCGACCGCAATATCCTGGTTGACCAGACCATGCAACAAGACTTTGCCCCTTTTGGCGAGGTCATGCACAAGATCACCAACCGGGAAGTTAAAAAGAATTACGAAGTCTATCTTGCGCTTTATCAGGCAGTGACGGGCAAGGAAGAATGGCAGCAGATTTACCGCCAGTTTCCTTCTGATTTCTTCGATCTGGTGGTCGTTGATGAATGCCACCGTGGCAGTGCCGCCGATGATTCGGCATGGCGCGAAGTCCTCGATTATTTCAGCTCAGCCACGCACTTGGGTTTAACTGCAACCCCTAAAGAAACCAAAGAAGTCAGCAACATTACCTATTTCGGCGATCCGGTTTATACCTATTCCCTCAAACAAGGCATCGAAGACGGATTTCTCGCGCCCTACAAAGTTATCCGTATCGTCACCGATGCCGACGCGCTAGGCTACACGCCTGAAATAGGTAAAATCGACAAGCACGGGCAAACTGTCGAACAACGCCACTACAACACCAAGGATTTTGACCGCAACCTTGTGCTGGAAAAACGCACCAAGCTGGTGGCGAGCAGGATTTGGGAATACCTGAAAAACACCGACCCGATGGCGAAGACCATCGTGTTTTGTGACGACCAGGATCATGCCGAGCGGATGCGCCAGGAACTGGTCAGGCTCATCCCCGCTGCTGCAAGCAATCGCCGCTATGTTATGCGTATCACCGGCGACGATAACGAAGGCAAAGCCCAGCTTTCCTATTTTATCGACAATGACGAGCCATACCCGGTAATAGCCACCACCTCCAAATTGCTGACCACAGGCGTCGATGCCAAAACCTGCAAGCTCATCGTGCTGGACCAAAACATCAACTCGATGACCGAATTCAAGCAAATCATCGGTCGTGGTACTCGTCTGCGAGAAGACTATCAAAAACTTTACTTCACCATCATGGATTTCAAAGGGGCGACGCGTTTGTTCGCAGACCCTGATTTCGACGGAGAACCGGTAATCATCTACGAACCCAAACCGGATGAGCCCGTGGTTCCACCTGACGATCAAACCACGATCACGGATGCCCTCATTCAGCCACCGGAGGGCGAAGGCACCGGTGGCGTCGGCGAAGGCCGCACTAAATATGTACTGGATGATGTCGATGTGCGTGTCGCCGTCGAGCGTTCGCAATATCTGGATGCAGACGGTAAACTCATCACCGAAGACTACCGAGTCCTACTGAAGGACGACATCAAAAAATCGCTGCAAGCCCAATTCGGTTCGCTGACCGATTTCTTGCGACGCTGGTCAGAGTCCGAACGCAAGCAAGCCATACTAGACGAACTCAAAGATCAGGGCATACCGCTGGAAGTTTTGCAGCAAGCCGTTGCTAACGGTGCTGAGTTGGATGTATTTGATTTGGTCGCTCATGTCGCCTTTAACCAAAAACCGCTGACGCGCCGCGAACGTGCCAACCAGGTCAAAAAGCGCGATATATTCGGCAAATACGGCGAGCAGGCGCGGATGGTATTGGAAGCCCTGCTCGATAAATTCGCCGATCACGGTGTGCAGGACATCGAAGACAGCAAAGTGCTGGAGTTACCGCCCTTCGACCAAATCGGCACCAAAACCCAAATCCGGCGCGGCATTTTCGGCAGCACCGAGAACTACGCACAGGCCATACAAGAGCTGGAGCAAGCCCTCTACGACGAAACTTTGCAACAAAAATCGGCCTGAGCCGCAAAACTTAAACCCTATCCCGCTATAAAACAAAAGAACGGAAAACATGAATATCAGCAGTACCATAAAATCCATCCAGGACATCATGCGCAAAGACGATGGTGTCGATGGCGACGCGCAGCGCATCGGTCAGTTGACCTGGATGTTGTTCCTCAAGGTCTTCGACCAGCGCGAAGAGGAATGGGAGGACGATAACCCAAAATATCAATCACCAATCCCGGAACGATTCCGTTGGCGCAACTGGGCGGCCTACAAAGCCGACAACGAAGGCAAGAAAAAACCGCAAATCCAAGGCAGCGAGCTGCCCCCGTTCATCAATAACGAACTTTTTCCGGCGTTGAAAGACATCGATGCGTCGGACAGCCCGACCAAAAAAGTCATCAAGCAAGTTTTCGAAGACTCCAACAACTACATGAAAAACGGCTCGCTGATGTTGGCGGTGATCGAAAAACTGGAAGAAGCGATTAACTTTCACGACTTCAAGACCCGCGCCCATCTCGGCGATGTTTACGAGCAATTGCTGAACGATTTGCGCGGCGCAGGCAATGCGGGCGAGTTTTATACACCCCGCGCCATCACGCAATTCATGGTCGAACGCATCAATCCGAATTTAGCCAAGCGCGAAACGGTGATGGATCCGGCCTGCGGTACTGGTGGTTTCTTGACCGCAGCCATTGACCACTTCCGCCATCAACTCAGCGACAAATCCAGCCCCGACGACAAACGCGCGATTGAACAACTGATCCACGGCATAGAAAAAAAACAACTGCCGCATTTGCTTTGCACCACCAACATGCTGCTGCACGGCATCGACGTGCCCAGCCAGATTGACCACAGCAACACCTTAGGCCGCCCGTGGAACGACTGGCGAGCCGATGAAAAAGTCGCTTGCCTGATTACCAATCCACCGTTTGGCGGCTATGAAGATGACGGCGTCGGCACCGACTACCCCAGCGACCTGAAAACCCGTGAAACCGCCGATATGTTCATGGCGCTGATTATCAAGAAACTGCTCAAAGACGATGGTGGGCGCGGTGCGGTGGTGTTGCCGGACGGCACGATGTTCGGCGATGGCATCAAAGGCAAACTGAAAGAGTTGCTGCTGCGCGAATGCAATCTGCACACCGTCATCCGCTTGCCTAAAGGCGTGTTTGCCCCGTACACCACGATCAAAACCAACTTGCTGTTTTTTACCAAAGGCAAACCGACTGAAACCATCTGGTTTTACGAACATCCCTATCCGGCGGGCTACAAAAGTTACTCCAAAACCAAGCCTATAGATTACCGCGAATTTAAAGCCGAACAGGATTGGTGGGGCAACGAAGAAAACGGCTTTGCCGAGCGCGTGGAGAGCGAAAACGCCTGGAAAATCGACTTCAAAACCAAAAAGCTCGAAGCCGAAGCCGCCGCCAAGCCGCATTGGGACAAAGCCGAGCAACTGAACAACCAAGCTGCCGCGCTGGACAACCAGGGCAAAGACCTGAAAAGCTCAATTACCGGCGTCACCGACCCCGTTCAGCGCAAACCAGTCGATGAGCAAATCCTGGTGCTGCGCGAACAAGCGGACACCTTGCGTTTAGCCGCTCGCGATGCGCAAACCGCAGGCGACCGCCTCTACTGGCCTATCTACAACCTCGACATCAAAAACCCCAATGCAGCGGCGGACGAAATCCACGATCCCGATGTGCTGCTACAAAAATACAAGGAACTGCTGGGACAAATTGAAGACACGCAAAACCAGTTGAAGGGCGAGCTGGCGGCGGCATTGGCGCATCACTTTAGCACGGAGGCTGAAGCATGAATCCCATCGCCACCGACCCTGCCGCCGCGCAAGCCTTGCTAAGCGATATTCGCCAACTCATCAGCCAAAGCCGTGCGCAACTTGCCACCGTAGTTAATAGCGCGTTGACCGTACTTTACTGGCATATTGGTCGGCGCATCCAAAGCGAAGTGCTCAAAGGCGAACGTGCCGAATACGGCGAGCAAATCATTGCCAGCCTGTCTAAGCAACTGGAACGCGACTATGGGCGCGGTTTTTCCAACAAAAACCTGCGCCACATGTTGCGTTTTGCCGATGTCTTTCCTGCCGAGGAGATTGTCTACGCACTGAGTAGACAATTAAGCTGGACGCACTTGCGTAGCCTGATTTATATCAGCGACTCGCTGAAACGCGAATTCTATATTGAAATGTGCCAAGCCGAGCGTTGGAGCACCCGCACCTTGCAAGGGCGATTGGATTCCATGCTGTTTGAACGCACCGCACTATCGCGCAAACCTGATGAGGTATTAATTGCCGAACTGGCGGCATTGCGCGAAACGGGCGAAGTTACGCCCAATCTTGTACTCAAAGACCCCTATGTGCTGGACTTTCTACAGCTCAATGACCGCTATCTGGAAAAAGACCTGGAAGATGCCATATTGCGGGAGCTGGAAAATTTCCTGCTGGAATTGGGCGCGGGCTTTAGCTTTGTCGCCCGGCAAAAACGCTTGCAAATCGACAACGACGATTTTTATATCGACTTGTTATTTTACAACCGCCGCTTGAAACGGCTGGTGGCTATCGACCTGAAACTGGGCGATTTTAAAGCCGCCGACAAAGGCCAGATGGAGCTTTATTTACGTTGGTTAGCCAAATACGAGCAGGAGCCCGGCGAAGCCTCACCGCTGGGCATTATTCTGTGCAGCGGCAAAAAACAGGAACAAATCGAATTGCTGGAACTGGATCAGACCGGCATCCATGTCGCCGAATACCTGACC
Organism: Methylovulum sp.; assembly: GCA_030653435.1. Taxonomy (GTDB): domain Bacteria; phylum Pseudomonadota; class Gammaproteobacteria; order Methylococcales; family Methylomonadaceae; genus Methylovulum. The sequence continues at coordinate 42,005 of JAURZI010000103.1, forward strand.
GAACTGCCGCCCAAGGCCGTACTGCAACAAAAACTCCATGAGGCGATTAGTAACTCGCGGCAACGGCTGGGCGATGTGCAAGTGGAGGAAGATTGATGGATGCGCAGCGGTTTTTGGCGGAGTTTGGGCATATTGTTTCGGCGCAAGGCGGGATTCAACAGCTGAGACAAATGATTCTTACGCTTGCGGTATCTGGGGATTTGCTTGTTCCAGATGAACCTCAAGATGCTACGCCTTTGCTGGAGTCAATCAACTTCAAAAAAACAACGCACCCTGAACAAAAAAAGGTTGTACCTGCGCAAACAAGATTGGACAGAACCGATATTAGAGTTCCTTCGCATTGGGCTGTATGCCGATTGGGTGATTTAGTCTTGACGATAACGGGTGGCGGAACTCCATCAAAAGGAAATCCCGCATATTGGAAAGGAGCAATTCCTTGGGCGAGCGTTAAAGACCTCAAAAACAACAAATATCTCACCGAGACTGAAGACCTAATCAGTGAAGAAGGTGTGATAAATAGCTCTACCAATCTTATTCCCGCCGGAAGAGTCATTGTTTGTACGCGCATGGGCTTAGGAAAGGTGGTGATTAACAAGATTCCGGTTGCCATCAATCAAGACCTGAAGGCATTTGAGTTGCCCGAAGAAGTCAATATTGATTATTTCTATATTTTATATCGGACAAGAAACATCAAAGGCAAGGGAACTACTGTTTCAGGTATCAAGCAAGATCAACTTCTTGCATTACCCTCTGCACTACCGCCAATTGAAGAACAAGCCCGCATCGTCGCCAAAGTCGATGAACTGATGGCCTTGTGTGACAAGCTGGAAACCCAGCAGCAAGACAGAGAAAAGTTATCTGAAATCACGTCCATTTCCATTTTTGATGCATTATCAAATGCGCAGTCTCCAATAGAAATACAAACAGCTTGGAACAGGCTGAATGCAGAAGCTAATCTGCTATTAAATTCAGAATCAGCGATTCAAGCATTACGAAAAACGATTCTTGATCTTGCTGTTGCTGGACGCTTGTCATACAAAGAACCTGATGACGGTAATGCCATTGATCTTATTGAGCAAATCCAAACGTGTAAAAAACAATTAATTGCAAGCGGTCAAATAAACCATCGCAAGCCCGTTGCCGCTGAAACATTGCAAGAAACTGTTCTTCCCTCTCATTGGACATGCCTTACTCTTGATGAAGCCATTAGTCATATTGATGCTGGTTGGAGTCCGGCTTGTTTAGCCCACCCTCGTCGCGACGAGAACACTTGGGCGATACTGAAAACGACTGCTGTTCAAACGCTCCAGTTTCTACCCAATGAACATAAGGAGTTGCCAAATTCTTTACAACCACGTCCACATTATGAAGTAAATGATGGTGATATTTTAATCACACGAGCCGGGCCAAAAAATCGTGTGGCCATCTGCTGTGTAGTGGATAAAACACCTGCGCGTTTAATGATTTCAGACAAAATCATCAGGTTTCATATCGTTAACGATTTGATTGATGCCCGATATATCGCACTTTGTTTATCAGCGGGCGAGTCAGGGCGAATACTTGAAAGACAAAAGTCTGGCATGGCTGATAGCCAGATGAATATATCCCAAGACAAATTACGCGCCATTCCTATTCCTTTACCACCAAGAGCTGAACAAGAACGAATTCTTATAAAAGTTGAGACGCTCATGACAATTTGTAATCAGCTATCTGAACAATTGAAATTGAAGCAACAACTTCATAGTAGATTTGCTGTGAGCAGCATCGCTGCAATAACTGGCATCCGCACCGAAGAGGAAGAAGCCTTGAAATCCCCAAAAACCGAACTGATCGCCAAGTTGCGCCTAGCCAACAACCCCGACATCAAAGAACAAGCACCGCTGGCGGCTATTTTGGCGCGGCATCAGAGTGAAATGTCCGCAGGTGATTTATGGCAACGCTATGGCGGTGAAATTGACGCTTTCTACGCCCAGCTCAATCAGGAAGTCGGCAAGGGCTGGATTGCCGAACCTACAATCGCCGAAATGCGGGAAACGGAGGCGGGCTAATGCCGACTTGCTGGATCATCGCCGGCCCGAATGGCGCGGGCAAGACCACCTTCGCGTTGCACTTCTTGCCGAAAGTTGCCCTGTGCCGCCATTTTGTCAACGCCGACCTGATTGCCGCTGGTTTGTCGCCGCTTGCGCCCGAACAGCAATTATTGGCAGCCAGCCGTTTGTTTCTGCATGAAATAGAAAACCATATCGCCGCTGGACAAGATTTTGCCTTTGAAACCACGCTCGCCGGACGCAGTTACCTTAAGCTGATTCGGCGATTACAAGCCAGCGGATGGCGGGTGGAATTGATCTATTTGGCCTTGCCCAGTGCGGAACTGTCGGGATTGCGTGTCGCGGAACGCGTCGCCCACGGCGGACATGACATTCCCGCAGACGCGATTGTTAGGCGGTTTCCGCGTAGTCTGCATAATTTTTTCCAGCTATTTTCCCCGCTAGTCGATCAGGCATTTTGTTTTATGAACAACGACAACACTCCGACGTTGGTCTTTCAGCAAAACGCCGGACAACGGCAGGTGCTGCATCACGAATTTTTTCAACTTTTGCAACAGGAGGCGCAGCGATGAGTGCGCAAACGCCCGTAAACCTAAATCCCAAAGCGCAAGCGATGCTCGATTGTTTGCAGCAAGCGGTTGCAGATACCTTGGAACGCAAGCGGCGACTGGGCCATTACGCGGTACTGTGGGACGGCAATAAACCCGTATTGGTTGGCGAAGATGCGCCTGCCGAGTGCAAACCTAATTCAGACTGTTAAGTACACCCTAATAAGGAATAAGTCAGTGAAATTCATACATGCCGCAGACATACATTTGGATAGTCCATTAACTGGGTTAAGCGCTTATGCCGATGCCCCGGTGGAAATGCTGCGCACGGCGACACGCGATGCCTTTACCAACCTAGTTACCGAAGCGCTTGAGCAACCCGTTGACTTCATGGTCATTGCCGGCGATCTGTACGATGGTACTTGGAAGGATCACAACACCGGCATTTATTTCTGTAAAGAAATGGGGCGCTTAAAAAAAGCAGGAATACCGGTTTACCTGCTGTTCGGCAACCATGATGCCGAAAGTGAAATGACCAAAAAACTGCAATTGCCTGACAATGTCTTTACCTTCGACACCCGCAAGCCCACTACTTTTCGTCTGGAAAGCCTAAAAGTCGCCCTTCATGGCCGTAGCTTTAAGGAAAAAGAAACATTCGAGAATCTTGTGACAGGGTATCCGGCTCCGACACCGGGAATGTTCAATATTGGCGTATTACACACCGCGCTTGAAGGCAATGCGGCGCACGCCAGCTACGCCCCGTGCAGTCTTGATGAACTTCATGCCAAAGGCTACCAGTATTGGGCATTAGGACATGTCCATGAGCATCAAATTTGGCAAGGCGCCTCGACGGTGGTTTTCCCCGGCAACCTTCAGGGGCGACATATCCGGGAGACGGGCCCACGCGGGGCGGTTCTCGTTACCGTGAATGAATCCGGCGTTCCAGAAGTTGAACGGCTTTTTGTGGACGTGCTGCGCTGGTGCAACCTTGAAGTCAATGTAAGCGAGTGCCATTCTTTATCTGAAGTGGTGGTTGCCATTGGTAGAGGGCTAAATGCACTTGTCCAAAACACCGCCACTTCCATTCCAACCGCCATAAGAGTCACGGTTATCGGCAAGACACCGGCTCATGGTGAGCTTTTCGGGCTGGAATCCCAACTGCGTGCCGAGGTCTTAGCCTTGGCTGTAACCATTGGGGCGGAGCGAATTTGGATTGAAAAGGTGAGGATCAATACTTCAGCAACGGATGACGGTGTAGCGGTCAAGACGCGGGTCGATGCACTTTCAGACTTGCAGAATCTGCTCGAGGCTGCTGAAGCAGACCCGGACTTTCTCAAAAGCCTGCAAGAAGAGCTATTAGGTTTGGTCAACAAGGCACCCTTGGAGTTGCAAACCGCTGTCCCTTATTTCAAGGATATCCGCTCCGGCGACCTGGCCGGACTGGTGCGCGAAGTGCGTTCGGGGCTAGTCTCGCATTTGGCAATGGTGGAGTAAGCGATATGCGCTTTCATCGTTTAGACCTTATCAAGTATGGCAAATTTTCTAACCGTTCAATCGAGTTCCCGGAAGCCAAGCAGGATTTTCATCTGATTGTCGGCCCGAATGAGGCGGGTAAGTCCACCCTACGCTCCGCGATTGTTGATTTGTTGTTCGGCATACCCACGCGTTCAGCCTTAGGTTTCTTGCACCCGCTCAACGAACTGCGCTTGGGGGCGTACATCGGCAACCCGTCGGGCGCTTTGGAATTTAATCGGACAAAAGCCCAAAAACAAACGCTGCGCTCACCCTTGGATGCTGTCTTGGCGGAATCCGTGTTACTACCGTTTTTGGGGACTGCGGATAGGCATTTTTTCGATCAAATGTTTGGCCTTGACCACACCCGCTTGGTTTCGGGAGGCAATAGCATCTTGAATGCCGAGAACGATGTGGGCCAGATTCTGTTTCAATCAGCGGCGGGCGTTGCCAGTCTCGGCAAAATTCGTGATGCACTGGTCGCTGAAGCCGATAAACTGTGGGCGCCGAGAAAATCGGCCGATAGGGCCTATTACATCGCTGCCGACCAGCTCGAAAAGGCGGCAACTACGTTAAAGGAAGCAACCGTCCGAACCAAGGTGTGGGTGGAGGCCAATAATAAGGTTGAGGAACTGCAAGAATTGTTGAGTGGTGAGCGTGACCGCCATCAGCAACTCCAAAGCCAGCGAAATAGCCTTGAACGCATTCGAAGGCTGGCACCCTTTTTGATCGCCATCAGGGATAACGAGATGAAGTTGGCTGAACTTGGTGAGGTGATTGAATTATCGACTGACGCAGCCACGATTTTATCGGTATCAGAGCGAGACCTTGCCGTAGCACGCCAGCGTTTGGAGCTGCGGGAGAGTGAAGTTGAGAAAACTACCGAGGCTTTAGGACAAATCCATGTCGACGAAGCTATGCTGGGCATGGCTGCCGACATTGGTACACTCGATAACCTTCGTCTTCAATATAGCGCCTATCACCGGGATATTGAACGTCGAAGATATGAAATAGCCGCCCTTTGGCAGGAGGTTTGCCATTCATGCTCCCAGCTGGGTTGGCTGCCGGAATCTGAACAGGCTATCGCCCAACGCCTGCCCAAGCTTTTCGTACAACGTGAACTCAGACAATTAATCCGTGATCATGGTGGGGTCAATCAGACCCTGCGATCAGCTGAAAAGGCGGAAAGCAATAAGCTGTCCGAAATTGACCAACTCTCAAAACAACTGGCCAATGTTCAGGGTGGCGAAATAAAACCCGCCCTACGTGCGGCATTAGCCCATGCCAAGTCTTTAGGTGATATACAGGCTACCCATCAAAAGCAACAACGTGTTCTGACCAAAGCCAAATCAGCGTTGGAAGGTTCCTTACAAGAATTAGGACAATGGCAGAAGCCATTGCCTGAATTGCTCACAATACAGCCACCTGGTCCAGAAAAAATATCACGTTTGCAGCAAGACCGTCAGAGTCTTATCGCCGATCAAAAAGCCGAATCAGTGAGGCTGAAAACCCAAAAGGCGGAGGTCGCTCGGATTGAATTGGCTATCTCCCAATTTCAGGAACTGCATCATCCCACCACCCGTGATACCGTCCTGCAAGCACGGCAAGAACGGGACGCATCATGGCTTGCTATCAAAAATGACAAGGCTATTCTGCAACTGACCGCACCAAAATTCGAAGCGACAATGGTTTATGCCGACAGCGTTGCCGATAGGCTGCTGGATGATGTGGAGGAGGCAACTGAACTGCAAAGTTTGTTGCATCAGCTTGAGCGCGAAAAACAGCAACTGTTGATTATTGAAAGTCGGCAGACGGAATTGGAACAGGAAATCCAACGACTGGATGAGGGTTGGGCTAAACAGGCGATCAGCCTCAATTTGGTGGGTATGCCGTTAGAGGAAATTGGGGCATGGATAATCAAGCGGGAAAAGGTTCTCAGGGCGGCAACGGTTTATCAAGAGGCACAAGATGACGTTGACTCAACTTGTCTATGGGTCGAGGCAGCCAGCATCAATCTGATGAACGCCTTACGGGAAACCGGGCTTCCGGTGACCGAAGCCGATAGCCTTTCGTTGCTCAGTGTGCAAGCGGACAATTTTATCCAAGAAACCGATGGTGCGAACGTCCGCCGCGAAACCTTATCCACCCAATTGCTTACCGCGAAGACACTTGCAACCACGCTAAAGCAAGCGACCGATGACGCGAAGGCAGAAGAAAACCGCTGGACTGAAGCATGGTCCACTACGCTGGTAAAAGCGGGATTATCCCCGGATAGCGATCCAGGAACCGTTGAAGGCGCACTTGAACTTATTGGCAAAATTGCTGAGCAATTGGAAAAGATGCGCCAAATTCAGGTTGAGCGTATTGATACCATGAACGCTGATCTTAAGGGCTTTTCTGTTAACGCTAATCGTTTGGCGGAAATCATTGCACCAGAACTTACGGGTATGTCGGCTAGCGAAATTGCCCTAGAACTTGCAAACCGGCTGACCCGGGCCCGCGAATCCCATGCAGAACGGGAACGTTTGAAGGAAATGTTGCGCTTGGTTCAGACCCAAGTCCTTGAAGCCAAGGAATTGATCCAAACAGCAACGGCAAACCTGAAGCCATTGATGGCTAGGGCTAACGTTGATACCACTGCGTTGTTGGCAGAAACCATCAGGCGGTCTGACGAACATCGCCGTTTAAACGCCGGGTTGATCGAGTCCCAAACGGCCCTGCTCAATGGGGGGGATGGTCTTAACCGATCACAAATCGAAGCCGAGATTGATGCGGCCGACTTAGTCCAGTTAGTATCCGGGTTAGCGAAAATCAATGATGAATTGTCTGACACCGTACAGCGGCAAACCGATCTTTCGGCTGACTTGGCCAATGCGGCACGGATTTTGTCCGACATCGGTGGTTCTAATGCCGCCGCCCAAGCTGAAGCACAACGGCAAGAAGCGCTTGCCAAAATGTCGGATGTGGCGGAACGATATGTTAAAGTCTTAACAGCTGGGCACTTGCTACGCTGGTCAATAGAGCGCTATAGGGAAGAGAAACAAGGGCCATTGCTGCTGAGGGCAAGCGCAATTTTTTCAACATTAACTTCAGGGGCATTTCGGAAACTTGTTGTGGATTTTGATCGCGAACCGATGGTTTTGGAGGGGGTGCGGTCGGACGGAAAACTGGTCGGCATCTCTGGGCTCAGTGACGGTACACGGGACCAGCTCTATTTGGCGCTTCGACTGGCCGCCTTGGAAATGCACCTAGAACAAACCCTGCCTTTGCCCTTTATCGCCGACGATCTGTTCATCAATTACGATGATGTACGATCTAAAGCAGGGTTTGAAGCCCTCAGGGGATTATCCGAGCAGACGCAAGTCATTTTTCTCAGCCATCATGACCATCTGATACCAACAGTCCAAGCCGTTTTTGGAAAACAAGTCAATATTATCTATTTGTGATTGATACTATGTCCTCAATCATGCGATCACAAAGAAAGCTAACTACATCTCTTTTTATCACACCAATCAAGGAAACTATTAATGAACAAATCCGAACTCATCGACGCCATTGCCCAACAAGCTAACCTGACCAAAGCCGACGCCGGTCGTGCTTTGGAAGGTTTGACCAAAACCATCGAAACCACCTTAAAAGCCGGTGACTCCATTACTTTGGTGGGCTTTGGCACTTTTGAAGTCAAGGAAAGGGCTGAGCGTCAAGGCCGTAACCCACAAAGCGGAGCCGCGATCACGATTGCCGCAGCGAAAATACCGTCTTTTAAAGCGGGTAAAAATTTGAAAGACGCCGTTAACGCTTGATAGTTTTCGGGGCTGTATCACTGCGGCCCCATGCCCCAGCCTTCCAATTCCGATTGCCGTTTGACCGTGGGCACATCCAGGTCGCCCATACGGCCTTGGCTGCGGCTCAAGGTATCCTGCCGATTGCCGGTGGCTGCGCCATATTTTTGCGGGTTCAGCCGACTGCCTGATCCCGTCAGCTGATCCAGGTTGAGCATCGAAGCGGCGTTGCTGGCGGTGGGTAAATGGTTTGTTTGTGCCAGTATCGCCAGCCATTCATCCAGATTGACTTGGCTCCAATCGACTTTGTCCAAGTCCTTGACCTTGACGCCCGAACACACCGGGTTTTGGGGTGAACCAAACCCCATCCCTAATTGTGGCTTGATTTGTTCGTTTAAGATACGGGCGAGCGGTGAGTTGTAGCAGCAATAGCTTTCCTTGCGGATCAGGCACAATCCGGTGAGCGGATCCTTGCTGTCGCAATAAACGCCCAATGCCTTGCAGACTTTCAGTTGTTTCTTGGCGGCCAGCTCGTATTCCGGCACCTCGCACGACCAGACGATCTGGATAATCATGACCACGATCATCACGATGGTGTAGGCCATCATCAGGGTGCTAAGCATTTGCCCGGCAAACGCCGCACCGCCACCCAGTTGGACACCACTCGATTCAGCGGCCGGGGTCAGGTTGCCCAGCGAATCAAACGCCGCTTGCCCGCCAGCACTGAACAGCGCATTGCCGGCGGCTTCGCCAAAGGTACTGCCGATCCATTCGGCCACCGACTTCAACAATTCACCTTTCAGCGTATCCAGCAGCCCTTGTTCGGCGACATCGGTGACGCTCATCAGATCAGAGCCGACCAAATTATTCACCCCCGAAGCAAAATTAGCCTGCACGCTATTCCAGGCATCGCCCGCCGCTGCAAACGGCAGGCGCAGTGTTTCCCAGGCACCCCGCACGGCGGACGTGGCGTCCATGCGCATCACGGCATTATCCAGTTGGCTGGTGGCCAGTAGTAAATCAATATATTGCCCCAGCCCCATACTGCCGGAAGGCGTTTGGCAGCAATCGACCAGTGTCACCAGACCGCCGACGATTTTGCAATTGGCATCTTTGCCCTTGAACACCTGGCATGAGTTGGGGTCTTTCTGGTGCAATTCGGCATTGGCATCCTCGCAATGTAAATCCATCGCCATTTGCTGGGCGCTATTCAGTAACGCCACCGCCTTGGTGAAATCGGGGCTTTGGGTGCGCTGCACGGTGAGGCAATCCTCGCCCATACAACGAATCGGGCCGGAACAGTGTTGTTGGGTTTTACTTTGAATGCCGGGAATCGTGACGGGCTGGCCACAGTCATATGTGTCGACGCTATCCCAACAAGTGCCTGAGGCCAAGGTGTCCAGACATTGACTGCTAATGAACGCGCAGCCCTGGCTTTCCAAAGCTTTGCAAGTCGTGGACGGCATACCTGTGGTCGGTGCCGTCAGGCAATGCGTCCCGGTACTGTCCGTCCAGCATTGTCCGGAGCTGTTGAGGTCACACTGACCCGCCGCAGTGATGGCCATACAGGTGTTGCGGATACCCGCCGAACCCGCCACCGGTGCGGGAGCCAGATCACTCGCACAGACCATGACCTGAGACACCGTATCCACATAACAGCCCGCCGCATTGGCCGGGTCGTTGCTGCAACTGAGCTGGCTGCCCGCCTGGCAAATGCCGTCGGTGATGGCGTCGGCGAGATGCTGGCAATTCGGGCCGCTCCAGCCCCACTGGTCTTGGCTAAGCAGTTTCGAGACTTCATAACGGACACGGATAAGTGAATAGCCTTCGCCATTGCCGCCGACCTTCGTATCCTGTTTGAACACTTTGTTGCCCGTGCTGTTAAACGCCGGGGTGACATCCAGGTGTGGATGATCCACCCAACTATTTTTCAGTTCGCACGATCCTCCCCAACCGGTCGAGCCGGTGTAAATCAGCTGGCCGCCATAATAGACCTGGGCATGGTCATCAAACTCGACATCTTCCAAGGTCGCGCTGACAATGGCTTCCGGGTGCAGCACCTGGTAAGTGACCTCCCAAGTGAACACGGAACAACCGGCTGACCAGTAGTTATCGCCCACTTTGCCGACATACAAGTCCAGACAACCCGGCCCGCAACTGGACAGACCGCCCATACCTGAAACATAGCGGAGCAGCGGTTCGACTTTGACCGTATGGGTCGCCGTGCAATGCTCTGGCACGTCCGGTTGGCGCAGGCACAGTTGATAGTCGGGCACAGAGACAGTATGGCCAGTCGCGGTGTGGGTCGTGGTCGTCGTGCAGTCCGAGAACGACTGTGCCCACGGGGTGAAATCGGCAAACACCTGATCGCCGGTTTTCCAAAGCACATCATGCTGTAAATCCGGATGGGAGTGGTGGGCATTGTTGATTAGTGTGCGATAAGCATTGCCCGTGGCGCTGCTTTCAGTGTTTAAGGTAGTTTGGGCGTCAAGACCCGCGGCAACCGTGCCGGTATCATTCCCGTACAGACGACTGATGTCGGCGGGGTTGCCACTACCGGCGTCCGGAAACAGCGTGCCGATAGTGACCGTGCTTTCCTGCGCCGTACCAGGGTTCAGGGTCATGGCGCCGCTGCCGGTGCCAGCAGGAAACTGAAAACCACCGACAAGTTGTTGCCCGGTTTGCTGGCCTTGGCGTCCCGCAGTTTGTATGGCATCCGCCCAAACCACAGCAAACGGTGTCCAGGCCATCGTGACACTTAAGACTAAGGCCAGCGAGCGGGTTAACCCGCCATGACCATCAAAAAACATCCTAACGCCCATCTACAGACCGGCACAACAGTCAGTCCAGGACCACTGGACATAGACATGGTCTTCACCGGGGCCAGGATAAGTACGTCCTGCCCCCCAAGTGAAAGTGGTCTCGCCAATGGCGTGATTGGACTCGGTTTCGGCGACCGGATAGAACATGCTGAGCCGGTATTGCGACTTAGGAATGAAGGGATAAATCATCCCGCCGCACAAGGCCTCGTTCCCCGCCGTTTTCCAGGCCAAGCCCCTGCGATGCAAGGCGGCGGTCGCACGGGTGGCCAGCAAACTGGAGATGCGCGGATCGGTGCCGTAACTGGTCGGTGAAATGCCGGACAAAGGATACAAATGCCCCCAGGCACCGGCACACCAGAACAAGGCATCCAGCGGATGGCCAGTCGCGGCAGCCGTTGCATCGGCGACACACGCGGCCACCGCCACCGGATTGGCAAACAAAGCCGTTTCCGGGCTAGTGAAAAATGCCAGCAAATCGCTGTTCCAGGTGGGATCGAGTTCCGAGACATACAATAGGTCAAAATCCCGGTAGCCATCGGCATTACAGCGGTCATCCCAGAACAAGTCCAGCAAAATGGTCAGCGGAAAGGCAAAATAATGGTAATTGAAGAACGACATCTCGCTGGCATCAAAATCGGCCTTGCCGGTGGTGGCGACCAAGCGGACTTTGGAGGCGCTAAAGGTATGCCCGCCTAATGCCGGTGAGCACCAGGGGTTCCTGACGATTTCTATCAGGCGTGACGGATTCCACAAACCCAAGGTCATGCCCAATTGCGGCAGCCCCAGCGGATCGGTGCAAAAGCAGAATTTCTGGTCGGTGGCGATGCTCGGTACAGGGCCGCCACCCAGCGACGCCCCGGCGGCACGGATCGGAAACAAACAATTCCAGCAAATATCGCTGATCAGTTTCCCCGACCACAGTTCGGCATCGGCACACAGCGGGTCGGTGGCTTTGCTGGTGGTATCGGCATGACAATTTGCAGCCAGACCCAGCAACACAACCAACAACCAAGTGGTAATCGACCGTTTCATCCCTATCCTCCTGCTGCCCTAGGTTGATGGTTCGCCGCAGGTATAGCCACTTTTCTTTCCCGTACCACCACCCGGTTGCCGGACTGTTCGACCAAGGCCGGCACCAGTTGCAACTGAAAACGCTGGCGGACATCCGGGGTCAACAGATACACGGGTGCCTGGAGAGAATTCTCCAGAGTTTTCAAACCGTCCCAACCGTCCTGACGGGAAAGTTGCGTCGCCAAATACAGCACCCGCGCGTGCTTGTCGCGGCAGGACAAGTGCCGGATGCTGTCGACCTGGGTTTTCTCGGTGGCATCGAAAATTATCAGGCACAGGCCAAACGCCAGTTTATCCAAGGGATTGACCGTCTGTCCGGCACGAATGATCAGCTGGCCATTGGGCGCAACTAGGTCACGCGGAGCCGTGACGGTCATATCAAGCACACGGTCACGATCTTCCTGGGCGGCGGGTAACACCTCGAACTGGCGTTGTCCCCAAAAGCGGGCGATGGCCTGCTGTTGTTTCCTTGGCCAATCCATGGCCACCAGACGGCGTTTGATGGCTTCAAGCAAATCGATTTCGGCAATCTGATAGACCTCGCCGAACTGCCTCAAATCGCCTTGCCGACCGGCAGCCTGACGTGACTTTAACCACCCCAAACTGGTCACGCCTTTGACACGAAGCTTGGCTTTGCCTTGGTCTTCCACCACCATTTCAGGCACGGTGGTTACGCCCCATTTCTGGAAGCGGGTGGGGTCGATGACGATATGGGGCACGGGTTCGATGCCTTTCAGCAGCGCTTTCAAGTCGGCAAGCAATTCCGCCAGCTTTTTTCCTGGCTTCGGGCCTCGCAATACCAACAGCACATCGTCCTGTCCTGAAGCTTCTGCAAACATCCCTTTCAGCACCGATTCGCCCAGCGAGAAGGAAATAAACACGACCCGCAACGGTTTTTCAGGCTGAACCTCAGAGGTTGGCTTAGACGGATGCGACATAGCCTTCAAGGCAATCGGTTGGGAGCCGTTGATAATGTCCAACGCTTGCCGCTGGGCATCGTGTTGATGGGGATTACTGTCCAACCAGGCAGGCCGTGGCTGCCCTTCGAGGACATTCAGGATAGTCTGTGAGCGGGTCAGCCAGTCTTCTTCGGCGTGGGCGGCACTCGAACCAACCGTGACAGACAGCAGCACTGATGGCAATATGATCGATAAGCTTCGACCCAACAGCCTCCGGTGCCTGAAGTGTTGGCTACCGTTAAAAAATCGCATAAGCCCGGCCAATGATTTGATGGTCATAGACATACCCCCAATACCGTGAATCAAAACTATTCGGGGTTTTGCCGGTCACCCAATAGGATGCCGGCGGGATAGTTTCATCGCGCTTGAATGCAGATGACGGTTGCTTCAGTTTCCCAGTCAACGGCAGTCCTTCAATGATTACCGAACCGTTGATTGTGGTTTTCTGGCTGTCCACCTTGACGTGGTCACCGGTAACCCCGGCGGCGATTTTGACAACCACTTGGCCGTCCTTAAAATACGGCGCCATGCGTTCGGCACGGAAGGCAACCAAGTCACCCCGCCAGATGTCCTGATTGGCGGTGTCGATGATATAAACGCTTTTGCCCGGCAGACAGCGGTCAACCTGGTCATCGCCGCCGATCAGGAAGCGTTGGCCAATGGTGTATTCAACGGCCAACACCATCGCTAGGAGCGGCATAGCCCTCAGCAAAAACCGCACGGTCGAGGCTTTGGGCTTATTTTTTCGAAGTGCCGCTGGCCGCATCATGGCTTCAGTGTCCTTCGGGTCTGACATAGACATCGGCCGGTGCCGCGACCACGGCGGTTGAATCAATCACCAGATAGCCGGCGGCGCTTAATTTCCTGCCCAGGTTTGTCCAAGCTTCAACCGTTTGGCTCATCTGCTCTTGGCTAGCGTCCGGCGGTAAGCTTTGGATCAGCCGGGCACGATCCAGCACAAAGACCGGCGTGGTCAGGCTTAAGCGTGTTAAGGGCGTTTTCAACATCAGGTAAGCGGCCAGCGACCCGCCAGCCATGCCCAACACCAGGGCTGCCAAGCCGATACCCAACCATTGTGGCTTACCGGCCATCGTTCACCTCCCGTACTTTCGGTAGGCGGTTGGCCAGCAATTGCTGAATGGCATCCCCTAAACTCAAACCTTGTCGTCTGAGTTGCTTTAAGGCCTGGACATCGTCCGGCTTGGTGGAAAATAAAATCCGTTTGAAGGGGTCGACTATCAAGCGGCCTATCCCGGAGCCCATTTCAGTGATGAAAAAGATTTCGGAATACGCCCCCGGCAAGGTATGCACAGTTTTGAGCAATTCATAACCGCCGTCCGACAAGGGCAGCCGCCGATCCTGTTTCATGCCTTCAATGACTTCGGCTTTCTGGCCGAGCAAATACATATTAGCGGAGTTCTCGACAATCGCCCGGCCTGCGGCATTGCGGTACAAGTCGTTCACCGACTGGGTGATGGTGACTGCCGCACCGCCGTATTTACGGAAACGCCGGTAACCGTGCTCCATGAATTTGGCGACATCACCTTCGGTGAGCAAGTCCCAGGCTTCATCAATAATCACGATCTTGGGACGGTTGCGTTCGCCCAGATACATCTCCTGCTGGATTTGGTAGATCAGTTGCAGCAACACCACCTGTTGCAAATGTTTACGGCCTTTGAGCTCCTCCAGTTCCAATACCGTGAAATCGTTGCTGAAGCGGGCGTTGTTATGGCCGTTGAAATAGCGGCCATATTCACCCCGTGTGGTGAACGGAAACAACTGCTCGCCGACATCTTTCAGGCGCTGATCGTCCTCGGCGCCTAATTCACTGGCAATGTCGTCGACCGACATGGCTTGGGCTTTGCCCGTCCACAGGCTTTTCAGGATGCGTTTAAGGCCGGCGGTTTGAAAATCGCTGAGTTTCTCGGTAGGGGCCGCCATCTGGCTGACCAGACCGGCCAGCATGTCGGCTTCTTCCTCAAAGTTCTGGACGATTTCAAAGGGGTTCATGCAAATCCCCGAACTATGGGTAAATTTGACGAAGTCGCCCTCCAGCACTTCGCAGAGGTTTTCATAAGAGCGGCCAACATCAATCGCCCAGATTTGTGCGCCTTCGGTGAGGTAGCTGACGATGATCTCATTGGTCAGAAACGACTTGCCCTTGCCGGATTCGGCGGCAATGCACAGGTTGTAGTTGCCGGTGGTGTCGAACAAGGACACGGCCATGTGTTCGCCATTGCGGGAGACAAAATTTAAAGTCGGTGTGCCAGTGCCGGCCCAATCCCCGAACAGCGGCAGCAAGGGGATGGCATGGCGGGTGGCCAAGGTGCGGTAACGTTTGAGATCGCTGATGGCCGCGCGTTCGGCACCGAACGGCAGGCAGTTGAGGAAAAACGGCAAACAAAAATACTTGTCTTCCAATAACTGAAAGCCCAGTTCCCGGAAGTAGACACGGGCATTGGAGATGGCGGCGGCTTCCTCCTGACCGTCGCAGAACAACACCACGCCAAAATAACTGCGTATCGGCCGGTCGCCATCACCGTAGGCGTCGAACAGCACATCAAAATGGTGTTTGCGTTGCACCAAGACTGGCAGGAACCGGGCAATCGGTGTGTTGACCTGGTTGGTAATGAACTGCCGGGTGCCTTCCTGGCGGGCACGGGTGGATTCGGCATCCGGGTAATGCAGGGTCAGGCTGATCAAGGCGTTCTGGCGGATGCCACGGGTGCCGGATAAAAGATCGCCCAGGTAACTTTTGGCGCTGCCAAAATAAAAATAATCGGGGGTGCGTTTGGCGGACATCGTCTTGATGCGCTTTTGAGTTAGCCACAGGCCTTTCTCGTCAGTCTGGATAGCATTGTCATAATCCAATAACTGGTCGCGGATTAGTTGCGTCGGATCACATTCGGGGACGACACGGTCTTTCCAGCCGGCATCAGGGCTCCAGTTCAATAGCGTATTGAGCAGGCGCACATATTGGTCGGCATCGAGAATGGCCGGATTTAGCCCAATGGTCGCCAACGATTGCCGGGTCGCCATCTGCAATTCAGCGGCACGGCGCAGGTCATGGTCGCCAGGGCGTGGCTGCGCCATCGGCAGTTTGACGGTGACGATCACCTGGCTGCGCCTAAGCCGCGCCCCTGAAATCGCTTCCGGCGCTTTATGGGTGCCTTGCCGCAAAAAATCGATGCTAGCCTGGGTCATGGCTTTATAGGTGGGCTTTTGCTGTTTCAGACGGCGGGTTTGCATCACCGCCAAAGCTTCTTCAATATCCGGCGATGTCCACAAGCTCACTTGCAGCAACGTCCCGGTCGGCCAATCCTGGTTCAGCAAGACATTGACCCGTGCTGAAACACTGGCATCGGCGCCGGTCAAGGGCCGGCAAATAAAGCCAAAGCCGACGCTGGCGTCCGCAAGCAGGAACACATGCTGTTCGGGATCGTAAGCCAGGGCGGAAAACAGGGTGTCGGCGGTAGGGGCACGGGCGGATTTCATGAGCATTCCTGCTGACCATGAATCGTTACCGCATCATCGCTTTGAAGTGGCAGCAAGCGTATCGTATAAGGCTGATGGCCAATGCGGATAGCCCGTTGCTTGCGGATCAGTTCGCGGGCGCGTGCCGGATGGCAGGGGTTAAGCAACTGTCCATCGCTGGCCACGACCTGGACGGCCACGCAATTCGCCCTTCGTGACGAAACCCGACAGGAAGCTGGACGGTTGCCCGCCGCCTTCTCGGTACCCAGATTGAGTCCGGTATCTTCGCTCATGACGGGCTCACAGCGTGGCGGTGACAATATTGGTGATGATCGTCGGTGCGGCAAACAAACCGACCCCACTGGCGATCCCCAGGACAAAGCCCATAATGCTGCCCCGCACCACGCCTGCGACCAACCCCACCACGACAAAAACGATGGCGATAATCCGGCCGAGCAAGCCTTCGATCCAGCCGGTAAGCAGCGTCCAGACGTTCTTGAACTCGGTGCCTCCCGTGCCGGCCATGGCATCGGGCATTAGCATCACCAACAATAAAGCAACCAGGGCCACTAACGCCCCAGTTCGACGTGACAATCTCATAACAGATGACCTCATGGATCAACGGAAAGACGGTTGCCCGTCCTGTCTCGGACATCACGTCCGGCTCTATTACGGTTTCCCGCGTAGGCTCACCAATTCCGATAAGGTGTTGGCGGTAGGTTTAAGTCGTCAGTTGTTGTCCATTACCTCGGTTTTGGCTTGCGGAAATCGGCGAAACTCCGGTTCCGAAGCATCCCTATCCCCGTGTTTACCGGATGGACGTTGTTCTATTTGCAACGGCACCAGTGTCGGGTTCAGCATCGGTGCGCTTTTGCCGATCATCCAGCGCCGGGGTTCCAGTTCGGTATAGACGTAGTTGGAGACCATCAGGTCGCCGTCACTATCTTCCCAAGGTGCGATCCAGATCCGCATGACCTGGGCGGGCGTCCGGATCGGCGTGGGGTCGTCGATTTTGGGCACAGGCTGCCTGACGGGGGGCGGCATAGCGGCGGCTACAATAGGTTGATGGGCAGTTGCCGCTATGGATTCCACCTTACCCGGTGCTGGCAAGGCTTTATCAGTCACTTGATAGGCTTCGGTGGTCGACAAGCATTGCGGGTCGTCAGGCATGCCTTTGCAACCATAGTGCGTTGCGCAACCGCTACTGAGCAGAGCGGTCAATCCCACAAGAGATAGCCGCATCAATAGGCGTGGGTTAGATTTCACAGTTTTTTCTCCGTTTTCCCAGAGTTGTTTTGCGCCTGTCCTACCGCAGCCGGTTTGTTGTCCAGCCAATCGGCAAGGACTTCCGGCGCACCGCTGTGCGTGCGGCCATCCGGGGCAATCAGGAACGGCACACCGGGCAGGCCAAACAACTTGGCGGTGACAATGGCTTTTTGCAGCGGTGCTTTATTGCAGTGCGCGGGATTATCGGTAGGTAGGCCGGAATAATCCTGGGTCAATAAGCGTTGGCGGACAGCATCACGAAGGGTTTGATCGCCCGAAGCCAGTTGGCAGGCCAGTTGCACGACAACGGTTTGTGATTCCTGACCCAGGATCGGCACCATGACCAGCTTAAAGGTATAACGCTCCTGCAAGGCTTGCAGGTCTTTCATGACCTTGGCGCAATACGGGCAGCGCGGGTCAATGAAGACCAGCACGATGCCTTTGCCGTGACCGACAGTGACAGGCCCCAAGTCGTCGATATTGAGCCGCATCCGGGACAAGTCAATGCGCTTGGCGATCCGGTCTATGTCGGGAAGATCCTTGATTTCCTGCTGCGTCCAGACATCGAGCAATTTGCCGCCATAAAAGGCAAAGCGGCCATTGCCGGACATAAACACAACCTTGTCACCGGTCTTGACCATTTTAAGGCCGGTGATCGGCAAATCCTGCATGCCGTCGATATTGACCGACAGCAAACTGGCGGCGATGCTGGCCGGGTAAAGCGGCGGCGCATCATCGGCCAGCACGGCAGCCACCATAGAGCAAAGCAATGGTAGTAGGGCTAAGCGGCTGGGGATAGGACGGGGACATTTCATGGCGCTGACCTGGGTAAAATTGTTACCAACAGCTTACGGGTTATGGCAGCGTTGGCACGGGCAATAAATTGCGCAAACAGCCATTTTTTGTATTAACCCTGAATTTTCAGTTTGAGTGCGGTGCCTTTTTGCACGATAAAGTTGACTTGCCGGGTGGCGTCGACTTCGATCACTGGGTAAATCTCTTCGGCCATGTCCATGTAAAAGTTCGCCAGCCGCTCCATGGCATAGCCCGCGCCTTTCAACGCACCGCCTTCCATGGACTGGGAGGAAAAGGCGCTTTGGAACGGCGTCGTGCCGGACAATGCTCCGGCACCGCCGGTCATCAGCACCGGAATCTGGGTGCGGCCAAAGGCATCGGAAAAGCCGCGCAGGAAACCCGCCATCATCGCCTGTGCCAGCAACGCGCCTTGCTTGGAGACGACCCGCCCCCGGACACCGTTCTTGCCATCCTCGCCAGTGGCGTAGGCGTTCATCGGCACTTCAATGACGCCGCCATCCTGACGGACACAGGAAAAGGTCTCGCCGCGAAAATAAGCGCGTTCGGCACTGAGGTCGCCAAAGCCGGCGGCCAGCAGAAAACATTCACGGACATCGGCATGGAAACGGTTGGGCAGGATGGCTTCTTTTTTAATCCTGAACAGCACTGGCATCGGCTCCTTCATGGCTTTCTTGCCGGTCGGCGCATCCAGGCCATTTAACAGCACGCCAGTCAAAATACTCCCGGCGGGGATAAACACTTCGCTGGCTTGAGCGGACTGCCCGGCGGAGGGTTTTACGTCTTGGGCAGATGGTGGTTTGTCAGCCTTAATGACACGAATCTGCAAGGCTGCTGGTGGCGGGGGGTTCTGGGCAGAATAGCCACCGGAAACACCGGAATTGCCCGGAGCCGAGCTGGACACGGCAGCTTGGTCGAAGATACTGGCCAGGTCATTGGTGTCCGGTGTTTTGCGGTAGTTGCCGGGGCGGCGCCCAGTAGAACTGACCGAGGGTGATCTTGAAGCCGCTATCGGGGCATTGTCCGGGGGCAATAACGGGGAAGACGTCGGTTTGTTTTTGAGCGATTCCAGCTCACCGGACACGGCTTTTATTTTGTTGTCGTAGGCTTCCCGCTCGGAAGCCGTCCATTGTTGGAAACGCGCGTCATCGGATTGTTGTTCGCGCTTTTGCTGTTCTTCAATAGCGGCCAGACGGCGGTTTTGCTCTTCGTTCTTTTGCAACAGATCGCGGAGCTGGGCGGAAATACCGTCGATGCCTAACGAGCGGGGGTCGCTGTCGGTGAGGATGTGCTGGATGACCGCCTGTTTGCTGGAGGGTTTGGCGACTTCCGGGGAAACCGAAGCCAAGGCGATGATAGCGACGGCCAGCACCGTGCCGATACTGCCAACGGCCAAGGAACGTTTGGCGGTCGGGCTGAGTGCCGCCCACCAGCCATCGACGCTGGCCATCAGGGCAGGCTCCTGTCCAGCAAGGACGGCCTGAGCGTGATGGTTTCATCGGCTGGCCGCCTGATGACGACATACAGTTCGGTGGCTTCCTTTGCTCCCAACACCACTTTCGGCCAGACGGCAACGGCGAGTACCTCGTCTTGTGTGGTGGCGCAGGCGCGTTCATCGAATTCAACCGGCGATAAACCGGTGTTACGAGCGACACCCACTAACACCAGCAGTTCCTGGCCTTCCAACACTTGCCCGGTGCGAATCTGTACCCGGTCTTGTTGGCAGTGGATACTTTCGGCTTGGTCGGGATCACGTAAGGAAAAGCCGGCGGGTGTTTTTTGCAGGCCCAAATCGCGGAACAGTTTTTTCAGTGTAGTGATGTACTCCTGCTCCTTGTCCGCAGTCTTGCCAGATGCAGCTGTGGTTTGTTGTTGCAGCTTAGCCAGCACTTGGTAGGTGTCCTTATCCAGGCTCAGATGAATTTCACGGGCGGGAATGCGTTTGGGGATCAACGTCAGCGACAAGGCGATGTCCTGGTTGTCGCCGGGCGTGATGTACAAGGTCACCGGGGTTTCATCGGCGGTGGCGACATAGACGATCTTGCCTTGGGTGCGGGTGGTCGCTTGGCTGGTTGTTGTCACCACCGGGTTGTCGAACGGCGTCACCAGCCGGTTCAAATGCCCGAGCGCAATCGGCATCAGTTCGTTGATGCCAGGTCTGACCTGAAGGTATTGCGGTGCGACTGAGGTGGCTGACTGATTGGCGGCTTTCAAGACACTGGCATCGACTGGCGGCAATTCGATTGGCATTGCCGATGGCGATGTTGCCGAGTTAGGCGATTCCGGCAATGGCAGGGCTTCCACAGTATTACTGGTTGCTGGCGCTATGAGAGGTAAGCTGTTTGCCGGGAATTCCTCGGCGGACAAAGCCGTACTCAATAGCAGCAATACCACAAACGAAATACTGGCTGTTTTCATGGCGGGGATGCTCCCGGTTGCGGCGGTAGGGATTTCAGGCGTTCCCGTGTTCGGGGTTCGTCAGGATAGACATCAATAAACTCCAGGCGCGGGCGGTAGTTTTTGATGGCGATAATGAATTCGTAGGTGCGGGGTTTGATGTCCGCTTGGGAACTGGGGCCTTGGCTGTTGAGTTCGCCGCTAACAAAGACCTTGTTGGTCTCGGCTTCGTAATCGACATGCCGGGGCGTAAAGCTGATCGCGACCCGATCCATCTTGATGGCCTTGATCTGGTCGGTCATCGCATCAAGCACGGTGCGGTAAATTTCCGGCGCCAATAACGGCTCGATGGCGGTTTTCAGGAAATCGGCGTTGGCGGGCGTGGTGTTTCCCAACAGTTCGGCCAGAAACAAGCCCCAGGACTCTTTGAACTCGCTGGAGGCGGCCGTCCGGGTGACTTCGACTTCCTGGGTGAGGGTCGGCGGCACTAGAATAATGCTGCGTTCGGTGCGCCAGGCGGCCATCGAGGTGATCACGCACACCACCAGCAAGCCAAGGATAATAATCCGGCTGAACCGGTTCTCGGCCTCATGGCCTTCCCAGGTACGCAGAAACTCCGCGAGCCTCACGGGTAAAACCGCCGAATAAAGGGATTGGGGATGGTGATCGCCTGGCTGGGCAGCAAGCCCAACCAGTAGACCGCGTGCAAGGTGTAACCGTCCGGGCGGTTGTCACGGAAGCGCCGGTAGCATTTGACGGCGATAGCACCCATCGCCAGGGCGGGAAAGAAATGGTCGACCAGCATGCCGGTGAGCATGCACACCATGAACGGCACAATCTCATCCGCGCTCCACAGCAGGATATGGATTGGATCGTCGATAGATTTGGGGATGGCTATGGGTTCCATACTGATCTCCGGAAGGGGTGATCAGTATTTTGAACAAGGAAAAAGCGGCTGGGGTGACAAAAAATCGGGATTTTGGAGATTTTTTTCTGTTCAATGAGATTTAGTAAGTAGGTGACCCTGCTAAAAAACTGGGAAACTTCAGTTTTATAATAAATCGATATTTTTTAGTTTTACATTATAGATAAAAAACTGCCTACTCTCGCCATGTGCAACTCTACACTACATCCCTAAACCTCTCCGCTATTGCTACTAACGCAAACAAAACAACCTATGTTTTTCCAATGTTCGGCGAAAATCATCCAACCTACTCAAATTTCTCAAATCAGTATCCCTACGTAATACGTCACAATTGTCAAAACCCAGAGTAAGTGCTTTATCCAGTGCTTCTATGGCTAGATCGGTTTTTTTTACTACTGAATAATAGGCTGCCAAGTTATAAAAAACAGCTGAATTTCTAGCGTCGCATTCACTGGCTTTAATTAAATCTTTTTCAGCTAGATTTGGTCTATTATCTAGCAAATAAGCAAGACCCCGATTCATATAAGCACTACCGTAACAACGTCCTTGAGACTCTTCTTGTTTGGCGGCTTTATTAAATTCATTTAGGGCATTTCTGATATTTTCACTCCTGAACTTTGAACTTTGTTTTGCCAGTGCAATTATATCCATTCCGTGCTTCAGGTATTGTTTAGCTTCTAGGGATGGATTATTAGGGTCGGGTTTAGATGGTGTTACAGGCTCGGGTTTAGATGGTGTTACAGGCTCGGATGAACCAGCATCACCTATTCTGGACAGTGATTCTTCATCAATAGGCAGAGATTCTCCACTGGGCCGATTTATGCCCCATAACAATACAGCTACACATAAAATCAATGCGCCACTCCCACCTAATGCGATTAGTCGATTGCGTTTACGGCGAGCATTATTTGTAGCATTAGGGCTTTGCCCCGCTTCTGGTTGCAAAGGCTGTCTGCATTCCGGGCATTTGCCATCTTGAGGAATTTCAATTGATTCATTTCTTAATGCCAGATCACATCCAACTCGATTAGTGCATCTTCCTGTTATCGCCTGTGCCATATTTGACTCCAAAATTATAATATCATACTGAGCTATCGATTAAAGCGATGGCATTCTTAGTACTTTCGCGTAATTTAATATAAAACACATCTTCGACGTTATCACCTCGGTGAGTTAAAACAATAGTCAATTGTTCACGTAATTTAACTTTTAATGTCTCCCGATTATTAGCTACCTTGTAGTGCTCTGATTTAATTAAGGGATTAACAGCTTTCTCAAGGTAGAACACTTGTTCTTCAGTTGCACTATTGACTGCTACTTGTAACACCCCAACGGGTATCAAATTGGTATTGGATGCTGGTACTAACAGTGATAGCACCTCGTCAGGATAGAAATGATATTCGGGTAAACCATCGGAATCTAAAGTTTCCAATCGCCAACGTTGCTTATTTGTAGCTGGATCTTGTTGGGCTTGCAATAACCCTAGCGCCAATGCCAATTGGTATAAGGGCAAAATACGGTTACCTATTTGATCAGGTCGGGTACGGAATAAATCCGGTAATCGGTCAGCGGGGTGATCTTCAATATGCACTTCAAGGCGTGCTCGCATTAGATTTTGTTGTAAACGCAGATCATATTTTTCTTTCAAAAATTGAACTGGTTGCAAAAAGCGTAACGGAAAACCATATTTAAAGCTAATCAATGAAATCTGGTTAAGATTGCGGGCACTATCAACGATACATAAGCGAATACCCGGTGTTTGATTACCCATGAACAAGTTAGCCAGCTCATCGCGAAAGCTTTGAACCTCCTCACATCGCGGCAAAATCACAGCCATTACTGCGCTCGGTGCTGTGGTAATTTCGCTTTGATTAAAGCGCATAAAGGTTTGGGTACTGGCTACAATGTCACGAATATAGGAGCGTAATTTTTCTTTATCTTGAAACTGACCAGCTAGACGTGAAACAATATTAGTGCCAATTAGCCGGTTATTTCGGCTTGTCGCTTCATCATGCTCAATCTGTGAATTATCTCTAGCAACTTGTTCAAGTATATTTTTTAAGTCACCATGACAAAGTAAAGCACCGAAATATCTTTCTTTGCTACGCGTATTAATTTTGTTTTCTTCGGCAGAATTAATAAACGTTGAACGCGAACGTTGCGCCCATTTCTTTTGCTTGTCTTCTGAACTTAGCAAACCACGACAGAAATCTTGTACTTTATTAGGCTCGTAAAATTTAATTAAATTCTGTTTAATATCAATACTTTCTTGAGAATAACAGGTAGATGTGCGGCGTTTATCAAAAAATATCTGAGCATCTTCAATAGTTCGTTTGAACTCGGTAAAAGTAAGTGATACTTTATCGCGCAACTCAATTAGACAACGTTGTAGAAGTTGTCCTGCAAAACGCCACGCGGCATTCCAAGTTTGTAATTCATAATATTCCTTAAGACATTCAGCCTGGCTATCGAACAGAGCCTCACGTCTACCTGCCAACTTTCCTAATATTCCAACATTACCCCAAGAATCTTTATTTTTAGAAATAATATCCAATAACTCGCTACGACGTATTTCTATTGCTTTTAATCGCTCGGATATATTGGCATTTCTATTTTTAGTATCATCAATCAGTACATTTAATAGCGTTTGTAAATCAATAAAACCATATTCGCCTTCCTGCCATTTCTGGTACATCCAGACATGCACTGCACTACTAACTTCTGCAACATGGGTAGTCTCTCGACCTAAATCATCCTGTTTTGATCTATAAAACTCTTCAACGCCGATATTTCTAAAGTGCTGATCATAGTGGTCTTTAAATGCTTTTTGTAATAAATCCAGGCGATCATCACGACCATTTTGTGTTGGCATTTCCCAAGTCTTATTTTTAACATCATTAGCAATTAGCGCCCATTCACTACTGATATCATTCCAATTTGCATTAATTTCGTTTGCTAACAAACCTTCAGACAAAGTTATCTGATTATTGGTTAATTTCCATGGGCGACGGTTAGCTTCTTTTTGAACAAAATCTGCAAAGGCGTGAGGTTTAGGTTCGGCACGATAACGAGTATCTCCTGGCATCCAATTGTTGTAAAGCATTTGCAAAATTGCTTGTTCAGCAAAGCAAGCTGATAAATGTTCACGTATTTCCTCATCTGGAATGACAATTTTTTTTACTCCAAATGTTTGCAGACGAACCGTACGTAATTTGAAATTATTATCGCTGGGTTTTGCTTCGTCAGGATTATTATAGTTTTCCAGAGATATAGCTGATTTTACTTCTTGCGGAATGGCGGCATCCAGATCATCAAGTAAAAATATTCTCTGATACAATAATTGTGCAAACAATTGTGTGATTTCTTGCACGGGTATTTTAATTCCTGCCTCATTGACATTATCCAAGATAAAGCAACCCTGTAAACGGTCTTTTAATTTTGAAGCATTTCCTAGACTGGCGTTTTCAAAACGTTGGGTTTGCCCAGTTAAATCAATCGGCGCGAATAACGGCCCACCTTCATTTGGAGTATCACTGCTATCAGATACTAAATAAGCATTTAATTCTTGTAGTGCTGCGTAACCATTGGCATAGTAATTAGTTTTATCACCATTGCTTGCCCAAGGCGAGTTTTCTTCTGGCAATAATAAATATAAAAAAATGGGGTAGTCAATGGACTTTGGGAAATTAGCACGCAGTTGCGCAATTACATGTAAAAAAGAACCACTACCCGTACCACCCGCTAAACCTGTACAAACATGAAATTGTACTCCTGTTTGCTTACTAGCACCCTCCAATTGGTGCGTAAGAGTTAATACATGCGTATTAAAATTAATACATTCAGGCTCAAATAAAGCCTCACCTAAGCGACGAATTTGTCCACCCGCCGTTTCATTAATATTCATTGACGAAAAAATTTCCGCCCAATGTTCTTTTTTACCAATATAACGATGTGTGATCGGATAATTTTGAGCATCGTTTAAACGCACGCCTAGATTATTTTGAGAAATAGAAAATTGACTCTCTTTATTTAAACCAATATCGCTACCAATATCATCCTGCGTACGCCATTTTTCGCTCTTATCCAAATCAGACTTATTGGAGTCCATATATAAATATTTGAGATAAATAGGAGCTTCAGGTTTAAAGCGCGATTGGTTAGGATCGTTGCAACGAAACTCCTCATAAATAATCTTTCGCAAATTTTTAATCGTTTTACCTCCAGTACCGCCCAAACCTACAATTAAATGATTGTTAGACATAATATTTCCTTTATGAATGTGTAGATGATGTAGTGTGTGCGGAATAAATGCGGATTTTGCGCAAGCTAGAATAACCTATCCAAATTAATAATAATGTGTAACAAATAACGACCAACAAAACCAATGATAAACGTGCGACAAAAATAATATGAGGAATCTGAAGTTTTAATTCATTATAAACGCTGTCGACCGCAAGTTTAATACCGCGTGTATTTAGATAATCAGAACCTGGGTTAGCCTTTAAATAGTTATTTATATCTTGGCTAACAGTATCTGCTGATACATTTTCTTTTGCTCCAATAATTTTCGAAAGCAATGGAAAATTTGTATTAAAATTTTCAATAGTAGCTTCAGCATCCATTTGTCCCCACTTTAATTTTGACTCAGTATGACTTACGGGTATTTTGGTTCCACCTTTTGCTGGATCTTGATAGGTGGAAAAATCTTCAAGCCCCATTTTCTTGATTTCGTTAAATTTACTCTTAAATAGTTTATTCTGCCAGACGCCATCATCCACCAATGATTTATGCCATTGTCTAATTATTTCTGCAAAACTTGGTTGCAGATACACAATAGAAGCATATGTTGGTACTGTTAAAATTACCAAAATAGCAAGTAGACCACAGAGAATATGCTGTCCGATACTTAAACGGTAAGCTTTATAAAACAAACGTCCAAAAAAAGCACATAACATCCATAGTAGCGATGCGAGAAGCAGTCCTGATAATAACAGTATCGCGAAAGACATTCGATTATGACTGATGAGTAACTGAGTAGTACCGGAAAGTATGGAAAAAAAATTAATGATATAATTCATGATATTTTCGAAGTCTACAATCTATTTTGATAGATCGATATTAATGCAAGCATAAGGGACACTAACCATTTCTGGGGTCTGTGTTCTACAGCTTTCAGTATCACTAACCAACTTTCGAGTTCTCAACTGCGCATAATCGAAAGCCGGGAAAATTTGTCCATTGAAACGTTCAATGCCTCTTACCAAATAATATGTAAAATAAGAGTTAGGAAATAACGCTGGTTTAAATAATGACTGTTCGTTTCCGCTAGTAGCAGTGATGATAGCCTTTCCTTGTTGGAATTGTGTGCCAGAAAAAGCTGTTCGGAACGTCTCTAACATTTCGTATTCATACTTGTCTTTATCCATCCATATAGTTTCTAATGGAGCACCTGGATCAAAATAAATACCTTTGCCGCTATTGTTTTGACATATCTTTTGGTTAGTTTCAATGGATTGTTTAATGGTTATACCAGATTGTGCATAACTGTTGTAACTGCTGAGTTCGCACATTTTTCCACCACCAAGTAATTCACTTTTATTTTCGACATTTAAGCTTTGTGAGTAGTTTTTCTCACGTTCGGCATATTGCATACCACCTACCGGATAAGTTAATGCGCCCAATGCCGATCCGCTATAACAAGTGTCAAAAATAGCGATAAATTTATCTGTTTTAATACTGGTTATAAAATCCTGTATATCATCAAACGAAATAGCTGTTTTAAGAGAAGCAATCCGATCTTTTACTATCTCAATAATTTTCTCATCACCTGAATCATCCTTAGGTATTTTGTTTGCTAACTCTTGCACCGTTTCTGTTCTGTTATCTAAAATTTTGGCTTCCATATCATAGGGAATAACTCCCATTTTGCCAAACGTATCGGGAGGTGTGCCATGCGTACTAATGTAAAACACCACAGAATCATTAGGCTTTGCTTTGCTTTCAAGATCACGCATCGCCTTTAAAATATTATTTTTAGTTGCGTCTTCATCTTTTAGTGAACGAATATTTTCTTTTTTAAAACCATTCCTTTTTAATTTTTCTGCTATTGATTCAACATCGTTAACAGCTGTTTGTATGGGGCCGATGTTTAATTTACTACCGATATGATTTTTGAATTTTGAGACACCTACCAACAAAGCATATTTATCCCCTTTTCTTTCATATAACCGGTCAGTTAGTGTGTAAGACTTAACCATCTTAATTTCTTTTAAATCTCTAGGCGTAATTGGAGAAATATCCATAGAGCTAGCACCCACCACCGTAAGTGCAATCATGAATGCTACATCCACTTGTTCTTCATTTAGATAGGTTCCTTTAAGCTTAATTCGCCCCGATTCATCATAACCAACAAAACCATCTATCACACCCGCTTTTTTAATCAATCTCGAAATTCGTTCACAATCTTCCAGAGCGACTTTTATACTGCCCACAGTATCCGAAGCCACACACCCTTGGGCTTCTTTTTGCATATAGTCATTTCTTATATTTTTTTGTTTTATCGTCGCACAACCAGTTAATATAAACAAAATGCTTAATAGTTTGACGATCATGATTTTTTTCAAGTGAGCTTCTAACATAATTAGCATAGCGAGGCATCCTCCTTGCCTATTAAAGACGGCATTTATTCTTACCGTCATTAGCAACCGTGTAACAAATTCCTAGATAACCTCCATCGATCTCGCTGTTGTCAGAATTAAGAAGTTTAATGTTGGCTGCGTATGTGCCTTCTTTCTCAGTTGGGAGGCTCACAGGCAAAGGATAGTCCCCCCCACACGCTTTGGTTATAGATTTGCTGGAATTCACTTTGTTATTACCAACAATTTCAATTTTGAATGTTGTATTCTGTTCTTTTCCTTCTATACCAGGGGTGGCTAAGTCCATTTTAATAGGAATGCTCAGCTCTTGCCCTGGCTTAACAACTAGAGAAGACTGTTCAAGTTTCAGTACAGCTTTCGGCTTGTTTGCCGTTGACGGATAATTCATGCGTTTTTTTATTGAATTACAATCCATCGCAGGCACAGCTTTCGCCGCTGCATCATCAAGATGTGCAGATAAAGTACCCAACACAGTACCCGTCATTAATCCAACAGTAACGCAAGCGGCAGTATTTTCACCATGAGTCGCACTTTGGCACCAGTAACCAGCACCTGCACCTGTAAATGTTCCCACAATAGCACCCGTGCCTAAAGCCTCAGAACTTAGGCCAGAATTATTAGTGGGGACAAATAGTGAACGCATATTTGATGGGATGTTTTCCGTAAGCTGCCCTGGCGTAATATTACCTCCTAGGATTGGAATTTCTTGTAATCCTGGAATACCTGGAATACCTGGAATACCAAGCTGTGAAAAGAAAGAATTTTGTTGGGCAACCTGTCCCTGTCGTTGCTGCACCGGAACATTTGGAATACCAAACAGTGAAAACAATGGGTTTTGTTGGACAACCTGACCCTGCTGCCCTGGATACTGAACAGCCTGCCCTTGTTGTCCTGGATATTGAACAGCTTGTCCTTGCTGTCCTGGATACTGAACAACGTGTCTTGGTGGAATACATCCATTGAGAAATAAGACACTAGAAACAACTAAAGCTTCGATTTTATAGTTCATTAACTTTTCCTTTTGATGATTAACTGTGAGACAAATAAAAATCGACAAATATAACTTGACCCTTATCAAGGGCATCGGCAGGTAGGACTGTATAACTGGCTGGTTCTTGCGAAGAACTATCGTCCTCGGAAATCATCCCCTTAGAGCCAGCACCATAGTTGCTCCGCATACAATCAAACCTAGAACTAATTTCTTCAGAGTACATCCCCTTACTACCTATTCCATTGTCAGTGCAAGCGACATAGTTTGATGGCCTGATAAAATTCTCTGATGGCTTATTGGCTGAGTAAGGTAATGCCATAGGGAGAGGATACTTGGTAAGGAGAATAGTAACTTTTTCTATGCCTGTTTTATTATCGAAACGAAATGAACGCTCTGCGGGAATGGTATATGTCATTTTAGGTTGAATCAAACCAGATGGCTCTCCCTCTGCTGGATATAGTGGAATGGTTTCTTTATCGTATTGATCCAGTACATACAAATATCCTTCAGTCTTACTTTTGATTCGAAGCTTAATACGGTCACCACTATGAAAAGCATGTCTTGTTGTTACGCTCTCCTTAATTTTTCCCTCTTCGTCCACCAAATCAATCCAGTATTGTAATCCAGCATAACTGATTGGACGTGCGTTAGAAGCAACAGGGTGTTTAGTGGCTTGAGGTTTTTTAGAACCAATGAGCCTTTGGGGAGATTGGTTTTGTAATATAGGATCATTGCTATACGGAATCGATGTGCCATCATCGATAAACAACACCTTAGCACTAGCGACATCCGAAGCGAATGTCTGGCAAGTTGCTAAACCCACTAACATTATTACTAAACTACTATTAAGAAGGAAGTATCTCTTAATTCTTGTTTTCATGGTCGAAACCTCATCGATTAAGGAATTGTAAAAATAGACATGGCTAAAATAACGTGTAAAAAAGCTATCCGCTGCCGGGTAATCCGACAACTTGGAGAGAAATCAAAAAGTGATGGTGTCGAAATACTCGACTGAGGAAAAAATAGGACTACGCTGAACAAACGAACAGCGTACCTAAAAAAGAATTTACTTTTGAGGAATGACTGCCAGACTGCTCTAACAACTGAATTAAAAGTAGTTGTTTTCTCAAACATAACAATCCTCTCTAGCTTTGAGATTATGAAAATTTACAGAAATTCGAGTTTAATACACATCAGATAAATAATCTAGGGAGTGTTCTCAATCAATCCTAAACAAATAAGGCCTATTGTGTATTTTAATATCCATTTGCTTTGGAAAAGCATGTATCGAACGGTTTTAAGGGATGACCAATGGGAACGTATAAAAGATTTTTTACCCGGCAAGGCCCGCGATAGTGGCGTCACAGCCGCCAATAACCGGTTATTTATAGAAGCGGTGCTGTGGATAGCCCGTACGGGTTCACCCTGGCGCGACTTGCCGGAATCTTTTTGGTCACTGGCATCGGGTTTATGTCCGGTACAACCGCTGGTCGCATAAGGGGACGTGGGCAAAAATCTTGGCTGCGGTTGCCGACGACCCCGACCTTGAGTATTTGATGGTGGACGGCAGCATCGTCCGCGTCCACCAGCATGGGGCGGCAAAAAAACAGCAAAATGACGAGGCGATGGGGCTGTCACGGGGTGGTTTGAGCACCAAAATCCATGTGGCGGTTGATGCCTTGGGCAATCCGGTGCGTCTGCTGTTAACCGCCGGCCAAACATCAGAATATACCCAGGCCGAAGCATTGGTTGCAGGTTTTGCCCTTGGCTATATTTTGGCTGATAAAGGCTATGATTCAGACCGGTTCGTGGCCGCCATAACGGCCAGCCAAGGCATCCCAGTCATTCACTCGAAAAAGAACCGGAAGACGCCGGCGTTGGACAAAACCCATTATAAAGAACGTAACCTGGTTGAGCGGCTATTCCAGAAGTTGAAGCATTTCAGACGTGTAGCCACGCGCTATGAACGTTTGGCAAGGAATTATCTGGCTATGTTCTGCTTGGTATCCACAGTAATATGGCTCAATTGAGAACACGCGCTAGAAGTCAGTAATTTTGAAACGCATGGATAAAGTCGAAACAGTTTTCGCCTGGTATCTTGTGTGGTGAAATGCCAATTGACAGGCGTAGCCGAATAAGACTGTGCGGACATTTTATCAATTTGATTGGAACCGACACAGGTTCAGTTGGCTACAAACTTAAGCAAATAACGCGTATATTTACGTTCCCCATGCCGAAGCAAAGCCCCTTTCCCCACCAAATCCTGCAAATCACGGGTGGCGGTCGCTCTGGGCGCACCGGTAATGCCAATGTATTTTTCCGCACTCAAGCCGCCGATGAAACCTTCCGGGCCTTCGCGGAATAGCCTGGTCAACACTTTTTCCTGACGCGGATTCAGTTGCCCGCGCAAGCGGTCATAGAGTTTGGTTTTACTGATCAGAAATTCAATCCACGTTGCCGTGTAACCTTGGGCAGTTAACACCCTATCCGCGAAATAAACGAGCCAGGGCGTTATTTCATTGCGCCTGTTGGCCTGTTCAAGCGCGGTGTAATACGCTTTTTTGTTACGTTCAATCGTGTAGGCAATGGCTATCAGCGTCGGTTGCCCCACGCATTGGGCAAGGGCTTTTTCGGCAAGCGCCCGGCCAATCCTG
>JAURZI010000082.1 GCA_030653435.1 Methylovulum sp.
GCGTCTGGGGCAAAATAGCGTTGATTCAATATTCAGTGGGGTGGGGGCGGAGTTCATGCCATAAGTGCTGCAAAGTTTGGCGCTGCACTATGTCAAAAATCGCTAATCAATGCCACCTGCATTGATTTGTAGGGATTACCATTTTGAGCGCAACTCTAACCCAGCAGCGGCGCAGCGCATTAATGAGGCAAACCGTGTGCTCACAGGAATACCCGCTGATTTCCGCCCAACCCAAACAAGGCGTATTGCTGGAAATCCCCGTACCCAGCGCCGACGCTAGAAAAGTTACCATCCAGTGTTGCCCAGCAGACGACTTAGCTATACAAGCCGCTTTAGACCGCGCCGAACAAGGTCAACAAGTGCTATGGATTGAAAATACCGTTGCCGAAGCGCAAGCCATTTATCAGCGATTGTCCGCGATGGATATGCCGATTGAATGCGGTCTTCTGCATTCGCGGTTTTTAAAAACTGACCGCGCACTTAAGGAAAATTATTGGGTGGCTTTATACGGCAAAGACAACCATCAAGCCCGCCAAACCCAAGGCCGTATTTTAGTTGGTACGCAAATTTTGGAACAATCGCTCGACATTGACGCGGATTTTCTCATCAGCCGTTTTGCCCCCACTGATATGCTGTTGCAACGGTTAGGACGGCTATGGCGGCATGACGACACCCCGCGCCCGGACGAGATAAATTGTGAGGTTTGGTTTTTGACACCGGACTTAGCGTCCGCCATTGCCGATGCCAAGGGGCAGTTTGGCAAAACTGCCAAGGTGTACAGCCCTTATGTGTTGTGCCGTAGTTTAGACGTGTGGCGGTTACTGGATAGCGTTGCCTTACCCGATGACATCCGCCACCTCATTGAAGCCACTTATGCCGAGCGGAAAGAACAAGGCTCGATGTTGGATTACCAGGCCGAATTGGCAACTGTCCGCGCCAAATTAGAAAATATTGCCCGTGGTACTTTATCCAAGGTACGCAAAACCTTATCCGAAAACCGAGCCAGCACCCGTTACAGCGAGCAAGACAGCGTGCAAGTGCTGCTGTTGAAAAGTTACCGCCATACCCCCGACAAATCGGCAACGGAAATTACCTTATTGGATGGCGAAAAACGGTTATTGCCGCGCGACCTTAAAATCCGCGACAAAGCGCAATGGCGCGACTTGGCGGCGACCTTGCTACAAAACACCGTGCAAGTCGCCGATTACCTTGCCCCCAAGCCTATGCAAAAAGATGATTTAAAGTGGTTGGAAGACTATATCTATCTTGGCAACCCAGACCCAAAATATGACGAAAGTTTGCTGAGGATTGCCATCGTTGATGAAGCCGACAACCTTCAAGGTTTATACGGAGGAGAGGCTTTGCCGAATTACCGACTGAGTTACAACAAAGATTTTGGCTATCAAGCTGAAAAAATCTAACTACTGTACCTACCCATAACGAGAATATTTAATGACAGAAGCCAGTTTTTCTTTAATTGATGAACTTTGGATACCCATTGCCGATGTTGGGCGGGTCAGCCTAAAGCAACTTTTTACAGAATCCGGTTACCGCGCTTTGGGCGGCAACCCGGTGCAGAAAATTGCGCTGACCAAATTGCTGCTGGCGATTGCCCAGGCCGCCTACACGCCGGAAGATGATGACGACTGGGCAGCCTTGGGTGCGGGGGGTATGGCGGAAAAATGCTTGGTTTATTTAGAGCAATGGCGTGATCGTTTTGATCTGTATGGCGAACGACCTTTTTTACAGTTGAACGAACTTAAAGATTTTAAAACTCAAACTATTGGGGCTTTATGCCAGCATATTGCTACAGGTAACACTACAATTCTGTACCAATCACAGGTTGAAATGGTTATTGATGATGCTGAATGGGCTTTAATGATTTTGGTTGACCAAAATTTTTCAGTTAAACACAACCTAGCGTATGGTGCGCTAACACTTGAGGGCGGAAAAGGTAAAGGAAAAGTTACTAAATCAGGCCCGGCTCTAGGAAGTGGTAGCTACCTTCATCATTTTTTGCAAGGTAGCTACCTACACCAAACAATCTGGTTTAATCAATTGAGTAAAGAAGTTATAAATCAGTTGTCTTTCAAATACAAACTTGAGCAATCAAAACCCGTTTGGGAGTTTTCAATCACTGACAGAGAGTCTCAAGAATCCGATATTGTTAAAAACTCTTATCTTGGTCGCTTATGTCCGTTGAGCCGTTTTATTGTTCGCGATGGAAATAAACTCAAATATTGTGAAGGGATAGTTTATCCAAACCATACGGAAGGGGTACGCGAAGTAAGCGTTGCTTTTTCGGAAACGAAAAATGGTGAAACTAAAGCGTTAAATGTGAACCCTGAATTTCGTCCTTGGCGAAGCCTTCCAGCCCTCCTATCGTTTTTTATCATTGCACACAATCAAAGCTCTGGTTGGGAATGCTTGCAATTAAAACTTTCTTTGTATGCAGGTCGTGTCCAAGATCATGGTGAAGGATTCGGTATTTGGTCAGGAGGAATATTGCTCAGTGGAGATATTTTTTCCCAATTTGCCAAGGGAAATGACGATATTGTTGAATCCAATGTTTGGCTTGAGAATAATTTTTTTGAAGATCCATCTGGCTGGATAACAAAGTTACAACTGGAAATCGAGGAACTCGACCAGCTTTCTAATATTGTTTACAGCTCCACCCTCAATTATTTCAAAAGCCAAAAAGCCGAAGGCAAAAAACAGGCGGCGATGGCGAGCCATTTATATTGGCAGTTGTGTGAGCGTCAGTTTCAAGCGTTGGTCAATGTCTGTTATGACTTCAATCAAGCCCAAGCCATGCGTAAAACCTTTGCGCGCTTTGCCCAAAAGGCCTATGACAGTTTTTGCCCCAACCATACCGCCAGACAATTGAATGCTTGGGCGGCAAACACACCCAATCTGGGAAAATATTTAAAAGATATAAATCAACCGGAACAGGCCAAAGCATGAGCGAAACAACCCCGCCGAATAAAAGCGAACAGTTTGTTAAATTTGTTATTGATTTAACGCAAAAAGACAATGGGATTGCCGCTGCCTTTAAACGTGCGGACAATCCAGCAACCGAGTATCAATGCTGGGAATATCTCGCCCGTTTTATCGACATCGACAAAGACTACGAACGCCTGCCATACGCAACGGTTGCCTCGGCAATAGCGAAAGTAAAAGTCGCCCAAAATGGCACAGTGCGTATCGGTGAGGCCATAGCCCGCTGTTACGAAGAAGGCAACAACAGCGATCAGGCTAAAGCCAAATTGCGGCGTTTGCTGGCCTGTGATTCCGTTGACGAAGTGTGTCGTGTGTTACGGCCATTGTTCAGCTTAATTGCTTCAAAAGCAGGCGTTCAATTGGACTATGCTTCGTTATTACAGGATTTACGGGGTTTTCGCTTCGATGACCAGCAGCAACGGATAAAATCACGCTGGGCGCAAAACTTTTACCGGCATCATTCAACTGCTGAGGCAGGCGTATGATGATTGCCAGCGTACTGCATTTAACCCGCTCAGATGTGAAAGCCTTAAACATCACCGATGCCTACTCTTTGCATCGTATTGTTTATGACCTGTTTGATGACATCCGCAACAACGAAGAAAAACAAAAAAGCGTACCTAGCGGTATTTTATATGCCGATAAAGGCGGTGATGTTCACGGACGAAAAATATTAATGCTGTCCAACCGTGCGCCGAATCCTCCTGAACACGGCGAATTGTGCATTAAAAAAATTGCCGATAGTTTTTTGGATCATCCTCATTACCGCTTTGAAGTCGTAGTGAATCCAAGCAAACGCGCAAAACTTAACCGCAACGAAACAGGCAAAAAGGTCAGCGGTAAAATTGTCGCCTTACGAAAACGCGAAGACATCGCCACGTGGTTTATTGAAAAAGCCCCGCAATGGGGCTTTTCTGTAACCCCGGAACATCTTGAAATCGTTAATATTGCCGTTAAACAATTTGAAAAAAGTGGGCAAACGATTACCCAAGGGCAAGCCCAGCTTATCGGGCGCTTGACAGTAACGGATAAAGCCAAATTTGTGCAAAGTTTTCAAAATGGCATCGGGCGCGGACGGGCT
The DNA here is from genome assembly GCA_030653435.1 of Methylovulum sp. GTDB lineage: Bacteria > Pseudomonadota > Gammaproteobacteria > Methylococcales > Methylomonadaceae > Methylovulum. The sequence continues at coordinate 4,082 of JAURZI010000082.1, forward strand.
TTTGGCTGTGGGCTTTTGCAGATTATCCCTTGTTAAGTTTTTATTTTCCCCATGCCCGTGGGGTGTTTTTACTTTCATTTAACCTAAAGAATAATTTATGAACACAAATCCATTTCAATCTCGCATTATTGAGTTTCATATTTTGCAGTCTTTTCCAGTCACTTGTTTGAACCGGGACGATGTTGGATCGCCAAAATCGTGCTCAGTCGGCGGCACAACCCGCGCCCGTGTCAGTTCGCAGTGCTGGAAACGTCAGGTACGTTTAGCCATGCACGAATTAGGCATTACCCACGGGGCAAGAACCAAATTAATCTCGGAAATGATCGCTTCCGTCTGCCGCGACAAAGGTGCGGATACCGAACAGGCAAAAGCGTGCGGGGACAAAATAGAACACATTTTTATCAAGAAAAAAGAGGAAAAAAAGCCCAAAAAAGGGAAGGGAACCGAGGTGCTTGAAGAAACCGCAATGGATGCGGCCCAAGAAAAGACAGACACCTTATTGTTTTTAAGCCCCAAAGAAATCAATATCCTTGCCGAAGCGTTTGCAAAAGAAGACTTTAATCCTGATAAAGTCATCCTCCAAAAAGATGCCAAAAAACAAGCCAAGGAAATGGCGAGTTTAATTGGCAATGTTGCCGAAGCAGTCGATGCGTTGGATATTGTGCTGTTTGGCCGCATGGTGGCGCAAGCGGCAGAATTGAATGTTGAAGCCGCCGCCTCGTTCGCCCATGCTATTTCAACCCATAAAGTCAATTCCGAAGTGGAGTTTTTCACCGCCGTTGACGACTTACAAACAGATCAGGGAGCTGGGCACATGGGCAGCCTGGAATTCAACTCCGCCACTTATTACCGTTACATCAGTCTGGATTTAGGCCAGCTTTATCAATCGCTAGCCGGGCAAAACCTGTCCGAAGCGGTGGAAGCCTTTACCAAAGCCTTGTTCGTTGCCGTACCCAGTGCCCGGCAAACCACCATGTCCGGTGCGTCACCGTGGGAATTCGCCAAAGTGCTGGTGCGAAAAGGGCAGCGCTTGCAAGTGCCGTTTGAAGCTGCTGTGCAAGCGAAAGACAACAGCGGCTTTTTACAACCGAGCATTCAAACGTTAAAAACCTATCTGGCAACCAAAGAAAAACAGCATGCTCCACTGTTTGGCAAGCTCGGTGACTATACCTACGGTGAAGATGAAAATTACAGCATTGGTCAATTGCTTGAAGAACTAAAAGCACATCTTGAGGCTTAACATGGCAACCCGTTATTTATTGCTGTGGTTGCAAGCTCCGTTGCAATCGTGGGGGCATGATTCCAAATTCGGTAGGCGCGACACGCTCAACTTCCCGACCAAATCGGGCGTGTTGGGGCTGGTCTGTTGTGCGTTGGGGGCGGGTGGCGAACAGGCGGAGTTATTGGCTGAGTTTGCACCGCTCAAGCAAACCGTTTTGTCGTTTGTCCGAACTCGTTCCGATGCCAACGGCGAAACCGTTAAGGTTGACCCTGAACCGCTGTTACGCGATTTCCACATGGTAGGCAGCGGCTATGATGACAGCGACCCCTGGTCAACCTTGCTGATCCCCAAAACTGCCGAAGGTAAAAAACCAAACGGTGCTGGCACCAAAATGACCTACCGCTATTACCTGCAAGACGCTTATTTTGCCGTGATTTTGGAAGCGCCTGATAGTCAGGCGGAAACCGTGGCGGATGCCCTGCAAAATCCGGCATGGGATTTATATCTAGGGCGTAAAGCCTGTGCGCCGACCGATTTTATTTATCGCGGCGTATTCGACACCGAAGCCTTAGCTATTGATGGCGCGTTGACTATTGCAGATGAAAAGCGCTTATTAAAGGCTTTTTGCGTCAAAGACGGTGATTATGAAGGTGAAGCATTGGTTTTGAATGATGTGCCACTGCAATTCGGCGAACACAAGCTATATCGTGACCGCCGGGTAACCGTAATAAGCGCTTAAATGCCCTTGCTCTTTAACAAGACGGTATTTTCCTGTTGTTTATAGGTGGGCGTAACCATTTGGGGGAACTTTTATGGCTGAAGAAAACAACGACATCACCCGTTTAATTATCAAAGTTACCCGCGACACCTTGCCCCAAGTAAAAGATAAATATCCCTTCATTTACTTGGAGCGCGGACGCTTGGAAATTGATGACAGCTCGGTTAAATGGATTGATTGCGACGGCAATGTCGTTAGGTTGCCTATTGCGACGATTAGCTGCTTACTGTTGGGTCCCGGCACGACAGTGACGCATGAGGCCATTAAAGTCACGGCGGCGGCGAATTGTTCGGTATGTTGGGTTGGGGAAGATTCGCTATTGTTTTACGCCGCAGGCGTCACGCCGACCAGCAATACTCGTAACCTGAAAAAACAGATGCAGATAGCCTGCGATGACAAAAAATCAGTGGATGTAGCGCGGCGCATGTTCGCCAAGCGTTTCCCCAAAGCCGAACTGGCGGGCAAAACCCTGAAGGAAATGATGGGCATGGAAGGCTATCGTGTCCGCGAGTTGTACGAACAAAAAGCGCAACAGTATAAAGTCGGCTGGAAAGGCCGCAGCTATCTGCCCGGCAAGTTTGAAATGGGCGACATCACCAATCAGGTACTGACCTCCACCAATGCGGCTTTGTATGGCATTTTAACGTCTGCCGTCCATGCTATGGGCTATTCGCCGCATATCGGTTTTATCCATTCGGGCAGCCCCTTGCCGTTTATCTATGATTTGGCGGATTTGTATAAAGAACAGTTGTGCATAGATTTGGCGTTTGCGTTGACGCTGGAAATGGGCGGGCGTTATAACAAGCATAAAGTGGCAAACGCTTTTAAAAAACGGGTCATCGAACTGGATTTATTGGCGCTTGTGGCGCAGGATATTGAAGATGTTTTGGGAGTAAAGCACAGTGTTAGTCGTGATAGCGAATGACTTGCCGCCAGCGGTAAGAGGCCGGATGAAATTATGGTTTGTTGAGCCGCGCCCGAATGTATTTGTATCGGGAGTAAAGGATTCGGTAGCTAAAAAAGTGATTGAATACCTTTACCAGCATTGTCCACCCGACAGCGGCGTGATGATTTTTCGCCGTATCAACCAAACACCCGGTTATGAGATTCAGGGTATCGGCGATACACGGCGGAGCATGATTGAAATTTCAGGTTTGCAGTTGGTGCTGGAAAAAGATGATTTTTACGGGTGCAGCCTCAATTTTATGACAGACTAAAGAAATAGATGGACATTATTCCTATATTTTGAGATTAAAGCTAAAACGAAATCATAAAACGTAAGAAAGTAGACATGCCTGCGAAAATCATAAGAAAAGAAGGGAAAAA
>JAURZI010000122.1 GCA_030653435.1 Methylovulum sp.
TAGCCACTACGTTTGGCATTGACGCTCCCGCCCACTTTACGGTGGAGGCGTTTGTTGACGACCAACATCCCTCTATCCCCTCCCGCATTGATTATGTCTTCAGAAAAGACCCGCTTCGGGATGTGCTGGCATTTCTAGCCAGATTTATTAGAGATCGACTCACGTATCCCTTTTCCGTAATCACTCAATGCTTTATTTAAGGCATTGCCCTGAACTTGGTTCCATGCACCCTGGAATTGCGAGATACCTTGGTCAAGCGCGTCTTTTACTTTTGATTTTTTGCCCATCAACGGTTTGGCTTTATCTGTAGATTCGCACTCCAAAGGTGGGCATAAAGAGGTTGATTTACCGAATCTTGACTCTTGCAGAACAGCGTTATCAATTTTTTTGGATGAATGTTGCTAACGAAAATTAGATTCTTTACAAGATTGATTTCCACATTGAGCATCGGCATCGATACCACCGATTCGGTATCCATCTTTTTGATTTCGTCGTCGATGCTATATTCGGCCTGAATGAACTGGCGACGTGCGACTTCAAGTTTCTTGTTCAGATTGTAGGCCACGTCCGAAGGTCGACCATTCCCGTTGAACTGCTCGGCACAGCTTCATGCACCTTGCGGAGTTTAGCTGGCGCATCGTGATAAGTAGCCAGTTGCTCTAAGTAGGCTTGGCAAGCTTTGAGGCCATGCTCAAAGTCGCGTACCTGCTGGCGATATTGCGCGGCGTTTTCAAACAATGGGCCTATGGCCAGTTGGAGCTTTTCACGCTTTGCCAATACAGACTGAATCTTGCCCTGAATGACCTTTTCACGGCACTCATACGTCTTGATCATGGCGCGAAGCTGGTACTCATCGAGCGATTTATGTCGTTCTATCAACGCTTGGCCCGCTTTGATTTGTGCGTCCAATTTGGCAATCTCAAGCGCCAATTCGTCTTTGTAACGCTTATTTTCAGCCTCAGCCTGTTTTTGCCGCGCCTCGGAGGGCTCTCCCAAGCCAAAAATCCTTCCAAAGAAGGACTGGTGAGGGCATGACAATGGATGGGATTGGCGGCTCGTCGAATGCCTTTTTCTTTTGCTTGAATGCATCAATCAGATCGAGGATCTCTTTGCGCGTTACATACTCATTGAAGGTCTCAAAGAAGACCAAGTCGGCCCTGATCTTCTCGCCCTCGCTTTTGTATTTCTTTAGCTCGCTGTTCAGTTGAGCAAGCTCAGTATCAAATTTGTTCATCCCCGCCCTCATCCAACTCGAAATTTCTTATGGTGCGCTTTGGTTAATGTATTACCAGAATGATTTACTGATGTTACGCAGCCTGTAATTTCTGCAACTCTTCATACGCCATCTGGTTCGCTGTAAATATTCATCTAGCCCCATATAGAATGTTTTTTAATCAATGAGATACAAACAAATTAACTTGGTTTATGTAAAAATTATAGTGAATAATCAATATATTGAACGCATCATGATGGGGTTGGATGAATATTTACGTGAAGTGTGTTTCAATTTATTGAAATATAAACCAATAGCCATAATGAGAATTGCTGTGCATTGACTGCCTAAACCAATGCCGTCATAATTTATGTACGATCAATTTACAACCGTTTTGGAGCCAGTATTCCTGAACAATTCCCGCCTGATACTTTTTTAGCATGCCCCAAACTTCCCTAATCAAATCATAACGGCTGTTATCCAAAGTGATTTGGCAACCTGCCGATTGCTTTGTGTATAATCCAGGATTGGCTTTTAACCGATCATTTAGCAATGCTTCCAAATCGGCTAAACAGGGTCCAATAAGCCCCGTTACATTGGAAAAGGATTGGACAATTAACAAACCTTGGGGATCGAGATCAGCCATCACTAGTACAGGCAAGTCCAAATTTGCCAACAACTGCCGGACGGCCTGTTGACTGTAGCTGTTATCGCCACGAAATAGCACTAATGGATCATCGTAGTCTGTAGGCAAATCTAGGTGCAGGTTTGCCAGCCGGTCAAAACAACGGTAATTTTCAATGATCAAAATGCAGCTATGGGCTGTGCTTGATAGGTCTGTCAATGCTATGTCAAAATGACCGCAGGGTGGTAACGAGTAAGCTTGGCCGTTCATTTTTAAAGCTAATCCAGTCAATGCCTTAACAGCCAATCGATTTTTTTTAACCGCCTGCCCCGCCAATTTCTCATCCAGTGCAACGGCTAAAATTTGTTCACGCTGCATGGCTGCAAAATCTGTGACCACGGTTTGTCCAAGATCGATGCCCGTTGCTTCCTTAACTAACACCAACAGTTCAGCCTTATCCTGAGAGGTGATTTCCAGCTTAGTACCTTGCGTCCGGCCAATATTGTATTGCTGATGTAGTAATTGCCAAGTTGGGTTAAGTGGGAACAACTCTTTTTCTGATTGTAGGGCGTTTTGGATAACTTTCAGGGTTTGTTTATTCAACGCTCGTTACCTTTAAGCGCCAGGACAATATCCTGCACTGTTTTATTACCAGAAAACGGTTGCCCGGCATTGGTTTCAATCAATTCCAGTTGCAAGCGTTTATTGTTTTGTTGCCGCCGCAACCATTCATTCAGCACACAACTTAACCATATCGACGGTTCGATGTCGTTCACGAATGCTTTGTAAAAAGCAATAGCGGAAATCGGTTGGCTTGGGTTGCACAGCACCCGTTCGAAATAGCGGGCCGTGTGTTTACGGTATAGCGGCAATTCCAGAATGTGTTTGCTGGGCGGATTCAAAGACACGGCGTTGACGGCGTGTGGTTTGGGTTTTGCTGATAAGACGTCGGTATCGTGGCGGATTTTTTGTGCAATCTCAATCAGGTCTTCGGTAAGCGTATTATCCAGCGGGTCAGCATAAGCAAAGAATGTCAACGGCTTAACTTGGTTCCAGTGTTCTGGGATTTGCTCGCTCTCGCTCCAGTCTTGTGGTTGGTAATTCTGGTTTTGTTGCAAGAAAAAAGCAAAACCTTGCACCAGTTGTGCCTTGGCTTCAATTTGTCGGAGTTCAAACAAAAACACCTTCAGTTTATTGAGAATATCCTGCATACGTTGCTGGTAAATCGGTAGCAGGTGGATCAATTGCTGGTCGAGCAAGGTATATAGCAGCGGCTGGTCTTCCACCATCTCCAACAAAAGTTCGGGTTGCAAGGCGGTGATGGCATTGACCAGTTTTTCGAGGCGTGAAATGTAAAACGTGTTTTGTTTTTGCTTTTCCGCCAAGGTGCGGACATTGGCGAAACGGCTGTTGACCAACATCAGTAAATACCGGGTATTTTCTTCCAAGGTATCGGACAGATCAAACACCAGCCGTTCAATTTCGGCAAAATAGCTGTCGGCATCCTCCACGCGATTTTCAGCCAACGCATCCTGATATAAGCCGATTTGTTGTTCAAGCGTATCAATCCAGCTGGCCAGATCGGTGTCCAAACGGCGGACGCGGTCGGAACTTAAGGCACTGTCGATAAATTGCCCCAAACGTCCGGCGACACGGTAGCCGTCGGCGTTATGGTTGACCAGTATTTTCAGTTGCTTCAACTGATTAAGCACACGCTGGTTTTGGTTGTCTTTGTACACCATACCGTTGTAATAGGCTTCGGCAATCAGCTCGCCATGTGCCGCCAAGGCTTTAAACAGTCGTTCCAGCCCCTGCCCTGTCTGGCTCAAAACAAACTCTCCTGAATCATATCGTTTTCGCCCTGCTCTATCGGAATTTGTTCATGCTCTTGGATAAACTGCAAAGCCTGATAAAAATAATCCAGCTTGCCGGTGACTTGGTAAATTAGGGTATCTCGGTTGGCTAAATGTAAATAGCCCCATTTTTGCAAGGTATTCAGCAATTTTTCCAAACGGCCTTTCACCGAATCATCACTGCTGGTGAAGTCTTTAAATCTGGCAAAACCTTGCAAGCGGTCGGCTTGGGCTTGGTTTTGTTCGATGGCTTGCAACAAACCCGAAAAACTTAAGGTATCGCCGGGCGACAAGCTTGTGTCTTGGCTCAAACAGGACATCATCATATCCAGCCATTCCACGACAGGCTGCAATTCAACCCGGAATTGCTGAAAAATCTTGCGGATGTCGCTACGCGCTTGGCTGTCGATAGTCCGGTACGCCGCATAAAACGCCAAGTGGTTTTGGCTGCGTGACAAACGGTAATCCAAGCGTTGCAAAAACGCCTCGACTTGTCCGGCATTCTCCGGCTCTTGCAAATAACGGAACCCCGCTTCATCGCTGATTTCGCAAACAAACTCGCCTTGTAACAAGCGTTTAACAACATTTTCAAACATGTCCGGCCTCTTCTGCCAAAGGTGCCAAGGCCGATAAATATTCCGTATCCACCGCCATTTCCAACAATTGCCGATTGCCGAACACTTGATAGCGATTTTTAAACAGCCGCAATACATCGGGATCAGGGTCGGGGAAGGCCGAGAACAGGTTGATGTTGTTTTTGGTGAGGATGTCCACTAACATTTCAATGTTCATTTGGTGCAATTCTTTCAGTTCATCCATAGGCCAGACGATAGTTAAAGGCTGGTCTTTGCGGATCATGTTCACCAATGCGATAAAAAACACGCATAAAATTAAATACGACAAACCGTGGCTGGAGATTTGCCGTAATTCCTCGGCGTGGGTGGCTTTTTTCGTTCGCCCGTTTTCGGTGACCATGATCTCCAATTCCAGCAAGTTGACCAGCTTCATTTCCACGCGGCTTTTGCTTTGCAATTGCTCGGCGACTTGTTGGACGATGTCGGCAAAATCTTGTGACGGTAACGCGCCGTCATTGCTGCGGCTCCAATCATCGTAATCTTTGGTAAACCGGACGATTTGCTCCCAATAGCCCAAGCTGGTCACTTTAGACGTGAGGCGACCTTCGATGCGCTCGATTTTTTCAAAACGGATATTGCCGTCGATGTTTGCTGCCAAGCGTCTGGACAAGGAATCAATACCTCGGTCAAATCGCGCTAAGGCTTGTTGATAATTGCGTATAGCACTGCCAAATAGCCTGGCTTGGCTCAGCAACCAACTTCTGGCGGTATCCGACTCGCTGGCATACCAGGCTTGGATACGCCCCAGCCAAGCCAAGTCTTCGCTATCAAACCCCAATTCTTCTTCGACGCGGATGTAATAGCGGCCAGGATGGGTTATGGGAAACCTTGCCAAGGCCTGCTTAAAATGCCGGATCAACGCGGCAAGGTCTTTACGGATAGCCTTATGCTGTTCGGTCAATTGGCGAAAATTCTTTTGCAAAAAAGCCAGCGTATGGGCATTGTCAAAACTGGCTTGCTCCAGACGGGGTGGGGCATAGGCCGACAAATCTTCCAGCAACCTTTTGTTGATGCCAATATCTTTAGCCATTTTGTCGAGCTGGGTTTTTATCCGCTCCAGCTCTTCATTAAACAGACTACGCTGTTGTAGATGTTGACTTTTCTCGGTTTCGTACTGGCGTTGCTGGTTCTGAAGTTGGTTTTGGTAGGCTTGATCTTGGCTGAGTAAACCCTCATGACGCACCCAATCATTAGCCTCCCAACGTTGATAATCGCTAACGGCCAACCGTGCCGCCTCCGCCGCTTCGGCTTCAGCTTGCAGTTGTTTGATGTTGCTCTCCAGTGTTGTCAAGGTGGCGGTATCGACTTTGCGTTCTTGAAGGCTGTGTAAACGCTGTTTTTCCAATTGCGCCAATTGGCTTTGTTCTTGTTGCTTGAGTTGGGTTATTTGCAGGTGGATTTTGCCGATTTCTGCCGTGGTGTCAGCCGCAATATCCCGATTTTCAGCAGCAAGTTGGTCAGATAAACAGGTCAAGTCGGTTTGCAACTGCTGTTTTAGGGTTTGTGCGTGGGCATTGCTTTCGGCAATCCGTTCTTGCAAAACCCGCTGCTCGGCTTTTAAGCTGGCTTCGCGCTCATTTTTGCTCCGCACAATCTGTTGTTTTAGCGACGCCAATTCTTCGCTCAATTTACTGATGTGCTTAATGACTTGAGCTAGACCAGCATCTGCGGTTTTCCTTTGCTGGTTAAGTTGGGCGGTGGTTTTGCGTAAATTTTCCAGCTTGGCATCGTTATCAGCATCAACCATTGCTAACGCCTTAAGTAGATGTTGGTTGTCAGCGATCAAGGCGCGGATTTTTTCTTCGTCTGCCGCAGGGTCGACAGGGACATTCTCTAAATTCAACACCACCCCATAAAAACTGGGCAAACCTGTTTGCAATAGGGGTTCCAAATCGTCTTTAAGTAGCAAATCAGGGTTGATGACTTTAGCGATGGTTTCAGTCCACTGCGGCTGATGCTCGCGCAAAAAGCCTAGCAAGGTGTCAGGATGGGCATCCAATTGTTTTTGCAAATGCACTAACTCTTCTTGCACCGCTTGTTTGGCTTTGGCGTATTGGCTTTTTTCGTTCAATCCGGCATCTATTGCCGTTTGATTTTGCTTGATCTGGGTTTCAACATCTCTCAGCACGGCTACGGCAGCTTGTTGCTGTTGCTGGTTTCCTTGCCATTGTTCTTGCTTATGCTCCTGATTGCTGAGCAATTCTGGGTCAGCTTGGATTTGGGTGTGTTGAGTGTTCAGCGCCCCCTGCTCTTGGCTTAATTGGAGCAGCTTCGCTTGAAGCTGTTCTTGCTGAGTTTGGTAAGTTTGTCTAAGCGAGTCCTTTGTTAACTGGTTTTGTTCGCTGGCAACCGATTTACTGGCGGCGGCCTTGAGGTTTAAATCGCTTATCGCTTGCTCATAGCCATGTTTTTGTCCGGCAAAATGATGGTCTTGTTCGGCTTTCAGTTGTTTGAACTGGGCTTCAATATCCTGCACATCGGCAAGCAATTGCCGGTAATTGTCCTGCTCCTGCTGCAAACGCGCCTTGATTTGCGGTAAGCGATTAAACAATTGCTGTTTGCCTTGAATATCCTGCTGTTCCCATACAGTTTTTTCCTTCAGCAAAAGGTTTTGTTCGCGCCGTACTTGTTCTAAGGCGGCTTTGGCCTCCGCCAAGGCCGATTTTAATTGCTGTTCGCGCCCATCCCAAGCCTGTTTCAACTGTTCCAATTGTTGGTTGCAGTCATTGCCCGCTACTTGTGCTTGGAGTAAATGCTGTTCTTGTTGGCTGAGCAAGCAACGTAAGCGATAATGAAGTTCAGCTAAGCTCAATTCGATTTGCCCAAACTCCGTTTCCAATCCGTTCAGGCTATCAATTTTGTCGCGCTCCGCTTCGGCAGTTTGGTAGGCGCGATATTCCTTATGCCAACTGTCCAGCGTTTCCATCTGGACATCCAAGGCGATGGCGTCGCGGTTTTCTTCGATGCAATTCACCAGCATGTCACGCAAATCGGCAAAGTCGGTGGAGCGCGTCAACATGCCTGTGATGATTTTTTCGATGTCTTTCAGGCGGTGTCCGGTGCTGTGGTTGCAAAAACTGTAACGCGCCGCCATTTGCCGCATGTCTTGGCCTTTTTTATGCGGTAAGTTTTGGATGACGGTGCGGTAATCGCTACAAGCGGTAAGCTGTTCACTGTGATTGATGCGCCGCTTGGTAAAGTGCGCCCGTAAACTGCGGCAAGACACCGGATAAAACGTGCCGTCGCGGCGGGTTTCGATAAAATCATCCCTTTCAAAACCTTTATCGACAAAACGGTAACACAGGCCATCATCACTGGGCGCAGCGTAAATCACCGCCATGCAAATCTGTTCATGGCGTTGGTATTCAAAGATGATGTATGAGGATTCGTTGGGCAAATAATGCTTGGCAAAACTGTCGGTGACGCGGCTTTTGGGCACCAGCCGCCCTGGCCTTTCGCCAAAAAACAACGGCACTAAGCGCAATAAGGTGGTTTTCCCCGCCCCGTTAACACCGTTAAGGTTGGTATGTCCATCTAATCTCACCTCGACCAATTCACCGGGTTTGTAGGAGTCGATAAGAATTAAGCGGTTAAGTAAATACATGCTAATGTTCTAGAAAATGAAGGTAAGCGTACAACCTAACCATGTTGATGAAAACAGCAAATTTTTATCCAAAGGAAAATAATTGAATTTTTTAGACTATCAGTTAATTGACTTATTTTTGTACGAAAATGCCTTGGCAAGGATACAAGAATGACGACAATTGCATCTGAGCCTGATGGATTTGCAACATTGCTGAGATCTGACAAGGGTTAGGTAGGTTCCGATAAGGCCATGGATACCGGCAAATTGAATAGCGGCTTCCCGTAACCCCGTCTTTTATGGAGTGCTTTAGGTTTCCTGGTCTTCGTCCAAAGCAGAGCCGAGCAAACCCTCATGCCTGATCATGGCTTTAAAGCTTTTCATGACGGGACGGGAGATGGCTGTTTCCGCCAGCAAGCGTTTTTCATAAATGATGTTTTTTAACGAATCATCAAGTTGCTCACGGGCTTGCCTAATCAATGGGTGCAGACCAGTATCCAGCAGAAGACCGGGTTGGGTCTTTACCTCGTCGTAGAGCAGTTCCATCACTCGCTTTTCGGCAGTCCGCATTTTGCATTTGCCATCAAGGATTTTCAGCATCACGGTGATAGCGCAATCGACATGGATCGGTGTTAAAGGATGGGCCAGCGCCCAACTGGTTACCTGGTCTTTGGTCATGCACACTCCTCGCCGGCGGCTATCGTTTTCACATAGTCGAGCAGCGAATCTTCGATGGCCTCGTAGGCGTAACGCGAAACGGCACTTACGCCAATTGCCTTGAGCTTTTCCGTCGGCCCGTCGCCGATCTTGGCGACAAAAACCGCATGGCAATCTTTGATGCTTTCCAGAATGCCGGCCATTGCGGTCTGGTCGGAATGCTGGCCCAAGCAGTAATGGGCCACCTCGCGGGTCTCCAGCAGCTCGCAGCAATCCGGATCCGCTTGGTAAATCCGGAACTGTTTGGCATGGCCGAAGTGTTCGCTGATCGCCAAGCCTTCCTTGCTGGTCACCGCCAGTCTTATCGGAAATTCAATCATGATTGGATAGTGACTCCGTATCGCCACAACAGTTGGTTTGACGGGCAAGTTATAGGCACCGCAGGTTCGGTGAAAGGATCATCAAAATTAGTTCTTTCGGCGGTTTTCATGGTGTATTTTGAAGTGAATGAAGTGGATATAAAAAGCACAAGTAAGAGAGATACCCAATGCTGTAACGCCAACATTAGCAGACTCTGAAGGCCTTTGATCAGTCCGTTAGCTCGTAGAGTTGTTGTCTTTACAACAAGAAAACAGGCAAACCTGCCCAATGTGCCGATTGCAGGGTGGTGTTACCTGTTAGCCCGGCCTATATTTTCAGTCGACAACAACAATGAGCATCGTCGTAACTATATCATTTGCCAACAG
>JAURZI010000020.1 GCA_030653435.1 Methylovulum sp.
AAGGCAGCGAAGCGTTCACGATCCGTATCGCCGCGATCGCCGACAGCAACTTCGAAGCCATCGCCGCAGACAGCAGCGCCGACCACGTCGACAGCACCCTCATCGACGACGCCACGCCAGGCACCGAACCGGATGCCGACACCGCGCTGGTATCGATCACCGGCGCCCAGACCATCATCGAAGGCCATACATCCACCGCCTACACGGTCAGCGTCGACCAGGCAGCCGGCAGCGTCACGACCCCGATCACCGTCACGCTAAGCTACAGCGGCATCGCCCAGGACGGCAGCGACTACACCGGCGTCACCACCGTGACCATCCCGGCCGGCAGCAACAGCGCCAGCTTCACGCTGGCGACGCTGGACGACGTCAGCGCCGAAGGCAGCGAAGCCTTCACGATCCGTATCGCCGCGATCGTCGACAGCAACTTCGAAGCCATCGCCGCCGACAGCAGCGCCGACCAGGTCGACAATACGATTATAGATGTGGTTACATCTCCTATTGCCGTCAACGACCTAGCCACCGGTATCACCGGCCAAACCGTAACCATCGACGTGCTGGGCAACGACAGCGAACATGACACCGCACCGTCCAGCGTGCATATCGTCGGCACCGCGCAGCCAGGCGATAGCTTAAGCGTGGCTGGTGAGGGCGTCTGGACCGTGGACACCCTTACCGGCGCGATCACCTTTACGCCGGAACTCGGCAACACCGGCGACCCGACCCCGGTCAGCTACACCGTCATGGATAGTTCAGGCTTAATGTCCAATGTGGCAATAGTCAGTGTGGATATGGACAACTTGCCAGTCGCCACGGCTGACACGAATGCCGCCGTTGAAGGCGGCGATACGATCACCGGTAATGTCCTCGATAATGAAGCTTTATTAGGTGATGGGCCGACAACGGTTACTAGTGCTGACCAAAATGGTATTGTCATTTCTATAGGCTCCAGCTTTACCACCCTAGCAGGAGGCAAGCTAACGTTAAATGCTGATGGCACTTATTTCTATACGCCGCCAATAGAAGGCAATGTTCCAACAAGTGGTGTGACAGAAATATTTAATTACTACATGGTTGATGTTGACGGTGATCTAAGCAGCGCCACATTAACCATTGTTGTCAACAACTCGAATATAACGCCAGGTTCATTGATTCAATTAAGTAATCCAAACATGATACCGGCGCTTAATTTGACAATTAATGACGACGAAGACGATTGGCATGTCATTAATCAATTCCACAGTGATGAGGTGTTGCCATTCGACGAAATAATGATGTATGCGTCCTTACAAGATTACCAATTATCTTTGGCGGGCTCTTTACCGAATCGGGTTGTATTGGAGCTTGAGCCTTTCTCATTTGATATTCCTTCATGGGCATTTCGGCATACTGACCCGAATGAGCAACTTGAGTTTACAGCAACACGCGTTGATGGCTCGCCTTTGCCGGATTGGCTGCACTTTAATTCCAAAACCTTAAAGTTCAGTGGCAAACCGCCTAAAGGCGCTACGGACGAGCGTGTCATGGTAACGGCCCGCGATGAATATGGTAATGAAGTGCATACGACATTTACCGTTCATGTCAATACCGAAGATGAAACGAATAGGTCTACGCCTATCAACGACCCTGAAAATAAGCCTGCCAATGAAAATAGCACGTCACCAGAAGCAACGGTGGAACCGGCTGAAATAACTGTGCAATATGAACATGGCCCTAATGAAAATCATCAGGCAACCGTTGGCAAATTTGGTTTTAGTGAACAAATTTACGTAGCGGGTAAGTTAAGCAAACTGCAAGAAAGCCGAGCCCTGCTCGACAGCTTAAGGTATTTATAATTTTTAATTAAAACGAGATATTAACGATGCGATATTTAAAATCATTTGGCGCAATGGTCGCGGCGACTGTTACGCTGTCGGGTTGTGCCATCAACCCGAAGCCCATTGAAGCCGATGCCCATTTGGTTAGCGTAATGAATGACCAAGCTGAGATTTACAGCAAGCAAGAACCCATTATTGCCCCATTGTCTTTTTATGATGTTCTGGCACGCGCATTGAAATATAACTTCGACCATCGTTTAACATTGATGGAAGCTGTGCTGCAAGATACGCAGCTTGATGTTGCGACCATGAATATGCTCCCGCGGTTGGCTATCAATGCCGGATATATCGGTCGTGACAACCAATTGGGGTCGTCAAGCGTTGACTATTTTGACAGAACTAAAAGCTCCCAATTAACCCGATATTCCACCTCACAAGATGCAGGGCGCGGTGTTGCCGATTTATCGTTTGCATGGAATGTACTTGATTTTGGCGTGAGCTATTTTCAAGCGAAACAACAAGCCGACCGTATTTTGATTGCCCAGGAGCGTCGCCGTAAAGTGGTCAATAATTTATTAAAGGAAGTGTTGGCGGCATACTGGACCACACATCTGGCAGATCGTTTATTGCCCAAGATCACGCCCGTATTGGAACAAGCCAGAAGGGCGTATGCAACTAGCCAAAAAGTTGAAAAAGACAATTTGCAACCTGCTATTGATGTTCTGGAATATCAGCGCGGTTTATTACGCATCATAGATCAGTTGGAAAAGCTTAAAGCCGATATGTCAGTTGCAAGACCAAAATTGATGGGGTTAATCAATGCGCCTATGCACACTAAACTCGTGCTGGAGGACATCAAAAATGAGAATCATGAACCCCCGTTGTTGAAAGCCACTACGGCTGAGTTAGAAAGTTTAGGTTTGTTTTATCGCCCTGAATTACGTGAAGAAATTTATCAGGAGCGCATTAGCCGAGATGAAGTTTGGAAAGAAATGCTCAAAGTGATGCCGGGCTTAACGATTCCATTGTCTGTAAATTGGGACAGCAATTCATTTTTGGTGCATGACATGTGGTTAGAGGCCGGTGCCCGGACTACGTTTAATTTAGTCAATCTACTCGCCGCCCCCAAAATATGGAAATCGGCAAAAACCCAAATTGAAGTGGTCAATATACGGCGCAAGGCATTAAGTATTGCAACATTGGTACAGATAAACGTCGGACATTTACAGTATATGAAAGCCGTTGATAACTACAAAATGGCGAGTGAGTTAAATAAAGTAGATGAAAGTATTTTTAAACTGATGAGCAACAACGAAGTGCATGGCGTTGGCTCCGAACTCGAATTAATTTATGCCGCCACGACATCGATAGCCTCGCAATTGGAAAAAGAACAAAGTCTGGCAGAGATTTACGCCGCATTGGGCAATATTTATGCTTCTATCGGTTTGGATCCGTTGGTCAGCAATGTGCAAGAGGGCACTATCCGCGATATTTCGGTGCAATTAAAAAACAATCTGAGCCGCTGGTATAAAGGCGAATTTCCTAAGTTACCGGCTAGCCCGGCAAAACCGGCACTGGCTATTAATACCAGTGCCAAGTAGCTTTTCACACAGCAGCTTACACTGACTCCCATCTGATCGAGACAACGTCTAAGTTTTGAAAACCGGCACCGCCTACCGTCACACGAAAGGCAGGGTGCGCCGCGCGCGCCTTTTCCGGTACTGAGCCGCCGATGGCCCGCACAGCGCGCGCTCTACGGTGGGAAAAGGCTGAATAATGACACTGGCAAAAATTTCAACGCTTTTTGACTCAGATGGAAGTAACAAAACCACAGGCATAGGGGTGGGTCATCTTGGCCGCCAAGTAACTAAATAATATGATGAATTATATATATGGCTTAATCATCGCGGGTTTGATAGGTAATCTGCCCGCAAGCGCAGCGACAGCCGAAACCGGTGTATCCGACTTGCATCTGCGCGCTCAAGTTAAAGCGCGACAAAGCACATTGATTGCTAGCGAAATGAACGCGCGTATCAGCATGCTCAAATTACGCGATGGCGAACACTTCTCTGAAGGACAGGTTTTAGTCAATTTCCATTGTGCATTGGAAAGGGCTCAATTAAACAAAACCCAGGCGACATTGGAAAAAACCGTTAAAACCTATGATGTCAAACAACGGCTGGAAGCCCTGCGTTCTATCGGTGCACTAGAGTTGGCCGTTGCCAAAGCGGAAGCCGCCGAAGCCAAAGCGGATGTGCAGGTTGCTCAAGCGGAATTAGACCGCTGTGTCATCAAGGCGCCTTTTTCCGGAAAAGTGACTGATGTTATCGCTAGGGCTTACCAAACAGTCAGGGCGGGCGACCCCTTGTTGGAAATCCTGGATGACAAGAATTTAGAAATTGAATTTATGGCGCCCTCAAAAGCATTATTGCAACTCAGTATTGGCAAGCATTTTCGCGTAATTCTGGACGAAACGGGTAAAACCTATGATGCAGAAATTATCCGTTTGGGGGGTAAAGTCGATCCCGTTAGCCAAACAATTAAAGTCTATGGGCGTATCGTTGACAAAACATCCGAGTTATTGCCCGGCATGAGCGGAGCGGTCGAACTCGCCATTACCCCATGAGTGAACAACGTAATCAGCAATTATTAAGGCTGACTTTATTATTACAGCTCGAATACCGCGCCCGGCAAGCCTCGGCTGAGGAATTGCCCTATGTCATCGTTAATGAAACGGCCGATTTATTACCTTACCGGCAAGCACTGTTATGGCAGCGCGACTCCTCGCACACAACTGCGGTATCGGGGGTGTCGCATCCTGAAAAAAATGCGCCTTATACGTTATGGATAACGGCAGTGTTCAAGCATTTTTCGCAAAACGAACGCGCTACGGCAACAACTTTAATTGATGCGGTTGATTTGCCTGCTGAGTTGGCTGCCGATTGGGAAGAATGGCTGCCAGCACATGGTTTATGGATTCCTTTGCCTACCCCGACCGGCAGCACTTACGTTTTGGCGCTATTTCGTGAAACACCCTGGCAAGAGCCCGAGCTGCATGTTTTGTCGTACTTATCGCAGGCTTATGGTCATGCCCTTGCCTTATCGACAGCGGCAAAACCCCGACTTTCCTGGCGTGAACATATCAAAATACGGCGCTTGCAATTCGCGATAGCGGCGGTAGTGTTAGCCGCTATGGCGTTTCCGGTCCGGCAGTCCGTGTTAGCTGATGCCGAAGTAATCCCATTCCGGCCACATCTGGTACGAGCGCCACTTGATGGTGTCATCGAGACGTTTTATGTTCAACCTAACGAGATAATAAAGGTCGGGCAAAAACTGTTTGCTTTGGATATGACGCAACTGCGTAGCCGTTTGAGCGTTGCCGAAGAAGCTCGCGATATTGCGAAAACAGAATATCTACAAACCACGCAACAAGCCATGCTTGACCAAGCCGCAAAAGCAAAACTGGCCGTGCTCAAAAGCAAATGGGACCAGGAACTCGCCGAAGTCGATTATGTGCGAAGCTTATTGGAGCGTTGCGAAGTTACCGCCAGCAAATCAGGTGTGGCGGTATTTGATGACCCTAATGATTGGCTGGGCCATCCTGTTACTCAGGGTGAGAAAATTCTCGCAGTGGCTGATCCGCAGACAGTGGAGTTGGAAGTGCGTTTGCCCATGGATGACTTGGTTAATCTGCAAGCAGGCAGTGAAGTGCTTTTTTTTCCTAATGTTGAGCCTCATCGACCGATGCCCGCAGTCTTGACGTATTTTAGCTATCGTGCCAGCCCGACGCCTGCCGATGTGATGGCGTATCGCCTGAAAGCTAAATTTACCGATGCCGCTCATTTGCCCCGCTTGGGCTATCAGGGCGTAGCTAAAGTGTATGGTATGCGGCGGCCATTTATCCTATGGTTGTTGCGAAAACCCATACGCACGGTACGTTTGTGGTTGGCATGGTAGCTGTCAGTTTAGCCGGTGCAGAGAAAAAATGGCCTGCCTTGCGTGAAGATTTAAGCATTTATGCCGGGCCGCGTGCACGTGACGGCACACCAACCTGGACCCTGTACGATCCAGCGGTACATCGTTATTTTCGATTAGGTTGGTTGGAATTTGAATGCCTGCAACATTGGTCATTAGGTGAGGCTGATGCCATAGCCGTAGCCATTAGCCATGACACGCCCATCGAGGTACAAGTGGCCGATGTTGAGGAAGTGGGTAAATTTTTGCTTAATTATCAATTGACCAAACCCCAAGGTTACGAAACTAGCGTGCTGTTCGCCCGAAAACGTAAAGCCGCAAAGCCCCGTTTTTGGACATGGTTGTTGCATAATTATTTATTTTTACGCATTCCTTTAGTAAAACCGGATCGTCTGTTAAAAAATAACTTAGTGTGGGTACGTTACCTGTTTCATCCACGTTTCATTATATGTTTGTTATGCGCTGCGGTATTGGCGATATACCTGGTTGCCGAACAGTGGACGGCTTTTAGCCATAGTTTCCTCTACGCCTTCACTCCGGAAGGGGCGCTGGCGACGGCGGGCATGCTTTCGTTATCAAAAATTATCCATGAATTAGGCCATGCTTTTGCGGCCAGCCATTTTGGTTGCCGTGTGCCAACCATGGGCGTCGCCTTTATGCTGGGCTTTCCGATGTTATGGACAGATGTCACTGATGCCTGGCGGTTACCGAACCGCCATCAGCGGTTAATTATTGATGCTGCCGGCATGCTGGCTGAACTGGCGCTCGCCGTCCTGGCGACATTGTTATGGACGATACTGCCTGACGGCGCATTAAGAACAGGCAGTTATTTATTGGCCAGTACGGCATGGCTGTTGACGCTGGCCATTAATCTCAACCCCTTTATGCGCTTCGATGGCTATTATCTCTTTTCAGATTGGCTGGATATAGCGAATTTGCAGGATCGCGCTTTCGCTCTGGCCCGTTGGCAATTAAGGGAAAATTTATTTGCGTTTCACTTGCCCCCCCCTGAATTATGGCATAGCGCACAGCGGCGTTTGCTGCTGGCCTATGCTTATGGCACATGGCTTTACCGATTAATGCTATTCACCGGCATCGCCTGGGCGGTTTATCATTTTTTCTTCAAAGCGCTCGGTTTGGGGCTGTTTGCTGTTGAAATCGGTTGGTTTATTATGCTCCCCATGATCAAAGAGATTGCCGTCTGGCGTGCAATTATCACCACCCGGCAAAGCACTGTACGTCCACGATTGACGTGGTTAATTCCGTTGCTGGCGTTAGCCTTGTTATTTATTCCCTGGCGCTCGCATGTATTGATTCCAGGATTGTTAAATGCAGAAGCGGAATTTACGCTTTACAGCTCGCAAGCAGCGCAAGTGCGGCGCATTTTGGTCCACGAAGGTGATACCGTTAAAACTGGACAAGTATTAATTGAATTAAATTCGCCCGATCTGGACTTTGACATCACTTCGGCTGAACACAAACTGGCCGAATTGACCGAACAATTGGCGTCGCAAAGTTTAGATAGCGATCTGGCATGGCATAATCCAATGGATCTGCAAGCCTTGCAGTCCGCGCGGGCAGAACTGAACGGTTTAAAAGAAGCGCAGCAAAAGCTGACCCTACGCGCCACTTTTCCGGGTTATATTCGGGACTTGTCGGATGTATTGCAAGAGGGCGAATGGCTTGCAAAAGATGAAGCATTAGGTGTCGTTGAAACAACCCGTGCCAACGCCGTCGCGTATACTGAAGAAGCGGACTTGGCGCTGTTACAAATGGGCTCGAAAGGGCGTTTCTATCCAGAAGGTGGCGATCTTCCGACCTTCCCCGTGCAAATTATCGCTATCGACCAAACAGGGACGCGACAATTAACCCGTGCCGAACTGGCTTCGATATACGGCGGTGAGATTGCCGTGCGTGAAGACGAACACCACCACTTAATTCCTACTCAAGCCATTTATCGGGTACTGCTGCAAGCTGAAACACCGCCATGGAAACAAGCCGTTAGTGTTAGGGGCCGTATCGCCTTGGAAACTCCACCGGAAAGTTTAATAAGGCGGGTCTTACGCTCCAGCATTGCCGTGCTGATCCGCGAAAGCGGATGGTGATTGGGCTGCTCAATCGAACGATAACAACATCCCCAGCGCCGCTTTGCCATTGCGGAGCACACCCTTGGCAAAGTCGCTAGACGCTGTCACCGCAGCCATTCGTCAAGCAACGTGGCGACCAACGCTGTCCAGGTCTGGTGGGAAGCGCCCAAACCCTTGCCCGTTTCGGCATGGAAGTATTCATGGAACAGGATATGGTCTTTCCAGTGCGGATCGTGTTGAAAGCGGCCGTCGTTGCCATAAACGGGACGATGGCCTTGTGCATCGGGCACAAACAATCGTATCATGCGCCGGGCAAGTTCTTCGGCCAAGGCGCCTAAAGTCATCGAAACCGGGCCGTCATGATCGTCCAATACCACATCCATCTGAAAAGTCGGGCCCAACGCGCTATCCAGTTTGCGTAAAGCCTCAATCATCAAAAAGCCTGCCGGGAACCAGACCGGACCACGCCAGTTTGAATTGCCGCCCTTGAGCTTGGATTCCGCTTCGGCCGGTTCATAGCGCACTTCACTATCCCCGTATTTAAATGGTTGTCCGGCATGTATTTTGGACAGACTACGCATGCCAAATTGTGACAGGAATTCATGCCGGTCGAACACGCGGGATAATATGCGCTTAATTTGCGGTTGGTTAGGCACACTCAGTAAATAGACCGTTTGCTGTCCGCGGTTTATGGCATGGCAACTGGATTGGGTGACGTGGTTGCGGTTTTCCAGAAACCAGTTCAGATTTGCCGTAAACGTAGGGAACGGTTTTATCCACTCCGCCTCCAGGCGTTCCACGGCAAACAGCGGGATTAACCCGACCAGTGACCGGACCCGGAATTTATCGAAGCTATCATCAGGATGCCTTAACACGTCGTAAAAAAAACCGTCCGATTCGTCCCAAAGTTGGTAATCGCGCCCGCCCATCTGTTTCATCGCCGCCCCTATGTAGACATAATGTTGCAGAAACTTGGTTGCCAAGCCTTCATAGGTGTTGTTTTCCAGCGCCAGCTCCAGGGCAATCCGCATCATATTCAGACAGAACATCGCCATCCAGCCGGTGGCATCCGATTGCTCCAGGACATTGCCTTGCGGCAGTGCCAGGCTACGGTCGACCACGGCGATATTGTCCAGGCCTAAAAAGCCGCCTTCGAAGACATTGTTGCCATGGTTGTCAACTTTGTTGGTCCACCATGTGAAATTAATCAGCAATTTATGGAAACAACCCTCAAGAAAGGCGCGGTCGGTTTTTTTATGCCGCCGTTTTTCCATATTGTAGACCCGCCAAACCGCCCAAGCATGGACGGGCGGGTTTAAATCGGAGAAATCCCATTCGTAGGCCGGAATCTGCCCGTTGGGATGCTGGAATTGTTCAAACAGCATCAGCCACAACTGATTTTTGACAAAGGCCGGATCAATCAATGCCATAGGCACCGAGGCTATCGCCAAATCCCAGGCGGCAAACCAGGGATATTCCCATTTATCCGGCATCAATAGCACGCGCATGGAATTGAGGTGTTCCCAATGCCGGTTGCGTCCCCATTTGCGTGAATCGGGCGGCGGTGCGCTGGGATCGTCGCCATGCAACCACTTGTGGACATCAAACAAGTAAACCTGTTTACTCCACAGTAAGCTGGCTAGCGCTTGCCTTTGTACGCGCTTTTCCTCTAACGTTGCTTTCGGCGGATGGACGCTGTCATAAAACGCATCCGCTTGCGCCTTACGTTGACTAAAAACGCTGTCAATATCGGCGAACGGCTGCTGCATGGCTACAGGGGTCAAACGCAACGTCAGTTGCACCGATTCGTTGGCAGGAATATCAAAGTAATAATGCAAACAGGATTTAGTGCCGGTTTGTGCGGGATTGACGCAAGCTTCGCCGTGAATCAAATGACGGTGGAAGGCGTCTTTTACATAGGGCGACCGGGATACAGCATCGCCGCCATAAACCCGTTGGCTATGGGTCTCATTATTGGTGAATAACGGCGTACATGCGCCGTCCGCATAAAGATGGCGTTTGCCGAGATGGTAAGGGAACAATAAGCCGGACAGTTCTGCACTGTCGGCCAACAAGCAGGTATAGGGTACCGTTTTACCTGCATGGGCCAAGTTGATTACAGTTTCTATGCCACACGGTTCGCTCCATGCCCAGGTATTCCGAAACCACAGATGGGGCAGGATATGTAGCGGGGCGGTTTCAGGCCCGCGGTTGGATGCCTTGATGCGGATGCAAATATCCTCAGGCGATGCCTTAGCGTATACCACCTCGACATCAAAATAACGGTTATCATCAAAAATGCCGGTGTCGAGCAATTCGAATTCGGCGCCGCCGCCTGCCCGCCGCCGGTTTTCCTGTAACAGCTCCTGATAAGGGTATTCGCGTTGTGGGTATTTGTAGAGATAACGCATATAGCTATGCGTCGGTGTGTTATCCAGATAAAAGTAATAGTCTTTGACGTCCTCGCCATGGTTGCCTTCCCACATATCCAGGCCAAAGGCGCGTTCTTTCAAGATCGGGTCGCGACCATTCCAGAGCGCCAACGCGAACGCCAATAGCTGATAACGGTCACAAATGCCTGCCAAACCATCCTCGCCCCAGCGGTAGGCCTTGCTCCGCGCCAAATCATGCGGCAAATATCGCCACGCATCGCCATTGGGGCTGTAATCTTCACGCACCGTCCCCCATGAACGTTCGCTGAGATAAGGTCCCCAACGCCACCAGGGCGGTTGCTCACCGGTGTTTTCGGCTATCCGACTATGTTCGCTGTTCGCCATTGCAGGAGTCTCCTTATCAGGCACCCAAGCGGCACAGGCTCAGGACTGCCAATCGGCCGATTTGACCTGACCGTACCCGGCCTGTCAAGTCCGCATAGCGCAATGCCTTTCACAGGTTCGCGTCGCGTACATTGCACTCAACACAGGGACGTGATTTTTAAACGAAACCTAAGCTCAGTTTCATAACCGAAAAGCTGATTGCCTAAAGTACCGTTGAGCCGTTACCGTAGTTTTTAACCATTCAATGGGCGGTTAAGTTCGGTGCACCAATTATCCGGGTCAGGGCTGGACAGATAACGTTACGGGGCGCGCCGCTAACGAAAGCGAAGCCGCCGAACCTTGATAAAAACCAAACTTCAAAACCGCAAACGGGCGGCGCGTCCCTTTGACTGGCTTGTTGGACTTGGCAATACTCGCTAAAGCCCATCAACACATACATAACGCAATTACAAACAGCAAATTAGACACTACCATCGATCTTACACAAATCAATTGCCTGCAGGTAAAACTCATCATAATGGATAGTCGTGTGAGTATTTCTAGCAAAAGCGAGTTTGCACCCATCAGGAGACAAGACAAACTTTTTGATTTCTCCCTGAACGATTATTTTGAAGTCACCTTCCGGAGTTTGCTTATAAAGTCCATTCTTATACCTTAAATTAGGATCGCCAATACCGCCAACCAAAAACAACCCTGCTTTCGTTGGAATTAAATCCAGTCCTACGGTGTTCAAGAAATCATCTTTTTGCCATTCAAATTTTATGATTGTTTCAAGTCTTCCATCGGGATAAAGCCACCAAAACTGACCATGTCCGTTTGGCGTTTCACGGGGTTTAAGAGGATTCTGACCCTGCAGCCCAAGCAAATAAGCATTCTTAAATTTTTCATAACGTAAAAGAAATACTTGATAATCTTGTTCAATCCATGGTTTGAATTCGCTGGTATCAATATAAATTGATGGGCTGTCTAATTCAGGAAAGATGGCTATTGGATAAGTCGGATGCTCAAAGTGTTGTATCTGGAGGCTACCCTCCATGTAAATCAAGCCGGGTTCTGAACCTAATATCCAGCCATGGCCTTCAGCTAATTTGCGAGGGAGAGCTTTATAGCTGTTATAAGTTTTTTCACGGGGTTGCAGCTTACAATCAAAATCATCAAAAGTATTGCCGTCACTGGGGGCCAAGTAAGTGACTTTCTCCTCTTGTCCATATGTGCCATAAAAATCAGTATGTTCATTTAAACAAACGCCATCTTTGATTTGCGCTTTCGAATATCTAATATTGCCGTTTGAATAGCAAATATTACTAATTCGGGGGCTTCCGTACCACGAAACTTCATTATTTCGAATATCAAACTCTAGTATCTGGGTTTGAGGTTGTTTTCCATGCGAGGGGTGTTGGCAATAGTTACCGTTGCCTGCAACCGTTAAAATTCGATCATTATCTATCCAGAATATTCTGGTGTGAACTTGAGAAGTACGGATTTTGCTGTCAAGAGGCTTGATGTCACATGCCGACAGAAAAAATGTGACGATGCCTATCATACCGAAACGAATGCAAAACGTTTTAATAAGGCTTAGATATTTCATTGATTTTTCCAGATTAGTTTAAATCGGGTATGACTAAAGGAAAGGTTGTTTTATAGAAAAGCGTACCCATCTGCCTTATAAATCAATCCAGCAAGCCTCCGATGGGAATTCCAAGGTTAAATAATGCCCATTCAGACACACCGACGGTATCGGACGACTGTGTCCAACTTCCATATTCGAGTAGAATTGCCGGGGCAATAGCGATGGATAAACCTATTGAAATATGTCTGTTCATACCGCCCAATGTGTTTACAGCACTTATAGGACTAAAGCGAAACCGCCAATTTTAATTGTAAAATTGAGGAGACAGGCATACTTGAATTTCTTTTGTATCCCTACCTTGCTAGCTTTCAGGCACAGACGGCGCGCTGTTTAAGGGTTGCTTTGGCGTTAAAGGCTGTTGTGCGATAAACGCTAATAAGTCTTCTGTGATGTCCAATACCACCTTGCTTTGGTTAAACAACACCAGTTCT
Organism: Methylovulum sp.; assembly: GCA_030653435.1. GTDB lineage: Bacteria > Pseudomonadota > Gammaproteobacteria > Methylococcales > Methylomonadaceae > Methylovulum. The sequence continues at coordinate 12,718 of JAURZI010000020.1, forward strand.
GAACCACCACTAATAATCAATTGGTAGCCGTGCAATTGTCCATAAGTGTCGATTAATTGCGTGAAGGTGTTATTGGCACGCTCACGAAACATCTGGTCATTTTGGCGCTTTTCTAGGAATAAATCGCTAAGCCGTGCTAGCTTGCCTTGTAAGTCTATCATTTGCTTATCTTCTTTTTTCGCTTTATCGATACAATCCCAATAATCTGGATTATTGTGACCTCTACGAATGTCTTCCAATTCGGATATGGTAATTGCGAATCCGCCTTGTTCACCTAAGTTTCTACCGCCTTTGAGATGTATTTCGTGGGGCTTATTCTTATCCTTGCTTTTCTCACCCCCGCATTTGTCCTTTATTTGCTGTGTTAAACGGTCAATTTGCTCGTCAATTAGCTTACGTTCTTTAACTGCTTCGTTGTAATGAGCATTTTGCGACTCAATCTCAGGATCGGCATTGGTTAAAGCGATTTTGATTGCTTCAGTCACTTTATACTTATTCGCCACCGCCCATTTGATTTCAGGCGTGGGGACTGAAGTTTGCGGTGCAGAGCTGATCGAATTCGCAGTTTGGGTAGGTTGCGGAAGTTGCTGTTGGTCACAAGCGGTTAACAGGGTTAATAGGCAGAAAACTAGAGCTGCATGTACATAATAGAGCGCAAATGATTTTTCATCTGCTTGGGTGTAAACATTCATTTGCTTATCCTTATTGATTAGTATCGAAATTTATACGCCCAATGTTACGGGGTGCGCCGTTCACAGGACTTAAACGAAACCGGCGAATCTTGAAAAAACAGAACGTTACGCCAATTGGCAACACGAACCAAGCCAAACTACCACCAACCCAAAGGGCTTGGTTTGTCCCATGTGCGGCTAACACTATAGAAGCCGAACCTTGTGCAGCTTGAAAAAACCTGCTGTGTTTACAAACAATACAAACCCCAAAAGCCTTTTAACAACTCATAACCTGTGAAACCAAAGGAAATCGCTCTGGATGGCGGATTGAATCAACATGCAGGTCAATCTCCAGTTCAGGCCAATATAGATGGTGCGGCTGTGGGCGATCAACTTGAAACAACTGTTCCACTGATGCCTTACGGAACCAAGGGAACTCCGAAAACGAGACAAATAGTTCATCTTCTTCATCGAGAAGAAGCCAGAAGCCATGTTTTGAAAGCCCTAATACCTCAACTTGGGAAATGTTTGTACCAAGCATCCTGAATCTCCCGTTCGTGTGACCTAACCAAATCTTCTGCTTCTTTTAGTTCTTGCGAAGATAACCCGAAGTTTTGCGCGAGCTCGATAGTGGGTTTAAGCCAAAACTTTGCTTCACCATCAGAGTGATAGACATGAATGTGCATTCGCGATTCTTCACGAGAAAAGAAATAGAACCGATAACCTCGTTCACGAAATACTGTTGGACTCATAATTGCCTAACTCGTCTGTTTGCAGTAAGTGTGGTGTGTCAAGCATAGTATCTCCAAGGACGAGGTCAGTATGCTGCGGTTAATGGGGTTTGGCTATCTTGCCGCAAACCCCCTTAAGCCGCTCAGTGCGATGAATGCGCTGCCGGCGGTGCTTTTGTTATATCGGTCCTACGCAACACATAGCGGTCAGCAAGTTCGCCGGAAATACGGTTGCCGTCGTTATCGAGCTGAATGAGCGTATTTTCGCCGACGATATATTGCCGCACCGTCGAGCTATTGCGCGGCGTCAAAACAATCGTATCGCTTTGTCCGCCCCAAGTAAATTTGCCTTTTTCCACAAATTCCCTGGGTGACTTGCCAACGTTTTGGGTAATCAAGATATAGCTGTTATTTTTGTTTAAAGCGAGCGTTGTTTTAACGCCATTGCAATCAGGGCAGGGGACAAAACCGTAATAAATACCCGGCCAATCCAGGCTCTCTTGTTCATGATGTACAGCTTTATCGGCTGTCCCGGCGGTTTCAGCAAAAACGGCGGGGTGACCCGAAAAAATTGCGATGAAAACAGAAATAGCCAGTAGTTGTTTAAAGGGTAGTCTACATGCCCGCATAATTGCTCCTAATAAAAACGATTATAAAACCACTGGGTACGCATAGCCGCAGAAGCTATCGCGTACCGCTAGTGTTCATTATTCTGTCTATGACGCTGTGCGTATCCTAACTAAAAAGCCACAGGCTGCCCGTTCAGGGCTGCGCCTCCTGCTTTGGGCTTTCGGTCTTGAACAGTTCGGCGACAAGCTCAAGGTGGGGCTTTGTTTGCGGTGTCACTGGGATTTTCCAGGCCGTCCCCACGACACGGGCCAGTGCATTAGCCAACCAGGGACGGTTCGATTGAGCTTTTTCAATAATAAATTGATAGGACTCCCCTTCGCCAACAACAGCAAAATCTTCAAGCCAAACTTCAATCGCTTCCGCTTCACCGAAAAGCTTTATTTGCACGTATGATTTCCGTGCATCAAGGTCAAAATTAAAATCCGCCAATTCTGCAATGCCCTTAAGCTGTGTATTTGCCACCCATAAAATCAATACCTTGGGCGTACATTTTATTGCCATTTTTATTAAGCTGGTTTTATAACTCATTTTTAGCCCTCATTCAGTTACCGAGTATGGTCTATCATCTTAACCATTCTTTGCCGGATTGTGCCACAACTATTATTGAACTCTATGGCCGCCTTGCCAATACCATTGGGCATCGATGTGGCTACACTAAACCGGACACACCCTTAAAATATCAATACATCTTCCCGCTGCGGTTCATGTCGAGCCTTTATTTCTGATCATTCCTTTCCGTTTCGTTATACTTCACCTTGTTATAAAGCATTATCCTTGGCACTGTGGGGCTAGGGATGGCCGGTTATTTCCTCTTTCAAGCTGTTTTGCAGCCTAACGGTGGTTTTTTATGCGCTTTATTCGTCAAATACTAACCTGTGTTGTCGCCCATTGGATATTTTGGCTGGCCGTCGATGCCCATGCCGTATACGATTCAGCGGGCATCTCTGAATTTAAGGCGCTTCAGGTCATAAAGATCACGCCAGATGGCGAGGATGTACCGGCCGGTAAACAAATTGTTATCCAGTTTGACCGCCCCGTCGTTCCTGTCGGGAAGATGGAGCGTCCGGCTTCAGAAATTCCTGTCATCATCACCCCGGCTCTTGCCTGTGAATGGCGATGGCTTAACACCTCGGCATTGGCATGCAATCTACCCGAGAAGGCGCCACTCAAAGAAGCAACGCATTACACGCTGGAAATCGAACCCGGCATTAAGGCGGAAGATGGCGCGACGATTCCTGACAGCTTCCATCATGACTTTATCACCCAGCGCCCTGATGTGAACTACCATGAATTCCGGGAATGGAAATCGCCGGGTTATCCCGTTATACGGCTGGTATTGAATCAACCCGTCGATAAGGAATCGGTCGCACAGCATGTGTTTTGGAGCGTCGGTGACCAGGCTGAGCGTGTTGCCGTGAACGTTAAAGCCGACTCGGCGGATCATGAGCCACCTCAATGGATGCCCATACCGGGGGAAAGCGCCCTACTACTGTTTAACAAACAACCCGCACAAAAAAGCGATGATGACCTTCATAAAGTACAAGGAAAGGAAGCGCGCAGGATTTGGCTGGTTGAACCGGTGCAAGAACTGCCGTTAGATACCCATATTATGCTTAAAACAGAGCCAGGTTTAAGGTCTGCACTGGGGACTGAGGCAAGTGTCACCGCCAATCCTGTGGCGGAACTCGACACCTATCCCGAATTTAGGTTTCTCGGCATTAAATGCACAACTAACAGTGGTGAAGAGTTGCGGGTTGAAGCCGGTCAAGCGCCTGGTGGAAAATGTGATCCGATGCAGCCGGTGGACCTTTCCTTCAGCACACCGGTAGAGCGCGACAATCTGGGTGATAGGTTGATATTTAACCCGCCTGTGGGTGGTTGGAAGAAAGCATCAGAAGACGCAACGACAACAGCTCAAGCACCGGAAAACACGGATGACGGCGCTGAAGTCGGCACTCTATTCAGCCAAGCGCATAGCAAGGGCGCCATTTATGACGTATGGATTCCCGGCGGTCTGAAGGTCGCGCAAGACTACACCGTACAGTCGCACCAACAAGCGGCGATGACTTTTTTTGAGCGGCTTTGGCACTGGCTACTATCATGGTTTAAGCCCGTTGCCCCTGTTGCTGAAGTACAGGATATCTTTGGCCGCAAGCTCAACCAGCCTATTTCAGCGAGTTTTACGACCGCACACCGAAATCCCAATTTCGTTATGGATTACACCGATGCCGTGCTGGAGAAGGGTGTGGAAAGCGAAGTGCCCTTTTACGTCAATAACCTGAATAACTACAGCTTCAACTACCGGGGCATAAGCGCCAAAGGTGCCGACAAACAACAGATTTTCCGTAAAACGATTCCCCGTGTGCAAGATGTGCAATTCGCCGTTCCCTTCGGTGTGCGCGAAATGCTTGATGGACAAACCGGAGCGGTATTCGGCTCTTTGCAAACCGAACCGGTTGTAAAAACATATTCTCCTATCCTGTTTGCACAAGTCACCCCCTATCAGGTACATCTCAAACTGGGTCATTTCAACAGTCTGGTTTGGGTCACTGACATGGCAACCGGCCAACCTGTGGCGGGTGCCAAGGTCAGCTTATACCAGGATGCCTTTACCACGCTGCATACCGTGACCGGCATAACGGCGGGGGCAAGTACAGATGACTCAGGATTAGCGCTATTGCCCGGAACGGATACGCTAGACCCCGAACTTTCTATCACGACACGTTACCGGGATGAAGATCAGCGCTATTTCCTGCGTGTGGAAAAAAACGATGACATGGCGCTGCTGCCCATAGCGCAATCTTTTACCATTGATGCTTATCGTGCTTCGGGAAGTGAAGCGGTATATCCCTACAACCAAATGCGTTATGGTCATACGCGCGCTTGGGGTACGACCGCCCAGGGCATTTACCGTGCCGGTGACACCATTCAATATAAAATCTATGTCCGTAATCAGGATAACAACGGTTTTATGCCACCGCCCGTTGGCGTTTATCGGCTGCAGGTGATCGACCCCATGGGCAAAGCCGTGCATGACCGTAAAAATATTAGTTTATCGGCGTTTGGCGGCACCGGCGGGGAATTTACCGTGCCCAAAGCAGGCGCAGTCGGTTGGTATCAATTCAAACTCACAGGCGACTTTGCTAAAAAACCTGAAAACGATCATGAAGAAGCTGTTGAGAAAAAGCCCGATAGTGACAATGATGAAGACAGCGCCAGCAAAAAAACCTGGCTGCCCATGCGCGTTCTGGTCAGCGATTTTACGCCATCCCCTTTTCGGGTGAGCAATCAGTTGAACGGCGATTTATTTCATGCCGGTGAGTCGGTGAATGTGGCAACCCGTGCCGAACTCCATTCGGGTGGCGCATATACCGATGCTGCAGCGCGTATTACTGCACTACTGGAAAGTACGCCATTCATAGCCAAACATCCTTTAGCCAAAAATTTCCAATTTGATAGCTACCAAAACGAAACCCCTACACAGCAAATTTTTCAGAAAATCGACAAAGTAAACGACAAGGGTGAAAACAACCTTATTTTTACCACGGGAACGCCCAAGGTGGTCTACGGCAAACTATTGGTGGAAAGTGCCGTTGCCGATGATCGGGGCAAGTATATCAGCGGTCAAGCACGTGCCGATTATCTGGGGGTAGACCGCCTGGTGGGCCTTTATCCCAACGAATGGCTTTATCAGGTCGGCAAATCGGGCAGCTTGCAATATATCGTTGTTGATGACCGTGGCAACCCTGCCAAAGGCACAGCGGTGGAGATTGCGCTGGAACACCAAACAACCCAGGCGGCGCGGGTTAAGGGTGCCGGCAATGCCTATCTGACGCAATATCATAATGAATGGGAAGCGGCGGGGCATTGTCAGGGGCTATCGGAAGATGCCCCGCTGAGCTGCACCTTTACGCCCGATAAAGCGGGGGTTTATCGGGCTGTCGCAAAAATTAAGGATACCCAAGGCAAGGAACACTCCACGACATTAAGCACCTATGCCGTGGGCAATGATTTTGTCGTATGGAACAATGACAACGATAGCGGCCTGACTATCGTTCCTGAAAGCACAGCCTATAAAATTGGCGATACGGCGCGTTATCTGGTGAAAAACCCTTATCCGAACGCCAAGGCGCTGATCACCATCGAGCGCTACGGCGTTATCGATCATTTCGTGCAAACCTTCACTAGCTCTACGCCAGTGGTCGAATTCAAAATCAAGCCGGACTATTTGCCGGGGTTCTACCTTTCCGTAGTCATTGTGTCGCCGCGCGTGGCTCGGCCATCGGAACCAGGTCAGGTTGACTTAGGCAAGCCTACCTATCGTATGGGCTATGTGACGGTACCGGTAAAAGATCCGTATAAAGAAATGCGGGTTACCGCCAAAACCGACCGGGAAGTTTACAAGCCCCGCGACAAAGTAACCGTCAAGCTCCATGCCGAGCCGCGTATTAAGGACAAGGTTGAGCCTATCGAATTGGCGATAGCGGTGCTTGATGAATCGGTGTTCGACCTCATTGCCGGGGGCCAAGGCTATTACGATCCCTACCAAGGCTTCTACACCTTGGACAGCCTAGACCTTAGCAATTACAGCCTGCTGACCCGGCTGGTGGGCCGGCAACGGTTTGAGAAAAAAGGCGCAAATCCCGGTGGTGATGGCGGTGCTAATTTGAGCATGCGTTCGTTGTTCAAATTCATCAGTTATTGGAACGCGGAACTTAAAACCGACAACAACGGCGATGCGACAATAAGCTTCGATGCGCCGGATAATTTGACGGGCTGGCGTATTCTGGCCATTGCCGCAACGCCGACCGACCGTTTCGGCTTGGGTGATGCTGACTTTAAAGTCAACCGTCCAACCGAAGTGCGCCCGATGATGCCTAATCAAGTCATGGAAGGCGATCACTTTGATGCCGGTTTTAGCGTCATGAACCGTACCGATAAACCGCGCACGCTGGAGGTGAGCATGCACGCCGAAGGTCAACTTGATGCGGCTAAAACGCCTGCCGATCTGACTAAGACCGTTACCGTTGAGGCTTACAAGCGCATCACGGTGTCTATGCCCATCCAAACCACGGCAGTGGCGCAAACGCGCGATACGACAGCAGGAAGCTTACGTTTTACGATCACTGCGGGGGACATGCTTGACAGCGATGGCCTGGTGCATAGTCTGCCGGTCAATAAACGCCGGAGCCTCAATGTCGCCGCGAATTACGGTACCACGACCGAGGATAAGATTGACGAGCCTATCCAGTTTCCCAAAGACATGCTGCCGGATATTGGCAGTGTCGGCGTTATTGCTGCGCCGACGGTTATTGGCAATGTCGCAGGCGCATTTAAGTACATGCGCGATTACCCCTACATCTGCTGGGAGCAAAAGCTCAGCAAAGGCGTCATGGCCGCACATTACATCAACCTAAAAGCCTATTTGCCCGATTCGTTGCCATGGGAAGGTAGCGAATCCCTGCCACAAACAACGCTGGAGCAAGCGGCAGGTTTTCAAGCCGCAAACGGGGGCATGACCTATTTCGTAGCCCAGGATCGCTATGTAGACCCTTATCTAAGCGCCTATACGGCGATTGCCTTTAACTGGCTGCGTAAAAGCGGCTACACGATTCCTGAGCAGGTGGAAAACAAACTGCATACTTATTTAAGTAACCTGCTTAAAAACGATGCCGTGCCCGATTTCTATTCTGAAGGCATGACCTCTACCGTCCGCGCCGTGGCTTTGGCGGCATTGGCAGAACGCGGGAAGGCCGATTTGTCCGATATGGAACGCTACCGGCCGCATGTCAAGAAAATGTCCCTGTTTGGCAAGAGCCACTTCTTACAGGCGGCCTTAGCGGTTAAGGGCGGCGAAAAATATGCGCCGGATGTGGCAAAGATGATACTTGCCGGAGCCAATGAAACCAGCGGCAAATTTGTATTCAGCGAAACCTGGGATGACAGCTATACGCGCATCTTGGCGTCGCCACTGCGTGAAAACTGTGCTGTGCTGAATGCCTTTACGGCCTATGGCGAACGGGAAAGCGGCAAGCATCTGGTTGGCGATATCCCATTTAAACTGGTACGGGCCATTACCCAGAGCCGCAAGAACCGCGATCATTGGGAAAATACCCAGGAGAATATGTTCTGTATGAATGCGCTGATTGGTTTCGCACGGCTTTATGAAAAGGATAAACCGGATATGACGGTGACAGCCGCCATGGACGGCGTCAACTTCGGCAAAGCGGTTTTCAAGGATGTCCGCGATCCGGCGGTACAGTTGGAACGGCCTATCAAAACCGGTGATGCGGGCCGTAAATCCTTGGTGCAAATCGGGCGCGTAGGCCAGGGGCGGCTTTACTACGCGACACGCCTGGCTTACGCGCTGCCCACGGCACTGGACAACGCCGCCAATGCCGGCATTGAAGTGCACCGCGAATACAGCGTTGAGCGGGCGGGAAAATGGGAGCTGCTAGGCTCTCCGGCACTCATTAAGCGTGGTGAGTTAATACGCGTCGACCTCTATGTTTCGACCCCTGCGGCGCGTAATTTTGTCGTGGTGGACGATGCGGTGTCCGGCGGCTTGGAGCCCGTGAATCGCGATCTTGCGACAGCCTCTGAAGTCGATGCTAAAAAAGGCGATTTCACGGCGGCGGGCGGGGCTTTTTGGTTTAAGTATTCCGATTGGATCGATTTCGGCACCAGCTTTTGGAGTTTCTACCATCAGGAAATACGGCATGATTCCGTGCGTTTTTATGCTGATTACCTGCCGGCCGGAAATTATCATCTGTCCTATACCGCACAAGCTATCGCTACGGGCACATTCAGCGCATTACCGGCACAGGCCCAGGAAATGTACGATCCTGACGTCTATGGCAAGACAGAAGGCATAAATTTTAAGGTTGGCGAGTCAAACGCTACCCACTGAAGTCTTTGTTATGGCAACTAGACACGATGTAAAGAGAGCCCTGTACGTGGTCCTTACGCTGCTTGCGCTAATCGTGCTGAAAACAGCGTGGGATGTTGAAACACCCAGCTTATCGTTGCGTACCTCCAATTCCGGTACGCAGCGTTTTCAGGTCCTGGATCGCCAAGGAAGACCGCTAGGCATTTCTTACCAGAACCGTTTCAACACCATGGCTATCTTACCGTTGCATGCCATACCCGAATGCTTAAGACTAGCATTCGTTACCTCCGAAGACAGGCGTTTTTTTGAACATCACGGGGTAAACTGGGCAGCGCGGGTGAATGCTTTATGGCAAAACCTCCGTGCCGGTAAGGCCGTGCGTGGGGCCAGCACGATTACCGAGCAAGTTGTTCGTATCATCCATCCTCGCCCACGGACGTTTTGGTCACGCTGGCTTGAAGGCTTCGAGGCGGCATTACTGGAGAGGCATGTCAGCAAAGGCGAACTGCTTGAGTTTTACTTTAATCAAGTGCCTTATGCCGCTAATCGTCGTGGGGTCGCACAAGCGGCACGCTATTATTTCAACCGCGATCTGGGCACATTAACCCATAAAGAGATGCTGGCGTTGGCCGTCTTGCCTCGCGCCCCGTCAGCACTCGACCCCTATAAAAATCCTGATGCCATTGAACCTGCCATGGCAAGATTAGCGCAGGCTATGGTTGATCGTGGCGAATTATCCGTTCAGGAGCGGCAACAACTGGCAGAGCAAAAAATAGTCCTTGAGCCGCCTCAACCACCTTTAAACGCCAGCCATTTCATCAACTATATCCGTGAAACCATTCCCTATCATGTGAGTGATAACGGTGTGCTACTGACCACTCTGGATGGCGGTTTGCAGCATAAGGCGCAAGGTTTGCTCGATGAGCGCATCAAAGCATTAACGCGAAAACAAGTGCGTAATGGCGCAGTTATGGTCGTGGATCATCGCACAGGCGAAATTCTGGTTTGGGCGGTCGGCGGGGCAGGTAATGACTTCACCAACAACGCAACCCCAGGCGGAGCTATTGATGCCGTGCGGATGCCGCGCCAACCGGGTTCGTCACTAAAACCGTTCTTGTATGCGCTGGCGCTTGACGCTGGGTGGTCGCCGGCAACAGAGTTAAATGATGTTCCTATGGCTGAGGCCATAGGCTCAGGTCTGCATGCTTTCCACAATTACAGTCATTTGTTTTACGGCAAAATTTCCTTGCGGGAAGCGCTCGGCAACTCGCTCAATATTCCGGCATTGCAAACGATTGCTTTTGTCACGCCAACACGCTATCTGGATACGCTACATGCGCTGGGCTTTACCAGCCTGATGCAGCCCGTTGAGTTTTATAAGGAAGGCCTTGCGCTGGGCAATGGCGAAGTGACGCTATTCGAAATGGTGCAAGCCTATAGCGTCTTGGCAAATCGCGGCCTATTCCGGCCTCTCACACCGTTGCCACGCCCACACTTCATGCGTGAAAACAACCGTGTCTATTCGCAGGAAGCCGCCTCGCTGATTGCCGATATCCTCTCCGACCCGTTTGCCCGCAGACGTGAATTCGGTGCAGAGAGTGTGCTTAACCTTCCCGTTCAAACCGCAGTAAAAACGGGGACATCGACCGATTATCACGATGCCTGGGTGCTGGGTTTTAATTCGCACTACACGGTAGGTGTGTGGTTCGGCAATTTGGACCGAACGCCGATGGACGGGATTACCGGATCTACCGGCCCTGCGTTGGTACTACACAGCCTATTTGCGGAGCTTGCCGGACGGGAAAAACTTAAGCCGCTGTATTTAAGCCCTAAATTAGTGCGGCAAGACATATGCACTGATTATGACCAAGCTGTCGGAAAAAATAACTGTTTTACGCGCACGGAATATTTCATCATCGGCAGCGAACCGCATCCTGAACAATATGCACAGCTCTCAAACCACCTTGAGCTGCTCAGACCAACCCAAGGCCTGCAAATTGCCTACGACCCACGGATTCCTGCCAATGTGCAAGCCTTCGAATTTGTTACAGATGGTCTAACGGCAGGCCGCAAAGTTGAGTGGCTACTCAATGGCAAGCCCATCGCCACAACACAAACCGGTCATTTCTTGTGGCCTATTAAACCAGGACATTATTCCCTACAAGCAAAAGAAATAGGTGATAAGGAAAAAACGCTTGCTTCCGATGCCGTTCTTTTTAGTGTGAAGTAATCCCGGAAATTTTATGTTCCGTGAATCCAAACCATAAGTGTATCCCCCGTCATTTCTTAACAACGACGAGTAAGTAATCGCCCAAAAGTCACGTAACAAAAATAACCGGCTAAACTATCCATTGCTAAACGACTACGATGCTTCAAAATGCTTTATCTAACAAAAATCAGCCGAAGACAGGCTGAAACTGGAAGATATGCACCGGCACCATTCCAGCCATGCTCCTCGAAAACGGGCACACGCCAGTCTACTCCCATCTGATCGAGAAAACGTCTAAATTTTGAAAACGGCAACGTCTACCGTCACACGAAACGTAGGGCGCGCCGCGCGCGCCTTTTCCGGTACCGAGCCGCCGATGGCGCGCACAGCGCGCCCTACGGTGGAAAGGCTGAATAATGACCTCTGGCAAAAACTTCAACGCTTTTTGACTCAGATGGGAGTAATGAATGATGCGGGTGGGGTGCTCCGGTGCTTTATTGGATCAACCCCGCAGTGGTCGTCCGAACAAACAGTCAAAAGACATCAAGCAAGCGGTCATTGGGCTGATTCATGAAGTTCCCCGATCATTCAACACAGGGTTGGCGCAACGCTCTGAAAAATAGGGCATTACCGTGAGTTTTCCAACGCTTAAGCGACTGTGCAAACAAGCCAAACTGTGCTGGAAATTTTTTATCCCTCAAGCAAAACCTGTTTGATATTCTCGCCAATATCGGCAAGTCTTACTTCATCGAATTTGCTTGAGGAAATGGTAAAAGAATTTTGGGTGGCTACTTATTGTGGTTGCCTCATTCGTCACGGTTTTATGATCGGCAAGGAATATTTGAACCCACACAACAGCCTTCCGTAACCACTATTCAATCTCCGCCCAGAGACTGTTCAATGCCGCTTAGGCAATTTTTAACAATTAACAGTACCTTGCATTAACAAAAACAACAGCACAAGCTAGCCAACAAAAAGGCGAAGGACAAGCCCGGTCAGGATCATTTAATTTTTACCAACTCTTTGCCGTCAGTAGAAAAACGGCAAATCCCCGTAGCAAAGTTATCACAATCCTTGGACTGTTCAACCTTAGCACTGTTCTGGCCTAGATGGATTTTTAACTCACAGTACGTGGCTTCGCTTTCGGAATGTTTTTTCATTATCCATTCATTTTCAGCCACATTTTTAGCTTCGCCACTAATATCGGCAGTGCAAGCATGAGCATCTTTCTCATTAGCATTCGGCTCAAAATCCACATCCATGCTGACGATAGTCTCATCATTGATCTGGGTGATTTTTAAATGCTGGACATGGTTGCCATCACGCAGCATATAGTGGTCGGTAGCGGCAAACGCACTGCCAGAAATCAGCAACGTAGCGGCCAGGAACAATTTTTTCTTCATGGTATTACCTCTTGTTGGGGGTTTTAGTTTATTAGCATAGCTAGCAACAGCACAAAACCTGATTATTCATTATTAACTGTTTGACCATCACTGTTATCATTTTACCTTACTGTAGGCATTTGCCAAAAAGCGATTCGGTAAACAATATTATCATCATCGTACACAGATAAGCTTGACCAAACCATTAAAAGGTTCGACAAGATTCAAGCGTTTGGTTGGCTTTACTGGCCAAGCCGCTATCGTGGTAAATCAAAATTGCCTCGAAACGGGGCGCTACGCCAAATTTACCCCCTTATTGAAGAAACCGTGGCTTACATAGGCTATATGTCCTTAACCTTAGAGACTGTGAAAGTATCTAAAATCGAGCAAGCCAGTAAAGCGATTTTTAACCCCCATTTTCTAAAAACGCACTGAATGTTGCTTTAGCAAACTACTTTTTTAGCACTTACGCATTAAGGTACTCCCCCCCATGGTTAAGACCAAAATCTCACGATATTTAAGATAGAGGCCGGTTTGCAATTTATTGCTGAGGCACTGGTACCCAATAATCAACCAGCAAAGACAAGGTCAGCTTGTTTCGCACCCTCAAGGGATGCGATGATGTTTATCAAAGCGCCAGGCTAATGGGAGCCCGATATTTGCGAAATGCCGCGTGTTAACAGGGCGAATGGCGGCTGATATGGCTTCGGTAAAAATACGCACTTAAAAATAGTTGGTCTGGTACAATTCTGCGTAATAACCGGTAGATGAAGGCTGGTTTTTGGTTATCAGTTTTGTTAGAAATCGTCTTTATAACTCAACGTTGACGCGGGTATACCGACACTTTTACCGTTTCAGTATCCGCAATGGCATGATGCAGTAGTCCGTTATTCAGCAAGGCTATGCACAAATGAAGCGATTATCGGCAGCGATAAGCCTGCTGAGCAGGATTGTTGAATTTTAATAATTCCCCCGTAGTGGGAATAGACCAGCAAGGTATTTTGATGACAAGATCAGAGAATATATATTTAGTTGGCCTGATGGGTGCAGGAAAAACAACGATAGGGCGGCAACTGGCAAGGGCGCTTAAATTGCCTTTTTATGATAGTGACAAAGCCATAGAAGAACGGACGGGCGTAGATATTCCAACCATTTTCGAATTTGAAGGTGAAGAGGGCTTCAGGGATCGCGAACAGAAAATGATACAACAATTGACCCAGATGAGCGGTATTGTGCTGGCAACTGGCGGTGGTGCCATTTTGCGTGAAGAAAATCGTAAGATATTGAGAGATAATGGTTTTATTGTGTATCTGCAATGTTCGGTGGAAAGGATACTGGAGCGTACGCGCAGGGACACACAACGGCCATTGCTGAAAACCGAAAATCCCAAAGAGCGCATAGAAAGCCTGTTTGCACAACGTGAGCCGCTTTACCTGTCTTGCGCGGACTTTAAAATTGATACCGGCGTCCTGCAAAGTAAAGATGTTGTGGATCATATCCTGGAAGAATACCGCGTTTTAAACCGTTAACCGCAATGAAAAATCTACTTGTAGCGCTGGGTGACCGTAGTTATCCGATATATATAGGCTCCGGTTTGTTGGGTCAGCCTGAACTGTTTAAAAAGCACATCAAATCCAAACAAGTCGTCGTGGTAAGCAATACTACAGTCGCGCCGCTGTATATGGCGGCTGTTTTAAAAAACCTACAGGATTACACGGTTGAGCAGGTGATATTGCCAGATGGCGAGCAGCACAAAACGCTGGATGTTCTAACGCAAATTTTTGATAAATTGCTGGTCTGCAAGTTTAGTCGTAACGCGACATTGATTGCCCTGGGCGGCGGCGTTATCGGCGATATGGGCGGCTTTGCCGCAGCATGTTACCAGCGCGGCATCGCATTCCTGCAAATACCTACAACCCTGCTGGCGCAGGTAGACTCATCAGTTGGCGGAAAAACCGGCGTCAACCACCCCTTGGGTAAAAATATGATCGGCGCCTTTTATCAGCCGCAATGTGTCATCGCTGATGCCGATGTTTTGGATACCTTGGATGACCGGCAATTATCGGCGGGTTTGGCGGAAGTCATTAAATACGGTTTGATCAGGGATGCCGGTTTCTTTAACTGGCTGGAACAGAATATGGACTTATTACTGGCTAGGGATAAATCAGCCTTGGCTTACGCCATTGAACAGTCCTGTAAAAATAAAGCCGACATTGTTGCCGAAGACGAAACAGAAACCGGCATACGCGCAACCTTAAACCTAGGCCATACCTTTGGACATGCGATTGAAACCGGCATGGGTTATGGGGAATATCTGCATGGTGAAGCCGTCGCGATAGGCACTTGCCTTGCTGCCGACCTTTCCAGAAGCCTAGGGTGGCTGACGGATGCAGATGTGGGGCGCATTATTGCGTTGTTCAAAAAAAGCGCCTTACCCGTAGTCCCGCCCCGAGAACTCAAAGCGGAGAGGTTTTTAGAACTGATGGCGGTCGATAAAAAAAATATCGACGGCACTATCCGTTTAATCCTATTAAAACAAATAGGTTTGGCAACATTGCCAGTTGGTGTTAATCAAGAACTATTAGAGCTGACGCTTACCCGCTATGGTAGAACATGATACGTTTACCTATTCGATGAAGAAGTTGGGTAGTGGGCAAAGCCATGCGATTGACCATTCATTGATTACACAGGAACGAAAACAGAAGCTGGAATTATTGATCCATCTGATTTCCAATTTGACGCAAACGCTGGTTATTTGCGGTCCGCAAGGTATCGGTAAAACGACATTGTTGCATGTGCTCCATGAGCGAAAAATTGATTCATGGCTTTATTGTCTGGTGCAAGGTAGTGCTGATTTAAGTTTCGAGGCGATACAGGAACGGGTGAACCTTGCTGTTAAACCCGACAAACAGAGTGGCAAAAGTCAGGATTTCAGCCAATCTGCCAATAACAATAAAAAAATAGTCTTGTTGATTGATAATGCAGGCGCTTTGGTGCCTGGGCTAATAACGGCAATCATCCAATATGCCTGGACTAACCCTTTGCTAAGGGTGGTTTTTGTCTTAACGCACGATGAATTGCACGTTAAAAACAGCACCGACCAAATTGTCGATGATTGCCATTTTGTTGAAATTCCGCCGTTATCAGAAAAGCAATGTGGTGATTTTTTACAGCAGTTGTCAACTAAGCCGTGGGCGCGCTTGTCGTTGAATACCATTAATGACAGTATGATACGGAACGTTTATCGGCACACCCATGGTATTCCAGGTAGGATTATTGCTGAGCTCCCCGGTTTGGCGAAGGGGCAAAAAAGCATCAATTCATTATGGTTGTTGTCGGCGGCAGTTGCCGGTTTGGTGGTTATTGCGCTGGGCATCCAATGGTACAGCGCGGATAAAAAAAACAAAGCTGTCGAAGATGGTCCGGTTGTACTTGAGCAAGAGGTCGGCACGGCCCAGACTCAGCAGTCACAATGGCCTGAAACACCGGCAAGCTCACCGGTGTCGGCTAGTGACAATATTTTGGACCAATATACGGTCAAGGATGTTGCCAAACAAGCCGAGCCTGTAGCCGCTGTTGTTGCAGAGCAGAAGCTTGAATCGGTCGTCGCGGGCGCGGGTGACAAACAACAGGCTACAGAAAGTGACGTGACGGTTGTTGATGCAGGGCTACAAGCTGTGGCGCCCACAGCTGTTGACGCCGATGCTTCTCCCGTAGAGCAGGATACAGTTATCGCAGACGCACAAAGTGATGGCGTGGAATGGCTGAAGGCGCAACCGCCCGGTAATTTTACTTTGCAAGTCATGGTGTTATCAAAAGAGCAGTCGATTAGGGATTTTCGGAAAAAACACCCGTCATTAGCGCCAGAGCTAATCTATACCAAGACAGCCATTGGTGGTAAAGAAAAATTCCTGTTGTTTTATGGATCATTTAACAGTTCTGCATCTGCTTATAAAGCCAAACAGGCGTTACCATCGGAATTCAGACATTCATTGGTAAAAAAAATAAGCGCTATTAAAAAATAAGTGCCACTCACTCTTATCGACACAATGACCCCATTAAAAAACGACATCTTTATAAAAGCGCTGCTTAAACAACCGATAGACCGGACTCCCGTGTGGATGATGAGGCAGGCGGGCAGATATTTGCCTGAATACCGGCAAATCAGGGAGCAGGCAGGCAGTTTCTTAAATCTGTGTACCAATCCTGAATTGGCCTGTGAAGTGACTTTGCAGCCTTTACGCCGGTTTGATTTTGATGCGGCAATTTTGTTTTCAGACATCCTGACCATACCCGATGCGATGGGCTTGGGGCTTTATTTTACTGAAGGTGAAGGTCCAAAATTTAAAAAAACCGTGCGTACCGCAGCCGATGTCAAGCAATTACCTATACCCGATCCCCATGAAGACCTGCGTTATGTGGTTGACGCGGTCAGCTTGATCAGGAAAAACTTACAAGGCAGTGTGCCGCTCATCGGCTTTTCCGGCAGTCCCTGGACGCTGGCGACGTATATGGTAGAGGGCGGCGGCAGTAAGAGCTTTCAAAAAGTGAAAGGCTTGATGTATGAACAGCCAGCGGTCATGCACCTTATGCTGGACAAGCTGGCGCAATCGGTGGCGGCGTATTTGAATGCCCAAATTGAAGCGGGCGCGCAAGCGGTGATGTTGTTTGACACCTGGGGTGGCATGTTAAGCAGCGAGGACTATATTGAATTTTCGCTCCATTATGCCAAGCAAGTGAGGGCGTTGCTAAAAACGGACGGCGATGGGCAGCGCATCCCCACCATACTGTTTACCAAGGGTGGTGGTTTGTGGCTGGAAACGATGGCCGAGGCCGGTTATGACGCCTTGGGACTGGATTGGCAGACCGACATTGGGCAAGCCCGCGCCCGCGTCGGTGATCGGGTGGCCTTGCAAGGCAATATGGATCCGGTTTCGCTTTATGCTCAACCCGCTATTATTGTCGAAAAAGTAAAAACAGTTCTGGCTAAGTACGGCCCAGGTTCAGGCCATGTGTTTAACTTAGGGCACGGTATTTTGCCGGATATTAATCCTGATCATGTGAAGGCGATGGTCGATGCCGTGCATCAATACAGTCCCGCTTATCATCTATAGTATCCATAAGGATTCCCAATGAAAATAATTCATGGTTTTTTGCTAACCTATATATTAGTGTCCAATGTCGTAGCGATAGCTGACGAAGCGGCTGAAATCGTTGTATATAGAAGCCCTACATGCAGTTGCTGTGAAAAATGGCTGGAGCATTTGCAACAGAATCATTTTGTCATCAAAGATATTGTGACTAACAACATAGATGCCATCAAAACCAAACATGGCGTCACGCCGGAACTGGCATCCTGCCACACGGCGCTCATCGGAGGTTATGTTGTCGAAGGGCATGTCCCTGCCGGGGATATTAGGGCATTATTGAAAACCAAACCTGAAATGACCGGCATAGCGGTGCCCGGTATGCCGGTCGGTACACCGGGCATGGAGATGGGCGAAAGAAAAGATGCTTATGATGTCGTGAGTTTTGACAAGCAAGGTCATACCCGGTTGTTTAGCAGCCACAAAGACACAGATTGAATGGCGCCCATAGCGTGCGGAACTTACGCTACAGCGACATAAAACGTCGCAGGGGATTAATCCGAGCCCGTTAGCAACGTCTAAACTACCATGCCAGTCCGCTGCGGACATATTGTCCGAAAGCTTACAACAGCACCTATCGCCAAGGCTAGGGTCTAGTGTTTGTCCACAACTGATTGGCGATAAGCGGGCCTGAGTATCCGTGTTGCTTTTTTAAATATATTTGCTGACCCAACTCATAATTTCTCCGGCATTCATGATGCCAGATTGGCGGGCGACTTCACGCTCGGCTTTAAACAGGATCAACGTAGGAATGCTGCGGATATGATAAAGACCGGGTATGCCTATTTCCTGTTCCGTATTTACTTTTGCTAAGCGCACCCAGGGCTCTAGGCGGGCTGCCGCCTGGCTGTAAGCCGTTTCCATTGTTTGGCAGGATTCATGCCCTGGCGCCCAAAAAAAGACGACGATTGGAATGTCGGTGTTTTCGAGGTGAAACTGAAAGTTTCTCGAACTGAATTTTGAAGGATGCCCCGTGAACATGGCCTGTTTGCAGCTATCGCAACTGGGGCGTTGTGCCAAACGTTCTGAGGGCATTCGGTTAATGTCATTACATCGTGGACAAACAATATGCAGTGGACTCATGGTGATTATTTTGTTGGGCTGGGTTACCTAGGCTATGGTCAGCATTCCCGTGGCTTGCAATGGCTGCCAAGCCGGGGATGCTCACCGTCGATACAGTTTACCTAAAATTCGTGACATTGTGATCAGCTATTATAAAAACGCCAACAGGCAGCCGGATCGTCCCCGCGTTGTTAAGGCGCGGGCTATGGATCGGCAAGCCGCATGGATAACGATGGCTTGCTTAAAGTGAAGTTTAGCACCGGTTAAATCTGTTACAATGTCCGACATATCAAGCAATGCAGATCGTATCACAGCGATTCTGCATATCTAATGCCTTAAACTTTCATTACCAGTAGAATCATCAGTGGATTTAAAACATATTAGAAATTTCTCCATTATCGCGCATATCGATCATGGCAAATCAACCTTGGCAGACCGTTTTATCCAAATTTGCGGTGGCTTGACAGAACGCGAAATGTCGGCACAGGTCCTCGATTCTATGGATATTGAACGGGAACGTGGTATTACCATTAAAGCCCAAAGCGTCACCCTGGATTTTAAGGCTAAGGACGGCGAAACCTATCAGTTGAATTTTATCGACACACCCGGGCATGTAGACTTTTCCTACGAGGTGTCGAGATCCTTGGCCGCCTGCGAAGGCGCATTGCTGGTGGTTGACGCCGCGCAAGGCGTGGAGGCGCAAAGTGTCGCCAATTGTTATACGGCTATAGAGCAGGGGCTGGAAGTAGTGCCGGTGCTGAACAAGATAGACTTGCCTTCGGCTGAGCCGGAACGGGTGCTGTCTGAAATAGAGGAAGTCATCGGCATTCCGGCCGATGAGGCCTTGATGATTAGTGCAAAAACCGGCTTAGGTGTCCATGATGTGCTGGAGCAGCTGGTGATTAAGGTGCCGCCGCCGCAAGGCAATATTGATGGGCCTTTGCAGGCATTGATTATTGATTCCTGGTTCGACAGTTATCTGGGGGTGGTGTCGTTGGTCAGGATTATGCACGGCAGCATACGCAAAAAGCAGAAAATCACGATCATGTCGACAGGCAAATCTTTTCTTGCGGAAAAAGTGGGTGTTTTTACGCCTAAACGCCTGGAAAGAGATGTGTTAAACACTGGCGAGGTAGGGTTTCTGGTTGCGGGCATCAAAGATATTTTTGGCGCGCCGGTCGGCGATACGGTTACCTGGACAGACAAACCGGCGGCTGAGCAACTCACTGGATTTCAGCGCGTGCAACCTAGGGTTTTTGCCGGGCTTTATCCGGTCAGTTCCGATGATTATGAGGATTTGCGCGAAGCATTGAACAAATTAAATCTCAATGATGCGGCCTTGCAGTTTGAGCCTGAATCATCGCAGGCCTTGGGTTTCGGTTTCCGTTGCGGATTTTTAGGCATGTTGCACATGGAGATTGTGCAAGAGCGCTTGGAGCGCGAATATGATGTCGATTTGATCACTACGGCGCCGACAGTGATCTATGAAGTCATCACGCATAACGGTGATGTGCTGATGGTCGATAACCCGGCGAAACTACCGGATATAGGGGCAATCAAGGAAATACGCGAACCCATTATCCGCGCCAATATTCTCGTGCCGGAAAACTACCTGGGTGGCGTGATCAATTTGTGCATAGAAAAGCGCGGGGTGCAGAAAGATATGCAGTTTGCCGGACGCCAAGTGTCATTGCATTATGAAATGCCGCTGAGCGAGGTGGTGCTGGATTTCTTTGACCGCCTTAAATCGGTCAGCCGCGGCTTTGCTTCATTCGATTATGAATTCCTGCGCTTTCAGGAAGCCGATCTGGTCAAGCTCGATGTTCTTATTAACAACGATAAAGTGGATGCCTTGTCGACTATTGTCCATAAGGATATGAGCCAGAACCGCGGTCGCGATCTGGTGGAAAAAATGAAGGACTTGATTCCCCGGCAAATGTACGAGGTTGCGATACAGGCGGCGATAGGCGCCAAGGTCATCGCGCGTTCCACCGTGAAAGCGATGCGTAAAAATGTGACGGCAAAATGTTACGGCGGCGACATCAGCCGAAAGAAAAAATTGCTGGAAAAGCAAAAGGCGGGGAAGAAGCGTATGAAACAGGTGGGCAATATCGAAATACCCCAAGAAGCCTTTCTGGCCGTCCTACAGCTTAATAAGGAATAACCCGCTTTCCCCACTTCTTAACTACACTTCTTAAATTTATGGATTTTGATTTTTCTTTTTTTCTGTTGGTAGCCACCGTTATTACCGGTGTTATCTGGGGTGGTTATCTGTTGATGCTCAAGTCGGCGGGTGCCGTGTTTGATGAGGAAAACGAACCTTGGCTGGTTGAATATGCCCGTTCTTTTTTTCCTATCGTATTGATTGTCCTGTTGTTACGTTCATTTTTAGCCGAACCTTTCCGTATCCCTTCCGGCTCTATGATGCCGACGCTACTGGTAGGTGATTTTATTCTGGTCAATAAATTTACTTACGGTATACGCTTGCCCGTCATTAATAAAAAAATACTGGCGCTAAACGAACCCAAGCGTGGCGATATTGTGGTCTTTCGCTACCCTAAAGACCCGTCGGTCGATTATATTAAGCGCGTCATCGGCTTACCCGGAGACCGTATTGTTTATGACCATAAAAAACTGTACGTCAATGATAAACCGGTCGGGCAGATTTCATTAGGGCGCTACGAAGGCTTCGGGCAAGGTCAGGATATGACCGGCGCTGAACATCTGGTGGAAAATTTAACCGGTGTGGAGCACAGCATCCTGGTCAGGAACGATGCGCTTTCTGCTGAAGGTGTTTATGTGGTGCCGCCGGGCAATTATTTTATGATGGGCGATAACCGCGATAACAGCAACGATAGCCGCTATTGGGGCACAGTCCCTGAGGAAAATTTGGTCGGAAAAGCCTTTTTTATCTGGATGAGCTGGGATTGGCAACATCAAGGCGTAGGTTTCGGCCGCATCGGCACTGTGCTTGAATAAGCTAAACTGAATTAACATTAATTTCTGGAGCGGATATGAACGCATCATTTAGACGTCAACAAGGTTTAACTCTTCTTTCCCTGCTTTTCGGTCTTGGGTTGCTCGCTTTTTTTGTGTTGCTAATCCTTAAAATAGGCCCGATCTATCTGGATCACAGCAAAGTCATCAATGCGCTTGCAGCCCTGGAAAAAACCACGGATGTTGAAACAATGACCGAACCGGAAATTCGGGGTATTTTGGACAAGCGTTTCAATATGAACTATGTCAGCGATGTGACTCGTGATGATATTAAGATTACTCAAAGCGGCAATTATCTGAAAGTTGTTATCGCCTACGATGTCATCAAGCCAATTTTCGGTAACCTCAGCGTACTGGTTGAGTTTAATGACGAAATAGAGGTTGGCGTAGAGTGATAAAAAAGCCGGCATTATTGTGCAAAAGGCTAGGGTTGACATTTAATAACCCGGGGCTTTTTACCATGGCTTTGACACACCGCAGCGCTAGCTCCAATAATAATGAGCGCCTGGAGTTTCTGGGCGATTCCATCCTGGGTTTTGTGATCGCGCAAAAACTGTACGACACTTTCCCCGACGCCAGCGAGGGTGCATTGAGCCGGTTGAGAGCAAGCCTGGTCAACGAAGGGACATTGGCGGAATTGGCCAGGAAATACCAGCTTGGCGATGCCCTGGTGCTGGGTTCAGGCGAATTGAAGAGCGGCGGGTTTCGCCGCGACTCCATTCTTTCGGACGCACTGGAGGCGATTATGGGGGCTTTGTTTAAAGACCAGGGCATCGTCGCTTGCCAGCAATGGGTAGAATTTTTATTTGCCGAAAAACTGCAAAGCCTGTCACTCGATAATTGGCAAAAAGATCCCAAAACGCAATTGCAGGAACTCATGCAATCAAAAAAAATGGAACTGCCTGACTACACGTTAATCACGATGTCCGGTCCTTCGCATGAACAAACCTTTAAAGTGAGTTGTAGCGTGCCCTTGATAGCCGAGGTTTGCATAGGGACAGGCATTTCCAGAAAAAAAGCCGAACAGGCCGCCGCCGAGCAAATGCTCGAATTACTTAATAAGGATAATCAATGAATTGTGGTTTCGTAGCCTTGATAGGCCGACCTAATGTGGGTAAATCAACGCTGATGAACCATTTGCTGAAACAGAAAATCAGCATCACTTCACGCAAACCCCAAACAACACGGCATCGTATTCTGGGCATCAACACCACGGAAGCCGGGCAGGCCATTTATATGGATACACCCGGCATGCACAACAATGAGACGCGCGCCTTGAACCGGCATTTAAATCGCACCGCAGACAGCACCTTGCTGGGTGTGGATGTGATTGTCTGGCTGATTGACGGCTTGTCCTGGCATGAATACGATGAAGTCATTTTTAAAAAACTGGAGCAGGCTGGGTTGCCTGTCATTCTAGCCGTCAATAAGGTGGATAAGGTCAAGGAAAAAGACGCTATCCTGACGTTTTTTAATGCGGCGCAGCACCGTTATCCATTTGAGCATCTGGTACCCATTTCGGCGCTGAAAGGGACTAATCTGGATCAGCTTGAAAGCCTGATTATGGCAATGCTGCCGGAAAACGGGCTGATTTATCCCGAAGACCAGGTGACTGACCGCCCTGAACGTTTTTTAGCGGCAGAATTGGTCAGGGAAAAATTGACCCGACGCTTAGGCGCCGAGTTGCCTTATGAATTGACGGTAGAAATCGAACGTTACGAAGAGCTGCCGGGTATCACCAAAATTTACGCAATCATTTGGGTGGAACGGCTCTCACAAAAAAATATTGTTATCGGAAAAGAAGGTGAGATGCTGAAAAAAGTCGGTACGGACGCCAGAATCGACATAGAAAAATTGATAGCCCAGAAAGTGTATTTACAGCTTTGGGTCAAGGTTAAAAAAGGCTGGTCAGATAACGAACGGGCTTTGCAAAGCTTGGGGTTTAATGACTGAAACAGCGGTTTATTTACAACCGGCTTTTATTTTACAGCAGCAACCCTACCGTGAAAGCAGTCTGATTATCGACGTCCTGACCCGCGATTACGGCAGAATATCGCTAATAGCCAAGGGCGTAAGAAAACCAAAATCAAAAACCGCCAATTTATTGCAGGCGTTTGTCCCATTGAATATTTCATACGTCGGCAAGGCGGAGTTAAAAATCCTGGCCGATGTTGAAAACATACCGCCACTGCCAAAATTGACAGGCCTCGCTTTGTATTGCGGCTTTTATATCAATGAGTTGACCGGTTATTTTTTGCACCAGCATGACCCCCATCCTGAGGTGTATGCCGACTACCGGCACTGCTTGTACGGCCTTGATCAAAACGTGACGGCATCCCGTATAGAGGCTGCGTTGCGTATTTTTGAATACGGGCTACTGGAGCATGTCGGCTATGGTTTGCAACTGGAATACGATGCCTGCAATGAACAGCCGATAGATCCGGCAAAAAAATATGTTTTTAATTCAGGGCAGGGCTTGGTTGAGGCCGCGCATGGACTGTATTCGGGAACGACATTACACGCCATTAAACGAAAAGAATTCACCGATCCGCAAGTGCTCAGCGAAGCCAAACGCTTGATGAGAACTATCATAGACAGCCAGATGCAAGGCAGGCCGCTTAAAAGCCGTATCGTTATCAACCAAATTATCAATAAATTATGACCGTCAACAAACAAGCTATTTTGCTGGGCGTCAACATCGATCATGTTGCCACTTTAAGGCAAGCACGAGGCACCCGTTATCCCGACCCCGTACAAGCAGCGCTGGTTGCCGAACAGGCCGGTGCCGACGGCATTACCGCACATTTGCGCGAAGATCGTCGGCATATTCAAGACCGGGATATTTTATTATTGAAAGACTTGATACATACCCGTCTTAATTTGGAAATGGCGGTGACCGAAGAAATGATCGATATTGCTGTTAAAGTCCAGCCATTTGCCTGTTGTCTGGTACCGGAAAAACGCGCGGAATTGACCACTGAAGGTGGGCTTGATGTCGCAGGAAATCAGGAGCGTTTGCAATGGGCATGTGCCAGGCTGGCTGAGGCCGGTATTACCGTGTCATTGTTTATTGACCCTGATGAAGTCCAGATTGATGCGGCAGTTAAAGCCCGTGCACCGGTGATAGAGCTGCATACCGGCGCTTATGCCGAAGTTGGCGAGCCACAGCGTCAAGCGCAAGAACTCCAGCGCATACGCCACGCCGCACACTATGCACATAGCGCCGGGTTGCAGGTGAATGCCGGGCACGGTTTAAATTTTTACAATGTTGCGGCCATTTGCCGGATACCGGAAATAGTCGAGTTGAATATCGGGCATTCGATTATTGCCCAGGCGCTGTTTTCAGGATTGGCGCCGACCATCACCCGTTTAAAGCAGCTGATGCAACAATCTAGGGACAGTTGACGGTTTATCTCCCATCTGATCGAAAAACGTCTAACTTACAGCTTTATTCTCATGAAGGCCAGTTTAAGACAGGCATAAAAAAACCGCCCCCGGTTTCCCGAGGGCGGTTTTTAATAATCAGGTCAGATCAATTTACTCTGACCCCATTAATACATGTTTAAAAATTCATCCACGCTTAAACCAGCATTTCGGATTAATGCCCGTAAAGTACCAACAGAAAGCTCTTTATGCTGAGGGATTGAAAGGTTCACACGCATCCTGGATTTTACCATCACAACATGGCTACCTACTTGGCCAATTTGTTGCCAGCCGAATTTATGGAAAACCTTTACTGCGTCTTTGCCGGAAATATTACCTAACTTTCCCATAGACTAAACCGCAACCATAATAGGCGGCTGGTTTTTGTGGACTGTAATAGATGACATGGCTTTTTGGTCTTCCGCCCATAGCCAGGCAATAATAGCCTCTTTAATATTTTCTAAGGCTTCTCGCTCATCCGCTCCTTGGGAAACGCAACCAGGAAGGGCGGGACACTCCACAACTATCCAGCCATCCTCAGCTTGTTCTAGCGTAACATGGAAATTCATACTTATTTCTCCAATAAAATGGGATGTTTTTAAAAAACGAACGGCTAAACTCGGTGAACAAATTCGTGTGTAATTTTTTTGCAGACACGTTTTAGGCTGGAGAGAATGCCTTGAGAATTAAGGTTAAAATACCGCCTAGCACCAAACCGACCAACCATTTGATAACCAGTAATTCGCGCTCCAGACGGTTAATGTCTAATTTTGTCGCTAATTGCGAATCCATTGCTTCAGAAAATGCAGTCACTAATACCCCAGCCTCTGCTTTAGCCTGTGCTTCAGGAACACCACCAGCCTTGAGTTTTTCAACAAACTTTATGGTATCAAAGGTAATTGTTGCCATAATAGTCTCCAATAAATTTAAGACATCAGTGTAGTACAAACAAAAAAACCGCCCCCGGTTTCCCGAGGGCGGTTCATGCAAGCAACCCGCAATGTTCACCGTAAAAGGGTGGGCACGAACAGCGTGTGCCCACACTACCCGGCTACCTGGCTTACAGCTTTAAGTCCAAGAAAAATCAGCAGTAGTCAAGTTAGCTAAGCTGACGCCTGTCAACATAATTGACATGTCTGTCGTAGCATCACCATTAACATCGATTTCCAAAAGTCCAATTGAAGTACCGGTATCATAAAACCGAGCCTGTGAATTTCCGGCTCCGGCCCACTCGGCAACAGCAGTAGTACTCGTGTCTGTTGCACGATCTTGGGTAAGCATGGCAAACGTCCCCGACAGCCCAGTAAATTTCAGGGTGTCCACGATTCCAACACCTGAAGCAGCACCAGTACCGGCCTCAAAATTGGTTATCGTATCGCGCGTAGCCGATGATGTACCCGAATCGGTTTTCAAAGCATAGCTGAAAGTATCCGCTCCTGTAGCACCCGTAAGAGTATCGGCGCCGCCGTTACCTCTAATGGTGGTACCGGTCGAAGCCGCCGCTAATGCGATAATGTCGCTCGAACTGGAGCCTATTATTTGGTCAGCGCCACCGCCCGAAGTAATGGATACATTCGATGCCGCAGTTAGCGTTACGGTATCAGCAGTCGAACCTAACGTCAGCGTGTCGGCGTTGGTCGTACCATTACTGTTGTATTTCAGGTTGACCGCGGCGCTAGAGAGCGTGAGGGTGTCAGACGCGGTGGTGCCGGTAATCGTATCGATGCCGGTGCCGCCACCCGTCGCATAAATCAGCCCCGTAGTGCCAGAGCCCAATTTAATGCTGTCAGCGCCAGTAGAACCGGTGATGGTATCGGTACCGCCGCCATTATTGTAGGTAAAGGAAGAAGCCGCAGAAAGGGTAATTTTGTCTACTCCACCATCGCCGGTAAGTGTATCGGTGCCACCACCGCTTTTATACATCCAAAAAGCATCGACAGGCGTAGTTTCAGCAAGCCCATCGCTTAGGGTAATAATGTCGTTGCCAGATGAACCGATTAATATGTCGGTAGCAGCCGTTGTGCTATCGGATACAAGTATGATTTTAGACGCGGCAGTCAGGGTTATAGTGTCGCTCACAAGCGTTGCAGGACCCACAGGAGTCGCTATGGTGAGGGTGTCGGCTGCTGTAATGCTGCCACTGCTGAATTTGATGTTAACACTTTTAACAGTGCCCGTGTTGCTCAGGGTAATGCTTTCTGATGCAGCGGCTCCAAACAACGTGTCGACCGTAGCGGCCAACGTATTTTTGGTATCAAAAGCAATGGTCGCTACTGCAGCAATAGCAACGCTCTCGCCAAATGTGCTCAATGTTTGGGCGGCCGTCAATGCGCCAAGCAATTTGATGCTGTCTCCCAGAGTGGAGCCGGTGATGTTGTTAACCCCGGCGACAGAAAGGGTTCCTGCGGTAAGCAGGGTTATAGCGGTCGTGCCTGAACCAGCGAACGAAGTCGCGTCTATACGGTAAGTACCGCCACCTGAAGCAGGATCTGTAAACTTAAACTTTGACATAATAATTTACCTTTAATTTTAAAGTGAGGATGGGGTGCGGCAAACGCTTACGGTATCAACAGGGATACCGCAGCATATTCTATATCAGATTTAATTTTTAACGGCATTCAGCTGGTGCATATTTAGCTGGCAACGTACCGGCAGACCCAACCGTCAGGCCACGATTACCTGCTGTAGCAGCAGTATCAGATGAGCAAGCCCAATCAACCGCGCCTGTTGCACCCGCAACAATAAGCTGATTATTCACATTCGGGGTAAATACTATCGTCTTGCTTTGGGCATCGGTCGGCAAACCACCTGCCGCTGCCGTAGTCACCGTAATGTCATAGGGTGAGCCAACAGTAATTTGTATATCACTTACAAACTTGGATGTTTTCTCAGATTGCTGCTTGGCGTTATAGCCAGTTATAAATGCGTCTACTCCATCCACGCTATCCGATTGAAAGGCTTCACTAAGCCCTGCTTTAACCGCATCGCCCGCAACGATGGCTTCAGTAATTTTCGCACGTACCGTGTAATCCTGATAAGCCGGAATAGCAATGGCCGCTAATATACCGATGATCGCAACAACGATCATTAACTCGATTAAGGTAAAACCTTGTTGTACTTTTTGCATTTGATTTTTCATGGAATGTTTCCTATTTTTTTGATGGGATTTAACTTCACGAACTCTAAAGCAGGATATGTGCCATGGCGTTATACCCGGTACGGTATTTTCAGTGTTCGTTAAGCGTTTGTAGCCTCGCCACATCAGCGATAACAAGATGCGGGGTTTGTTTTCCCGGTGTTGTTGCTTGCCGTAGCTTCTGTTTTTCGGCTGGAGCAGGACTGTGTTATAAACCCGCCAAGCTTGCTGTACTTGCTGAAACAGCCGTCCAGGCACTTTACGTTAGCTCAGGTAATAACTCATTTTGTCGGAATGTGACAAAAAGGGTCAATACATCCGCCTGTTTTTCGCCCATGCCGCCCATCCAAATCCCCGGTCATTATGCTATAGTTGTCAGCATATACTTACAGCGTTGTTATGCGGCATGAGGTTAGGCTATGGCGTTGGCTCAAGAAGATTTAGATCAAATTCAATTATTAATCAAAAAAATCATCTCGGAAAGCCCCGAGGTGATGAACGCCAATGTGCGCTATGAGCTGGATTTACGCGAACGGACTATTCGCGTCGAAGAGGCGCTTAAGCATCAGCGTGAGTTGATGATGGATGGCTTTAAGCACATGGAGCAGCGTTTTGAGCAGGTCGACAAGCGTTTTGAACAGGTTGATAAGCGTTTTGAGCAAATGCACCTGGATATGAACAAGCGCTTTGAGCAAGTGGATAAACGCTTTGAGCAAATCGACAAACGTTTTGAACACGTCGATAAGCGCCTTGAACAGATTGATAAGCGTCTGGATCTGCAACACCAGGAAGTCATGGGTTTGCACCATGAAATCAAGCTGCTGATGCGCTGGAGCTTCGGCACCTTAGTGGCCATCGGCGGCTTGATTGTTGCCGTGTTACGCTTGGCGCCTTGACGGTTAGACAGGGGCAACAAGACCCGACCAGACGGTCAGGCCTGGTTTTGCGTTTCATAGGACTCCGCACTTTACATCCATGAGGATAGGCTTTGGCTCAAGAAGATTTAGATCAAATTCAATGATTACTCCCATCTGAGCCAAAAAGCGTTGAAGTTTTTGCCAGAGGTCATTATTCAGCCTTTTTCCACCGTAGGGCGCATGGCGCGCCCTACAAGGCTGTTTGATAAGTGGTTAGCGGCGGTGGAGCTGCAGTGTCCTTGTCAAATCGCTCTTATCGTTTATAGGTATCTCTCGTGAATAACAAAAGCTTTCCTCTGCGTATTGTCGGACAATTCAATAAGGACAATACCACTTGGCGTGGCCGTCGCGGCATCGGCGCCGTTGTTGCCAGGGGTATGTATCGTTTCGGGTGCAACGCCTGCGAGGAGATGCAGGTCAGCGTTGTTGACGATGCCGACCGCAGGGTCGCCATTACCGCACAAGTTTGCCAAAGCTCGCTGCAACTGATGTTTTCCCGCTTCACGATCGACCCGGCATTCGGCGGCCTATTGAAAAAGTTGGCCGAATGCGAGCTGGCTGTTGTTTTTATCGAAGGTCATGAGCGTCTGCTGGAGTTGGATAGCGACGCCAATATCCTTACGGTTGCCTGCGATCTGGCTATCCCGCTCGGTTATTCCGCTTGTCTGGATTTCGCTCAGAAAACAGCAGATCAGCAAGCCTTCGAACACTTGCTGGCGCTAGGACACTACTATCTATTGCTGTGTTGGCAGGGCTGGACTGAGCGTCAGGCCTTAGCCAAAGTTGTCGAAGGCTATGCCTCGTTGTTAAAAACCGAACGAGCCTGTTTGCATAGCCTATTGGAAGGCAACCTACTGGATAGCGGCAATTTGTTTTCGATGTTTCTGAAACGGGCGGCATTTGACCGCACCGGCGGTATCGAAATCAGTCGGCAACAGGTCTGGCTGGATCAACAGATGACTTGGTTGTTCGGACAAGATCGTATCGATCTGCCTTATCCGCGTCAGGCTGCATTGGATATTCTGCAAGGCGAAGCCGATGTGGACGGACAACGTACACAGCTTTATCAGTTGCTGCGCGGCTATGATAGGTCTTTGGAGAGCGGTAATATCGAACGCATTGCCACCGAAGTTCGCGCAGCCCGCCAACAACTGATTTTCGGGCGCATGAGCCGCGCCTTCCACAATCAGGCGACCTTGTTTGCCAATGCGGTGCTGTTGCAACCTGGCGCGGCTTGGCGACAACTGGCCGCTGAGCTGTCCTCGCAGACGGTGGGTGTGCCTGAGTTGCATGCCAGTGCCGGGGCTTTGGCGCTGTTGCTGGCCAGCTCCGGGGAAATCCCGCTGACAACGTTGGAAGGCGCTTGCGAGCGCTTTGAAGATGCGGTCCTCGACGAACAGAAAAAGGCTTTATCGGACGCGCTTGTCGACTCCCGTTCACGGGTGGAAAACTATAACGACCCGCTGGTCGGCCAATACGAAGTTGCTGCCCCGCATGCAGACATCATGGTACGGGCAGGGCAGGGCTTGCGTTTGGTTGACCGCATACGCGAGGAATTTCTGGGCGCGGCTAAACGTCATGCCGCTTATGTTGTCATCAGCCAGCGGCCTTCGCCTACCGGCTCTCATCTACTCATTAAAATCAACGAGTTCCAGGATCCGTATTCAGGCAAGGCAGAAAACTTGCGTAAGCTGGTCAGGTTAGCCGGAGACCGTATCTACAGCAGCCCGGACTACGGCTGGCTGGCAGTCGCCGACCACTGGATAGAAGCCATCCCGCTGTTCATCAAGGAAGAAGTCCTGGTGCAAGACGGGCAGGAAAGCACCCGCACGGTCATCGACATTTCCGGCATGGAAGTCTCTTTCCGCGAGGAAATGGCGGACCTATGGGCCGTTAATCTGCGCCAGGTTCTGGATAGCGAGTTGCATTGCTTGGCCAGGGAATATGTGGCTGGCGAAAAACTTACCGGTTTCGACGAAGTATCCGATGCAGATGATATCGCCGCCGTGGCTGTGTTGCTGGGCGACAGATATCGCAGGGAGATTAACCAAGTCCAAAAATTGATTGAAGCCGAAGAGCTTGCACCTTTCGATGCCATGCGGCAAATCCTGCTGGGCGACCCGATATTGCGGCAGCTTGCTGAACACCAGCAAGGCACCGGCTCCTGGCCGGCATCGGTCAGGCAGCTCATCCAAGTTATAAACTTCGACACGGAAGTTTTCCGGCTCAAGCCCCACGCTCTGAAGCCGCGCCGTGCATTGCCAACGCTGCATGTCCTGACGACCCAATCTGCCGGCATGACCGAAGGTTATATCCGTACTTGGCTGGAAGAGTCGATGGCCTTGTTCAATATCGCCGAAGACCTAGGTCTGCACGACAAAATAACGGAGCGCGAGGCGTTTTTCATATCCCGTATCCTCGCCTTGGGCGAGAAATTGATCCGCGAGCTGGGCGTCTGGATAGAGGTCGAGGAATTGTGCGCCAATGAGCAGATTCCGCAAACCGCCGCCATACTGAGGCTTATCAACAGGAACCGTTTGTTACAGCAGGAATTATCCTGCCTGGGTGCGTTGCTGGAGTTCGAGGAGATACAGCAAGGCAGGAAAAAGGCCGAAGATTGCGGCGAGCCTAAAGTCGTTGAGGACTATCTGACCCTGCATGCCGAAGCGTTGCAGGAGGCTGCGCTGATCGAGGTGATTGCGCGCAACCGCACAACCTTGATTAGCCGGATGGGCGGGGGCGGTTCCGATGAAGCACTGCGGCGCACCGTACTGGACGATGAATATTACCGTCAAGACTTAGAGGCCTACACGCGCTTGGTAGCCCGCCGCCGGGTGCTGGAAGGCTTGAATGCCGGGCATCCGCAACAGCAGCTTAACGAGTGCTGCGAAACCTATCTGCGTCGCTTCCAGCAATTACGTAAAACGACGGCTAGAAAAGAGATTATTGCCGAACACGGCTTGAATCACCTGACGCTGAGTCCGCAGTATTATTTTCAGGCCAGCGGCGGCGGTAAGCGTTACCATTTGATTTACACGCCCAGTCGCGTGGATTTGGGGCAACGCGAGCGCGAATCGGTGGAAACCTGGTCGCAATGGGTGGGCGGCGCCGACCGGGCGGCCGCACAAACGGGACGGCAGATTTATAGCCTGATTAACAAAGACGTCCGGTGTTTTGACAGCTTGACCGAACCCGAAATATTGAAAACCGGTGAAAATGCCTCGATGGCGTCGCATTTCGGTTTTTCGAATGCCTTGAGCATGATGGTCACGGCGTCCGCACACGGCGATTTCGAGGCCATGGCGGATTTGATGAACCGGCGTCGCGACCGCCTGATTCACCCGGCCGGCGAAGGTTACGGCGGCTATTGCGTCCCCAAGGATGGGCTGTTCCTTGAATTCGTGCTGACTTTGAATTGCGCGGAAAAACTAAGCCAGATGGGTTTGCCCGCAGCTTATCATAGTGCCGTCGTCGCGTTGGCTAATGCTTTGCTCGACCGCAAGCCGGAGTTTGGCGGCCAACTGGAGTGGGAAGCCTGGGCCGCGAGCCAATTGCAAGGTCAAGATGGTCTGAAACCCTATTTCACGGTCAGCAGCGGCCTGCCGGTGTTCCAGATTACCCGTATCGCGCATGTTCTGGAGCATCTGGGCAAACCGCAATTACGTGACCCGTATCGGGTTGCCGCCAGCCTGGCCGCAGGTTGGGGATTGCACAAGATGGTGACCGGCGGCGAGCAAGTCAACCGTTTCATGCCGTTTTTCAAATCCTGGTTGATCCGTCAGGGTGTCTGTGAAGCGGCCCGCCGTCATGCCGATTTGCCTATCCGCGTCGAAAATTGCGTCGTGGTGCTGACTGCCGAATATAAACCCGACACCCAGGACGCCCGTTTTGCCACCGGCCTGCGTAAGTTTGAGATTCTTGCGGGTACAGGCAGCCATCTGCTTAATGCGCTGGATCTGGATGGCCGGATTATTGCCGTGTTGATGAATGAAGGTTTCGAAGGCTTGCAACAACGCGGTTGGGATGGCCGGATTAGGGACATGCTGGCTATCAGCGCGGATGACAGCAAGGCAGACGGACAGTTGCGCGGTTTGTTCCCTGCATCCAGGCTGCCCGCCGAAATCCGCATGGTTTCGCCGACCGGATTATCCACCCAGGACTTGCTCAATTACACCAGCGACACCCAACTTGAAGCCATTGCCGACGAAACACACAGGGAGCTGTTGGCATTGGGGCTGACGGCCAAGGAAATCGAAGCCAATTTACGAACCTGGGGCGCCAGACTTGGTCATTGGGCTAGTCGCCAACCGCCCAGCACGGGGCTGCTGGAGCGCATGGGCGGACGCATCCATGTGCTGGCGTTAGCGGTGCTAGGCCCCGAACGCCGCTATGAATACGCCGTCCAGGGCGCGGACGTGATCGACACCGGGATTCCTCATCGCAGCCTACGCGATCTTCTGGCTGACCCCGCCCGACTGTGTAGGTTGATGCTCGAAGGCAACCCGAACAGCGCGCTGGTCATCGTCGATGGTGCTGCCGGGGCGCGGCATCGTGCGATGAACCGTGGCGATGTCATGCGTTGGTTTGCCGCAGCTGAACAGTTGGGCCGGGAGTCCGTTTATCTGAGCGTGGGCATGGGGCAACAAACCATCGAAGCCTGGCGGTCGGATATGCGGCGCAGGCGGAGGCGGGCCGAGCGGTTGTTGCAGAGCTTAACCGGCGATGACCCAGGGTTAGCCCACCAGGTTTACGGACGAATTATCGACGAGATACGCCAGGACCAGGAAATCCAGTCGGCCTTGAGCGAAACCGATAAACTGGACCGTTTTGGTCGGGGCTGCGAAAGCGACCGGGTGCTGGTCGATGCCTTGGGGCGCATCGGCAGCGGTGTCGCGTTGAAAGATCTGGGCTTTGTCGACTTCCTGGCTTTGGGCGGCCTGTACTTGTTGATGGGTGCAACAGAGGAAGACGTCCGTGCCGCGATGGCATCTTTTGCTACGGCCATCACCCGTTTGGGAGGCTACAGCAGCCGCACTGATGAACGGGTGCTTGGGCTGTTGTTGCCTACGCATCAGCGGATGAGCGTAGCGGAGTTCCGTGAGGAAAAAGGCGTCGAAAGTTCCAACAAGGCGATGGAAGAAAGGGCGACAGTTGCGCTGGAAACGCGCCGCCAGTTAGCTGCCCGTGTCGCCCAGGCCCGTGCGCTGAACCAGCGGCAAACCGGTTTCGCTGCGGTACTGGACGATACCGGCGACTTCATCAGCCTGTACCGCAAAGCCATTGCGGTACTCGGTAACGGTGGGCAGCCTGTGACCGAGGAACATTTCGGTGCTTTCCTTAAATATACCCATAATGCGTTGACGGCGCTGGCCAGGGATTTCCAAAGCGTAGTACATCCAGAGGAAACACAAGGCATGCTTGCACGCCTGGAGCAACTGTTTTCAGGCCGACAACTCGACGAGCAAATCTACCACCGTATCGCCGGCGGCTACGAGGACATCGGCGACTTCGGCCGTTTGGCCCAACAAATCAGTGAGCAAGCCCAACAAGGGAAAATAGACGCTGTCGCCAAAGAACAGGGACTGCGTTGCGTCGCCCAAGGGGCCGAACTGTTCTATATCCTGTTGGCGGTCGAAACGACGATAGCGTACACCCATCAAGAGCCGTCCACGTTTGATGCCATGTCGCTATGGCGGGCCCTGTCCGGTTTTTTCGCCAAGACGCTCAACGACCACAGTTATGAATATCGTCCCTGGGTTTATAGCCGAGGCACCGGTTACGCCGATTATCAAGGCGAACGGCTATACCGTTTCGCAGTGGAACGCCACCAGTGGCTGTACGGCTATCTGCGCCATGTGGTTACCCATTATACCGATCTCAGGGAGCTGACCGGCCCGGAGCAGGATATGCTGCTGGGCAATTATCTGGATGGCATGGAAATAGAAGCAATAGGCGCGGGTGCCGATGGACAGGTGGAAAAGATCTGGCGTGCTTACGGTCAATTGCGTGAATTGGCGTTTATCCGTAACGACGGCTTCGCAATCCCGGTGGTTTTCGCCGAATTCGATCCTGATCTCATCCATGATCGGGCACGGGTCAACCATGTCATCGCCGTTCCCGTCGGGCGCACCCATTTTTCGCGCGTGCTCTGCGAAGGCCCCAGTTTGGCACGGCAATTGGAGCAGGAAGGTCGGCGCGGCGGAAATCTCATTATTACGCGGAACATCGGCATCATGGCAAAACCGGACGGTCAGCGTCCAGTAGCCCTTATCACCAGCGGGCATTTTTATCTGGATGCAGCAAGCTACGCAGAGGCTTTGGTAAGATATAAAGGCTGCTCCCGACCGGAAGCCGCGCGTTTGTCGGCCAGCGTGGCCCCTAAAGGCATACGGGTGGCCGCGCACTTTACCCGTCCGGTGCTCGCCGCGCTGGTTTATCCTTTTCATGGCGATCCTGTGTACGACCAGGGGAAACTTGAAGCCTGCGGTCTGCCCTATACGGTACAGTCGCTGTTCCATACCTGGACGACCTATGATAAAGCCAAGTACCGGGATATTTTTCGCGGCAGCGGCGTGGATATGCCCGATGAAATCGACTGGCTGACCGATGACACCGCGCGCAGCCAGGAAAAAGCAGTGGTCAAAAACTGGATAAGTAACGGGCTGCCCGAAAGCGCTTATCCGGGTCTGCGCGCGTTTGCCCAATGTCATCCTTTGGTCATGATTAAGGATGCCGCCGAATCCGGCGGCCGCAATGCGGGCGCTTTTCTGTTGGTGCGGCCGGACGGCAGTCTGGATTCGGAACAAATGGAGTCGGCTGTTGACTTTATCTATCAAATTTCGCTGAAACACCATGTTTGTATCCAGGAAGTGATCCTGAGTTCGCCAGAACACTGGGCCACCGAGGCGTTCATGCAGGCCTTTGTGCATCGGCAAATCGTCGAATGGGGCAGCGCCGTGAACCGTCAACGCCAGCCTTACACCCCCATCTTCGGCTCGCACCGTATCATCCTGTCCACGGACAAGCCGGGCGGGACGACTGGCTCAACAGAGTGGCATATCTCCCACTGGATCACGCTTAACAGCAAGCAACTGATCACCAATGTGGGCAGAGGCGGGACGCTCGAACAGTTGTTGCCGGAAACCATACGACCCGAACATCGGGACGCTATCCTTGGCAAACTGGCCGAAGCCGGTAGGCGCGTCATGGAAGCTATGGCTCGCTACGAGGCGCATAGCGCATCCTTATATACCGCTGAAACCGGCCGAACCGTGGGCGCCGATCTGATGGGCGTTTCCTACGGCATGCCCCGCTACTTGATGCTGGATTTCCTGATCGCCCCGGTGTTCGGGCAGGACGGTGTGTTGGTCGAAATTGAACCGATTTTCGATGATAACGGCTGCCGTATAGGTTCGCGCTTTATACTGCAACACGGCAGCCGCCGTTTTCCGGGCAATATAGTCGATTGGCACATAGTGTTGATAGAGCCGAATATCGGTGTGGGTTTATGGGATCGCGTGGCTTTGCGCGAGGAATACCACGAGCTTGAGCGGGCTCGTAGCGCAGGTGTCAGCCCCGACTGGGAGCGCATCGGCGAAAACGCCAGGGTCGTACTCAGCGATTTAAACCGCGCCGGAGAGGATTACCTTAACGCGCTTAATGCTGACCATGTCTTGCTTTCCTGATACCGATCAGAGCCAAAGAGCCTGCCGCCGGACCTGGAATGCGCTAGGCATGAGAGACAATTCACCTTTAAGCGTCGATGAAGCCTGTGTTTTCGTCAAATATCTGTTGCTGGAAGGACTGGAAAACGGTGAAATCCGCTATTGGCGTGTGCGTTGGCAAACCGATGCCGGTATGGCACTGCGTCGGCGACTGGAAGCGCTGCTAACCACCCTGCTTGGCTCTAACGGACTTACGGCTAAGCCGTGGATTGAATGGAAATCCCTAGTCAGGCCTTGGCTTGCTTCTGCAAGCTACCGGCGACGCCTCATTGATCTGGCGCTGGAAGCCGTGCTCAGCGAACCCTTAGCCCCAGAACTCTGCATTAGATTAGCCGCTTCATCACGGCATGAACTCTCGTCAGCGCTGCCCGGGGAGTGGAACCATGTCGTGGTGTTTGCCTCCCCCGTATTCTTCACCCATGAATTCTACCCGCTGGCCGTCGATGCCTGTGTGCATGATTCCGAACACTTTGGCAATCCACGAACCAATGTGCTGGCTGCACATATCGACTGGCTTGCTGACAATGGACAACTAAAACGTATCCTTTACCTGGATTTCAGTTTGGGGCGGTTCATCGAAACGGAGCTGGACATCCCCATGCGGTCGGACAGCGTCCAGTTCCTCTGTATGGGTAGCCAGGAGCGGGAATCCCATGCGCTGATGGCGCAGCGTTTTGAATGCGTACAAGTCAACCCGGCCTCGGTATCCAGGCTGGCTGATGACAAAGCCGCTACGCTGGCCGCTTGGTCGGCCTTGGGATTGGACGTGCCCGTTTATCAAGAAATTGTCCCCGGAGATTTGGCGACGGCGTATTGCTTTCTGGACAACTTTGCAGAAATCGTCGTTAAACCCAATCAGGCCACCGAAGGGGAGCATGTGGCTTTCTTCCGGCGCGACCAAGCGCATGCCAGGCAGGAATTGGCGCGCCATCTTGAATGTTGCTGGGCGCAGGGGGCCGCCATCGCCCAGCAACGCCGCGACGGCGTCAGCTTTCGGAATCCGGTTTCCGGTGCCGGCCACAGCTTGGCGTTACGCCTGAATCTTGCCTTCGATGGCGCGCGCCATTGTTTGGAATCCGGTTATGCACAATTGGGGCTGGACGGGCGGCATCCCGCCGCATGTGGACGCGGAGGCCATATCGTCGCTGTCGATGTGGCGCTGTCCGGCCTGGTTTGCGGGGGTAAGCCGATCCGTCTTGATTCGGGGGACTGGAACAGGATACGTGCACAGGCCGAGTGTGCTGCCGGCCTGTTCGACGGTTTGCTGTTGATGGGTTTGGACGTGCTGCTCGACCAAGACCTACACGGCAACATAACACCCGTGTTTCTGGAAGCCAACCCGCGACCGGCGGGCTTAAGCCATTCCAGGTTCTTGACGGACGATCCCCTTACGCCAGCCCAGATTGGCGTCAGCCTCAAATTATGGGACGGCATATACCCAGTTGCATCATGATTCATCCCGACATGGTTAGAATAGCGGTCATCCGGGTCGCCTTCCGGGTACGATCCAAAGAATTTTTCTCAAAACCGATGTGATTTTCTGCTGCAAATGACTAAATGCCTATTGGGTGTAGGGCGTGCCGCGCGCGCCACACGAAGGGAGTTTTAGCATTGATGTTATTCCACAAGGGCGCGCGCGGCACGCCCTACGGCGTTGAGTTTAAGCCGCAGTTTTAATCAACCGAGTTAAGCAGCAACACGGTTCAATATTCGACAAAGGAGCTCATCATGTCTATCGTAAGCCGTGCATATCCGCGTGCAGCACTGGTCGGCAATCCCTCTGATGGCTACTTCGGTAAGACTATCGCGTTGGTGTTCGGCAATTTTCGGGCAGAGCTCAGTCTTTGGGAATCGCCTATGCTGGAAATTTTGCCTTGCGACATTGATAAACCGGTGTTCGCCTCGATGGCGCAGCTGGTCGAGCATATTCACAACCACGGTTACTATGGCGGCATTCGCCTGCTCAAGGCAGCCATCAAGTGTTTTTTTGAATATTGCACAGCGGCAGCAATTCCGCTAGATCATCGAAACTTCACGCTCCGTTACGACACGACTATTCCGCAGCGTCTGGGCCTGGCCGGTTCCAGCGCGATTATCACCGCGTGTATGCGGGGGCTTATGCAGTTTTATGGCGTCGCCATCCCGAAACCGCAGTTGGCGAACCTCATCCTCTCCGTTGAAAAGGATGAGTTACAGATCGGTGCAGGGCTTCAGGATCGCGTGGCGCAGGTATACCAGGGGCTGGTTTACATGGACTTCGACAGGGCCATCATGGGTAAGCAAGGCTACGGCAACTATGTGCCCCTTGACATAGGGTTATTGCCGAAGCTTTACATAGCCTACCGCACCGATTTGGCTGAGGGTTCGGAAACCACCCACAATGACCTTAGTGAACGCTACCAGTGCGGTGATGTTGACGTGCATGAGGCCATGGCGCAGTGTGCGGGTTTGGCGGTGCAGGTGAAGGCGTTGCTCGAAGCAGGCAACGGGACTGAAATCGCCGGATTGATTAACCGCAATTTCGATTTGAGAAAAACTGTTTTACGAATCAGCCCTGGCAACCTGCACATGGTTGAGGCTGCCAGGAGCGTGGGCGCAAGCGCAAACTTTACCGGTTCGGGCGGGGCTATAATCGGAACCTATACGGATGATGCGATGTACGAATGCTTGGCAACGACGCTATCGACTATCGGCGTCAACATCATCAAACCTGAAATCGTCCCTATGTGTGGTGATGAGTGTTAGCGCGGCTTTTCAGTTTAATGCACTTGTAGTTTGACGCTACCCGCCAGTCTTGGCGTTAACTTCACCCACCCGTTTATAGAACTGCCAGCTTATCTTGCGGCGCGGTAATAGATATTCAATTTCTTCTTCAGGGCGTTCCCTTAGGTTGAGTGGCCGTTCTATTTTGATGGATGATTCTTGGGCCAAGTCGATAATCATGGCTTGGCTTCTTGGGACATCGCGTTCATAAATCAATACCTTGGGTCTCAAGGGGTTATCGGCCATCGCCGATGCGACGACTACGCCTACACGCTTGTCTGACAGCAGGATGATAGAACCGGGCGGATAAACGCCCATTGCCCGGATAAAAAGCTGCAATAGCCTTTTGTCGCATTTGCCGTTTTCTTTGGACCACATCATTGCCAGCGCTTCGGAAGGCAGTATCGATCGAAGATGATCAACGGGGTTAGTGAGGTTATCGAAACGATTGGCAATGGCAACGATACGGGCGGCAAACGATATGTCGTCACCACGGAGCTGGTCAGGAAAGCCTTTGCCATCGATACGTTCGTGGTGGTGAAGGATGATGTCCAGCATGGCCGGGGAAAGCGTCCCCATTTGTAACGCATTATGGTAACCCACCCGGCAATGGCTTTTATACACAGCCTCTTCGAATTCATTACGTTGGGTGTTTCGCAGCACCGACGAATGGAAGGTCAATTTGCCAATATCATGGAGTAATGCGCCTATCCCAATAGTGTGCAAGGCTTCTTCGGGCAACCCCGCCTGCCTGCCTAATAATTGGGCTAATGTCATAACTGATAAGGCATGGGCGGCTTGCCCTTCATGCTGGCCTTTTTCGGTAATCAGTGTGATAGCGCTATCGGGATCTGAAAGTAATACAGTTATGGATTTCTCGCTAACATCGGAAATCTGCATGATGCTTTTTTTAGGTTCTGAGCCTAACAATTTGAAAGCATTATTGATTGATCTTGATGCCTCAAGGTAATGGCTGTGCGCTTTGTCCAGCCGTCT
Source organism: Methylovulum sp. (assembly GCA_030653435.1). Taxonomy (GTDB): domain Bacteria; phylum Pseudomonadota; class Gammaproteobacteria; order Methylococcales; family Methylomonadaceae; genus Methylovulum. The sequence goes on from JAURZI010000020.1 coordinate 53,395, forward strand.
ACGCATAGTCGCTATAAGCTTGGTGCGTTCCACATTTTCGGTGCTAATCTCCGCGATTAATGAAGCCAGGGATGCCTGTCCTTCATTATCAGCCGGTTCATCAGCTGGGGCGGTTGTTGAAAAAACCTGCTGGCTAGGCAAAGGCGGCACTTTGCTGCGTTTAACATCGCAAAATATTTGGGGTAGATTCATGGACGCAATCTGCCGCACTTGTTCATCGTCGGCGATAATAAAAGAGTTGAAAAAAAAACCATGCGTCAGCCACGACCCTGGAATCCTGATCCGTACGCCGGGGCGCAGTTGGGAGGCATCAATAGCTATTTCGTCTTTTCGCAAACTTTTTATCCGATTGGGTTTAGGGCGGCCTAGCAAAACTGTGATGAGGCCAACAAAGCTAGCTTTGAGTATATTGAAGTTTTTTACCACCGTAAACGCCTATAATTACCAAAGAGCAACTCAAAGACGAAATGAATACGGTGGAAGACCCACAAATTTACTGGATACCCTGTTATTTCAGAAACAATGCGCCTGCCCGTGGCGGGATTGGCTGATATGGAAAGCTGTGCACAAGCTCAACTTCTAGAGTTCCCCCTTAGGATAAACCTGGACAAAGACTATACGTGAGCCGTGCATTTTTTTGACCAGCACATCAAACTGATTAAATACAATGGTCTGGTTCTCCACTGGAATATCGCGGAGCTTGGACATGATGAGGCCGCCCACTGAGACGGTATCCTCCAAATCCAGCTCTTCGTTCTCGATATCAATGCCCAAAATCCGTTCCAACGAGAATATCGGCAAGCTGCCTTTGCCGATCAAGCTGCCGTCGCCAAGCCGGTTCCAATCATTATTGTTTTGGCGGAATTCGTCACGTATCTCACCTACCATGGCGCTGAGTAAATTGTCCAGGGTGATGAATCCTTCCGGTTTTTGCCCTTTTTGACCGATGATTGTAAAGTGCGGCGCCCCTGTGCGGAAATGGCGTAATAACACCAGTGATGGCGTGCTCGGCGATATGTATTGGATGGGCCGTAAGTATGAGGTTAAATCGGCAATGACGCCACCTGCTTGTTGGGCAAGAAACAAGTCTTTCAGGTGGATCATGCCTAGCACATTAATATTGTTCGTGTCGAAATACGGGTAACGGCTGAATCGTGATTGGCAGATGATTTTTAAATTGGCTTCCAGGCTGTTGGCATGATGCAAGGATACCATCTCGTGACTGGGTCGCATCAGGTCAGACACTTCCAAATCACTAAAATCGAGCGTTTGCGCCAGAATATTCCATTCATCGCGGGTAAACCGTTCAACCAGACTATTGCTACGCAAAATCAGTTTGAGTTCGTCAGCTGAATAACCGGCTTCCTTATTATGGGTACCGCCCAGGCCGAATAGATAAAGGACTAGGTTGGCGCTGGTATTGAGCAGCCATATTGCAGGGAACATCAACCAATAAAAGCCGAATAGCGGCACGGCAGTCCATAAGCCGATACTTTCAGGATTACGGATTGCCATCGACTTAGGCGCGAGTTCGCCAACAACGATATGCAAGAATGAGATAACTGAAAAAGCGAAGGCGAAAGAAATGCCATGTATCAGTTCCGCCGAGGTCACCCCTAGCCTCTCGAACGCCGGTTCCAGTAGGCTGGCAAACGCGGGTTCACCGACCCAGCCCAAGCCCAGTGAAGCAAGTGTGATACCCAACTGGCAGGCCGATAAATAAGCATCCAGTTTTACATGGACTTTCGCCAGAATACGCCCGCGTAAGCCCCTTGTTTTGGCAATTTCGCGGATGCGTGTCTGTCGTAACTTGACTAGGCCGAATTCTGCTGCGACAAAAAAGCCGTTAAGGGCGACCAACAACAAAGCGACTATGATTAAAAGCAGGTTATCCATATGGAGTGATTTGACAGTTTATAAGCGTCATGCTCTAAATGCTACGCCAAATCATCGGCATAACTGTAGGTTTTATTTAAATTAAATTTATATAATCTGTTGATGGTATGTGTATGTTTAATTTTGTCTTATGCGGTCTGCTGAACCAGGATGACCATCTGTTCCATGATGTTTTTGAATACAGACGATAAACGGGAAGCCAAAGCGGGGTGTTTAAATCTTTTTAACGAATTCCGATTTAAGCTTCATTGCACCAATACCATCGATTTTGCAGTCGATATCATGGTCGCCGTCGACCAGACGGATGTTTTTTACTTTAGTGCCCACTTTGACGACTAATGATGAACCTTTGACTTTGAGGTCTTTGATGACAGTGACGCTGTCGCCGTCTTGCAGCAGGTTGCCGTTTGCATCCTTAATGGTACGGCCATCGGTGCTGTCTTCAGTTGCCCCGGTTTTTGCCCATTCGTGCGCGCATTCAGGGCAGATATACGAGTCGCCGTCTTCGTAAGTGAATTCAGAGCCGCATGCCGGGCACTGGGGAAGGTTGCTCATTGCTTTTACCTTTGAGGGTAGTCTCAACCCTGTGGGATACAAGGTGTCTTGAGGCGGCATAATGCCAGATTGAGACGTTTATTGTCCACTTAACTTGGGAGGGACAGTGCTAAGCTTGGTTTCAAGGTGGGGCTTATCTGCCCGCCAATCTTTGTCTGCCGCTACGTTGGGCGTATCCCAAGCCAAAAATACGGGACTAGAAAAGAAAAAATCACTTTGGCTGCACATCATTGCAATCCGGAAACGACCGCACAAATCGAACAATCGAATGACAGCTATATTGTTCAAGTGAAGGAAAACAGCCTATTTTATTGGCCCAATGCAAAGAAGTGGCTCAGAATGAATCACTGATGATTGCTGAAAATCAGATTGTCGATTCGGGACATGGTGCGCTGGTAGGGCGCGAAGAATTTTCAAGAAATTGTGAAGAGTTTGTTGATTTACTTTAGGTACTCATTTCGACGCTTAGGCAAGTTAATTTTTTATGAGAAAGCCGTGATATAACGGGAGAGTAGTTGCCATTGATGCAATGGATTGCCAAAAAAAGATAACCCCCACAAAAGGCCGGTCCTTTGGATCGTTGGCGGGTGCGGCTGTCAGTCTTTAAAACCGGCAGCCGTTTTGTCCGAACTGGTTACTAACCTAATGACAGCATGTCGGTATTGGCGTTAAACATGACCTTATTGACACCGCTTAGAACAATTTGGGTAGTCCCTACAAATCAATGCAGGTTGATTTTTATCAAGGAGTTACCGAAATAGGCATCACGAATAAGAACCGCCAAGTTAATGCCGCTTGAGTCAATCCCATTGCCATGGACGGTGTTCGATGCGTCCATTTTTTTTG
>JAURZI010000133.1 GCA_030653435.1 Methylovulum sp.
GCGTCCGGTTGTGGCGTCGTAGCTATAGATTATGCTGCGTTGCACGTTACCGGTGGTTTGGGTTTTGTTGTGCAAGCGGCCTTCGTTGTCGTAAGTCCAGTCGGTGGCTCCGGCGGGGTCATCGACATGGGTCAGTTGGCCTGCGGCGTGGGTGTTGGTCGGGTTCGGACTGCCGTCGTAGCGGTAGTTGAGCGTGATCGCCGCATCATTGGGCTTCTGGCTGCCTGCGGCGGGCTGGTAGTTGGCCGATAACAGGCGATTCAGGCTGTCGTAGACGTATTGCGCGGTGTTGCCGCGGGCGTCGATACCGGTTTTCAGGTTGCCTGCCGGGTCGTGGTCGGTGTGGCTGGTCAGGCCGCGATCCGGGCTGTTTTCTTCGCTCAGGTTGTCCAGGCCGTCGGTGAGGTAGGCCGTCGTGTTGCTGCGCGGGTCTTGGACGTGGGTCAGATGATCCTGGCCGTCGTAGCCGGTTTCGGTCTGGCCGTTGAGGGCGTCGGTGAGTTGAGTCAGGCGGTTGAGCGTGTCGTAGCCGTTGTAATCGGTGATCTGCTGGTCGGCGCTGTTGTCGTTTGGTTGGTCGATGGTGCGGCGCACATTGCCCTGGGCGTCGTACTGGTATTCGCGAATGGTCTGGTTGGCGGCGTTAACCAGCTGCCAGAGCCTGCCCAGGTTGTCATAGCGACGGTTGATGACGGTCGCGGGACTGGCCGCGCCGTTGGCATAGCTGCTGTCCTGGGTGCGGTGGTCGGCGTTGTCCAGGCTGTAGGCGATGCTCTCTCCGGCGGCGTTGCTGAGGGTACGCAGGCGCTGGGCGTTGTCGTAGCCATAGGTGGTGGTGCCGGTGGCCGGGGTGGTGGTGCCGGTGGCCGGGGTGGTGGTGCCGGTGGCCGGGGTGGTGATTTTCCAGAGCAGGCCGTTAGGGGTGTACTCCAGGCGGATCGGTACCGGAAAAGGCGCGCGCGGCGCGCCCGTTTCGTGTGACGGTAGGCGTTGCCGGTTTCAAAACTTAGAGGTTTTCTCGATCAGATGAGAGTAGGGTACCTCAACGGTGGAGCGCTTCCAACCCAACACATCTTCGGCGACACGGTGCTTTCCGTCCAGCAAGGACAAGGTGACATCGCCCAGGGCACAGCGCCTGCCAGGGCCAGGGATCAAGTCAATCAGGCGTGAAACCAAAGCCACCACTTCTTTAGAAATTCCGTTTCGTTCAAGGTTGCTGTTTTCAACTGTGGGTCTCAATGATTACATTTAGTCGTCATTGTACGCGGTATGTTGGTTAGTGCTGCTTCCCTAACGCGTTACTGTTAAAGCAGAGTTATCAATCAAATTCGAAATACTTAATCCTCCAATTTGAAGTAGCCACTTTGTCGGGTTTACGACATCAATCCGTACCGACATTCTGCCCAGGCGCCAGCTAAATACTGCTACAAAGCCGTGCTATCAGGCTTTGAACAGCATGCCTGCCAACTCGCTGTAAGTTGGCCTTATTATTGAATGCCTCTTTTGCTTAACGCGATACGACAACCCTAAGCTTCTCTGTTAAATATCCCCGTGGCGCTGAAGCAATCAGGGCTCATATCGTCAGCTGTGTTTGGATAACTGGCAAGATAGCCGGACTGAAACTGCGCGGACACCCGGTGGCTCTGGAAGACACGCTGGAAGCCGGTGAACGGGTTTTTACCGCACTGGCACTTTAAATAGGAGGACAGCCATGACTATGAACGCACCCAACAACGCCGACAGCATCGCCCAATTTCATCGGCATATCGCCGAACAAAAGCCGCTGTTGAAAAACCGCTACGGGCAATTGCTAGCCCAAGACCTTTCGCGGCAACGATGGGACGGCTGCTTCGAACGCAATGTGCTGGCGGTTTTGGGACAGTTTTATGATGAAGTCTTGATGTATTTGAAAACCCTGCCGTTCGACAGCGCCGCAAGTCCGGTCAACAGAGGCTTGTCGGATTTGACCAAACCACTCTTGGCGGCTTTCGACGGCTTTGTTGATGAATTCCTATTGTTTGTCGTCGATAGGCACCGCACCTCCTGCGCCTTATCCAATTTCTCCGATGAACATAAGCCGGACAAGGCTTATGTTAACGCAGTGAAACAGGGCATCGCCGGGCTGTGGCAAAACTTTGCCTTAGCTGCCAATGCGTATGTCCTGGAATGCCAATAACACTACCCCACCCTAGGAAAACCGCATGAAATTGTATATGACCCCCGGTTCCTGCTCGACCGGCATCCATATTTTATTGGAAGAACTCGATCTGGTTTTTGAAGCGCATCTGGTCAACCTGATGGCTGGCGACCACAGCACGCCGGAGTATTTGGCCATCAACCCGAAAGCCACCATCCCGACGCTGGTGCGCAACGACGGCAGTCCATTGACCGAATTTCAAGCCATTGCCTATTGGCTGGCCCGCAGCTATCCCAAAGCCAAACTATTGCCCGGCGACCCGGACGGCGACGCGCGGGCCATTGAGCTAATGGCTTATGCAGTCGGCACGATCCACGGGCAAGGTTTTGCGAGAGTTTTCACCACCGACAAATTCACCGTCAATGAATCGGATAGTGAGGCCATCAAAGCCCAGGGGCTGGACATCGTTAACCAGGCGTTTGCCGTCGTCAACACCGTATTACCACAGCAAGGCTATGCCCTCGGTGCCTTCTGCATCGCCGATGCCGCCTTGTTTTATGTCGAATTTTGGGCGGACAAGACGGGTATTGCGTTGCCGGAAAACTGCTTGGCACACTACCGGTTGATGCTGACGCGTCCGGTGGTCAGGCGGGTGTTGATGGAAGAAGGTTATCGTGTTGATTAACCAAAGAAACTCAATCATGAATGAGGTGCAAAATGGCATTGCTTGAAAAAACTGAAACGCTGACCGTATCGTATGGGCCGATTGATAAGGATCATGAGGAATTCATCAACCTGCTAAATGCACTGGATACCGCCAATAACGCGGATTTCCCGGCGCTGTTCCAACACTTGTATGAACATACCGAACAGCATTTCGAGCGTGAAAACCAATGGATGACGCAATCCGCTTTTCCTGGAGTAATTGACCATAAAGGCGAGCATCAACGGGTGCTTGGGGAATTCAAACAGTTCAAGTCGCGGGTTGACAAGGGGCTGGTTGCGTTTGGGCGGTCGTTTGTCAGGGATAGGCTCCCGCAATGGTTTGCACTGCATGTGACGACCATGGACACCGCGCTAGCCATGCACCTTAACCAACAGCCCCCGGTTTGATGGGATTGCCGGATGCCAAGCTGTCCCGACCTTAAACTAATTGACGGTTTCTACGATGCCGCCGAAAGTGTACGGCTGTTCCAGCAGTTGCTGCACGGACAAGACTGGCCTGATAACCGTTATGTCGTCTCCGGACGGCAATTTATCCTGCCCCGGTTACAAACCTGGCATGCCGATTCCGGCATACGCTACAGCTATAGCAACAACCTGTTGGAAACCCGTCCGTGGACACCGTTGCTATTGGCAATCAGGTCGCGGGTTGAGTCGCACTTGGGTTTTTCGTTCAATTCGGTGTTGGTCAATTTATACCGCAACGGCGGGGATCATGTCGGGTGGCATTCGGACAATGAACCGGAGCTGGGCGGACAACCCTTGATCGCCTCATTGACCTTGGGCGCGGAACGTCCGCTGCAATTCCGGCATAAACAATCTGCCCGGCAAGGGCAAGTCTTATTGCCTAGCGGCAGCTTGCTGGTCATGCAACCGGATTTCCAACACCATTGGCTACATAGCGTCCCCCCAGACCCCAATCTGGCTGACGGGCGTATCAACCTGACTTTCCGCAAAGTCATCCCTGTCAGCCGCCGTTTTTCAGATTGAAGCGTTATCCTGGCATCTGCTGACAATCGCCAACCACGGTTGCTGGTCACGGGGCAAACCTTCTGGACGGTAATAATGATGCAGAATTTCAAAATTGGCGGCGGCAAGGAAGCTTGCGCTGGCTTCCAGCTCCATATAATTCCCGTAACGCTGGCCGTGCACGGCTTCGCCATCGCCTCTAGGGTTGGAAGTAAACAATATCCCTGCGCTCCGTAACGCCCGGTGCAATGTGTCCAGCACCTCCGGCAAGTGCCGGCGGGGCACATGAAACAAGGAGGCATTGGCATAAATGCCGTCAAACGCTTGGTCGGGCAAATCCAGCTCCAGAAAATTCTGCCATAGCACCGGGCAACCCGTCAGCCCTACAGCCATTTGGCAAAATGCGGCGCTGCCATCCAGTCCCACCGGACGATGGCCTAAGGCTTTGAAATGCAAAACATCCCTGCCCGGCCCGCAGCCAAAATCCAGGATATCCAAGACCTTATCGGGTTGGCAAGCCCCCAAAAACGCGGCGATATTTTGCGACACGTCATGGCCTTTAGTCCCTTCCCAAAACGATTGGGCATGGCCGTCATAATGGCCAATGGTTTGCCGGGTTATTGCGTTTAGGTTAACGGAGCTGGGTATTGGCATATAGCGTAGGCATTGTGTAGATCAGGCATTATCCAGTTTCTCCAGCAAACCGGGTTTAATTTGCCCCAGCCAAGTGATGATGCGGTCTTTGGTCATTTCGGGTTGGTTGTGATGGTCTAGCACCAGCCCTATGAAGCGGTTGTCGATGACCGAATGCGAGCGGGTGAAATGGTAACCGTCGGTACTCCAGCTTCCTATCACCTCGGCGCCATAAGCCCGCACATATTGGTACAAATGGATTAAGGAACTGGCGAAGCGGTCATCATATTTCTGCTGGTTGCCCAAACCAAACAAGGCGACCCGTTTTCCAGACAAGTCGGCCTCATCGAGCCGGAACAAAAATTCTTCCCAATTGCCTTCGTCACTGCCCGTCGTCCGGCCCGGCAATTCGCCCACCCCGTAACTGGGCGTACCCAATATCAAGGCCTTATATTGCAATAAACCGGACACGGTCGCCCGATTGACATTGACGGGCTCATCGGCAATTTCATCGCCCAACACCCGGTACATCACCTGGGCCATCGCCGCCGTCATACCTTTTTCAGTGCCGTAAAATATCCCGATCTTGTCCATAATAAAAACCTTAGTTAATTGACCACCCGAGTTTTTCTGCAATATTTAAACCAACACCGTTATAGGACAGGCGTGGCTGGCCTGATTCCCCTCTGCCCTATTGCCCTCAAAAGCCTTGTTTGCTTGTGGCACATCCAGACTTGCAGTGATTCGTCAGAGATGTCCGTTTTCCTGGTCATATTAACGACAATACGGCCTAAAAGAAGCAGGTTTTATGACAAAATGACAATCCCTACCGGCGTTATGCCCGATCCGGCCCGACCGAAATTACCCCCCTTTAATTTGCCAACACTTTATCATTGCCGGCTATCAAGGGCTTACCCATTGGTAACGTCTGGTAACGTCACGTTAAATCCTTATCCGGCATTGCTTTTAGGATCTGGCATTAAAATTGATGCCTGTTTAGGTAACCTACATTTGGAAGCTGAACCATTATGACCACCTACGCCATCGGCAGTGTAAAAGGCAATTACCCATCGCTCTTAAAGTTGCTGGAAAAAATCCAGTTTGACCCTGAAAACGACTGCTTGTGGTTTAGCGGCAATTTAGTCAACGAAGGAGCTGAATCATTGGCCGTGCTTAGGTTTGTCAAAAGCTTGGGCAAAAAGGCGGTTACGGTGCTGGGTAATCAGGAATTGCATTTATTAGCAGTCGCCGAAGGTTTTGCTCAACCCAAAGTGGGCGATACGCTGGATGAAATCCTCCATGCACCGGATCGGGACGAGCTGTTAAAGTGGCTGCGTAAGCGGGCATTTATCCATCACGATGCCAAACTCAACTTTACGCTGGTGCATGCGGGCATCCCGGCTGAATGGACTTTTAGCCAAGCGTTGACCTTTGCCTACGAGGTCGAATCGGTGCTATGCCAAGGCAATTACGCGGCTTTGCTAGAAAATCTGGTGCAAGATCAATCGCGCTGGCATGCCAAACTCAGGGGCTGGAAACGGCTTCGTTTTATCACCAATGCCTATACTCTGATGAAATATTGCAACGGGCAAGGCAAACTGGATTTCCAGGCCAGTGGTGCGCTAAGCACACAAAGCGAAAGTCTGGTGCCGTGGTACCGCTTGCCCGACCGGATGACCGCCAACTTGAATATCATTTTTGCCGATGACGCTAATTTTGAAGACGATGCCTACCCTGGCATTTATCCCTTACCCACACAAGACAACTTATCCGCATTAAAATTGACAGAACCACCTGAAAAAATCAGCGTGGCGTGTGCAGGCTGACGGACTCGTTCGCGTAGAACCGCCAAGCCGCCGGTGAACTGGCAAAGCTGTCGGTTTTGTCCGGCAAGGCTTACCGCCCCGCGCTCAACGGTTCGCTTGAATTCTTCAGTTCGATTTTTAGCTTTTTCGGTCAACAAGTACAACCCGTCATAGGGACTACTGGGGTATCATCCTGTAGCCGAGTCATCCAGGGCTTTTGTGCCAAGGGATCAATATGAAAAGCAAGCGCTTCGGGTTTGTGCAACAACCCGCCTTCGCCTGATGCGTTAGGGTTTAACTGTCTTTTTTCGACAAAATCCACCATCCGCCGGACGTTATAAACCGCTAACACGCGATAACCCTGGCTGCTGTGATAAATTTGATAAGCGACATTGGTTTCGTCCAAAGCCCGGTTCCTGGCTAGCAAAGCGGCGATTTTGCCGGTGTCGTTGCCGGCCAAACCCTTTAACACCGAATCAGGATGATAAACAACCAATGACCTCAAATACTCTGCAAGTGACCCGGCAAGCTGATGCCGGTGTAAAGCCCGGACTTCTTCATCTGCAAAATCAAAGCTTTCCGCAACCAGATAGTGCTTATCCCGCTCACCGTCATTAGCAAACAATGATAATTTATTCAGCGCCAGATGTTGTAAGGCCGCCAAAAATGAACCGGGGGCTCGGATGTGTTTATCAACCGTCACCACCCACGGCAGCGCACGCCCTGTTTTCTCAAAGCGTTCTTGCACACTTTTGATAACGGCGGAACGCGGCAATTCATCTTCACGTCCTTGCGGCTTAACAAGAAAGGCATCGACAGCCGTTATTTGGGTATGGAACCCGGCGGCGCTGAATTCACTGACAATATCCGCATAGCGCGGCTTATAGGGAATGCCGGTGCCGTCATACAGAATATTGACGCGTAAGTTGCCGGCATGGCGTGAAACTAGGCCCCGCAGCCTATTGGCAAATGGTTCGACAAAAACATAGTCGTCACTGTGATGGCTGGCAGCGGTCAATACCGTGTACAAATCGCTAAGCTTGCGGAACTCATCCAGTGAAGCGATAACAAAATTATCTCCGCACTGTGCGACAGCTATTTCTTCAACCGCCGTTTTACCTGCGCCTGCGCCGCCCATGCACATAAAAAGCCTGGGATTGGCTGCTGCTGATTTGCCTTTGAAAATGGCTTCCTTGGCCTTATCGAGTTTTTCTGTAATATTACCGATGCGTTCGTAAGCGATTTCGACGCCACGCTGTAAACGTTCATCACCTTCCGCTGCATTTAACAAACGATATTTCAACTCCCTGTTATTCGCCAGCTCAAAAACTGTCGCATTATCACCGGCGCACTGTTTCAGTAACTGCACCAGCTCGGTATGGCCCGGCGCACGCAAACCGGTCAGTATATTTATATCCAGGCAAAACAGTGGCGCTGTGCCGTTTGCGGCAATATGAATACCATCACAGCAGACGCTTTGGCTGCCGTGCAAGCGCTCTGTGCCCGGCAAGTAACCGATCACGGTTGCGGAAAGTTCCGGCGGATAATCGGCAAACTGTTTGCCCGGCAAAAACAACTCTTCCCTGATACTGGACAGCGGCACCAGTCCGCCGTTAACGGTGACCAAGCAGGCTATGCCGTCGGTTGTTTCATGGAACAAAAACGGAATGCCCAGCACGAAACGCTTGCTTTCCGGCCATTTACCATAACCATTAGGCTGGTTCTGCAAGCTTTTACTGCACAGGGGATCCAGCGCATGTTGAAAAGCGGCCGTCACTTCGTCGTGGCTGCTGGATGAATGATGCAATGCAGACGGGTCGTTGGCCGCCAGCCGCCTGAAATCAATGCCTTGCTCGTAGACGCTCTTGAAAGCAGGCAGATTGCCCAACGCAATCATAAAAAAGTCCAGCGTGATGCGGTTACCGTAATTAAACGGCCTGACGGCACGCATTTTCTGGTAAAACACGCTTAACCGTTCGGCGATATTTTCAGTTTGGATAACAAAACCGTTATTATCGAAAATAGCGGTATCTTTATTGTCATCGCCATCCAAAACCAGGCGTTCTATTGCGACGCGAAATTGTTTACGCTTGCTTGCATCGGGCATCGTGCCTGGGCGGTGATTCACGGTAGCCTGATCTTTCCAATCGTAAAACATCTCCCGATGGATACGTGAAAAAAGTTCGGTCAGATAAGTTACGCGTTTAGCTTGGTCGTGCGAAACGGTATTTTCGACTTCCCGTTGCAAGGTGCTTAAGACTACACAGCCTCTGGCAATTGCCAATGCCGTACGGAGTTTGGTCAATTGTTGGTAACCGGGTATAGGATAGGTAGGGGATGTATTCACTTGTGCCCTTTATGCCCTGTGGGTATTTATGCCCTGTAGTATTGAAGATACCAGCCCATCGGCTTATTTCGCGAGCTGTTTGATGGCCGCCTGCGCCAGCCTTTCGCCGAATATCAAAAACCCCTCCCTGGTGTAATGCAATTCGTCCTTATCGCCATTGAGGTCGTCCGTATCAACCCAGGCGCCGTGGCTATCGGCTTCTGCTATCTGAACTTGGGCATTACGCACTTTTTCCCATTCACCGCGCAGCGTTGGCATTTTGATGCCAAAATCACTGAGCCGTCCCAGTACAAAATAAAGGTCATCGCGCCCAATATCATGCTTTAATTGGTCAATAACGCCGCGTAGCTCGGTGGCATAGCTGTCGCCTAGCCCGTCTTTGGCATCGCGCTCACCCTGCATCCAGATAAACGTCACAGAAGTGGCGGTGTTTTTTATAGCACCCGCATTGATTTGTCTGACCATAACGTCATACAGGTCGCCAGTGGCTAGGCGTACATTTTTTGCGGACGACGTTACTTCAGGTATGGATTTTTTAGACCACCGCCTAATCGGTTGGCCTATTTTGGCAACTTTAACGACGACGATGTTCTCGCCTGGAAAAGCTTTTTTCAATGTCGGCGTAAACGACAACTCAGGGTCGAGGCGAACCATATTCGACTGCCCTGACAGGATGAACAAACGGTTTTTTTGCGTTTGTACGCCTTCAGCAGCGATGGCGATGCCGCACCAAAATAACAGGACGATATAGATCATTTTTTTCATAAGCAGGACTCTCTACCCGTTACAGGGATAATAGCAAACCGCATAGGCCATGTTTACGGCCCATACAGTTTTGTCATGTGCAACACATCTTTTAATAAAATATCGCGCTGTGCGGTTGATAATAGATGAGTTGACGGGTTTATTCAAAAAAATCGGGCCACTAACAATCCATTAACACCTGTCCAGGCTTATCGGTGGTCTTGTGCTTGAAAATCCCCCGGACTTCCCCATATCAATAAGTACACATAAAAACCATATAACTAAAAGGTAAATACGATGCGAATGGACAAATTAACCAGCAAGTTTCAAGCAGCGTTAGCGGATGCACAGAGCTTGGCTTTGGGCAAAGACCATCAGTTTATAGAGTCTGTGCACGTTATGCTGTGCTTGCTGGATCAGGAAGGCGGCAGTGTCAAGCCATTGCTCGGACAGATCAACGTCAACACCCAGCAACTGCGTGCCGAACTGCTTAAGGAACTGTCGCGCCTGGCTACCGTTAGCGGCTCAGGCGGCGATGTGCAACTCTCCAACGAATTATCGCGACTGCTCAATTTAACGGATAAACTGGCACAAAAACGTAATGATAAATTCATCTCCAGCGAGCTGTTTTTATTGGCAGCGCTTGAAGAAAAAGGTCTCTTGCAGGATGTGCTGAAAAAGGCCGGCGTAACCAAACAGCTCGTCGAAAAAGCGATTGATGCGATGCGCGGCGGTCAGGTTGTCGACGATCCCAATGCCGAAGACCAGCGCCAAGCTTTAAACAAATACACCATCAATCTCACCGAACGTGCCGAACAAGGCAAACTTGATCCGGTCATTGGCAGGGATGATGAAATCCGCCGCACGATACAGGTGCTGCAACGGCGCACCAAAAATAACCCGGTACTGATCGGGGAACCGGGCGTCGGTAAAACGGCAATTGTTGAAGGTTTGGCGCAACGGATCGTCAATGGCGAAGTGCCTGAAGGCATCAAAGGCAAACAAGTGCTGGCGCTGGACATGGCCGCTTTGATAGCCGGTGCCAAGTTTCGCGGTGAATTTGAAGAACGCTTGAAAGCCGTGTTAAACGACTTGGCCAAGCAAGAAGGCCAAGTCATCCTGTTTATTGACGAACTGCATACGATGGTCGGCGCGGGTAAGGCGGAAGGCGCAATGGATGCCGGCAATATGCTGAAACCGGCGCTCGCGCGCGGCGAATTGCACTGCGTAGGCGCAACTACGCTGGATGAATACCGCAAATATGTCGAAAAAGATGCCGCCTTGGAACGCCGTTTCCAGAAAGTGCTGGTCGACGAACCATCGGTTGAAGACACCATCGCCATCCTGCGTGGCTTAAAAGAAAAATACGAAGTCCATCATGGCGTTGACATTACTGATCCCGCGATCATTGCGGCGGCAAATCTGTCCTATCGTTATATCGCCGACCGCCAGTTGCCGGACAAGGCTATCGACTTGATCGATGAGGCCGCCAGCCGAATCCGCATGGAAATGGATTCCAAACCGGAAGAAATGGATAAGTTATACCGGCGTTTGATTCAATTGAAAATTGAGCAGGTCGCGCTGAAAAAGGAAAAAGATTCGGCGTCCAAAAAGCGCCTGGAAATGTTGGAAGAAGACATCAGCGAATTGGAAAAGGAATATTCGGATCTGGAAGAAATCTGGAAAGCCGAAAAAGCGTCCTTGCAAGGCTCAGCATCAATTAAAGAAAAACTGGAGCATGCCAAGACTGAACTCGAAGCAGCCAGCCGTGCCAATGATCTAAACCGGCAAGCCGAACTGCGCTACGGCATCATTCCTGCTTTGGAAAAACAATTACATCAAGCAGTGCCGGCTGAAAACCAAAAAATGACCTTATTGCGTAATAGGGTGACCGAAGAAGAAATTGCCGAAGTCGTGTCAAAGTGGACTGGGATTCCGGTGTCAAAAATGCTGGAAGGCGAACGCGAAAAGCTGTTGCACATGGAAGAGCAATTAAGCAAGCGCGTAGTGGGCCAGGAAGAGGCGCTAAAAGCGGTCAGTAATGCAATACGCCGTTCTAGGGCTGGCTTGTCCGACCCGAACCGGCCCAACGGCTCATTCTTATTCTTAGGGCCTACCGGCGTGGGCAAAACTGAATTGTGCAAAGCTCTGGCGGAATTTTTGTTTGATACGCCGGACGCAATGGTACGCATCGACATGTCAGAATTCATGGAAAAACATTCGGTGGCACGCTTGATAGGCGCCCCTCCGGGTTATGTCGGCTATGAAGAAGGCGGCTATTTGACCGAATTGGTCAGACGCAAACCGTACTCGGTCATCCTGATGGACGAAATAGAAAAAGCCCATCCCGATGTCTTCAATGTGTTGCTGCAGGTGCTTGATGATGGTCGTTTGACCGACGGTCAGGGACGGACGGTTGATTTCAGGAACACCGTCATCGTCATGACGTCGAACCTTGGTTCGGATGTCATCCAGGAACTGGCAGGCGAAGCGCTGTATCCAGTCATGAAAGCGGCGGTTATGGAACGGGTCAGCCAGCATTTCCGACCTGAGTTCATTAACCGCATTGATGAGGCCGTCGTGTTCCATCCCTTGGGTCGCGGGCAAATCCGGGCGATTTCAGGCATTCAGATTGAATATCTGCGGAAACGTCTGCAAGACCGCGAAATCGGCTTTGAAATCACCGATCAGGCACTGGACTTATTGGGCGAAGCGGGATTTGACCCCGTTTATGGCGCAAGGCCTATGAAACGCGCAATACAGCAGCAGTTGGAAAACCCGTTGGCGCAGAAAATTCTGGCTGGCGTATTTGGCGCTGGTGATATGATTAAGACCGATATAGACGAGCATGGTCTGTTGCAATTTATAAAGGCCTAAGGCAAAGGCACCGGGCATCCGCTTTTCATTCGGATGTCCGGGTATCCTGAAACCTAAACTACCATCCGGCTATAATCGAAAAAGGCCTAAAAAAGGCCTATTGTCATTCGGACCTACGTGCGAATAATCCAGAAATCATTAAGGCCATGCCTAAAATAATTAACGCGATGTCCGCCATGATGTAAGGATCGGTAACAAATGCAACCGTACCGGCTGAAAACACGAATACGCCTAATCCAGCGAAAAATCGATTAAGGTTTGGAGGGGTTTGCTTGATTTTCATGTTATGCGCCCACCGTGTTGAAAGGAATAATTGATGACATAGAGCCCATGTCGTTGTGGTCGCTGTTGATGTCACTAACACCGAGCACTACCCGACCCCCCTACTATACCACCCTTCCTTGCTAGTCTCCATGTTCAGCTTCCTGTGTCAGCACAAACGCTGTTGATGTAGCTCCCTTATACCCTACAACAAGGCAAAGCGGCTTGCTCTATGCCTTGCTGGCTCCGGATTAAGTCTATAAGGCCTTACAGCTTACCACTGCGATTCCCCAGTTTCAGGATCATACATTTCATGAACGATTTTATGCCGGTTGGCGATCAACTCTTCAATGCTTGGCGAATTGCTCATCGCACGGGAAATGGCTAATTTCATCGCTTCATAATTGGTACGGTACAAATCCTTACGGTCCAGTTCCGGGTTGGTTGCACATTCGGGGGCAATCCAAAGCATCGCTATAATGCACAGATCATTCGCCTGCGCGGCAGGAATGACGCCGTCGATCACGCTGTCGAGCACTGCATCCGCGACCGCAGACTGCACGGGGCCGCCAAATAAATTAACATAAGCCACCGATTTAATGGTCACTTTCGGCACAATCAAGGTGGCGGGACGGACTTGCTGGTTGCAGGCACGTATTGCGAACATGCGTGTATGGCCTTCTGTTTGCCCCATTAATGTAGCAAACGCATGGCCGGCAGGGCCCTTAACACCACCAATCAATATTTCTGGCATCGCATCCGTGCCCTGACCAGCGCTAGAAAAAACCGTTGCTTCGCCGGTCCTGAACCAAATTGTATCTGAGTCTGTGATTGACATAAAAAATCCAAATTAAAGGGTAACGAGGACGGCATTCTATGCCGGATAAACAGCACGGGGCAATACTTATGTTTCGACGCAGATGCTATGGCAGCTGGAATACGTCCCAATACTTTCAGCGCCGTTTTGTCAGGTTGACGCTGCCATGCTTATAAAATCTCCACGCTGCCTGGGGTGCACGCAAAACTTGCGCTCTTGTCCGATAACACCGATATGCCTGCATGCAACGCGCCGATGGGATTCAAACGCTCTGCCACGAGTTCCTGGTAACACTTCGACACGCGGGTTTCAAGGTCAATCAATGCTTCATAGCTTGGTTTATTTCAGTGTATTTTCTATTTTTCGCCGATTAACTTGTGTAGATTCCCATACCTAAACATAAGGCATGCTAAACAGCCCTAAGCCGATAAATAACTAAAGTTGAAATTAATCAAACTCAGCAAAAATGTTTTTGCTCTAGCTGTATTTTTAGTGCTACTATTGGGCGCAGTTCGAGTTTAAGCCAGACTTTTTAAGTCTGGGATTTTAAAGCCAATCCATGTGGCGATTTTTCAAGTTAAGAGTGTGATATGTCAGATCAAGTTGTAGGTACCGTTAAGTGGTTCAATGATGAAAAAGGTTTTGGATTTATTGAACAAGAAGGTGGTAAAGATGTGTTTGTTCACCACAGCGCAATTAACGGCACCGGCCGCAAAACCCTACGTGAAGGCCAAAAAGTAACCATGCAGGTGACTCAAGGTCAAAAAGGCCCACAAGCTGAGAATGTGAACCCCGCGTAACTACCCCATAAAACGAACCCAAAAGACATGCCGCTTTTGGGTTCGTTTTTTTGCGCCTAAAATTTGCTTTAATCGTTTCAGTACGGTTATGTACTGGCTTTAAAAATAACAAATTTTGAATTGTTTGCAATCATAGCTACGGTTCCAAACAGGCGCTTTAATTGGATATGATAATCCAGATGGCGGTTACCGATTACCCATAATTCACCGCCTTTACGCAACACCCTGATCGACTCTTTAAACATCGAGATGGCAATTTGGTCACCTATGCTGTGTTGCTGGTGAAACGGCGGGTTGCACAATATCAGATCGGCTGATGCCGAGCCGACTCCCGTCAAGCCATTACCTACACAAAACTTCGCGGACCTGCCATCGCCAAAAACACGGTAAAAATTTTCTTTAGCCGATGCCAAGGCCATAAAAGACTCGTCAAGAAAATGTACGGTTGCCGCTGGATTGCGTTCGGCAGCAATTAAACCTACCAAGCCATTACCACACCCCAAATCTATAATGTCTTGCGCATCCGGCATAGTCGGCAAATGCTGGAGAAAAAAACGCGTACCTATGTCCAGGCTATCGCGAGAAAACACATTAGCATGATTGGCGATCAGATAACCGGCGTTTTCAAGTGTGTAATAAACCGGATATGGATTGTCTGGAATAACCAACTCTGGA
This sequence comes from Methylovulum sp., assembly GCA_030653435.1. Classification (GTDB taxonomy): domain Bacteria; phylum Pseudomonadota; class Gammaproteobacteria; order Methylococcales; family Methylomonadaceae; genus Methylovulum. Next base: position 14,789 of record JAURZI010000133.1, read on the forward strand.
TTAGGTGCTGCCAAAATCAATCTGGCTTTTTTCTTGGCCAATAATGTTGTTGTCGTGCCAAGCAAGCGCTCCAGCAATGCCCAGACCGAACCCGGCAAAGCTTTTACCATACCCGCCAAAACGACTTGCGTGGATGCTGTCACATGCGGGCGTAGCCGTATCAACTCGTCTTCCAACAAAGCCAAGGTCTTCGGCACTTTGATCAGCACCGCATCAAATACCCCCGTCAATGGGGCCAAGCTATCCAGCAAAATGACGCTGTGTTCAGATAAGCCATTACTGACCAAGTTAAGCCTGGTTGCCTGCTGTGATAAATAGGAATCTGACATAGCATACGGTTGAAACGCACTTAACGCGACCGCCAAGGCGCCGAAACTGTCATTGAGCAGTAAAATCCTGGCACCCGTAGCAGGCTGCTCCACCTCGGCAACATAATCGAGCAAGTATTCATCCGCCGCATCAAAGGCACGCAACAATTCGCGGGGACGCTTAGGCAAACGGCACAACGTAAATCCACCCTGCCTAACTTTTAAAACCTGCCCGGTTTCCATGCCCATGAGACCGTATTAAGCTCGTGACATGTACTTTCCGGTTTCGGTGTTAACCTTGACTAAGTCATCAGTTTCCAAATATTCAGGCACCTGCACTTCCAGTCCCGTAGTCAAACGTGCGGTTTTGGTGCGAGCAGAAGCCGTCGAGCCTTTAATCGCAGGCGCAGTTTCAACAATGGCCAATACGACTGATGAAGGCAGTTCGATACCTAATACGGCATCGTCAATTAACAACGCCACCATGCCTTCCAAACCTTCGGTCAAATACCCGATTTGCCCATCCAGATCCTCACTGCCCAAACTGTATTGGCTGTAATCTTCCATATTCATAAAAATGTAGTTGTCACCGTCCTTATAGGAATACTGTACTTTGGCGCGCACCAGTTCGGCCTCCTTGAAAGAATCATCCCCTTTTAACGATTCATCAAGTTTTTGCCCGGTTTTAAGATTAGTAAAACGAACTTTGTACAACGTCGTCGCCCCCCGCGAAGACGGGCTTTTTACTTCAACCTGTTTGACAGAATGGGGTATGCCGTTAATATCAACCACCATGCCCCGTTTTAATTCACTCGCTTTTGCCACGCTTTATCCCTCATTATTTCGCTAGTTTCATGTTGGCCAACACCGCTTTTTTCTGCTTGGTACGTTCCGCCTTTTCCACGGCATCCTGTTTTTTACGCGAGCATCGCGCTTCGTAGCGGCGTTTTGCCAGCGCGGATTTTTCCCGTTTACTTAAATCATCGGCATCTGCCGACACGGGCTGCATGATAATACAGTCGACCGGGCATGGCGCAATGCACAATTCGCAGCCGGTACATTCAGATGCAATCACGGTGTGCATAAACTTTGCCGCACCCAAAATGGCATCCACCGGGCAAGCGGCAATACATTTCACACAGCCAATGCAATCCTGTTCAACAATAAACGCCACCTGCTTAGGCTTATGGATGCCAAACGCCGGATTTAACGGTTTGGTTGGTACGCTTAAAAAATCCGCTAATGCCGCGATGCCCTCATCACCACCCGGCGGGCATTGATTAATATCCGCATCGCCCTCGATCATCGCTTCGGCATAAGGGCGGCAACCTTTAAAACCGCATTGCCCACATTGAGTTTGCGGCAGTAGCGCATTAAGTTGTTCAACCACCGTATTGCTTGCCTGTGTATTAATCCATTCCACTTTCATATGAGTTCGAGCATTCCAGTCTACTACAGCTATATAGGTACGTAATGCGTACTCTAAACCAGCCACATTGCATTGGCGGTCAAACCTGACGCGTGCATGCAGTCATCGATAATGCCGGTGAGCTGTATATCGGTATTATTTTCGCCATAAATTGACGCGGTATCCATCAGACCATATTTTAACATGCTGTTGACAGCAGAAGCGCCGGGATTTAGATAAGCGGATGCCGCAGCCGTGCTGGCTGCCGTAATATTAACGGTGGTTGAGCGTGATGCCGTTAATGACCCGGCTGTATCGCCATCGTTAAATGTCCAATCAATTTGGACGGTATGGGGAGGGTTCCCGGCATTGTTACTGTAAGCTAATGACGACAAGGCCGTATCGACCCGCGCTTGGCTGGCATTGTCATTGAAGTGGATGGTTAGCGCACCGTTGCTGTTGCTGACTGTGCCAATGGCAATACCGGACAACAGGGCATTATTGCCGCTGATATTGAACTCGCTATTACCGGAGGAAAACAAATCCTGGTTGTTTGCGCCGCCATGGCGCGCCAAGGTGATGGATGCTCCGTTATACTGGCCTTGTGCAGCCAGTTCGGCATCGTAAATATGCGTTGCACTGCTTAATACTACCGCAGCGCCGTTTTTGACATAACTGACCGTGTTGCCGGCAGGGTCGACGGCTCCGAAGCTGCTGTCCAAGCTGCCGTCGGCATTATAACGCGCTAAGGCGAAAGTGCTGGCGCTATGCCCTGCAACCAGGATTTTGCCGTTATTTTGCACGGTAATGGCATACGCCATGTCATCGGAAGCAAAGGTAAAGTCTGTCGTCACTTTGCCGTCGCCATCAAAGCTGGCATCCAGGGAGCCATCGCTGAGATAACGAGCGATGGCAAAATTCCATCCGCCGTTATAACTGCTCCCCGCGACAAGAATTTTACCATCGGCCTGGACCGTGACGGATTGCCCCCAATCGGTAGCGGAGCTGAAATCAGTCGTGACCTTGCCATCGTCATCAAAGCCGGTATCCAGGGAGCCGTCGCTGTTATAACGGGCTAATTCAAAATTGGAACCCGAAGTGTTGAAGTTATAACCAGCCACAAGAATTTTGCCATCGCTCTGTGCTGTGATGGATTGTCCCCAGTCCGCAGCATAGCCGAAATCGGTCGTGACTTTGCCATCTCCGTCAAAACTGGTGTCCAAAGAACCGTCGCTGTTATAACGCACCAATTCAAAGTTTGAATCGACTGCATTATAACTATAGCCAGCTACCAGAATTTTACCGTCGGCTTGCACGGTTACGGATTGTCCAAAATCCGTAGCAGCATTAAAGTCGGTAGTGACTTTACCGTCGCCGCTAAAGCCGGTATCCAGGGAGCCGTCGCTGTTATAACGGGCCAACGCAAAATTTTCTGTATGGCCGTTCGAGCTGAACCCGGCGACAAGGATTTTGCCGTTAGTCTGGACAGTGATGGAGTAAGCCCGGTCACCAAAATCAGCATGGGTGGTGGATAAACCCAACGCCGTCGATGGACCAAAGTCAGTAGTGACTTTGCCGTCAGCATCAAAGCTGCTATCCAAATTGCCGTTAGCTTTGTAACGCACCAAGGCAAAGTCATAATCATTGCCATTCCAGCTATATCCCGCCACAAGGATTTTACCGTCGGCCTGTACCGTAGCCGAGTAAGCCCGGTCGTCGGATGACCCTAAAGCAGTGGTCAGTTTACCGTCGCCACTAAAATGAGTATCCAAGATGCCGTCACTGTTGTAACGCGCTAGGGCGAAAACAGCACCCACAGCCTTTTCGCTATAGCCTGCGACGAGAATTTTACCGTCGGCTTGCATGCTGACGGATTGTCCCCAATCAGCATAGGCACCGATTGCCGTAGTAACTTTGCCATCGCCTACTGCGGAAAAAACAGGTGCCGTGTTGTTGTGGGCAACGGTTAGTACAAACGGGCTGCTCACGCTGGCGTTGGCGCTATCCGTGGCGGTGACGATAATCGTTAATGTGCCGCTATCGGCAGCTCCGGGCGTGCCGCTGAATGTGCGGGTGTTGCCGTTAAAACTTAGCCATGCTGGCAAGACAAAACCGTCGGCGGTGCTAGCCGTATAATTCAGCGTATCACCGACATCGGCATCAATGAAGCTATTAGCAGGAATCGTATAGCTAAAAACGGCATTATGGCTTGCAGTCTGGTCGTTTAACACATGAGCGGCTACAGGCGCATCGTTAACCGCAGTCACATTCAATGTCATAAGGTAAGCGCTGGCCGAGAAGTCTGTGCCGTCACTGACCTTAAAGTTAAAATCCGCATAGTGATTGCCGTAGGCATTAGCGGCCGGTGTAAACACTAAGTGTCCGGGATTAATGTCGTCGATCACTATGATCTGATCCAGCGTAATGGCTACGCCGTTGAGTGTAAAAGCCCCCGTGCCGGGCAGTTGGGTAATTTTGATAGCCTGCAAACTATCATTGCTGTCTTTGTCAATAAAACCAAAGTGGTCGGCCGTAAAGACAAGCGCCGTATCTTCGTCCATGGCTACCGTTTGGTTCGATGCCTTGGGCGCGTTATTGCCGATGATATTGCTATAAGTCCAAGTGGCGTCGGTGAAAACAAACTGGTCTACGCGGTAGTCTGGATTGCTGAAATAATAGTCCACGATGAGTTGGCCATTAACACCGTAAGTAAGGATCAGGCTGTCATTGTCGGAGTGCTGCACCGCGCTAATATCGGTCGTGGCGACATTGATAAATTGCACGGTATCGATACTGCCATTGTCGCCGTCCCAATTATAAATTTCATCGTGACCGTCGGCTTTGGTTATTAGATAAGTATCGGCACCACCATTGCCCTCCATATAGTCTTTGCCTTTTCCTCCGATGAGCTTGTCATTGCCGTCATTGCCGTACAAATGGTCGTCTTCGCTACCGCCGTCAAGCACATCACCCAATTCGGCGCCTTTGAGATAATCATTGCCGACCAGGCCCTTGAGCGTGTTGTTGTCCCCGGTGTAACCGTGGATAGAATCATCGAATACCGTACCGATGAGCCCCAATGCCTTCAGGTCGTCCCAACCCCAGATGACGCCATCGGAAAATTTAAACTGATCAATCCGGTATGACGGGTCATAGAAATAATGGTTAAGCTTTAACTGGCCGCCTATGCCGTATTGCAGCATCAACGCCCCATCATTGTAATTGGCCGAGCCGGGGTCGCGGTATTTGGCGCTGATGCCGGTCGAAGCGACATTGATAAATTGCACGGTATCGACGCTGTTGTCGGCATCCCAGTTATAGATTTCATCCTGCCCGTCGGCTTTGCCGAATAGGTAAGTATCAGCGCCCGCATTGCCTTCCAGGTAGTCGTTACCGGTACCTCCGGTAAGTTTGTCGGCGCCTTCATCGCCATACAA
>JAURZI010000137.1 GCA_030653435.1 Methylovulum sp.
AATGATATGGAGAGTGCACTCTCCTTATCTTGCATCGATAAACCACACTGTTCATTGATGCGTTTTTGATATTTTTGGAGCTCCTAATGTTCGACAACTACGAAACAAATCCCGACTATGACCGCAATGATGAAAACGGCAAAGATAAATTTGCCAAGCTAAAAGCAATGGCGGCCGGCGAGTTAACAGTACAACAGCCTATTCATTGGCATCACGAGGAACACAAACCGCTGATCGGCACGATCAAAGGCTTTGGTGAATTTATTCATGACCGTTACGGCCTACAGAAAACGATCATCGTCGAACGAGAGAACGGCGAGGTCGTGTCGGCATTCATGAATGCCTACATCGCCAACGGCATGGAAAGATCACATGCACAGCCCGGCGACAGGGTCTTGATCCAGTTGCTGGGTAAAGCCAAAAGCCAGGATGGCAATCAGTACAATCAATTCCTAGTGTATGTAGAAAAAGCTAACTATTAAGCGGCACACAAGGCACTGGCATTAAGCCAGTGCCTTGTTAATGCTGTTTTTTGGTGCTCGGAAAATAGCTTCTGTGGTTTTTGTTGAGCGCTGGGTAACGGCCACAAGCGGCCACAGAACAATCATTGAGGAATGACTGCAAACTTGGCACATTGCCGCCGACGGTTTAGCTTCAGAAATCCAGCGGGCTTTTCGCTTCCTTGATCGTCCGACTAGGCACGGTATGCGTGTAAATCATGGTCGTTCGCAAATCGCTGTGACCTAATAGTTCTTGAATGGTGCGAATATCGACGTTGGCTTGTAGAAGATGACTGGCAAAGCTATGGCGAAACGTATGCGCCGATGCACGTTTGGCAATTCGGCTTCTGCGCACCGCGAATTTAAGGGCTTGTTGCACATGGGACTCGTGCAAATGCCAGCGCCGATACTGCTCAGTGGAAGGAACCAGGGTAAGCGACTTTGCCGGGAACAACCATTGCCAAGCAAATTCTTTGGCGGCGTTTTTATATTTGCCATCCAGCGCTTTGGGCAAGAAGACACCGGCGGTGTTCGCCGCCAAATCCTGCTCATGCAGGGTAGCAACTCGTTCAACCTGTGCCGCCAATTCTCTAGTTAACAGGGCCGGCATCGGCAGTGTTCTATCCTTCAGGCCTTTGCCGTCGTGCACGGTCAAAACCTGCAGATCAAAATTCAAATCCTGCACCCGCAGTTTCAGACACTCAAACAGGCGCAGGCCGCAACCGTACAATAGCTTGGCGACCAAATCATAAGGCGGCTCCAGCAAACCGATGATCCGATCGACTTCCGGACGCGACAACACCACGGGAATGTAAGGGCGACGTTTGGCGCGGACTACGCCCTCGACTTTGGTGAATTCTTTTTGTAAGACATGCTTGAACAAGAACAACAGCGCATTGAAGGCTTGATTCTGACTGGAAGCGGCGACCTGCTTGTGCACCGCCAGATGACTCAAAAAGCCTTTCACATCGTTCATATCCAGCAAACCCGCATCCTTGCTTTTGGTGTAGGTTTGAAATTGCTGCAACCAGTAGCGGTAAGCCTGCCAAGTTTTGTTCGAATAATGACGCACCTTGATAGCGGCTTGCAGTTGTTCGTAAACCGTCACCCAACTGGCACCGGTTAGCTTTGGCGACTCTTCGACAGGCGAAGGCTTCGGGGTTTCTGGTACGGATCGTGTTGAAACGGTCTGGTTGACAGGAGTCTGACAGGGTTCAGCTAATCGCTTTGATGCTAATGACTGATCAGGTAACGTATCGCTGGAGGGTGTTGTTGGCGATTTAATCGCACCGACCATGCGGTAATAGATGACTACGGCACGCCGGGCTTGTTGTCGTTGTGCTTCAGACTGACCTTTACTTTGTAACTTTTCGTCAAATGGAGCAAAGCTTGCGGTGAGCTTTGGATTAGCTCCGTACTTGTTGCAAAAGTCCAGATAAAACCGAAACCACTTATGAAAATCGCGCCGTTGCCGGTCGGGCACATTGCGCTGATTGAGTTGTGTTTCAAATGCCTGGCTAAGAGATGCGGGAACGGCTAACATGGCAACCTCCAAAGCTGATTTGGATATAGTGTGAATGATATACAGAAAGGAAAAATCCTTGCTAATCACAAATCTATTGGAGCAGCGCAGCTTTTATGGTAGATATACGGAACTATCTAATAACTTGATGGCTCCGCTCCGCGGAGCCATCGGGTCAGATAAGGAGCGTAAGCGTGAACTAACTTGTTGGATTATCAAAGGCAACGCCATCAATCAGATCAAGCGGACGCTAAGGCGCTCCTTATCTGACCCGTTAGACATAAAACCAATATATTCTCAACAAAGTAATAGCATTAATAAATGGCTGAAACGAATAACACTAAAAAATCCAGTGGCCAATCATCAACTGTTAGTTTTTTTGCTAAATATAAAGACCCACGTTGGCAAAGAAAGCGACTTGAAATAATGGAGGCATCTGATTTTAAATGTGAAAATTGCGGAACCAATGATAAAACTCTCAACGTGCACCACAAGTCATACAAAAAGAACCACGCTCCTTGGGAATATGAAAATTATGAATTGGAATGTCTATGTGAAGATTGCCACAGCTACAGGCACAATATAAAAGATCGCCTTACCTCTGCTCTTCATGACTTCAAAACCAATCCTAACTTTAGCGAAAGACCCGAGGAGGAGCTTTTGGGTTTTTTGGAAGGAAGATTAGCTGATGGACCATTTGGCGTTATTCCTACTAGCGACGAGTATTTGCGCGGTTATTGCATGTCTTATTTATTGGATGTAGATGAAATAAATGCGGGTGGAAAATTATCAGAAATTATCGAAGCAGGTAATGGTTACATTGAATTCGAAATGTTTGATTGGGCATTTAGCTGTCAAGAAATTACTGACATGAGGGCGTCTTACGTCCGCAAAGCAATTGCCGAAGGCTTGTATACTCACTACCCGGCTTGGTTATTAGAAAAAATCAGAAAATTAATAGGGCTAAGTTCTTAGTTTGGATAACAAAATCGTAAGAATGTTTTGCTTAAGCAAACCGCTCAAGTTGGGAGTCTAACATGGCGCTCAACCGGAGCGCGGTTACAATGCGGTTTTATTTTTCAGCTTTCCGTGCCGCGCCCGGTTAGCTCTACGTTGAATGGCTGCTATTTGAAGCCCTCCCGACATTGAGCGCAATGCTTCAAATGTCAACTTGGGGTCGGTTGCGTACCCTCAACCCCACGTACGCAGCCCGGCTCGAAGAAGCTTTGACTTATGATTTTACCTGCTGATGCTTATTTGCACCAATCCCTATCGCCACCTGACTTCAGTTTAGATGTTCAATACCTTACTGGGTAGCTGGTTGATACGCCGAGCCATCGGCTCAAAGATCTCCATGACTATTCCATAGGTTTCTTCGGGGACCTGGACGATATGAATTCCGTTTTCCCGTCCTTTATAACCCTCCATCTAATGCTCATAGTCGTCATTTATTAATCTCCACTCGCCGGATGATTTTTTGTCCAGAATCAATTCCGCCTTCGGTCAACAGGTAAATATCATTTCTTTTAATGGCGTGATGACGGAGTGGGTAAGCGGATGGTAGCCTCGTGAACCGTAAACGATTTGTAAATCGTTATAGAACACTGTCCTTTTTGTGGGTTTCTGACCATGACCACCGGTTGTT
>JAURZI010000150.1 GCA_030653435.1 Methylovulum sp.
CTGGTCGACGATGAGCAACTGCAACAAAAGCTCGACTTATTGCAGGCCAAACAAGCGGAGAAAAAAGCCTTGCAGCAACAGCTGAAAGACAGCGGCGACAGCCAGGTTGCCACCGTTGACCCGGATGCCCGGTTACTCAGCAAACGCGGGCAAACCGTGGCCGGCTACAATGTGCAAATCGTCGTCGACGCCAAACACAAACTGATTGTCGCCGAAGACGTTTGTCAAGACGGTAACGACACCCACCAATTGGCACCGATGTTGGAAAAAGCTCAGGGGCTATTGCAGTCTGAAAACCTCAGCGCCCTTGCCGACTGCGGCTATTACGATGGCAACCAGCTGAAAACCTGCGAAGACCAAAACATTACTGTTTACGTCGCCATTCCCGACAAATCCAAAGCCATCGCGGCACAAGGCCGTTTTACCCGTGACCAGTTTAGCTACGATGCCGAACACGATCAGTACGTCTGTCCACAAGGCAAGCCGTTGACGGTGCGCGGCAAGCCACTACAAAAAAACGACAAATGGATCACCCGCTACCAAAGCAAAGCCGCCGATTGCAGCCAGTGCCCACTACGCGAACAGTGCTTGGCCGAAAAAGCGACCACCCGGCAAATCAGCCGCTGGGAACATGAAGCAGTGACCGAACGCCACCTGCAACGCATGCAACAAAATCCCAACCGCATGAAACAGCGCGGGGCCATGGTTGAACACCCTTTTGGCACCCTCAAACACCGTGCCGGCATGCACCATTTCTTGATGCGCGGACTGGAAAAATGCCGCGGTGAATTTAGCCTGATGGTCGTGACTTACAACTTTACTCGGGTGCTGAACATTCTCGGTGTTGACGCGCTCAGGGATTATTGCGCCCGGCGTTCGGGAAATTCGGGAAAAACTGTTAAATATGCGTAAAAAACACGGCGTTAAACCCTTTTTTTAATAATAAACTGGCTTGCTAAGCAACATTTAGTGCGTTTTTTAGAAAATGTTGCTAAAAATCGCTTTACTAGCTCGCTGGATTTTAGATACTTTCACAGTCTCAATATCCAATGCTATATCATTAAAATCAGGAAATTGTTGGTTTAAAAACGTCAAGGTCTGAGCTTTTTGTACGAAATTCTCCTGGTTTTCGATAATCAGTAAACGTCCGCCTAACGTGACCGGCGTTGTTATTCCATTACCATCATTCAAAATCACTACAGGATGACTGTGCTGATTCACCCAAAGAATAATCATTGCCTGACTGACAGAGTGTTTATGACTATCGCCGGCAAGTGCCGCAGAAACTCTATTGCTTATCGTATAGCCAGGAAAGTTGTCTTTAAGCAGGGCAAAGCGTTCTTCATCAATAATATCGACCTGATAAATTGATTTGGAAATCTTCTGCGTTGAAAAAATCCTCAAATAGTTTGGTCATCATAGTCTTGTCGATGTAGCTGTTTACAAAAACTGTCAAAATTAATCGGTCTTCCCGATTTAATTTTATCGAGATACTTAGAAATCTGCATACATTAAAATATGGGGAAAATTCATTTATACGCTCATAAGCTCAGGTCTTGCGTTTCACATCAATAATATTAGGCAAACAGCTTATTTTATTGAGGACTTGGCTTAACTGGCCGGTATTTTCAATTTGAATAGTCAGATTAAGCACGGCTGAAAAATCAGGATGAGTGTCCAGCGATGCGCTGGCGATATGTATTTTCGCTTGCGCCAGGATTTGCGAGACATCGCTTAACACGTTTTGCGTGCTGTAGGCGTGGATAACGATAGGCACAAAATAGCTGGCTTTTTTCTCGCCCCATGACACGGAAACCAGTCGCAGCTGTTTTTCCGGACTCAGGCGCAGAATGTTGGCACAGTTTTTACGATGGACGGTAATGCCTTTTTTAAGGGAAATGTAACCGATGATCTCATCGCCTTGCACTGGCGTGCAGCAACTGGCGAAACTGGTGAGGACGTTATCGACGCCATCGACGGACACTATCGATTTATTGGTAAGTTTGGGCGGCTGATTTTTGGCGACAACCGGTTCCAGTTCGGGTATTTTAAAAAAGGCGGACAGTTGGCGACTATTAATATCGCTACGGCCTATCGCTTCTAGCAATTTGTCGGTGTCCGCCTGTTTAAAATGTTTCGCCAATTCCGCCAAGTTAGGCGTTTTTATGCCTAAGCGCTGGCTTTCCTTGTCCAGTATGGCTTTTCCGCTGGCGATGTTCTGGGTTTGTTGCTGATTTTTAAACCAGCTTTTAACCTTGCTGATGGCGGCGGCAGATTTCAAATAACCCAGATTAGGATCTATCCAGTTACGGTTTGGCCCGCCTTCTTTGACGGTCAATATTTCTACCTGTTCGCCGGATTTTAAGGTGTAAGTTAACGGCACGATACGCCCGTTGACTTTTGCGCCCCGGCAGCGGTGCCCTATTTCGCTGTGGATGGCATAGGCAAAATCCAGCGGCGTGGAATTTTTAACCAGATCAATCAATTGGCCTTTCGGTGTCAAGACGTAGACGCGGTCATGGAACAATTCGTTACGAAAACTTTCGCCCAGCGCCTCGTCATCGTCTTTGTTCGCCAATAATTTACGCAATGAGCTGATGCTTTTTTCTATCGCGGCGTCGTGTTTGCCGCCTTCCTTGTACGACCAGTGCGCGGCAACGCCAAGTTCGGCAAAGTCGTGCATGGCCCGGGTACGAATTTGGACTTCGATGCGGTTACCGTCAGGATCCAGGATGACGGTATGCAGCGACTGGTAACCGTTTTCCTTGGGGTTGGCGATATAATCGTCAAATTCCTTGGGTATAGTTTGCCAATGGCTGTGGACTATGCCCAGCACCGCATAGCAGTTGCTCAGGTTGTCGACAATAACGCGCACGGCCAACAGATCATAAAGCTCTTCTATGCCCAGTTGCTTGCGCTGCATTTTTTTCCAGATGCTGTAAATATGCTTGGGGCGACCCGAAATGTCGGCCTTGATGCAGGCCTCGTCCAATGATGCTTGCAACAGCCCGATAAAACGATGGACGCAGTTTTCCCGCTCCACCCGGTTGTCATTCAGTGATTTGGCGACACGGCGGTAGGACTGCGGCTTCAGATAACGGAACGCCATGTCCTCCAACTCCCATTTCAACTGGTGTATGCCCATGCGATTGGCTATCGGGGCATAAATATCCAGTGTTTCCTGGGCAATAAAACGCCGCACTTCGTAAGATTCCCTAGGCAGGTTGCGTAGGCGTTTGATTCGGAAGGCCAGTTTTATTAATACAGCACGTACATCCTGGGTCATGGATAACAGCATGCGCCGCAAAATTTCGGTTTGGTTAGGCTGGTCGGCCATTTCCAGTGAATACACAGTAACGGTATTCAGCCAGTTAACATCTTTAACCAGTGCGGCGACGGTAGTACCGAAATCTTTTTTGATGTCCGGCGGCGGCTTAAGTTGGGCTAAACGCGGGTCACTTAAAATCGCGGCAAGTATTGTGCTCAGGTCAACATTAAAATCCATCAATATGGCCGCCACTTCGACGCCCTTGGGACGGTAATAATGTTCATCGTCCTGGATTTTGGCAATATGCGCCAGTGCGCGGTCTATTTGCAAACGGTCGGGGCTAGAAAAACCGTTAAAAACGGCTGTGCTGGAATCGATGTTTTTTTTCATCAAGCCTTCATCAAATGATTGTCAATGATTCGAAAAACGTGCAGCCGTGGCCTGGTTGCCTAGGACTTAGTCTGCTGTCAGGAGGTGAGGGAGATAGGGCGCGCGCCGCCGATGGGTGTCCGGCAATAATACCAACAGCGCCTGGGCCTGCCAGACGCCGCCGGAAGAAGGTCGGTTATTATTTCTTGATAACCGCTTTACCATCTATGACAAGTTCGGAAATGCCGCCCAAAGATGCCAGCAAGGTGCATGATGCCGATTTGAATCCGCCGGTTTTGCTGTTTTCGCCCACCCATTTCAGCGTGACATAGCTTTCTTTATCGCTCTGAGTTTCGGATGGGAAAAAGACTTGTTCCCCAGTTGCTTTTTTGATCGCCTGCGGGCATTTTTCGTTTGCCATGGTTTGTATTGCGACATAGTTCCTGATCATCGAAGCGGCTTCCAATTGTTCAGTTGACTGTTGCTTATTGGTGCCCACCATAATAAAACCCGCTGCAAAAACACCCACTACAGCCAGTATGATTTTCATTGTTTCAGACATTGCTCTCTCCCCATTAGTAGCCGTGCACATTCACGGACTAGAGTTATTGTTTTAAAACTCGATGCCTTGCTCAGCCTTAATGCCTTGTTCATACGCATGCTTGACCTTGCCCATTTCGGTTACCGTATCGGCAATGGCGATGACTTCGGGTGCGGCATTGCGTCCAGTCAAAATCAAATGCAGCCACGGCGCTTTTTGTTCACGAATAAATTCGGCAATTTCCGCACCGGAAATCCAGTTGTAGCCGCAGCAATAATTGATTTCATCCAATAAAACAACATCGAATGCTTCAGAAAGTATTTTTTGTTTGCTGAACTCCCATATTTCCCGGCTGGTTTTAATGTCCTGCTCTGGGTTTTTGGTATCCCAGGTAAAGCCGTCGCCCAAGGCATGCCATTCAATATTGTCAAATCGCATCGCAGCTTTTTGTTCGCCGGTTTGCCATTGGCCTTTAATGTATTGGATAACACAGACTTTCATGCCCCATCCTGCCGCACGGAATACCATGCCTAGGGCGCTGGATGATTTGCCTTTGCCCTCGCCGGTATTGACCAGCACCAACCCTTGTCGCCTATCTCTGGATTTCATAAATTCCCTACAGTTTAGTCAGCCTTTGCATTTTAACGCATTGGGCTATTTCAATCATGGTAAAGTTATCTTATTCTTTAACGCAATGATGTTAACCCTGACAGAAACCAATAATGACTGAAGCAAGCGTGTTATTTTCCAATGCAAAACAAGTAATCCCCGGTGGCGTCAACTCGCCGGTTCGCTCTTTTAGCGGTGTGGGCGGCACCCCTGTTTTTATCGAGCGCGCAGCCGGCGCTTATATTTACGATAGTTCGGGTAAGCCATACATAGATTATGTCGGCTCCTGGGGGCCGATGATTTTAGGTCATGCACATCCTGACGTGATTGCCGCCGTCAAGCAGGCCGCTGAAAAAGGCTTAAGCTTTGGCGCACCGACTGAGCTTGAAACACAGATGGCGGAGCGGGTATGTGCCACGATACCGTCGATTGATCTGGTCAGAATGGTCAGTTCCGGCACCGAAGCAACGATGAGCGCGATCCGTTTGGCCAGGGGTTATACCGGTCGCGACAAGATCGTCAAGTTCGAAGGCTGTTACCACGGCCATTCCGATTCCTTATTGGTGAAAGCGGGCTCCGGCGCATTAACGTTCGGCGTGCCCAGCTCGCCCGGAGTGCCAGCGGCAGTTGCAGAACATACGGTAACACTGACGTTTAACGATAGCACAGCAGTACGGACATTGTTTGCAGAAATGGGCGAACAAATCGCCTGCATTATCGTTGAGCCGGTGGCCGGCAATATGAATTGCATCCCGCCAGAACCGGGTTTCCTGGAAACTCTGCGTCAAGTCTGTGATGAATATCAGAGCGTGCTGATTTTTGATGAAGTGATGACCGGGTTTCGGGTTGGCTTGCAAGGTGCACAAGGCGTTTATGGCATACAGCCTGATTTGACGACGCTAGGTAAAATTATCGGTGGTGGAATGCCGGTCGGCGCATTTGGTGGTAGCCGTAACATCATGGAATATCTTGCACCGTTAGGCCCTGTTTATCAGGCGGGAACCCTGTCCGGTAACCCTGTTGCAATGGCGGCAGGCCTAAAAACGCTGGAATTAATTGCCCAGCCGGGTTTTTACGAAGCCTTAACGGCAAAAACCGAAAAACTGATGGCAGGTATAAGAGCACGGGCTGATAAGGCTGGCATAGCGATGACAACAAATAGCGTGGGCGGCATGTTTGGCCTGTTTTTCAGTGCCGAGCCTCAAATCACTAGATTTGCCCAGGTCATGCAATGCGAGCAGGCTTTATTCAAACGGTTTTTTCATGCACTGCTGGGAGAAGGCGTATATCTGGCACCTTCAGCTTTTGAAGCGGGATTTGTTTCGTCAGCACACGGGGAGATGGAGCTAAACCAGACGCTGGATAAGATTGATGCCGTATTTAAGCGCTTGTGATGCTTGGGCTCTATTGCTGAGAACGATATTGACCCGGCCTGATAAGCTGACGTTGTGGGGTTGGGCGGACAAACATAACTGGGTAGAATCTTGCCGTGCTGAAAGCTCTAACTTTGATTCGGTGGGTGCAGTACCCTGATGGCGGTCGACTGATGCAGGCTTTTGTGGCGGGATGTAAAACTAAAGCGCGTGATAACCCGAAAAACCGGTTATCACGCGTATCTTATTAGATGATGGTTACTTCTTCTGCCTGTGGGCCTTTTTGGCCTTGTGTGACAGTAAATTGTACTTTTTGGCCTTCATCTAAAGATTTAAAACCTGAGCTGTTGATGTTGCGAAAGTGAACAAAAACATCGGGGCCGCTTTCTTGTTGAATAAAACCAAAGCCTTTTTCTGAGTTAAACCATTTAACGGTACCAGTAGTCATGTGTAATCCTGAATAAATTGAAAATAAAGCCTGTTAAGGCTGGTGGAGCTGGAAAATTTGAGAGTTACTTATGATAAACAGGACGAGCAATTACAGAAAAAAACTTCGTAGAGATAAGCATAACGGTAAAACAATTTCAAGCTAGGAGGATAATATAGGGGATAGGTGTTAATGTCAATCTTTAACACTATGCCGCAGCATATTCATGCTGCTTCAAGAAACGTCCGTCTATACCTGACTCAATATCCTTGCTGTCGCGACCGCCATATCCGGCAACCCGCCACGCTAAGAAACACGCAAAAACAACTTCAGTTATGTCAGCTCAACCCCCGGAGGCTTTCAGGTTTTAAAAACCTGAAAGCCTCCCTAAAACAACGAGATTATTTACTGCACATGCCTAGAACGGCAACTTGAAGTTTACAAGTTTAAACTGCGTGGAGCCATCATACTCATAACCGTTAATATCCGATGTATCTGAAGGCCCTGGCGCATCACCGTTATGTACAACCATTAAACCATCAGGAAACTGGTCACCAAACGGTTTTGCCACAACATGAAGGCCATCAGTTTCTTTAACACCCTCAATATTGAGGATGCCCAGATGCTGATTGGGAACAAACACATTGCTTCTGCCAAACACATGCAAGGTGTCATCGCCCTGGCTGGATATAATCACATAACCTTTGCCGTTTTCCTGCTCGACCACCGAAATGCCCTCGGCATCCGCTTCAATATATTGCCCTGCTAAAGCGACATTGCCCGGCACAATAATCGCATTACCCGGCGCATTAGCGGTATCGCCATAAACGCATTCAAACTCATCACCATCAGGAATCGCCGCATATGGCATCGCAAAAGTCTTAACTTTTTCCATCAAAAAATCAGCCGGAACATTAATGTCTTGCATTGCGTCCGGTATATTGCGGGGGATCGGTAGCTTCCATACCCCAACAACTTCCTGGCTCGCGTACAAAATACCTTGCTCGGCATCAACAGCCAAACCTTCAAATTGCAAATCATCATTAGGGTCTTCGCGGCAAGCTTCCCATTGGGACGTACCTGTGCCGCTAGCCGCTGCAATAGTATGGGCAACCGGGAATCGGTAATCGCGCACGCCCCTATAGGTCACAGTACCCTGCTGGGTCGGGCGCAACAGCACTTCTTTCAAACGGCTGCGGCTTCTTTGGCTAACAAAAACCCTGACCCTGTTTTTTTCTTTATAGGTACTCAGCCCATAGGCGGTATTTTGATCATCCACTGGGTTCTTGCCGTACCCTGCCTGGCCGGTTCCAGGTTGGTACTGGGACGGCTGGATGATGCGGTCGGGGAACAAGCGGGGCACGCGGGCATCAGTAATTTCCAGCAACGGTTTTTTAGGATGGTTCGGATCAATTGCAAAAATACGCAATCTATCGCAACCACGATCAGTGGCAATCGCCAAATCCACGATACCGCGCGTAGGTATGGAAACACCATAAACAACATCCACATTATTAAAGCGGCCATAAGTCTCTTTGCCGCCTGTGCATGTCGGTGTTTCGTCCAGCGTGCCAATAAGTCCAGGAACAGGTGGATCCAGTGCAGATACGGCAGGATGGTTTTGAGGGTAAATCGTCTGCACCACCGCGCCTTGCATATTATAAACTTGCAGGCCGCTGTCTTTTAAAGAAGCAATCACTAAAGACCGTTTAGGATTTTCAGCATTGCGCCAAATCGCCGGATCATCGGCATCCGGTGTTAGCGGCGCATCATCGTAGTTATGTAAAGCAGGTGTTTCAGCAAGCGCTGTCAGGGTTTCGGCGGACGCAGCACTAAAAAACAACACCAGCCCTAGCCCGGCAATCAGTCGATTTCGTATATTATCGTTCATCTCAGTATTCCTCAGTGGCTTAATAGAACTGACAGCTTAATGCTAAACCATGACAGGACTATTAATAACGGGGATGACTCGCATTCGCAACCAAGCGATCAGTTACCCACAACATCACGGCATCGAAGTAAGCCGTGCGTAACATCCCGTACCTATGGAATAATAAGCAGGTAGAGCATCATCCTTCTAACTATCTCTATTGGCGTAAAATATGGCTCAATACATCTATTCCATGAATCGGGTCGGCAAGATCGTCCCGCCCAAAAAATATATCCTTAAAGATATTTCCTTGTCTTTTTTTCCAGGTGCAAAAATCGGCGTACTGGGTTTAAACGGCTCCGGCAAATCGACGCTGCTAAAAATCATGGCCGGCATTGATAAAGAAATCGAAGGCGAAGCTATTCCGCAAAAAGGCATTAATATTGGCTATTTGCCGCAAGAGCCCCAGCTGGATCCCGACAAGACCGTGCGCGGTAATGTCGAAGAAGCGGTCGCGGAAGTTAAAGCCGCGTTGGCGCAACTGGATGCCGTTTATGCGGCTTACGCCGATCCTGACGCCGATTTTGATAAATTAGCCGCTGACCAGGCCCGTCTGGAAGATATTATTAACGCCATTGATGGCCATAATCTGGAACGCAAGCTCGAAGTCGCCGCCGATGCACTGCGGCTGCCAGACTGGGATGCCGATGTCACCAAATTATCCGGAGGTGAAAAACGCCGCGTCGCATTATGCCGTTTACTGCTGTCAAATCCCGACATGCTGCTGCTGGACGAACCAACCAATCATCTGGATGCGGAATCAGTGGCCTGGCTGGAACGGTTTCTGCACGGCTATCCAGGAACCGTAGTCGCAGTGACGCATGACCGCTATTTCCTCGATAATGTCGCCGGCTGGATACTGGAATTGGACAGGGGTTCTGGTATTCCGTGGGAAGGCAACTATTCCAGCTGGCTGGACCAAAAAAGCACCCGCTTGTTGCAGGAAGAAAAACAGGAATCTTCACGACAAAAAGCCATGAAGGCGGAATTGGAATGGGTGCGTTCCAACCCTAAAGGCCGCCATGCCAAAAGCAAAGCGCGTCTGGCGCGCTTTGACGAGCTGTCTTCAGCCGATGTGCAAAAACGCAATGAAACCCAGGAAATCTATATCCCGCCTGGCCCGCGTCTGGGCGATGTGGTTATTGAAGCCAACGCCATCAGCAAAAGCTTTGGCGACAAACTGCTGTTTAACGATCTGAGCTTTAAATTACCGCCTGGCGGCATAGTCGGAATCATCGGCCCTAACGGTGCCGGTAAAACTACTTTGTTCCGCATGATGGCGGGCTTTGAGCAACCCGATTCAGGCACGTTGACGATAGGCCAGACTGTTGAACTAGCCTATGTTGACCAGTTGCGTGACGATATGGATGCAAAAAAAACCGTCTGGGAAGAAGTCTCTGACGGCCTGGATATCATTACTGTCGGCAAATATGAAACACCGTCACGCGCCTACCTCGGGCGCTTTAACTTTAAAGGCGGCGACCAGCAAAAGCGCATCGGCGAGCTGTCCGGAGGTGAACGCAACCGTGTGCATTTAGCCAAGCTACTGAAAACCGGTGGTAATGTCCTGTTGCTTGACGAACCGACTAACGACCTGGATGTGGAGACTTTGCGGGCATTGGAAGATGCGGTGCTCTCCTTCCCCGGTTGCGCCGTCGTCATTTCGCATGACCGCTGGTTCCTGGACAGGATAGCGACACATATTCTGGCGTTTGAAGGTGACAGTCGTGTCGTGTGGTTTGAAGGCAATTATGAAGATTATGAAGCCGACCGCCATCGCCGCTTAGGTACGGATGCCGACAATCCGCACCGGCTTAAATACAAAAAGCTGTCTTAACCCATCTTGGTGCGTAACAGGGCAGATCAGCGTAAACCTGAACGATACAAGCTTTCGGTACGCATCGCGCACCTAGACACAAAAATGCCGCTGTCGCCGAAGCGACAGCGGCATTATCAAAGGCCGTACTGTTATGGCAACAGCAGGATCCTGTCTAAGGCGACAGGGGCTACGGGAGAGTTAGCTGTCAAATAAGCTTCCAGGGCATCGATGTCCTGGGCGCCGCCTAACGGGCTAGTGCCTTTGGTCAACACCGTAAACTTATCCCCGCCGGCAGCGAGGAAATTGTTGACAGTTACGCGGTAGTTGGCGCTAGGGTCGACAACGACACCGTCAATCAGGATACTGGTCGGGTCAACTTTGTTACAATCAGGGCCGGTGGCGCTCCAGGCATAACTGAAACCGGTTGAAGGCAGCAGGATACGGTTAAACGTTTGGCCATTTGGACAACCAACAAATTGTTGCTCCAACAATTCTTCAATTTGCGCGCCAGTCAGGGTCAACGTAACCAGACTATTGCCGAAAGGTTGAACAGTGAAAGCTTCGCTGTAAGTCACGTTACCATCGCCTTCGCCCGCTAAGCTTGATGCAAAAGTCAGGTCTGCGCGGACACCGCCGGGATTCATGAAGGCAACTTGTGCAGCGCCGAATTTAGGTTCTTTGGTGGCTGCCAACTGGGAGTCTGCAATAACATCCCCCATAACATGCTCGCCTGCTGTTGACGCCGCTCTTGTCAGATCGGCGGTAATGCCACCGATAACACGGTTGGCAATGGGCGTCACTATGGTCTTGTAGTTATCGACAATAAGCTTGATGTCGGCATCAGGCGTAATGCCGGTATTGTTCCGGTCGACAGCGACATTGACCGCGCTTACTTTAACCACGCGGCTGGTCAACTTATTCAGGGTCATATCAATGTCCGTATAAACACGGCCTTGACTGTTAGCGCTGGTGACTGGGATCAGATGGCTGCCGTTTCTGGTAGCCAACATACAGTTGTAAGCTTGATGGGTATGGCCTGAAATAACCAGATCAACTGCGTTTGACAAGCCATTGACGATACCTTTAATTGGCGAGCCATCCAGGTTACCGTCGCAAGCATTAATGGTCGCCACGGATTGCGAGACGGGGATAGTGCCACCTTGATGGATCAAGACCACAATGGCCTTGGCGCCTAATGCACGTAATTTCGGCACCAGCCGGTTAACCGTGTGGACTTCATTCCTAAATGCCAAACCGGCGACACCGCTGGGAGTGACAATAGTTGGCGTTTCTTTTAGGGTCATGCCGATAAAAGCAACCTTAACACCTTCATATTCTTTAATTTCATAAGAAGGGAAAATCGTGTGGCCCGTTTTTTTATCGATAACATTAGCTGCTAAAAACTTGAATGCCGCACCTTCAAAAGGCACAGGAGTGCCTACCGCAGCGCCTTGGCAACTATTGGCATCAGTCGGGTGACAGCCACCGTTCTGCATGCGTAGCAGTTCATCTTTGCCTTCGTCGAACTCATGGTTACCGACCGCGTTAATTTCAAGACCGGCGCGGTTCATTGTTTCTATAGTGCCTTCATCGTGAAACAGCGCAGAGACCAGAGGCGTGGCGCCAATCAAATCACCAGCCGAAACGACGATAGTGTTTGGGTTTTTGCTTTTGATGTCGGCAATATAACCTGCCAACCAATCAATCCCGCCAACTGGAACAGTCGCGGAGAGATCTGTAGGCAATGCACGGAATAAGCCTGGAGATTCCAGCTGCCCATGAAAGTCATTAATGGCAACTATTTTCAGTTTAACGGCATTACCCGCACAAGCCACACCTGTAAATGCAAAAGTCAATGCAATAGCGCTTGCGATTTGTCGTATTTTCATGGTTCTTCACCTCAACTATACTTACGTAATTTAGCGACAGCGGCGGCAATAGCTCCCTATTGCCGCCGCTGTCCGTTGCATTCACCGGAATCTACGTTGGCGAATTGCCCTAAGTGTAATGCAGTAATATGAAATTCCCTTTACAAGCCCCCCAGCTTTACCTCACGAGCTGTTATATTCACCGCATCCACACATAGAATCAGTTATAATTCGTTGCTTTACAGCAAATCCAGCAAATCAAACGCATGTCAGAAACACATTCAGAACTTGAACGGCGACGTACTTTTGCCATCATCTCCCATCCTGACGCAGGCAAAACCACCATCACCGAAAAACTGCTGCTATTCGGCGGCGCCATCCAGTTGGCAGGCTCGGTTAAAGGGCGTAAAGCGGCTCGGCATGCGACATCTGACTGGATGGAAATGGAAAAGGAACGGGGAATTTCGGTTACGACTTCGGTGATGCAGTTTGAACATAAAGACTGCATTATCAATCTGCTAGACACACCCGGCCATGAAGACTTTTCTGAAGATACTTACCGTACCTTAACCGCAGTGGATTCCGCACTGATGGTCATCGACGTCGCCAAGGGCGTGGAAGAACGCACCATCAATTTAATGGAAGTGTGTCGGCTAAGGACCACGCCTATTTTGACTTTTATCAATAAGCTCGACCGTGAAGGACGCGAGCCGATTGAACTGATGGATGAGGTCGAGGATGTGCTGAAAATCAGGTGCGCCCCGATGACCTGGCCTATCGGCATGGGCAAGCGTTTTAAAGGCGTTTATCATCTGTATAAGGACGAAATCCATTTGTTCAGCGCCCAGCATGGCGGCAAAATCGCCGAAGCGGAAGTCATCAAAGGCCTGCATAATACCAAACTCGACGCCTTGCTCGGCGACCAAGCCCAAGAACTGCGAGATGAAATTGATCTGGTCAAAGGTGCTAGCCATGAATTTGATCTGGACGATTATCTGGCCGGTCAACTGACGCCGGTGTTCTTTGGCTCGGCGATTAACAACTTCGGGATTCTTGAGTTGCTCGACGCCTTTGCCGAATACGCGCCCGCGCCCAGGCCGCGTGAATCCGAGCAACGCATGGTGCGCCCGGAAGAGGACAAGTTTACCGGCTTCGTCTTTAAGGTGCAGGCCAATATGGATCCCGCGCATCGGGATCGCGTGGCTTTTTTGCGGGTCTGCTCCGGCAAATTCGACAAAGGCATGAAAATTTACCATGTCCGCCTAGGCAAATCTGTCCAGGTGGCCAACGCCATCACCTTTCAGGCCGATACCCGCAAAAGCGTCGAAGAAGCCTATCCCGGTGATATTATCGGCTTGCATAACCACGGCACTATCCAGGTCGGCGACACCTTTACGCAAGGTGAAACGCTAAAATACGGCGGCATCCCCTATTTCGCGCCGGAACTGTTCCGTCGCGTGGTGCTAAAAGACCCGTTAAGGGCCAAGGCCTTACAAAAAGGGCTGGTGCAACTGACCGAAGAAGGGGCTACCCAGCTGTTCAGGCCGCTTAAAAATAACGACCTGATACTCGGAGCTGTCGGTATACTCCAGTTCGATGTCACCGCGTTCAGACTGAAAAGTGAATATAATGTCGAATGTGTTTACGATGCCATACCTATTTCGGCAGTACGCTGGGTTAGCGCGGACAACCCCGCCAAGCTTGAAGAGTTCAAGAAAAAAGCGTTTGACAATCTGGCAGAAGATGGTGGCGGTTATCTGGTTTATGTCGCCAATAGCCGGGTTAATTTACAACTGACCGAAGAACGCTGGCCGGATATCAAATTCAGCGCAACCCGTGAATTGTAAGGCGTACCCACAGGACATAAAGGCAAACAACCATAAAATTACCCGTCCAGAAACAAAAGCGACAAAATTCGGTCGGACAGGTTTTTATAGTTAGCCGGTATCAGGCTTCACTCTATCCATTCAACGATAAATAAAAATCACCATGTCAACAGAGAAAAGCACAGACAGCGCCGCGCAAAGCGCGCTGGTAAAACTAAAAGCATTTATCAACCAGCAAATTATTGGTCAGGATGTGCTGGTTGAACGCATGCTGATCGGTTTGCTGGCAGACGGACATATTCTGGTTGAAGGCGCTCCAGGCTTGGCTAAAACCCGCGCCATCAACGTGCTGAGCAAAGGTATCCAGGGTGACTTCCATCGCGTGCAATTCACCCCCGACCTATTGCCTGCCGATCTGACCGGCACGGAAATTTTTCGTCCCCAGCAGGGCGTGTTTGAATTTCAACAAGGGCCGCTATTCCATAATCTGATCCTGGCCGATGAAATCAATCGCTCCCCGGCAAAAGTGCAGGCCGCCTTACTGGAGGCGATGGCGGAAAGGCAAATCACCGTCGGCCAGGCCACTTATCCCTTGCCGCAATTGTTCATGGTCATGGCGACCCAAAACCCGATTGAGCAGGAAGGCACTTATCCCCTGCCCGAAGCCCAGCTAGACCGGTTTTTGCTGCACGTCAAAGTGGATTATCCCA
Source organism: Methylovulum sp. (assembly GCA_030653435.1). Classification (GTDB taxonomy): domain Bacteria; phylum Pseudomonadota; class Gammaproteobacteria; order Methylococcales; family Methylomonadaceae; genus Methylovulum. The sequence goes on from JAURZI010000150.1 coordinate 14,741, forward strand.
ATGCCAGCCATGAAAAAACCATATTGCAACTGGTCAGAGCCGAAGCCCGGCAAGCCTCGACCAAAACCGGCCAAGCCTTTGAACGCTTAAGCCAAGCGACTTTATTCGACGCCCGCAATGAAGTGCTGGATATTTACATGGCGGAAAGCCTGGAAGACTATTTGCTGCAAATCATCCTCGCCACGCGCAACCCCGGCGTTTATGGTCAGGATTTGGCCGGCTGGCTGCAATATGGCGCAAGCCCTAGGGCCAGCATCGCGCTGGATCGCTGCTCACGCGCCAAAGCATGGTTATCGCAGCGTAATTTTGTCGGCCCGGAAGACATCCAGGACATGGCCTTCGATGTCTTGCGGCATCGTTTGATTTTGTCTTATGAAGCCGAAGCGGAAGGCATCACCACCGATTATTTCATTAAAGAACTGCTTGCCAGAGTTGCGGTGCCTTGATGTTGTCCAGAACCCCCGCTACGCCCGCCCCTGCCAGCGAACGGATAGCCATCACGCTAAAGGCGCTGATTGATTTAGCCCGGCCCGCAGCGGGCTTAACCTTACACCATAAACAGTTACGCGCCCAGCAAAGCGGCGCTTATGTGTCACGTTTTAAAGGCCGGGGCATGGAATTCGATGAAGCGCGTTTGTACCAGCCGGGCGATGATATCCGCAGTATCGACTGGCGCGTCACGGCACGTACCGGAAAACCCCATACTAAAATTTTCAGGGAAGAACGGGAAAGGCCGGTGTTTATTTCCGTCGATAACCGCTCGGCAATGCACTTTGCCACGCGCGGCAGCTTTAAATCGGTGCTGGCAGCCAAGCTGGCGGGATTATTGGCCTGGTCGGCACAGCATCATAGCGACCGTATCGGCGGACAATTGTTTTCAGACTATGACTGTAACGAGTTAAAACCGCAAAATGGCAAACATGCCGTCTTGCGGTTTTTAAATACCCTGGTCAATCCGACAACCCGCAAAAGTATTCATCCGTCAACGCTGGAGCATGTGCTGGCCAGGCTGACGCAGCACGCCCGCCCCGGCAGCCTGGTTTATATCATCAGTGACTTCCGTGGCCTTAATGATAAGGCCGAAACCCATCTGGCCAAGCTCTCGCAACATTGCGATGTCGTGCTGATTTTTGTCTACGACTCCCTGGAAAGCCGACTGCCGACTAAAGGCCGTTATCGGTTCACCAACGATGATCGTGATGTGCTGATAGACAGCAGCGATGTGCAACGCGTAGCCAACTATCAGCGGCGTTTTACGGAGCGTCAACAGCGCGTGGAACAGATGGCGAAGAAAAGGGGCCTGGCATTTTTGCAATGCAGCACGACAGATGACCCCATACAGTGTTTAAAATAATACCTACCTAGCACATAAAAGGATTGCCCGAATGGGACGCTATAGGCCGAAAAAACGACCTACCTCTACACCTGTTTAATAGTGAAGCCATGCAACCCACCCAACTCCCCCTGAAAGACATACACGTACCGGAAGCCATAGGTTGGTGGCCGCCAGCCCCGGGCTGGCTGCTGCTGGCATTTTTGCTCCCTTTGACCATTTTGCTGTTAATAGCGGCTTACCGGCGCCTGACCCGTAAAACCGCAGTCAAAACTGCAAAAAAAATACTGCTAGGCATCAAACAAGACCGCAGCAAGGATAATTTTCAAAAGCTGTGCGAACTCTCCGTACTGTTACGGCGCGTTGCCATTAGCGTAGCGCCGACAACAGACGTCGCCGGTCTAACCGGACGCGAGTGGCTGGCCTATCTCGACCGCTCCTTGAAAGGGTCGCCATTCAGCGAGGGCATAGGCGCCTGTCTGGCTAGCGGGCCTTATGGGCATGGTCCGGTTGCCGACAGCGAAATCTCCCAGTTAATCCAGCTGTGTGAGGATTGGCTTAAGGCCCAGCACCCGCTTAAAGCACCGCGCCTATCCATGACATCCGCACGAGGGCAACAGACAACATGATAGATTTTGAATGGCCGTGGCTCTTGGCGGCCCTGCCCTTGCCGCTATGCTACCGCTGGCTGGCCCCAGCCCATCAACCCGTAGAGCAATCGGCTTTAAAAGTCCCGTTTCTGGACGATTTTGTTGACGCCGAAACCAGAACCGTCGCCCAAGCCCAACAATGGCCTGTATTGCTCGCGACTATCGCGTGGTTTTTATTGGTGATTGCCTGCACCCGGCCGCAATGGCTAGGTGAGCCGATAGAACAAGCCGTCAGCGGGCGCGATTTAATGCTGGCCGTAGATTTATCCGGCAGCATGGAAGAGCAGGATTTCAAAATCAACGGGCAAGCCGTTGATCGGTTAACCGCCGCCAAATGGGTGGCCGACAAATTCATAAACCGGCGCGTAGGCGACCGGATAGGCTTGATTCTATTCGGCACCCAAGCATATTTACAGACACCATTGACCTTCGACCGAAAAACCGTCATCACCTTATTAAATGAATCAGCCTTGGGGCTTGCCGGTGACAACACGGCAATAGGCGATGCCATCGGCTTGGCTGTAAAGCGCCTGGGCGACCAACCGGCCAATAGCCGCGTGCTGATATTAATGACCGATGGCGCCAATACGGCAGGCGAAATATCGCCGCTAAAAGCAGCAGAACTCGCCGCCGCCAAACATTTAAAAATCTATACCATAGGCATAGGGGCTGACGAAATGCTGGTCCGCAGCTTGTTCGGCACCCGCAAAGTCAACCCCTCTGTCGATCTCGATGAAGACACGCTGGTTAAAATTGCCGAAAGCACCGGCGGCCGTTATTACCGCGCCAGAAATGCCGAAGAGCTGGAGAATATTTATATGAGACTGGACGAATTGGAACCCATAGAAAAAGACAAACAATATTACCGTCCGCGTAGCGAACTGTTTTACTGGCCGTTATCAGCGGCCTTATGTCTGGCTGGCCTGATCTGCCTGAAGCGCGTGCACATATGATCAACTTCGCCGAATTTCATTTTATCCGGCCATACTGGCTATTGGCGATGCTGCCTGTCCTGGCAATAACCCTGTTAATATTGCGGAGCAAGCTCAGCCAGGGTTTATGGTCCAGCGTGTGCGACGCCGAGTTATTACCGTACCTGTTGCAGGAAAAATCCGCCACACACCGCCGTGGGCTATTAAGCGTCGGCGTACTGGCCGCCATCCTGGTGGTTATCGCGCTGGCCGGGCCAAGCTGGGAACGCCTGCCGGCGCCGGTATTCAGGAATGCCTCGGCGCTGGTCATTGTGCTCGATTTATCACGGTCCATGGATGCCGAAGACGTCAAGCCCAGCCGTTTGGTGCGGGCGCGTTATAAAATTACCGATATGCTAAAACAGCGCAAAGACGGCCAAACCGCATTGCTCGTATATGCCGGCGATGCGTTTACCGTTACGCCGTTAACGGATGACACCGAAACCATAGCCAACCAATTATCGGCATTAAACACCGGCATCATGCCCAGTCAAGGCAGCGACACGGCATTGGCGCTGGAAAAAGCCGGCGAGCTGTTTAAACAGGCCGGCCTGCAAAAAGGCCACATCATACTGGTCACTGACGGCATTGATGATAACGCTATCGCAGCGGCAAAAGCCCTGGACACTATCCAGGTTTCGGTACTGGGCGTGGGCACCGCCGACGGAGCACCCATCGCCTTGGCTGACGGCGGTTTTCTGAAAGACAGGCAAGGCGCTATCGTCGTCCCCAAATTAAACCCGGAGGCCTTAATGCAGCTGGCTCAAGCCGGTCATGGCCATTACCAGACCCTCACTGCCAATGACGCAGATATTCAAACGCTGATGGCTAACGTGAACCGACCCGTACAGCAACAGGGCAAAGAACAGGCTGACGTGCTACTGGAGCAATGGGAAGACCGGGGGCCGTGGCTGTTATTATTGGTTTTGCCGTTAGCCGCGCTGATGTTCAGGAAAGGCGTCTTATGCCTTGCCCTGGTGCTATTGCCGTTGCCCAAAAACAGCTATGCGCTGGACTGGCAGGATTTATGGCAAACCAAGGACCAACAGGCACAACAGGCTTATAATAGCCAGCAATACGGAAAAGCGGCAGACTTGTTTGAGCGCCCTGACTGGAAAGCGGCGGCACACTACCAAGCCGGTGACTACGCCAAGGCGCTGGAGCATAAACCCGCCCAATCCAGCGACGGCTTTTACAACCAGGGCAATGCACTGGCACAATCCGGCCAGTTGGAGCAAGCCCTAAAAGCCTATGACCAAGCCTTAGCCCTCAACCCCGGCAATACCGATGCACAGGCCAACAAAGAGATGGTAAAAAAGGCGCTGGAACAACAAAAACAGCAAAAGCAAGACGACCAGAAAAATAACGGCAAGCCATCCGGCGAGCAAAAGCCAGACCAACAAGGCGATCAAAAATCGGACCCAAATCAGGAAGACCAGGCGTCAGAATCGTCTGAAAACGATCAAAAGCCGGAACAGAAACCCGAACGGCCCGGTAAAGAACAGCCATCGTCCGATACCAAACAACAAAACACGAACCTGCAACAAAAAAAACAGGATGCGGATAACCAGCAAACCGAACGTGCGGAACAAGACCGGGCTGACGAGCAAGACCTGAAAAAAAACTCAGGCGCACAACAACCCGAAACACCGTTATCCGATGAAAAGCAACAAGCCAATGAGCAATGGCTGAAACGAATCCCGGACGATCCGTCAGGCTTGCTGAAACGCAAATTCAAATACCAGTACGGGCAGCGCGGGCATGAACCCCCTAACGGCGGCCAAGCCTGGTAATGCCTTATCCAGGCAAAACCGTATCAACTATAGGTTCAAAAAAACCTATGACTTCGGTATAATCTCGGCGCAAGCCCAGTTAGCTGGGATCATGCGTATTGGCTGATGCCGCAACGCAACGTTTGACAAGTGCGCTCCTATTGATAAAGATTGAACAGCATCTTAACCATCAGTTGATGAGTGACTATGTACTGGAAGCATCTGGCTCGACAACGGGAAGGCGCACTGGTTTGACGACATCAACGACGCCCTCAACGCCTACAAGGAAAGCCGCCAGAAATGAACAGCCCCGCCACCAAACCCGGCCTGCCGTCCGTGCTGCGCCAACACGCCCTGCTGGCAGGCA
>JAURZI010000156.1 GCA_030653435.1 Methylovulum sp.
CGTCTGGGGCAAAATAGCGTTGATTCAATATTCAGTGGGGTGGGGGCGGAGTTCATGCCATAAGTGCTGCAAAGTTTGGCGCTGCACTATGTCAAAAATCGCTAATCAATGCCACCTGCATTGATTTGTAGGGATTACCAAGAATTGCGAGAAAAAAGCTTGATTGATGACAGGTTGTTTGAATGGGGAGAGGCTTTACGAATGCACAGAAATATTGGAGCTCATGCAACTTCTACTAAAATTTCAAAAGATGATGCGCGAGACCTTCTTAATTTCACACAGGCTATTTGTGAATACATATTTGTCCTTACAGAAAAATTTAATAAATTTAAAGAAAGAACCGCTAGCCCTAACTTGTCATCAAGCGAAGAACCACTGAATGTAAATTCAAACGATTAAACAACTCTTGTCATTATTTTTTTGTAGGTTGTTTGATTTTCGCAGGTATTGCTTGGCCTAACAAGTCAGTCAAAGGGACGCGCCGCCCGTTGGCGGTTTTGGAGGTTTGGTTTTTATCAAGGTTCGGTGGCTTCGTTTGGCTTTCGTTGGCGGCGCGCCCCTGTCATAACGTTGGGCGGTCGGGTCACGGGCATGTCGGGCTTGGGTGTGTTGTGGTAGGTTTGGCGGCTGTTTGGCATTCAGTAACCAACGCTTAGGTTTGTTTTTAGCAACGCTGGTGGTTGTCCGGCATTTTGTCGCTTGGGCTTCCGTTGCAGGTTTAGGCATAGGGGTTGTTGCGGCACCCAACATCGGCGTGGCGGCCATGCGTTTACCCCGTCTGCGGGGAAATGGGTTGTGCTCATTTGGCTTGGGCGTGCCACAGCCGAGGTAAGCCGCTGGCCTGGTTGGGCGGCGGGGTGTTGGGTGTAGTCTGGTTTGCTAGTTTTTGTCCGACTGTCGCTTGGGCTTTCTTTGGTGCTGGCGGTATCTTGCCCTTGCTTACGTTTCGCTGCGGTTACGGCGTTTTCACTTCAAGGCTTCGGGGCGTGTTGGCTTCCGGTTAATCGCCAAGCCCAACAACACGTTCAAAGGGACGCGCCGCCCGTTGGCGGTTTTGAAGTTTCGTTTTTTATCAAGGTGAAGCGGCTTCGCTCAAATCCTGTTAGCGGCGCGCCCCTGTCATAGAAAAGTAAACCCCCGTAACGTTAGGCATTCTGGGGTCGAGGCTGTCGCTTTGGGTTCGGTCATCGTTCGTCCGACGTTGGACACACCCGCAGTGGTTAATTGGTCGTTTTTGTTTGGTAATAGCTTAGCCTTGGCAGTTTCGTTTTTATTAATATTCGGTGGCTTCGTTAAGGTTCCTTGAGTAGCATGCCCATTACCATAACGTAAGCTTTTCTAACACATGCTACATATCGGAGAGTATATGATGAGTACACAAACTGAACAGAGTGCAATAGACACTAGCGAAAGTATGCCTAATCAACCTAAAAAGTGATGGCAATGGTTCTTGTTATACCCGGTATTGCTAACTTCAGTAATTGCGGCAATCCCGACATATATAGAGGCTTTTAAATCTACGATGTATGCTGTGCCATTCGGACAATCCACCAATGCAAAGGAGCAAGATGATCTATGGAGAATAAATTTACCCTGTGCATCCGCGCCAATTGATCCATTGGTAACTTCTTACAATATCCAAGTAGACGCCACTATATGTCAGTCAGGAGACGTATTAGTGAAAATATTCCCGCCTGACGGGAAAAAATTCTATAAGTGGGTTGCGGTTAATAACGTAATTAATGAGCAAGCAGGAATAGGATGGCTTATTAATGACGCACATGCATCAAGTGAACAAGAGCATATTTTGCTAGCACTTAATGGAACAATTATTTGCCAAAAGTATTTAGAGCCTGGGCGTGTGCTTAGGAGGGTCTCAGTACCGGGACAAGGATGTTTTGATGAAATTGTTAATACTTACACAGGGGCTGTGGAAAGTACTACCCCTGTATCCTGTAACCCTCAGTGTTAGAGGAAATTACTCCATCCATATAATTTTTGACTTCCTGAGGGAAAAACATCATGCGATTTGATTCTCAAATATTGGGTCTTGCAATAGTTTTCTCTGTTTGTACAACCACTAGCTTTGCAAAAGACGCTGAAAACCAGAACGACAACAAACAGCTACAGATAGAAAAAGCTCCTACCAATCTTGATAAAGGAGCAAATGCTAAAGATAAAAAGGACACAGATTCCAAAAAATCAACTCCTGAATACAAAAAAGCAAACAAAGAAAAGGCTATAAAAAAAGGAACATAAAAAGCTAAAAGAGAGTAGGGGCAGGCCTTGCAATCATGAAAGGTTAGTATCGGACAAGTTTCAGGTTTGGCGTTTCAAGTTTTGTGGTCTCGGTTACTTGCCAGTAGTCACTCGCTTTTTCAGGTTGTTTCGCTTTGGCTCCGGTGGTAAGGTCTAGCCATCGCTGGGTTTGGTGTTAGCCGCACATCGGGGCAATCCAAGCTCTTTGGGTTGGCGGTTGTTTGGCTTTGGCGTTTATTACTCGGCCTAACAAGTCGGTCAAAGGGACGCGCCGCCCGGTGGCGGTTTTGAAGTTCTGTTTTTTATCAAGGTTCGGCGGCTTCGTTTCGCTTTCGTTAGCGGCGCGCCTGTCATAGAAAAGTAAACCCCTAATGACTGTTATTTTTTCATCCCTGTAGCCCGCACACCATCCTCCTTTTTTAAAAAAATCAAAAAAAGCTGTGGTTCGGTGCGGCAAGTTTATTCTTCATGGCCGGGTTTTCCGGGACACCGCCTACGGGGTAAAT
>JAURZI010000004.1 GCA_030653435.1 Methylovulum sp.
AAAGCGACTAATGTTCAGCCAATGCTGGCACTGCGTGTTGTGAGGGCTAATGGTGATTGGGAAAGGTACTGGGACAATTTGTCTGCCGCAGTGGCTGCGTAGGATTTTTATGGATTCCCCACACTTTTAATCACACCCGCTCAACCCCTAACAACGCCGCTTGGCCTTGGTCAGTCTTGAAGTTGCCAAACAGCCCGTTCGGCATCGGCAGGCCATCCAACGACACCGGATAAATAGTAAATCCGTAAGCGTTTGCCAACATACCCAAGATCGGTGCTTGGACATGGCAATAGCGGCAATCGGAGCGGAAGAAAAACAAAATCCCGGCAAGCCCGGCGATGTCTTTCAAGGCCTTATCCGCCACCACACTGGCCTGATGGTTGGCTTCATTGACGGCATAGGTCGCCACCGGACGGCGGACGGTTTCATCCAACTGCGGGTCGGACATCACCACATAACGGGCGGCGTTAGTGAAACGTTCGGCCTTGTCCATCATTGCCCGTTGCAGGTAATAAAACGCCGCGACGTTTTCATGGGTAGGCTCGTCAATCGCCTTGTTGAGATAGGTTTCCAGGTTTTTGCGCAGCCATGCGGAGCTCAGCGGTGCGGGTTCGGCAGGCACCACCGAGGGCGGCTTTGGCTGAGCTTTGATGCTGTCTGTGGGCGGCACCGGCTTGGGCTTTGGTGCTTCCGGTGGCTTTTTTACCACCGGTTCCGGCTGGACTTCGTACCAGAACCAACCCCGCTGCTTGTCCGTGAAATACGAAACAGCTGGCGCATCGGTATCCGCACCCCAAGCAACAACGGCCTGGAGCCACAAGGTCAACAAGACAGCGAAGAAGGCGCAGTATCTGTTCATAGCGGCATTCTGTCCCAAGGCAAGCCCAGCCTGGTGGCAAAAAATGGGCGAAACCGTGATTTTTTGCAGCGGGTGGTTTGACGCGGATTCATAGAATGCCGGTTAGCCCCAGCGTGCGCAGTGGGATGACAGCACTTAATTACAAATAGGAATTGTCAGCCCGAATCCCTATGGATTAGGGATGTGCATATCACAAATGTGGACGAGATCAAAGGACAATTCCCTAATGAGGGATACGGGGTGTTGATGATGCTTAGGGATAGCGGGTGAAAAACCTCTTTATGTTTATCCCCCTAAATCCCTAATGCAATAGGGATTTAGACCACGAAAACCGAATAGGTAAACTGCCGTTATCCGCACTGGCTGAGTGATAAAAATGCCATTTTCAACGATAAAATCGCATAGGTATTGGGCGCCCCAATCCCTATAGATAAGTATTAGGGATTTTCCATGAAAAACGAACTGAGGGAAAACCCGCCCTGCATGTTGACGGAAGCGGATCTGTTGTCCTGGGTCGGGATGAGAGTAGACCAGCTCCATGCCGAAGCCAGGGTCTTGGTCGACGATTATTGGCAGCGGCTCAAGAGCGGACAGAAACAGCAGGCGGCAGACGGTAAAGCCCGGATTGGGGTGCGCATCCGCCGCCGCGAGGCCAGCTTCTCGTTCAGCATCGAATGGTTCCGTATGGCGATGATCCGTCAAAACGGCCAGGCCAAACCCATCGCCCAGTATCTCAAAAAAGGGACGGGCTACCGCTATCCCTTGGGGAATTTCTTGAAAGGCGAACCCCAATGGGAAGCCGAGTTGGTGGAAGAGCTGGAAGCTGAATTTGCCGACATCCGAAAACAGCTCGGTTTGTTGGGGAAGATCCGTGATGCGGTGCAGGATTACCGTAAGACTCTTCAATCTTGATGTCCTTATGCCAAGCCTTGTTCTCCTAACGCCTATACAGCTAATGACCAGATCACAGCCATGGGCGGATCATTCGGCAATCAATAAAATCCACTATAATGGACTTTAATAAATGACAGCCTACCTTAATCAATAAAGTCTATTATGGTAGTTTTTAATTGACACGATAAGGCATTGCCTCTATAAATCCATTATTGGAGGTTTATATGAAGCGTGTCATCCCTACTGCCTTTCCTGCCGACCCTTGCCTTGATAACCCGGCCACCTTGGGTGCGGCGATCCGTGCCGCCCGTACCCAGGCGGGTATGCGCCAAGTCGATGCGGCCTTAAGCATCGGCGTTGCCTTACAGACCTTGATTGATATTGAAACCGGCCAGCCTGGTGTCAGTATCGGCAAAATCCTGCAAGTGGCGCAAGGCTTAGGGGTGTCGCTGTTCGTCTTGCCACCGTCACAACGCGATAATGCCCGCCGGCGTTTGGCTGACCTGACCCAGCCGCCGCTATGAAGCTGGACGTGAAAGCCAACGGGGAGTTGCTCGGCTGGCTCAGTTTGGATAGCGGCAGCGGCCTGTTTACTTTTGACTATGCGCCGGATTGGCTGGCAAAAGACATTCGTTTTCCGTTAAGCCCAGCATTACCTTTAGATGCCGGAAAGTCCACGCCCGAACAGCACAGCGCCGCCGTCAGGCAGTTTTTCCAGAATTTGTTACCGGAAGGCCAAGCACTGGACGATGCCGCCCAAGCCAACAAAGTCTCTAAATCCAACCTGATGGGTTTGCTCATCGCCTTAGGGCAAGAAACCGCCGGGGCGTTGTCGCTCAGCTTGGCTGATCCGCCAGCAACCGCCCACCGGGAAACCACGAAACGCTTGCTCAGCCGGGATGAATTGTCCGAACGCATCCGCTCCCGCCCACAAGAGGCGTTCACGGTTTGGGACGGCAAAGTCCGGCTGTCGATTGCTGGTCACCAGGACAAAATTGCCGTGCTGGAAGAAAACCAGAACTGGTATCTGGTCGATGGCAACGGCTTGGCCTCCACCCATATCCTTAAACCCGAACCACTACGCACCCGCCTGCAAGGAATGACCAGCAATGAACTGGCTTGTATGCGGCTGGCTCAGGCCGTGGGTTTGCCAACGGCGGATATCCGCTTGGAATGGCTACCCGAACCCGTGGTGCTGATCCGCCGCTTTGACCGGATCAGCAAGGCCGATGGTGTGCAGCGGATTCATTGTATAGATGGTTGCCAAGCCTTGGGTTTGGGTGTCAGTATGAAATATGAACGACCTTATGGTGATGGTCGGCATGTGCAACATCTGCGCGATGGCGTGTCCTTACACAAGCTGTTTGCCTTGTTGGCTCAAGCCAGTTCAAAACCCGCGGTCGACCGCTTGGCCTTGTTGCGTTGGGCGATCTTTCAGGTGTTGATCGGCAATACCGATGCCCACGGCAAAAACCTGTCGTTCTTCATGGACGCGGGTGGTTTGAGCTTGGCGCCGGCCTATGATTTAGTGTGTTGCCTGCTTTATGCCGGGGATGGCATTTCCGATACCTTGGCGATGGCCATTGGCGACAATTTTAACCCCAACACACTGACAGCTTATGACTGGGCGTTGATGGCGTACGAATGCCGGCTCAATCCCAAACTGGTCAGCCGCGAATTAAAACAACTGGCGGATAAGATTTGCGCAGTCTGGCCTGGGTTGAAGGACGGATTGCTGGAAGTGGGTGCCGAACCTTTTGTGCTAAAAGGTATAGGTTCTATTCTCATACAGCAATGCGGTAATTCCCTCAAGGTCGCTGCTGAAATCCCTAAGGTTTCGCGGGATTTGTTGAAGTAATAATAGGTTGCGTGAATTTAGAAAGCTGGTTTTCATGTCGATGGCGGCCTGAACTAACGTTCCGTTCAGTTTGCAAATTCCGCTACGATGCTGGAATGTAAAATAGCCAAAGCCGCCTTTGGGAATTGGCAAACGTGGGATAGCCGAATGTTTCAGAACGACTAAAAGTGGTTGATTCACGTCTCTACCACGCCATTGTCCAGTTACCTAGGGAATTTATAATTTCTGCGACCTTAATTGTGGAAATCCAAATTAATTAATCAAGGGTAAACCCCCGGCTCTGCCGGGGGACTCCTAAAGTTTGACAATTCCGGGAATCATCGAGAGTCTCCCAATCTGTGAACCGCCTAAAGTTCTAAAGATTGAGGAAACAAACGATGAATCCGTCAG
>JAURZI010000007.1 GCA_030653435.1 Methylovulum sp.
ATCAAACACTTGCTGCGCTTCGCTCAATGAACCTAGCGACGTGCGGTGAATTCCCAAATGCCGGACTTTATTCAGATCGGTTATCCGTTGTAAACCGCGCAAGCTGGTAATCGTGGGATTAAAAAAATAGAGCAGCAACAGTAGCGCGTACTGGTCATAAAGCAATTTACGATGCTCTGCCCGGTCGCGTTCGGTACCGGATGAATGCAAATCCGTTAGCAGCGAACCTAACAGGTCCAGGTATTTGACGCCTTGGAGTGGCGGTTCGGCTTGAGAGTCTCGGGAAATACTCATGGAAACCTCCTAGAAAAACGGCGGTTGAAATGATCGTTTGGAGCATCATCGTGCTTTCAATTGTTAGACAAAAATTGTGCCGAACAATATTGCCTCATTAGCCATCTGTACGAAAAGACCTCCTTGATCACAAAACCGTGATGAAGCCAAGAAAGCTATATTTGAATATATTGAGGTCTTTTATAACCGTGAGCGACTACATTCTGCCAATGGCTATTGGTCGCCAGTAGACTACGAATGCAGTGTAAAACGGCTTAACTTTGTGTCCGGAAAAATGTTGACACATCACTTTTTCAAGCGGTTTAAAGTGACTGTAAAACTTACTGCATAAATAGTCGATTGTTACTGTATTTTGCTGGACAATAAAAAACCCGCTAAGTCAAATAACTTGCGTGTTTTTTACTTCTTTGGGTCTCTTAAAACCCTTATTTGGTACCGAGAAAAGGACTTGAACCTTCACGAGCTTTCGCCCACTAGCACCTGAAGCTAGCGTGTCTACCAATTTCACCACCTCGGCATAGGGTGACTTAAAAATAACTCTGTTTAATTCTATTGATATGCGTAAAGTTTGTCAATAATTATTGTGTAGAGACCCGTGCAATCGCGCCTAATAGCACTTGAAAATAGAATTTAGATGGGGTACTACTCCCATCTGACTCAAAAATCGTATACTTTACAAGTTAGCATATCTTCCCCATCTCCCAAAAAAAGCGCTATTGCTTAATGTTGGTGGCTTTGCTCCAGGCATTTTTAAACAAGCTTATCTGTGCCGTTTGTTATTCTGTAGCCACCGGGAGGGGTGTCCCACAATTGCGCCCATGCTTGGGACTTATTCGGAATTAATTTATATTCGTTGAAAAAAGCCTTTGTCATGTCATCAATAGCTGGAAACCAGTCATCCTTTTTTTCAGGGATATTCAATAGGTACACCGCCAGCATCAAATATGGTGTCTGGCTCAATGACGGATGTGGTCAGCTTATATCCGGCTTCAAACTCTGCCAAACAATCCTTTGACAGCTTTGCAATTCGGTTTATTGGCTTGTCTCTTACTGGATGCCACCAATTTTGTATTTGACTTATCATCCTCCCGTCTTCTTTTCATCTTGAATCAATTAAAAACTTAGACGTGAGTATATAAACAGGCAGTTCGCCAGTCGCACCATAATAAATAATATCTTCTTCGGAACAATTAAGAAGTTCAGACGCCTTTTTCAGCGGGTAATAACGCTTGAACATAGCACCCCGTCAAAGTGTTAAGCCGTCCAGATAGGATTAACCGGAAGCGGGGGACGAATCCCGCTTGTTGCCCCGTCGGGCTATCCGGTTAAATTGGATTATACCGCTTTAAATCAAGTGCGCCATTTTCATCAATGCGCCAATAATCAGACTGGTTTGCAATAATCCAGCGCCTACTACCCAGCGGATTAATTCGGCTTTTGTTTCTGCTATACGCTGGTTTGTTTCGGCAATCATGCGCCCCGTGTCCGATCTTAACAGCTCAATTTTTAATTCAAGCTCCCTTATATCGTGCTTGGTTGCCACTTCGTCAAGTTTGTAATCATGATTAACCTGATTGATTACCGTTGATAACGCCTCTTGCTGTGCCTTGCTTACTGCCTTTGTGATTGCGGTAGCCTGTACTTCTGAAATACCACTCGCTATTAAATCGGTGGCAAACTGTAACGTGTCAAATGGTATGGCAGTCATGGTTAGTCTCGTGGTGCTTTATTGGTGTTTATTATACGGCTATGGACAATGAGCGGATTTTTTAAACTCGACGCTATGACAAGCCATTGTCGTACAATTCCTTTTTTACCTGTTCCAACCGGATGGTGGTCTCATCCCTTACCGCCAAGTCTTCTAAATCCTCTATGAGTTCCTGATAATCCGCCATTCTTCAAGGCATTCGAGCAAAAGCGCAATCGTTACAAGGAATAACCGGAAGCGGGGTAACGACCTCCCGCTTGTTGCTTCGTCGGGCTATCCGGTTAAAGTGGTGTGACTTGCAAGAGCAATGTCAAAATAACGGATTGTTTCCCGATTATGCCTTAATCAACGGGTAAAATTAGGGATTTTGGGTTGTGGTCTTGCTCCGATCTGCCCGGCTCTGACCAATTGAAGCCGGAAAAGGCCGGTTTATTGTCAACCTATAACAAATAACGCCGCGAATGGGGCGGCTCTTACCGTTAGCGGTAAATGTTTTTACGGTGTCCGATCTCGATCGCCAAGATAACCAGCTCGCCGTCTTTGATCTGACAGATAAACCGATAATCACCGACACGGTAACGCCAATATCCGGCAAGTTCGCCTTGTAGGGCTTTCCGGTGGCGCGTGGGTTGTCTGTGTTTTGCACCCTGCTGGATAGAAAAGACGTTATTCTTTTTTGCAGGGGCTTATCGAGTTTTTGCAAATCCCGTTTTGCATCCTCAAAAAATTTAACTGTTCAAGCCAAGTTCTTTCACCACGTCATCCAGGTTATGAGATGCCTTGCCGCTGTCAATGTAACGCTGATAAGCCTTATCCGCCATTTGAGCGTCCTGCCAGTCCTCAAGGCATTCGGTCAATAGCCTGTTTGCCAGTTGGGCTAAAGTGGTGTGTTCCTGAGCTGCTCTTTCAGCAAGCAAGGCGGTGGTTTCGTTGTCGAGTTCTAAGGTTGTCATGGTTAGCCTCAGTGTGATTTATTGGCGCTTATTATACGGCTATGGACAATAAAGAATAGTCCAGCCGCGTTTGTACTAACTCGTAACCTGCTTTTTAGCAATACCGTTATGTTCCGGTTTTTTTAAACGGTATTACTTGCGCCCCGGCCTTCAAGCTGTCCAGGTAATCTGCCCAAGATTGCATCATCTTTTGTCGTTCCGGCAAGTGCGCCGTCCGGTTATAGGCTCTGCCGTTCGGGTCTTTTACCGCATGGGCTAATTGATGTTCGATAAAATCAACTCTATGACCAAGCACTTCATCAAGAATAGTTCGCGCCATTGCCCTAAAGCCGTGTGCGGTCATCACGTCCTTACCGTAACCCAACCGTTTTAAGGCTGCGTTCAAGGTATTTTCGCTCATGCACCTATCACCGCGCGGGGCGCGTTCTGACGGGAACACATACCGCCCATGACCGGTAAGTGGATGTAGTTCTTCTAATATCTTTATAGTTTGGGATGATAACGGGACAATGTGCTGAACTTCGGTTTTTGATACAAAGTAACGCCATTCTTTTGTACCAAAATCGATATGCTGCCATTCTGCCGCGCGTAATTCTCCAGGGCGGACAAATACCAATGGTGCAAACTTTAACGCGCAAACTGCTACCAAAGAGCCTTGATAACCATCGATTGCCCTTAGTAATTCCGCCACCTGCTTTGGCTCGGTAATGGCTGCAAAGTGTTCGCCTTTGGCGGGCGGCAATGCACCACGTAAATCCGGAGTTACGTCTCGATCAATACGGCCAGTTGCAACAGCATAACGGTATACCTGTCCACATATTTGCAAGGTTCGATGTGCCGTCTCGATAGTTCCCCGATCTTCAACGCGCCTTAAACATTCCAGAATGTCTTTAGGCAGAATATCTGTTATGGGTTTGCCACCCAGCCAAGGAAAAATGTTACGTTCTAGCATTCGTTTAGAACGGTTATTTTTATCGTCCCAAGTATCAACCTTTTTTTGTCCCCATTCCCTAGCGATCACTTCAAGGCTATTTGCGGCGCTATCGGCTTTCGATGACTTAACGGCTTTCCGGTTATCGCTGGGATTGATGCCACCAGCTATCTGCTATCTGCTTGCGTATTCTGTCCCGCTCTTCCCTTGCCTGCTGTAAGCTGATCTCAGGATAAGTTCCCAATGACAATAAACAGTCTTTACCATTGAAACGATACTTAAGCCGCCACCATTTAGCCCAACTGTCCTTGAGCGGTTTAATGAGTAGGTGTAAGCCTTTATCGTCAAACAGAGTAAAAGCCTTACCAGTTGCGGCTTTAGCGTGTTTATGGGCATTCTTGCATGCGGTGTCTGATAAGGGCATTGGTATAACTCATTTTTGCTATTGGGCTGTTATACCGGATTGTTATACCTGTTTAAGTGCGAATGTCAATGTATCCCGCTGCGCTTCGTTGGACAATAAAAAACCCGCTAAGCCTTACAACTTGCGGGTTTTTGTACATCGTTGAATCTGTTTGATTTCACTAGTGGAGGCTGCGGCCGGAATCGAACCGGCGTAGATGGCTTTGCAGGCCGACCATATATTTTTAATATCAATACATTGAAATAATAACCACCATTAAAACCACTTTAACGAATCAGCAACGCGCAAAAACACATCATCCCATGTGCCTTTTTTAGTCTGCCTGAACAATCGCACAGATTCATACAACGGCGACAACTCGCCCGGCAATGCCCATAGGTAATACGGCAATACTGGCACAATAACCCACGCTGGTTTGCCCATCGCCGCTGCCATGTGCGCCACCGATGTGCAACTTGTGATGACCATATCAAGCGATTCGATGATTTGCCTTGTAGCCTCCCAGCTTGATAAATCGGGCTGCTCGATATGATTCGGTATAGCAACGTCACTGTCACGCTGTAAGCTGACCAGGTCAACACCGTGCAAAGCAAATAGTGGCGCTGGATTAAACGCCCTGTGCTGCTCATGCTCAAATTGAGGATTTCCGGCCCAGCGTATGCCGACACGCAAAACATCACCCTGCAAGCTGTAGGGCGGCATTAAATTTGCGATAAAAATACAGTTGGTTTGCGACAAGAAAACCTAAGCATAAATAATAAAGCTAAGAATTACATGCCGTACTTCCGCTTGGTAATTATAAGTTTGATTAGCTTCTTCACGGGAGCCTGATGCTCAGTGCCTACAAAACTACTCGATTTATTCACAATATATTTAAATCGCTTGGTAAAACGAATCAAAATAATTTTTTAGAGTCGATAATGTTATCTGCTTTAATGCTAGTCCAGAATTATCTAAGTAAATACGGCCTGTATTATAGGCGCCGGCTGCAGCTATTTTCATACTTCCATCTGACGATATGCCGACGGCGGGCTCATATATGGATGGTGTATAGTATGTAGTTTCATTAGCAAATGTAACGCCATAATTAATAGATTTTCTCAAATGCCCGCCGTTGTCTTTATATATAACTACTTTTCCATCCGAAGAGCATTTTAAGGAAGTCAGAGTTCCCGAGCCGGTTTCGACCAATGCGAACGATGCTCCGCCATCGCCGCTTCTATGTAACTGGTTTGTCGATGTTATAGTGTAGATGTATTTAAAATCACTTGAGCAGTCTATAGCAACGGTATCCCCAGGTGTTGTTATAGATGTTGGAGTAGAGAGGCCGCCAGAAGTTGATTTATAAATGACTCCATTGCTAAGAAATAATATCGTATCGGCATCATTTGACACTTTAAGATTATATGCGGCAAAAGTTCCCATTGCCGTTAAAGGCGACCACGCTCCACCAGCATCCACAGATTTAAAAATATAGCCATTATTGATTGCAGCTAACCATACAGTTGAATCTTCTGACATGCAACCGTCCGTCCAGTAATTAGTTGGGGCGGCATAACTTGCATATGTAGTATTAAACGTATCAGTGGACGAATATAGATTATAGTAATTAACCACCAACATCATAGCCCCGTCTTTCGACATATAACACTTCCCACCTTTTGGGGCATTCCAAAAAGCCAACGATCCGCCATAATTTTGCGATATATAAAACCCGCCATTCGATTGATTATTTGATTCGTCGGCCCTCATGCCTACTAGAAGTGTCTTAGCGTCATCTGAAATAGCTGCCCCATTATACGCGCCTATGCTGCTTGTACTTAGTAAAGACCATCCCACCGAACTGTCAATAAGTGGAAATTTATCATCGGCCGTTAAACTCGTTTTGATAGGTGCCGCACCAATAGCACCTCCGACCGAAACCGGCGTAGATAAAGGTGTAGAAATATTGCCGGAACCAATAAGGCTTGTGAAATTTATGGTTTTTAAAGTCACAGATTCGCTCCCTACACCATCGGCACCAGCTGGTCCTGTTGCTCCTGTTGGACCGGTTGCTCCTGTTAACCCATCGGCACCAGCTGGTCCTGTTGCTCCTGTTGGTCCTACTATGCCTCTGATAACAGCAAAATCATGATACGCATCATCAAACACCGTAGCTTCAAAACTATCCACGGTTTGCCAGATCGTCCCGTCAATCGAGCGGATAAAATCAAACCCTTTGGTTTGCCCAATGGCATCGGCAATATACATTCTTACCGTAACTACATCATCAGCCGAGTATATTGCTGACTGCCCATAAATCATGGCAGGAATCTCAGCTACGTTAGCTTTCCAATACGTCCCTAAATCGCCATCTATTGATAAATCAGCCGTGTGTCCGCCTGCATGCGATGTAGCTATGACGGTATCTGGCGTAATGTTTGTGTTATATTCATCAAGCAATGAAAAATCATAAATAAATGGCTGATCGCCGTCGTCACGTCTTGAGTTAATTCGTATGCCGTAATATCGGTATACACCAGATTCACCCGTTGGTCCTGATGGACCGGTAGCGCCATCAGCGCCATCAGCGCCATCAGCACCATCAGCACCATCAGCACCAGGCTCAGCGATGACTCCCCAATATGTGCTATTAGGCGGCTCATGATTGGTATGGCCCAAAATGCAGATATAACTGCCGCCACTATCCGATACCACATCATAGGCTTGGTACGTTGTTGCACTGCTCCATGCGCTTAGATAATTAAATCCTGTAGCACCGGAATACTCTCTAACCGTGCCCTCGTCGTCTTTAAATTTTGGCTTGCCGTCTGCAATGTCGGTAAACAGCGTGACATAACCGCTGTTAGGTGTCGGGATGCTACTCGCCGCCCGCATTTTATGTACTATTCCTGCCATTAATCTGCCTCCACAATTAGTCCATCATTTATAATCGTGCCGTCGATGATGACACCGGTGGCAACGACAATTTGTTTATTTGCGCGAACGCGCACGGTGTCGCCATCAGGCACATAATACGGTTGAGCCTCCGCGCTTAGCGGAGAAGCATCGCCGGTTATGGCTACTGATGCCTGTGCGGGTGACGACAGCATCCCCAGCACACTGACAGCTACTATTTCAAAATGGTAGGTACCATCGTCTTTTATAATCATCTCAAATAGCGTGCTGGTTAACATTGGCGGGCTATGCCAGTTTCCAGAATTTAGCCGCCAGCGTACTTGATAGCGCGCAGCTTGCTGTACTTGCATCCAATGCACATGCAATTTGTTTTGCACTATGTCGTTCTTGTCGGTAAACGGTAGATTTTCGATTGTAATGGCGGCGACGGCGGCTATCGTCAACGGGTTAACCGCAGGCAATAACGAGGCATCAATAGCGGTGTTGAACGTATCAATCGCGGCGAATTTATCCGGGTTGTGCGATAGCGCGGTGATAGTCTTGGTAATACCGTCGCTGCCTGTTAAGCCCAGCACCCGCCAGTTTGATGGCTGTATACCATCCCAGTCGATCAGCACCCATAAGGCTTGATCGACAATCTCGCCGTCAAAGGTCGAGGCGATAGTTAATACATCGGTGGTGATCGCATCTAAAAACACGATATTGCGCGAGCTGATTGAGCCGTCCGCCAGCACAACTGACAATTGATAGTCATGGCCGGCTGTCAGAGACACCGGCGCATCCAGGGTGACTTCCGTACCGACAATGCTTTTTAAGCGTCCACCCAAGCGCTTTTTCTTAGACCGGAGTGGGATAACGCACTGAATAATGTCACCCGGCATAACGAAGGCGGTATCATGAGCCACTTGGAATATGACGACTTCGCCATCCAGGAGTAGCCAATTGCCCAGTCTATGGGCCTGGCCGCGTGAGGTGCAGCCGACCGCGACAACTTCGGTCGGATTCCTGCCGTACCGTTTAATACCGGCTTTATTGGGCACATACTCGACTTTTTTATTGTACAAATCATCCGGGTCGCGCCACTCGACCAAGGCCACGGTTTTGCGGGCCAACGCGGCGGTACCGTTAAATTTGAACTGGCCGTTAATGACATTCGTCTGGTTAAACAACCTGACTGGATCTGACGGCCGGTCGGCAACACAGGTCAACATGCCGTTAATCACATACATCATGCCGCGAAATACCGAGGCCAAATCCCGCAGCCATTCAAACGCCTCGCGTGCCTGGACAATCTGGATATTCAAGGTAAAGCGAGGCTCCAGGATTACAGCGCCGGTTTCGTCACGGCGGCCGGAATCCACTAGCCCGTCGCAATACTTGCCGATCTCGTACAACACCCATTTATTAATCCCGGCGGCATTGATGTATTGACCGAGACCATAACGACCGGAGACGCACACATCATAAAAACACCATGCGGGATTGTCCGTCCACGCCGTTTTGAAACTGCCGTCCCAAACGCCGGTATAAGCGCGACTGATCGGGTCGTAATTACTCGGTACGCGCACTTCCAGTAAATCCCACTCGGAGCGACGACGCGGAATACTGGAAAACTCTTTAGCGGGAATTTTGTAATAAATCAGTGCTGTATTCGGATAATTGAGCAGCGCCACGACTTCGGTACGCAGGCTATCGAAATACAACTCGTTCGATAATTTTGCGCTGTCCGAATCCTCGGTAATCCGCGTTACGCGTACCGACCAGGGCGCAGCACCCGCAAGCGGGAAGCGGTATTGTTTCTGGTAGCGCGAACCGGACTTGCCGTCGATAGTGATCGTACCGGCTGCGCCATAGCTTGACCATTGCACGCTATTGTACAGTGCATAAAACGCCTGACTGTCATCGCCCCAACGCAAAAAATGCACGCCTTCCGTTAAATTAACGCGGACGCTGGCGGTATACCCATTATCGCGAACCTTACTCAACGTCACCGTTTCCAGATCGCTAAAACTGCTGCCATCGGTCGAATGTTGAAGGGTTACCGGGCCGGCACTATTGCCTGCTAAATAACATTCAGCAAAATAGCTGGCATCCGGTGATCTAAAATAATGCTGCGTGGCATCATAACCGCCGCGCGTCAGCGCAGAGGTGCGCGATACCAAGGCGTAACTGCCGCCGAATGCCTGGCATTCGATCTTAAACTCGACCACAGCACCGTCAATATTGCCTTTGTCATCGACGTGCATCATGCGTGGAAAACCCAATGTCACGACGGCATAATCCGCCTGATCATTAGTGATTGTCGCGATAATCGGCGTAGCCTGCTGTACCAGCGTGCCAATTGAAGTTTCCGCCGATACCGACTGCACGATTGGGAAAGGCGATTGACCTTGCCAGCCGATACGCGTTTCACAACTCACTTTATGATTACGCAAACCGTCGGCGGCAACAATCGGCGTATCATTTAGATAAATAGATTGTGCACCGTTGACCAAGCCTTTCACGAGACCTTCTGAGATCACTTCGATGACTTCAATATAGGCTGTCGAAAACAGCGTATCATCGGACTCATGCCCGCCACCGCTGCCGCCTTTGCCGCCGCCCCCGGCACCGCGTACCTCAATCATTCTCGACCACCAGACGCACCGAAATCGGATAGCCCTCGCAGAGCATCCGGCCATAGCCTATCGGTATGCGTACACCTTGGACAATAGTGTCCTGGGTATTGGAGAAACCGTAATTGTTGGCCTGCTTGGCGTTGTTGCTGCCGGGAACTGGAGACAGTAGAGACGATACGCCACCCATGATCATACTAATACCCAGGCTCACTGCGGCTGTTGCAATTCCGCTGCCAACCGACGCTGAAACGCCAATCGCCGCACCAATCGCTGCGCCGCCGGTCAATAGAGCTGCCGCAACCAATGCGATACCCACAAAAATTTGTCCGATCGCTTTACCATCACCCGCGCCAACCACCACCGGCACAATCTTAATCGTACCGGGATGACTCACGCATAAGCCCAATTCATCCACGGACATTAAAGGATGTTGATCGACGATGACGCGATAGCCCGGCTCGGAATGCTCAATTAAATACGGCTTGAAGCCCGGTATATTCGCGCTCAGCGCGCTGATAACTTCGGCGACGGTATCAATATCAAACTGATACTCGCGCCCGAAGGTTTTACCCAAATGTCCGTAAAGTTTAATCGTCGTCATCATAAGCTTTCATGCCTCACTGTGTAGCGCGTCGCTTTCTGCCAAAAGCCGCCATACGGCACTCGCTCCGATAAACGTTCTTCCAAGTGATGCAACATCAACCCGTCGCCGAGATAAATCCCCGCATGGTTAGGTTCGTCGTCGGATTTAATCTGCATCAGGAATACGTCATGCAATTGCGGCGGTTGATCTTGTGGCACTTCAACGAAGCCCCACTCGCGAAAGCGGCTATAAAACCGCTGGCCCTTTTTCCAAAAATTAGGTGTGTAACCTTCAGGTGGAGGCTTAATCGTCAGGTTGAGCGTATCGCGATAATAATCCCTGACCAATGTAAAGCAATCGCACAGCCCCCAAACGAATTGACGACCCAACAGCGGCAATTGATAACCATTGGGCGCAAAAGTACAGATTTCGCCGGCAGGGTGGCTGACGATCAGCCACGGCAAACCGGTTTTTTCACAGCCCACCAAATCCATCTGCGAGGGCGCGGCAGATTGATCAACATGGCTATGCACAACCGCCTTAATCTCGCCGATGTCTTCAGCATCCGCCCAGTCTTCCGGGTGCAAATCGAATTGATTGAATAGCGTGGAGCGGTTCCGGCAGGGCCAATAATTGATTCCATCGCTTAATGCGACCAACAAGCCGCAGCATTCATTCGGCGCGGCGGACTCAGCATGTGCACGGATGGCCGCCAACAGTTCAGGCGTGATTGCATTCATTGCCGCACCATCCCGGCACCTGGAAAACCACCAAACGGCAAGCTGTTTTTGGCACCGAAGCGCAACCGGCAACCGGTCAGCGCCTGTGAACAGTCATCATCCACCAGACTACAGGGTTGATCGTTCTGATTAAAATAATGGCCCTCAACCGGCACCCAACCGCAATCCGGGCTTTTATACAGCGTCGGGCACAGGTTCTGCGCGATGGGGCGGCCCGGCAATAGCACGCCTTGCAGGTCATACGGCCAGCGTAATTCCCACTCGATAAAAATATCGTTCTCTTCGGTCTTGCGCTCGATGCTGAACACCTCCAGCGGGTAATGCTGATCCGCGTCGGCTTCAGGATTGCCATCAACAAAGTTGACGGCGTCTAAAAATCGGGCAAAGGTTTTGATTCGCGTCAACTTAGCCAACACCAGATCGTTGTAGGCCAGGCATAAGTCGGACAATACACCATCCAAATTGGCGGCACGCAGTTTTGGGCGCGGCGGCGAGCCTTGCGCCGTGACATCGAAGCCTTCGGACTCTATAGGATAGGGCGTAAAAACATGACCTTGCCACACTATGGGCTGACCTAATTCATTGACCATCGGCGTAAAGCGCAACAGTTGTTCGCCGACCGGTAAATCCGGCGCAATGCCGGATAGGTCGAGGGTATACAAAGACACGAACTCGGAGGTTGCTAAGCGTTGAATTTCAGCAGTAATCATGGCGTTTCAATAAACGTCGTAGTAACCGTTAATCGACCGTTTTTCGCGGGTTTAACTTCCCATTTTCGGCACCTCACCGTGATCGTATCGTTTAGCAATGTGACAAATAAAAAGCGTTCTACGCGTTTACGGGCCCTTAAAAAATCCCGGATTGCAATCGCCGTCCACGAATCCACGTCATCAAAAACCAAATCCCAAACCTGTAAAACGGCATTCAAACCGTCTTCCGATTCTTGGCTGTATCCGTCTCCGAATTGCGCTGACAGCACGCGCGGCTCTTCATTGAGCGTTGCATTCGGCGTTTTCCATGCAAAGGTTTCCATTACCGGCCCTTACTGAGCAAACCGCCATTGAGCAAATGATGAGCAATGCGGGCATCAACGGTTTGCTGCAAGTCTTTGCTTAAGGCGTTTAGCGCAGTTACGTCAAATTTAGCCTTGCCATTACCGAGAGTTGAATCTTGCGCTTGATGTATCGTCACCGGCACATTAATGGTAATGGTATCGCCGGAAAAAGATTGGTTTGACGGATTACCGGCCACGGCATCGCCTACCAAGCCACCTTGCGCGTATGCGCGTTGCAATGACGCGGGAGGCACTAAGCCGTTTTTATTAATATGCTCGAAAAATGCCCGGCCGTATTTCACGACCGCAGGCGGCGGTACAAAAAACTCACGATTAGACACGTTGACAGGTACCGTACCAGCATTCACAACAGTGTCGGATGCGTTAATAAATTGCTGTAAAACAGGCACGCCGATTTTTTTTGTTGAATTCGCATTAATAATAAAACTGCCTACAGGAAGCGACATTGGGATGCTATCGGACGTTTCAGTGCCTGGTCCGGTAATCAAGCCACCTGCGGCGCGGAACAATGCCGGTGCCGTAACGGCAGGTTTAACGGTATTGGCCGGACTTTCGGAGGCAATCAAACCGCCCGCAGCGCGGAACAATGCCGGTGCCGTAACAGCAGGTTTAGCAGTATTGGCCGGGTTTTCGGAGGCAATCAAACCGCCCGCAGCCAATGATTGTTTATTGACGATGATGTCGCTACGGCGAACAACATCACTGATGGCATGGTGCGCGGTTGATTGATCGCTGAGCGATTGCCGGGCGGTATCGGTCAGCGTATTCATGCGGCTATGTTCGGGCGTCACCAGGCCGCCCGTGGCAAAACTACCGCCTTGGAACTGCGCTCCACCCGATGACCAAAAACCACTAGAACCGCCTAGGCTGGCATTACTGGTGTTAATGCCGTCCACCGTACCGCCCCCAGTCACGCCACCGGAGATTGCAGAAATAGCCAAATTGGAAATATACCCGAATATTTGCTCAGACAATTTTTGATTGGCGATATTTTGCAACGATTTAACAATCGACAACCCCATATCGGCAAAGGCGGCTCCGGCAGATTTAGCCCCAGACGTTAATTCATTCAAGTTTTGCGTCATCGACGCAATACCGGCGCTTTGCGCCGCGTCAATAAACTGCGAGCTTAAATCCGGTAATGTTGCGCGTAACTGCGCGGCGGCATTCTTAGCGTTTAATGCCTTGATTTTAACTTCATCCAAACCGCTATTCTCGCCCAAAGCGCTCAGCTTATCGGCCATTGTGTCTAACTCGTCAGCTGATTCCGCATATAGCTTTTTTAACTGCTGTTGCGCTTCAAACTGGCTAATACTGCGGGATTGCTGCAAGACATTGATACGCGTCTCTTGCGTTTGGGTGCGCTCCTGCACGCGACTAATGTCGGTCTGCACTAGCGACGCTTGTTCGGATGCGGATAAACCGCTGATATATTGATCGGCTAAACCGCTTTGACCGGCTTGTTTAAGTTTTTTGATAACATCAGCGTTTTCAAGCTCTAAGCGGGCTTTAATCGCAATTGGATCGTTAACGGTTTCGCCGCGCAATTCGGCCAGCTTCGCTTTGACTTGGTTAACAACATCATCCAGGTCTTTTTGCTCTTTGGCTTGGTCGATCAGATTCGCCGGGGCAATGTTGGCTAGTTTTTGCTGCAAACTTTGCTGCTCGACGTTCAATGCGTCTTTTTTGGCGGTAAACTCCGCCGTAATCTTAGGCAAGTCTTCCGGCTTAGCCGCAGATTGGGCTTGTTTAGATTGCCGGTCAATTTCGACAATACGCTCGTTAACCGCTTGGATATTGGCTTTAACGACGGTTTCTTGTTGCGTGGTCAAGGCTTGATAAAACTCGGTAATACCGATTTTGCCTTGTTCTTTTAAGATGTTAAGCCGCTCAATTTCATTCGCCGACGTCGTTTCGGCGGTTTTTAATCGGGTTTCGATACGGCCCTCATTAAGTACCGTGGCCGCGTCTTGTCGGCTTTTAAAAAAGTCTTGCGTGGCTTTAAAATGCTCGACAAGATGACTGCCTGACGACGTTTTTTCAAGCTTATCCAGCTCGGTTAGCACTTTTTCAACATACGACAATGTTTCGCCTTTAGCGAAACCCGGCGTTAACACGCCTTGCAAGCCGTATTTTTGGACGTTACCTTGCCCTGCGTTATACGCCGCAATCGTCGAAACCAAATCGCCTTTAAACAACGTACTCAGTTCGTTTAAATACTGCGCCCCGGCATCAACGTTATACGCCTGATTAATGCGTAACTGGCCGGGATTAAACTCAGGATGTGCCGATGGAACGACTTGCATCACGCCGACCGCGCCCTTGTGTGAGACGGCTTCTTGCCGTCCGCCGCTTTCCACCGTGGCAATGGCTTTAACCAGGTTTACCCGCAATTGATACTTTTCTTCGGCTGCCTGATAAATTTTTTCTAAATCGGTTTCCGGTTTGTCCGCGTTCGGCGTAACGCTTTTAAAAATCTGCTGAATCGCTAACTCATTGGTTTCGGTTTCCTTTTTATTCAGCGCGTCGATTTTTTTATTAAACACATCGGTGTATTGCTGAGATTGGCCATAATGCACTTCGTTTTGTACATAATCCGTGGTCAGCGACTTGAAAAGGCTTTGTTTAAGCTGCTGATCGGCATTGGCGTTAATCGCTACGACTTGTTGCCGGTCTTGCGAGATCGCTTGCTTAGCGTTGCTAAAACTAAAATCAAAATGCAAAGCGGCATTTAAATCTTTACCGCTAGCCTTAGCCAACTCAACAGCGGTATTTAATCGAGTTCGCAATATCGACACATAACGATCCATTTGAATCGTTGTGTAATTCACCAAGAAATCGGACGCGCCTTTGATGAAATTAACAATCGCTTGTAAAGAGCCGATGATACCTTTCTCGGCCAGGTTCCAGCTTTGTTGAGACTTTTTAGCCGCTTGGTCGCTGCTATCGCCGGTTTCGGTAAGCTTATCGATTAAATCAGTTAGCTTATCGATAAGCTTACCGATGGAATCGGTTATACCGCCCGTCGCCACCCGCCAGACAGCGGCAATAAATTCAGCAACCGTCGCGCTGGTGTCGCCCACTTTGACGACAACGTCTTTTAAGTTGGTATACGCAACGATTAAACCGGCAATAACCGTCAGCAAAATACCCCAGGAACCGCCTGCAAACGCCGCGCCTAAATAACCCAGTGTTTTTTGCACACCGGCCAATGCCGCGCCAAATATCGTTACGCCGCCTGCATTAAATGCCTTGACTGCATTAAACGCGACCACACCGAGCGCAATAACTAATGACGCCAACAAACTATTGACACCGCCGATAACGCCGGTTAACACCGCAACAGCGGCAACCGCGCCGCCGGTGCTTAACGTAAATGCACCTAATGCCGTTTTGGCAAAATTGACAACCTGGGCAAAAACAGCGACCGCAGCATGCGAAGCCGCCATTGCCGTGATAGCTCTTAAACTATTGAGCAACAGGCCCAGCGGTGCAATCAGCGAAACAATTTTAACAACTGTGGTAATAACGGTATGATCTTGCGCTAACCTAGCCAATGCCGAAACAAACGCGATAAATCCATCCGTCGCCGCTTTAACCGGCGCTAAAAAGGGATTGCCGACGTTAACCGAAAATACCGCGACGGCATTAGAGGCAAGCTGCAATTTGTTATCCAGCGTATTCGCGCGGGCTTCGAATGCTCTTAACGCACTCCCGGCAACGCTGGCCTCATCACTGACTTTAGCAATATTGGTTTTTAAAACAGCTAGCGAACTGGATAACTCGCCGATAGAGGTCGCGTCCGTGCCGAGGCCGAACAGACCGGATAAGACTTTGGTTTTTTCGTTGGATTGATCGATCAAGCTTAAAAAATCCAGCAACGCTTGACGCGGATTTTCTTTAAGATTATTGGCGAGCTGTTCTGAGGTGATGCCTAACGATTTTAATGAGTCGTTAAATTCCTTACCACGGTTTTCGCCGGTCGCCATTGCGGTTAATAACCCGACAATCGACGTTCTGGCAATTTCCGGCGCTTTGCCCAGCGATAGCATAGTCGCCGATAAGGCGGCTATATCGCCCTTGGTTAAACCGACTGTTTTACCCAGGCCGCCGACATAGCGGATAACATCTAAAATATCCCGCTCGGTTGCGGCGGTGGTATCGCCCAGCACGTTAATCTGATCAATTAACAGCTTGACTTCGCTTAACGGTTCTTGAAAAACGTTGGTTAGCGTACCTATCGATTGCCCTGCCTCGTTCGCCAAAATATCAAACGCGACGGCGGTTTGGCTGACTGTTTTGGTGTAATCTTCAATATCCTGGACAGCAATACCGAGTTGTCCGCCTGATTTAGCAATATCGACCAGGCCGGATAACGGCAGCGGGATTTCGGTAATCGAAATGCGCTTAATGGTTTTTTCGATGCGTGTTAATTCTTCGTCAGTGCCGTCGATCACCTTTTTAGCGTCGGCAAAAACGCTTTCAAAATCCTTGGCCTGCTTGATTTGCAAGCCTAAGACACCGGCGTTAATCGTAAAATTACCGAACAAATCACCGAAACTGGCATTTTTAAGCGCTAAAATGCCCAGCAAACCGCCTTTAACACCGCCAATTTCACGGGCAAATTCAGCCGCTAATTGAACATTATTTTTAATGACTTCGTTAAATTTCTTACCAAATTCGACGGTGTTTTTAGTCCATTCGACTACACCGGATGAAATATCTTTAATAAACTGTTTAAGTTCGCTTATCTGCTCTTTGGTTTTTTCGATGCCGTCATTGAATTTTTGCGTGATGGCTTCAATGATGATTTGAAGTTTAAGCGGATTCATTTAATTAACCAGTTTACATATCGATAAATTGTGACCAGGCATCTTGATCGGCCCAGAATCCGACGCGGGCAGAAAGCGCATCGGATTGCCGCTTTTCTTTGTCTCTACGCGCAATCGCGTCTAAATATAATTGGCATTGCTTAATCGTTAACTGTTCAGGACGATAGTGTCCGTATTCCCTAAGCCGTTGGAGAATATCGGCCCAGCCGGTTGACTGGTAATGGTTCTGATGATCATTAAAAAAAAATCGCTATTAACTTCCAGGACTTTATTAAACAAGCGCATAAAGCCGGTGACGGGTAAGCTTAGCGATTTTCTCGGCACATCAACGGCCAATGCGGTTAAATCCTGCATCAGCGCAATGTGATGGTCTTTAAGCCTAAGGACATAATCCTCTTGATCTAACTTAAGCTCGTCATCGCCGAACAGTTCGCTTGCCAATTTCACGGCTTCAGGCAGGTTTTCAATGCAAAATGCCCGTACCGCTATCCGGCGGCTTTTTATCGTGACGATTTCAGGCTCGTTTAAAAGTGCGCTTAAATCGTCTGTTTCAGCTTCGCTGCTCATAGTCATAACCTTAAACCGATTAAACGATGTACTCTATTTTTCCGTACTGCCCTAAATCGTTGTCGAAATCCTTGGACGGATCGGCTAAAACCTCCGCTTTTAAGGGCGTCTTGGTGTAATCCTTATCGAAAAAATCGACAGCAGCCGGGTTAAATTTAGCCCGCCAAAAAGTGATAACAACTTTTTGCAAGGTTCTGGCATTAATACCGTTCAAACGGATTTGTTTTTCGATACCGGTTTCCGACAAAATACCCATAACCTTAGTCGTTCCGCGTGTACCGTAAGCTTTCAACGGCAGCGTTAACCCGCTGACCGCCATAATTGCCGCTTTATTGGTGATGGTAATCATCCCGTAGTCGGGGTCTACCGTGTAATTCGCGTCAGAAATAACTTTAGGCGTTGCCGATGAATCTTTGATCAGCACGTTGCTGATGTTTTTATGATTAAGCGCGTAAGGTTTATTACCGGTTAACGGCATCGGCAAGGTATCGATAAATAACCCTTGATCAAAATCGGCCTGCAATGGATAGGTTAAACCGCTTAAATTAACTCCATGTCCCGCCGTGCCTTTTAATACCAGCTTGCCGGTAACGCCATCGATTGTGTAATCTGTGCTCACTGTCAACGTTTTCGGCGTACCTGATGAGTCGGTTAACACAAACGTATCGGTATCGATTAAATCGTACTTTTCAAATGTTAAGCCGTCATCGGAAATGCTTTTAACAAAAAAATATCCGGTTGTGGCCTTCAGTTCCGTGGTGTCGTTTAGTTCTACCCATTTTTTTGTAGTCGGGTTTTTATAAGCGATTTTTGCCGCTGTGATGGATTCCGGTCCGACTGTTTTTAATTGTCCGGCCAAGTCAAAATACCTCCGGCAAAGCCGGAGGCTTGTAAATGTGAACCGCTCAAAGCGGGTTAAAATGTTTGCCACCTGAAGTGTGGCGGTGTTCTAAAACAGGCTCAGTTGCTCGATCCGCCTGTCCTCTGCTTCCTGATG
>JAURZI010000024.1 GCA_030653435.1 Methylovulum sp.
AACAAGGTTGTTTGGCACCGTTCATCAGTATAGGTGGCACGCTACTGGTGGCACTGGACGGCACCGATTCGTTCAGCTCGGAAAAGATTTCTTGTCCCTGTTGCAACCGGCGAACACTCAAAAGCGGCAAGACCTTGTACCGCCACACGTTGGTCACGCCGGTGATCCTCGCCCCCGGGCAAAGCCGGGTGGTTCCTTTGCCCCCGGAGTTTGTCAGGGCACAAGACGGCCAGGAGAAACAGGACTGTGAACTCGCGGCGGCCAAGCGGTGGCTGGCCACTTGGGGCAGCCATTATGCACCGCGTGGCATCACCCTACTGGGAGATGACTTGTATTGCCATCAGCCATTTTGTGAGGTGGTCAGACAGCAACAAATGGATTTCCTTTTCGTTTGCAAACCCGATTCCCATGCTCTGTTGTACGAATGGGTGGCTGACTTTGCCCGCACTGGCGAAGTCCGGACACTTGAGAAAACTCGCTGGGACGGCAAGCAACGCCTGACTGAACGCTACCGCTACATTAACCAAGTGCCATTGCGCGACAGCGACGATGCCTTGATGGTGAACTGGTGTGAAATCACCCTTACCAATTCCAAACAAGACGTCATATACCGAAATGCCTGGGCCACATCGCATGCCCTTGACGAACACAATGTCGTGCAAACCGTCGCTGCAGGTCGTGCCCGTTGGAAAATCGAGAATGAGAACAACAATGTTCTGAAAAATCACGGCTATCATTTCGAGCATAACTTCGCCCACGGCAAACAGCACCTGTCCAATTTTTTAGCCACCCTCAACCTGTTGGCTTTTCTTACCCATACCGCCCTCGAATGGTTGGACGAGGTTTACCGTGCCGTCCGCAACTCTACTCCTTCCAGACGGACTTTCTTCGAAAACCTGCGCACCTTGCTTCAATTTATCCCTTTTGACAACTGGCAGCATCTGATGCAGTTCATGCTGAATGGCGGATCAGAATTACCAGTTAAAACTTAAGGTTTTAAATTGTGAATTGCTGTGATTGTGTTTTGTTGTGGTTGTTTGTAATACAATGACATTCGGTAATTAATTAATCAAAGGCGCGTGTCCTATGGCAATCAAATCAAGCACGTTTGGGCGTGTCGAACTAAGCGGTAAAGATGCGGCGCGGTTCGTCCAACAAATCAGCGAAGCACAGCCGAACCCTTTGGCTTTGGCGGCTTTGGCGCGTGGACGTGCAATCGGCGAAAAAGTCAGTAAAGGCGAAGCGTTTAAATTAAAGCGCGATGCCTGATTCCGGTTATTACATCCGCAAACTTGAAGCATTCGATAGCGTCCAAAACTTCAAGACTGGCAACCCGTCATTCTTGCCGCTAAAAACCTTCCTGCAAAAACAAGCCAAGCACTTTCAGCAATCCAGCATTGCACAAACTTATGTTGCGGTAATAGGCGATAAAAACATCATTGGCTTTGTTACATTGACCTGTAGCGAGATTGACTTACAAAACGGCTATGAACTAATAGACTGTAGCCATGCCAACCATTACGAGTTTTTACCTGCTGTCAAAATCGCACGTCTGGCGGTTGATAACCGTTATCGAAGTTTCGGTATTGGTACGACGATGATTGATTACGCTATTGCCTTGATACGGGACAGAATAGCCGAAAATGTTGGTTGCCGTTTCGTGGTGACCGATGCTAAAAGCGAGGCCGTCAGCTTTTACGAGAAACAAGGTTTTGTGTTGCTGGATTCAGAAAGCAATCAATCGACGGAACACCGCTTGATGTTTTTGGATTTGATAGCCGTTTAATTCATGCGGACAAGATTACAGGCCGACTAACTATGCCGGTTTTTTTGTGTCTGAAATTCCGGCAATTGTTGCGGTTTATTGTGGCTGTTTATTTTGAAATGCGCCACCAGTACGCCATGAAACCAACAGGCAATAAAAAAGGCCTACATGAAACATGTAAGCCTTTGAATTCTTTGGTACGAGGACCGGAATCGAAGTAAAGCTACAAGCCTTTATATTCAATGTATAAGAACATAAAACTCAAATGTTACCCCAAAAAGTTACCCCTACTTAATCAATGCTTGCCTTATTTTAATACCCCACAGCTTGGTTTATAGGACAACACCGTTATAACTTCAGGTGAATCAGTGATTAGCCTTTTGACGAAGTAACCGCGCGTAGTCGTGCGATACACTACAGGTAATTATCAAATATTAGGAAATAATCGAGTACCATCAATTACGGATAGCAATTGTTTAATATCACCTACTTGGTGCATATATTTAATTATGGTGCGCAATATGCACTATTTTAGACCAATAAAATATAGAATTTAAAGACTATATAATGCCTCTCATGGCGATAATATCATAGATAGCCAGTATCATTTATAAAATCAAAATCGTCTGATGTACGCCATAATAAAGCCAATCAAGAAGTGAATTCAGCGCGCCATATTGGTGCGCGCACTCCTCATTGCGCTTTTTTGGTGCGTTGAATTCAATATTGTAGCTTGGGTATTGAGTATAATATCTGTGAGCCCGCTAAACATATGCTCACAATATGTTGACAATGTGATTTGCGTTAAAGATTATTTGTCGCATTTCGCAATAGTTCGCCACTAATTGCCTTAATTAGCGTCTGATTTACACTGTTTTGATATGATGATGCTATGACAACTGATTGTTTTTATACTATTTTTTAATATTTTTAAAAAATTATTATATCAATCTGTTTTTTCGTCGGATGCTTATATCAGTATTCCACTAATCAATTAACCAATTGATATAATTGATTATTTTTAGTCAAATCCAACTCAAGCGCATTATGTCAGCCACAAGCTTTGGCAAACATCAGCAAAAATCACTATTTTCTATTGATCTATGCCCGGTGACGATGAATAGTTATTACAGGGGGGATTATATGAACAACTTCAAGGCAAGCTGAAAGAGTGGGATTCTATCTAAGTTGATTTGCGAACCTTGCAAGGGTTTTCCGGTCATTGCAAAATCCGCAATCAATTATAGCGATTAAAGGCTAAGACTAGCTCTTTTCAGAGTCCGCCTGGCTGAAGGGATTGAATTTAACAGCATCCTGGAAATGCTCAGGTGCCAAGTGAGCATAGCGCATGGTCATATCGATGTCGGAATGACCTAGGATTTTTTGCAGAGAAAGTATATGGCCGCCATTCATTACAAAGTGACTAGCGAACGAGTGGCGCAAAATATGCGAACATTGCCCAGCTGGAAGGACAACAATGCCCGACTTTTTAAAACAGCGCCTGAATGATGCGTAGCACTCAGAAAAAATCCTATCATTTGGATTTTTTCCTTCTGCGAACTTAATCAGTTGGGAATAAAACACCGCGTTTAATGGGATAGTCCGCGTCTTTTTAGACTTTGTGAACTCATAGGTCACGCGACCATCGCGCAATTGTTTAAAACATAGCTTTTCAGCTTCACCCCACCTAGCACCGGTGCGTAAACACAATTGGGCAACGTACCATACTGATTGATTTTTGCAGAGACTAAGAGAATTAAACAGCTCATCAATCTGTTGATGCGATAAATAGGACAACTGACGTTCATGCACTCTAATAATATCAACTTTAGCGACTTGGTTTACGCAATTAATAATGCCCAATCTAATAAGCTTCGAATAAAGCGCCGACAAATATTTGTGTTCATTATTGACCGTCTT
Source organism: Methylovulum sp. (assembly GCA_030653435.1). Classification (GTDB taxonomy): domain Bacteria; phylum Pseudomonadota; class Gammaproteobacteria; order Methylococcales; family Methylomonadaceae; genus Methylovulum. The sequence continues at coordinate 3,686 of JAURZI010000024.1, forward strand.
AGGGGAACGCCCGGCCTGTAGCCGATTAAAACGATAATTTAAAAACATTTCTGGCGTTAATGCACAGGCAATAGGATTACCTAAAGCGTCAGCAATCCTATCCAAGCACTGGTGGCGCCGCACGCCATCTGACAAATTAATGCCATGATATTTAAACCATAGCAGCGATAAATCTTTGATAGTGCGCTCATCAGTAAAAGCAGGTGTAACCGCAGGCCCCACCTTCCAATTAGCCTTAGCAGAAATAATATAATCCCGTTCGAACTGCTCAGCATCGGCTTGCGTGGAGAATGACTTACGCACACGCGGCATGCCTTTGCGATCGACATGAACGAGAAACTTTCCGTTTTTATCCTGAGTTACAGACACGGCAAACCTTCCTGAATATTGTTATTAACGGTTTACGATAGCTTGCCTATGAGTTCATCAACCCGTAGCCTTGCTTCAGTAATTGGGGGTAATTGTGCTTTGAATTTACCCCGCTCACCAAACATCTTTTTGCAAAATTCGACGCCAATAGTTTTATAAATGTCGTCTTGTTTATCTTTAATCTGCTGAGATGCTAAAAGCGCACAGGCCATATTTTTCAGCGGATCGCTAACCGATTCGGCAATCTCGCACGCTATTTGCTCGGTTACATCGGCAACCAATTTACCTTTACGACGTATTAACCGGCGGCTGGACTCAGATAAATTATTTCTGAGCAATTCAAGCGCGCTCTGTTGTGCGCATACCGCATCGTTTAAACTGTTCAGCTCGCCTTCTTTATCGATAAGCGCCTGTTTTAAAGCTAAAAAATCGTTCGTAGATAGCCTGCCTTGCGCCATGTCTTGAGGCGCAGTGCTAAGCCGGACGGTAAGCTCATTAACGCCGCTTTGAGCTTCGACCGCTACCTTTTTCAACTCGCAAATTTCTGCTTCTTTACCGCTTATGGACTGATTAAGTTCATTGACCTGTGACTTGACTTGCAAGTATTCGCTATGATTTTTCTCTAATTCTTTCATGATGTTATGCTCTAGTATCGTGTTTTACTGCATTTCAGTCAGTGTTAGTTATGCGCTGTTTTTGCAAAAAAACAGCGCAGTTCAATAGGTTGCAAATGTTTAGATATAACATCTCGTATCATCTTTAAGCATTTCCGGTATTTTTTCGGTGATGATACCGAGCTGGATAGCGAATGGGTCATCATGCCCAAACTGGCTCTTAAACTGCTCGACTGATAAATTAAAGTCGAGTAAAGATTTTGATATTTTTTCAAATTCTTTTTTAAGGTTTTGTGCTTGTCTTGTTCTTTCTGTATTGCTCATGACTGTTAGCCTATAAATTAATTAACATATTGTTTTTATTGCTTAAAAGTGTATCGTGTTTTATCACCTCTCTGTCTATTGTTAGCCGGAACCGTTAAAGAACCCATGCCCTTAACACACCCTAAAACCTTGCTGCTGGTATATTTCAGACCGCTTTTTGTACGATGCCAAGCCAAACGGATGCCGGTCAATAATATCCAGCACAAAAGCCGTAGACTTGCCCGGATAAGGCCGCCGTGCCCGGCCGATGCTTTGGATTAATCGGGTGGCCGCCGGTGTTGTCTTATCCATCGCCGCACTCACCGGCGCGGCAAAGATAATTCCGCCGACGTGCGGCCAGTCGATACCCTCACCCAATAACGACAATGTACCGATAATTAATGGGCTGTTGGGTGCTTCCATCATGCGTTGTTCACGCTCTTTTTTGGCTAACTTGCCATGCAGAAGCAAGGCATCAACGCCAAGCTGATTAACCAGTCTGGTAAGTGTTTCGGCATGGCTTACGGTAGCCGTTAAAACCGCTGTGCCCGTTGTCCGGCTGGATTTAATCGCGCTGTCCACCAATAAGCGGTTACGCTGATCATCTCTTTCCAGTTGAGTGATGAAGGCGCCCCAACTGTCCGGGGAACCCTTAAAATCGTAATGCAGCGTTAACACCATAACCGGCAATACCGAGCCGTTTAACTCATTGGCCTCAACTTCCGCCGCAACCTGACCCAGGGCGGCATGAATCATAAACTCCAGGTTGTCGCGCCGTTGTAGCGTTGCCGATAAACCAAAGCGGTATTTTGCCGCTTGCCGATTGATGACAGCGTAGGCTTGTGCCGCCGGGATGTTGTGGCATTCATCGACAATGACCAAGCCATAATCAAGGCCGGTTTCCTGCTTGACCAGCGTTTGCATTAAAGCCACCGTGAACGCTTGCCCTTCCTGCATTTTGCCGCCGCCGATTAAGCCGCAATCAAGACCGGTAAAGCGTTTGATGGCTGCCTGCCATTGCTTAGCTAAGTCCAATGACTTCACCAGGATTAAGCAGCGTTCACCAAAACGCGCGGCAATTTCAATACCCATCGTCGTCTTGCCGGAACCCGTCGGGGCAACAATCACGCCGCCGCCGGCATTGATAGCCAATCGGATAACGCGCTCTTGGTAAGGCCGCGTTTCAATCTTGGTTGTGATCTGTACCGTGCGGCTCAGGCGGTTATCTTGCACGGCATCCACGCCCAGCCAGTTAACCGGCGCACCGTGCGGAATCGCCAAGCCGTCGGGGGTTTGCTCAAATAACTCCAGGTATTGGAGTAAGTTCCAGGTCGAACGGCCAAACTTTTGCGCTTCGTAATATTTCGGGTTGGGGCGGGTTAACGATTGCTTGATGCTTTCGGCTCGTTCAAAAGATAAGTCGGTTAAATAAATTCGATCTGATAGGGTTGCTTTCATAAGGTGTTTGCTTTTGCGATTGAGGACAGTTGAGTTCAGTTTTTATGCTCTAAAAAATATTTTTTCCGAAAAAAGGTTGTAAATGATTTGTCAGTTTGTCAGGAATGGTCTGCAAGCCTTGCTGTTACTGAGTTTTACGGCTGACAAAATCCTGACAAAGCACTGACAAAACGCTGACAAAGCAGACTGTTTTGTCAGGATTTCAGGTAATAACCCCAAAACACCAGGCCGGTATACGGTATCCGTATTAAAAATATGGGCAATCACGGTTCCAACTGAACCTTTTTATCAAGGTAATGTTTTTCTAAACGCCAACCAGTTTCGGTTTTGCGCTTCTCAAACCTTAACGACTCCATTCGTTTGGAAAAGGTATTACGGCCTAACGGGTGTCTGTGCCCGGCATCAAGGCAAAACGTTTTGTACTGGTTATAAGCCTCACCGACGGTTTCAAAGTAAATAGAACCGGGCAAAGTCTCTATAATGTGCGCCTCAAACATCGCTACCGAGTCACTTTCTTTGATAAACCGCTTCTTGGTGTGCTCACACTCTTCGGACACAAAGATATTCCGGTTTTTAATAACTTGCTCGGCGCCCTCGATAATCCAATTCAGCACGCCGGCACGATCAAGCAAAATCTTTTTGTGTAAATCCTTGTCCTGATCTTCTTCGGCAATAGTCTGGTTAAAAGGAATAATCAGCAAGCGCCGATAAAAACCGTGGGTATGTTCAATATTGGCGTTATCCAGCTTATTGACATTAAAAATCAGCTTGGCGTAATCGCTCATCATGAAGGGTTCGCAGTACGGTAGACGGGCTTCAATCGGCTCGCCTGACGCCAAGGTTTTAAACATACCGGCGTCAATTTTTGTCAATTTGATGTCGGTGCCATAATTGACGATCTTGTCCTTAATCTTGGCCCGGTGATAACCCTTGTCATCGGTCAATGATTCCAGCGAATAATTGCTGATATTGTCTGTGCCGATTACGCCACTGAGGACTTCAAAGAAAACGCTTTTACCGTTCGCGCCTTCGCCGTACAAGAAGAAAACCCGCTCCATTTTCAAGCCCTTGATAAACAGATAGCCGGTGACTTGTTGCAAGGTGCGCCGGGTGTCGGCATCGGGCAAAACGTCTGCAAGATAATTCAGAAAGGGGTGATTAATCGCTTTGGGGTTGTAATCAAAATCCAGTTGGTGGGTCACACGGTCATGATGATCAAACGGTTTCGTCGTTACCCCGATGTCATTCAAAACCACTGAAACATTTTTAAGGTTGATGATGGATTGCTTTTTTAACGTGCGCTTATCAAAAAAACCATCTTGCACAAATTGTTGAAAGAGCCTATCCACAAAATTTGCATCACGGCATTCAATCTCTATGTAGCCGATTTTGATAGCTGCATTTTTCAGCAACTGCTTCACTTCATCATTTTGTAAAGCCACCCAATGCGTGCCGGTGTAAATATAAAAAAAACCCGTATCATAGATGATGTGCCAATTATGCTTTTTAGCCGTATCAATGATGATATGGACGATAGCCACTTTGTAATGCTTTTGTTTTGGCGCCGGGCAATCGGTATTTTTCCAGCCAAGGTCCTCGCAGCATTGACCTAGCCCACTCATGCCGATTTTTTCAATACTTTCTATTAACGCCTGTATCGTCTTTGTTGTCGCCGGGGATTGGTCTGCTGGTTTCTCATCCTCTATTGCGGACTGTGGTGCGACGCATTTAGCCTTGCCCTGTCTGAAGAGCCGCCGGTTATGCTGGGTAATCTCAGGACTCCAATTAAGCGCTTTGGCAAAATCGCCACCATGTTCCAGTAGCCTTAAGCAGTCGAAGGCGTCATGAGCAAAGCCGTCATTAAGCACATCGCCCCCATGACTGAAAACGCGCTCAATACCATCGGCACAATTGCGTAGAATCATAGCGCCGGGTGCTTTAGACGTGCTGCCCGGTCTGATAAATCTATCGCGAACGGCCGGTTTGTAGCCATTGCCGATCAGGACAGATTGCACACTTACAGACTGGTTAAATTCTTGAATCGGGTCACGTCTACCCGGTAAGCCTTCGCTTTGCTGAGGTTTGCGGGGTGCGCTTCTGGGCGGTTCCGTCTCAATGCCCAGCGCGGAATCAAAACAAGGTTTCCAGTCATCCCAGTGTTGCAGCATATCCAGCAGCACCTCAGGGATAGGTGGTATTGCTGCCGGATTACCGATAAATTGATACGCACCACCTTCCGGGTGCTGTCCGTGAATCACGTCCTGACAGTTACCCGATCGTAGCTCAAAGATAACTTGGCCGTTATGCTTAAGCTGCCGTAATCCAACAGCTGTTGTCGGCGGCAATTTGAATAACAGCTTGCCGCGATTGGCTTTAGGGCTCTTGATCTCTACGCGCAGCTCATCTTTTAACCAGTCTAAGAGTTGAATGCCAGCCGTTTCTTCAAAAACCTGACACGCCAGCGTCCTATCATCCAGGTCAAGCGCCAACGTTTGGCTTGCGCCGTGATAAAGACCAACATTAAAGCCCTGGCAATGCTTAAACGTGTCGGCATTATCCGAATAGCCACCAGGATTACTAAAACTTTCAGGCTGATTCCATCCCTTTGCGCGTGGGGCTTTGGTGGGTTTGCCGTTATCCGGCGGAATCGGTACCAGATGCAGCCCGGCCGCGCAAAATGGCCTTATTGCGTTAATGATTTCTTGTGCCTGTTGCATAGTGCATATTTCTCCCTTGAAGGTATGCAATATTTGCCTCATAAGCTATAATGACCGTGCGAATTGAGGGCAAGTATTACTAAGAAAGGCTGATTTATAAGGTGAATCAGCCTTTTTTTTATGTCCGTTTATTGTTTTAAGACTCGTAAAAACCGCTAACATCCGTCCTTATGTCGGTAATGTCCTGAATGGCGGCTTCCAACGCATAGAAAATCGTCCCATTCTTTGCCCGGTCACTGTCATCGTCGAGAAACTGGCGGGCAAGCAAAGCTAAAACAGGGTGTGATTAAAAGTGTGGGGATTCTGTAAAATACCGTTATTTAACTTGACTTAGCCCATGGACACAAACAAAGATCAGATTTTTATCAGCCGCCTTAACCAACACCCAAAGCTACGTGAGCGAATGGAAGCCTTG
>JAURZI010000088.1 GCA_030653435.1 Methylovulum sp.
ATTTTCAGGGCGCGCAAATACACGCGCCGGATTATCAATTCGCTCGGCAAAAATGCAGAGGAGTTTTATATTGATGATAGGATTTTCCAAGCCGCAGAAATCGGCAGAATTCATGCAAAAGCGGCCTGATTTTTGGCGAAGGTATTGTTAGGGCAACCGCACCAGATATCGCCGGTAAGCCCTGTATTTTGTTGGGGGGGGACATTTTTTGGGCTGTTCCAGAAGCGGATTGGAATTTACCGGCATGATCGTGTTGGATACGCATATCTGACTATGGTGGCTCAACAATGACAATCAAAACCTCAAGCCTGAATGGGTGAGTCGCTTTGGCGTATGAAGGCACGTTAATATCGGCAGACGGCAAGTTTCTATGTTATGTAGAATTGGCAGGTCGATTGATGGTCTGGCAAGTAGAAAGCTCTACCCGTACCGTTAATGCCCTGATTTGCAAAGCGCCATCCCTAACCCGCAGAATCGTCCGATAACATGATCTTAGTCCACAGAGTTTTTAAACACCCACAATGAACATCATCAGCAGCTGGACCTGGAAAGGCTTGGGTAATGCGCTTTTTAACCCCAAAGCGCAAGGCATAGACGCCAAAATAAACGCGGTCAGGCAACGCTTGCCGATTCCGGTTTTTTGGTTGCTAGGTAAAACCCAGGCCGGTAAGACCTCGGTGATACGCGCATTAACCGGTAATGATGCGGCGGAAATCGGCAACGGTTTTCAGGCGTGCACAAAACGGTCGCGGTTTTATGATTTTCCGTCGGCTAGCCATCCGATGCTGCGTTTTCTCGATACCCGTGGCTTGGGCGAAACGGCTTATCATCCCGGCGAAGATTTAGCCTGGTGCGCCAATCAGGCGCATGTCTTGATCGTGGTGCTGCGGGCTTTGGATATGAACCAGGCGGAGGTGGTTGACGCCGTGTCCGCTATCCATAAGCAGCATCCGGAATGGCCTATTATTGTCGTACAAACCACCTTGCACGAAGGCTATGCGACGATCAACACCGAACATATCCAACCCTATCCTTACCAACACGCACCGTTTCCGCCGCAGGTGCCGCATGCCTTGGCGCAGGTTTTACTGCACCAACGCGACTGGTTTAAAACCATGCCTGTACATGTTGTGCCGGTTGATTTCACGTTGCCCGAAGATGGCTACCCGCCCGCCGATTATGGCCTGGCCGCCTTGTGGGACGCGATTGAGGCCGTGTTGCCTAGCGGTGTGATCGGCTTATTGCGCGGCACTGAGCAGCATAAGGAATTGCTGGATTTTCATGCCCGACAAGCCCACCCGCATCTGATCGGTTACGCGGTGCTTAATGTCGGCATGGGCGCGATACCGCTGGCGGGCTTGCCCTTGGTGCTGGCGGTGCAAGCCAAGTTGTTCCACAGCATTGCGTCCATTTATGGCCTGGAGCTGACCCGCAGGCTGTTTGCCGAATTTACGGCATTAATCGGCACCGGTGTCGGCATAGGGCTGTTGGGGCGGGAATTGTTAAAGCTGATCCCCGTGTACGGTTGGGCGGTGGCCGGCGCTTATTCAGGGGCGATGACTTATGCGCTGGGCAAGGCTTTTTGTGTATATTTGTATGGTGTTAAACGCGGCGCCCTGCCTGATCATGCAGGCTTAAAACAAGCATACGACGAGGCGTTTAGCCATGCGCGCCAATTCCTCAATGTGCGGGACTAAACATATGCCCGTATCAGTGACGCGTTTTGGCATGGTCGTAGCCGGGATATTTTTACTGCCGTGGCTGGCCTTAATCGCGCTGGGCGGTTACTGGTTATGGCAGCATGGTTGGATTTATCAGGGCATGGGCATCTTGTCGGCCAATTTCGCGCTGGTTTATGGCTTGCTACACTGGCGTAGCCGTACTGCACAGCCGGTGTTCGTCCGGCCATTTGCCATCCAGCCCAATGCCAATTGGTCGGATAAAGCCCAGTCGGCTTGGCGGGAACTTGAGCCTTTAGCCAAGCGCTGGCAAACAGAAACCGATTTACTGACGGACACCGGCAAAGCCTTAAAACTGACGAATGAGGTATTGATGCTGGTTGCACGGCATTTCCATGCCGATTCCAAATATCCGCTGTTGGAATTTCCGCTACCGTATTTGCTCAAGTTGATAGTGTTGGTGTGCGACGATATTCAACATGAAGTGTTAGATAAAATTCCCGGTAGCCATGCGGTGCGGGTAGGCGATTTATTACGTGCCAAGCAAGCCGTTGATACCTTGCATAACCTTAAATCGGCGTTCACTATCGGCAATTGGTTGTTCAATTGGTCGGGCGCAGCGCTGGCCCAGGCACGCGGCGTATTGTTCAGCAAAGGGCTCAACACCGTCACCACTGAGCTATCACAGCGCTTGGTCAGCGCCTATATCAACAAGCTCGGCTATTACGCGATCCAGCTCTATAGCGGGCAATTGAGCCTGGATGACATTGTGCCGACTGAGCGCTTAAGCGCCGCCTCCACAGCAGATATTGCCGAAAGCCTGGCGCGCGGGCAGTCTATGGAGCCGTTACGGTTCCTGGTTTTAGGACAGGTCAGCAGCGGCAAGTCCAGCTTGATTAACGCCTTGTTTGGCGAAATAAAAAGCGCGGCAGGCTTTTTGCCCGTCACTTCGGACATGACGCCCTATGTGCTCGAACGCGAGGGTTTGCAACAAGCGATCATCATCGACAGTGCCGGTTACGGCGGTTTGACGCCCGGTACCGCCTCCGGTGCATTAAAGCGGGAATGGGCCAGCGCCGATGTTATGTTAATGGTTTGCAATGCCGCGCAAGCCGCCCGCGCTGTGGACGCGCAACAACTGGATGCAGTGCGCCATTACTTTCAGCAGGATTGTCCAAACCAAACCTTGCCCGTGATTATCGCGGTGGCGACGCATATCGACCGTCTGCGTCCCGTTCGTGAATGGCAACCCCCTTACCAAATCCAGCAACCGGATAATGCCAAGGCGCGCAGTATCCGGCAGGCTTGTCTGGCGATAGCCGAAGATTTGAGTTTGTCGCCAGACTGCATTGTCCCCGTGTGCCTGGCTCCTGAAAAAACCGCTTACAATATCGAAGACGGCTTGCTGCCATTGATACACGAACACCTTAATGCGGCGCAACGGGTGCGCTATTTGCGTTGTTTACGCCAGCAACAAGCCGAAAGTTATTGGCGGCACTGGCGCAAGCAGGCATTAAATGCGGGGCAGTTGATTCTTGACGGGGTGGACGGCAAGGTCAAGCGTTAACACGCGTCATTGCCCAAACATCGTCTAGCCTAGCCAGGACATAAGGGTTGCAGCCTTCAGCCATGGGCTGATGCCGCCTAGCGGATGCTGTGCAAAAAACAATACCCCATAAAGCCAGTATAATGGGTCGGTATAGCCAATAACCCCCCAAAAAATCTAATCATGGATAATCTGTTTGAATTCGCCGAAGCCTGCTTGCATAGCGGACATATTGATGAAAAACTGGCCCTGACCCATCAGGCCAGACAGCTTCTGGAGAGCGGTGCATTAAGCCTGGATCAGGGTCGGCCAGTTGCGCCGATAAGCGCAGTGGTTTTCCCTGAAAAGCCGGAATGGCTGGCGCCGCGTTTTGTGCCCAACCGTAAGTTGACGGCACCGGGTGGTGTCGCCGCGTTTTTTCATGCCATCGCCCATATTGAATTTATTGCCATTTATCTGGCGTGGGACATACTGTACCGGTTTCGCGGCATGCCCGATCAGTTCTACCGGGATTGGCTGCGTATCGCCGATGAAGAGGCCCAGCATTTCGAGCTGATCCGTATCCATTTGCAGGGCTTGGGCACAGCTTACGGCGATATGGCGGCGCATGGCGGCTTATGGGAACTGGCGCAACTGACGGCCGATCATTTACCGGCACGTCTGGCGCTGGTGCCGCGCTGCATGGAAGCGCGCGGGCTGGATGTCACGCCGGGGCTTATCGCCAAATTCGAAAAACGGGGCGACACTGCCAGCATGGCCTTGTTGACGCGCATCTTGACGGATGAAATCGGTCATGTTGAACGGGGTTCATACTGGTTTAACAGGGTCTGCATGCAATTGGGCTGTGAGCCCGAAAGCGAATACCGGCGCTTGCTTGGCGAATATTACGAAGGCGGCAAGCCAAAAGGCCCTTTTAACCGGGAAATGCGTATAATTGCAGGCTTCTCAAATGCTGAGCTGGACTGGTTGGAAACACAATCCCTATGAAATTACAAGCGATTAAAGCACAAGCCACTACCCGTTATCCTCTATTCGCGCTGGGCTTTAGGGCATTTTTTGCCCTGGCCGGGTTATCGGCGCTGATTTTGATACTGTTGTGGAACGCTATCTTCAAAGGTGACTTATTGGCGGCAAATTATTTTGCCGGCACCTGGCATGCCCATGAAATGCTGTTGGGCTACTCGGTCGCCGTGATGGCCGGGTTTTTATTGACCGCCGTCAAAAACTGGACAGGCAAGCCGACATTAACCGGCGACCCCTTGGCAGGGCTATGCCTGCTCTGGTTGTACGGACGCATCGTGCCGTTTTATGAGGGCTTGCTACCGGACGCAATGATCGCCCTGATAGACTTTGCGTTTTTGCCGACCCTGGCAGTCCAACTCTGCAAGCCTATTTTCCAGGCCAGACAATGGAAGCATCTGGTATTTGTCGCCATTTTGCTGGTCTTGGCGCTGGGCAACGGTTTGATCCATACGGAAATATTGGGGCTGACAAAAAATACCGCAGGGTTAGGCATCCAGCTTGTAGTGGCGACGATTATTGCGCTGATACTGGTCATTGCCGGGCGGGTGTTTCCTTTTTTCACGGAACGCGGCATATCAGGGACGTTGATTATCAGAAAACCGCTATTAGATGGCCTGGCGGTTGCCAGCGCGGCGTTGGTCTTTGTCGTGCAAATGACCGGTGTTGCAGGCGGCATGCTGGCGACTGTCGCCATGATTGCCGCGTTGGTGAACAGCGTTCGCTTATCCGGCTGGTATGTGCCAAGAATACGCTATGTGCCGCTATTATGGGTGTTGTATATCGGTTACGGCTGGATTATTGTCGGCTTCGTGCTGACGGCGCTGGCGGCTTATGACTGGGTGTCGCCGTCCTTAGCCTTGCATGCTTACACGATAGGCGGCATAGGCGTGTTGACGTTGGGCATGATGGCGCGGGTGTCGTTAGGCCATACCGGCAGGGCGCTCAGGGCCTCAAACGCCATTGCGATCGCGTTTGTGCTGATTAATTTGGCCGTGGTGCTGAGGGTCTTGTTGCCGATAGCGTTGCCGGATGGGTATGGCATGCTGGTGTATGCTTCGACATTATGCTGGCTGGCGGCCTTTGCGCTGTTTGTTTTTGTTTATGCGCCGGTGCTGACCAGCGCACGCGTAGATGGCCAGGAAGGTTAAGCGTTTAACGGTTTGATCCGCTAAGCAAGCGTCCACTTGTTATGGCTTGCAACAACATGCTGAAAGCAGCCATTGAAAATATCGGCGCCGTTGCCATTAGAAAATATCAAAACGGCAAAGCCGCCGCCCGCTTCGCACTGTTGTGCTTTGGGGAAATGCGGCGGCCTGCCAATTATAATTCGGCGGTGCGTGACGTGTTAGTGATGCAAGTTTATTTTACTGCTTGGCAAATATTGGTCCCTTTTTTAGCGTTCTCCGTTATCTTCGGTTCTTTCGTATTGGGCATCATTTTAGAAAAAATCAAAGAGATGGGCTTGGTCAATTATTTGGGCGATATATTGGCCGGCATTATCTTCGTCGAAATAGCACCGTTGTTGACGGTTTTTTTGGTCGCCCAGCGTAGCGGTTCGGCCATAAACGCCGAAATTGCCGTCATGAAAGTGCATAAGGAAATCAAATCACTGGAGTATTTCGGCATTGATCCTGTCGTGTATTTGTTCGTGCCCCGCATAATCAGCATCATGTTTTGTATCGTAGTCTTCGATATTTTGTTTTCGATCATTATTTTCTTAGTTGGCGGTTTGTTTTCATTCGGTATTTTTGGTTTGGCTTATAAGCAGTATGCCGATATTTTCCTAGGAGCCGTAAGCTTGTCCGATTTTGCAATGGTTTTTGGGAAATTGCTTGTTTTCGGTTTTTTTGTGGCATTTATCCCTATCTATAACGGTTATAAAATAACGATAAAAAAGCTGACCGATATTCCGATTGCTGTGTTAAATGGCATGGTTCACTTATTCGTTGCCATTTCGACCATAGAAACATGCTCATTAGTCCTAAGGTTTATTTGAATTATTTTGCTGACGCCCGGCGCATCGACAGTCAACTTGCATGGCTGCGTAACGAAGCGGGAGGTAGGTTTGGCATGGTTTCATCCGATTTGCCGTTGATTTCCAATCTGTCGCTAAAGCAAAATTGCGCGTTGGTCTTACAATACCATCGCCATTTTTCCACCCGGACCGCGCTTAATGAGGCGGACAGCCTGTTAGCCCTGTTCGGGCTTAGTCATAGGGGACATTTAGACTGCGCCCAGTTGGGTGAAAGGGATATTTTCGTCGGCAAACTGGTACGGGCGGTCTTGCTTGAACAAGCTTTTGTCGTCATTGACCGGCCATCTGAACAACTTCATGCCGATTGCGAGATCAGCGATATTATCGCGATGATCGACAAGCTGGCTCAGTATTTCGCCGTATGCCATATTCTGGAATACCAATGGGAAGAGGAACGTTATCATGGACTCCGCCGAATTCGATAAGATCAAGTTCAAGGTCGGGCTGTTAGTCGTCATTTTTGCGTTTATCACCGTCGCGTCGCTTATTCTGTTTGCAATCAAAAAGGATTATTTTGAAAACACGCATCATTTCATGCTGCTTTCCCGTGCCAGCGAAGAACTTCATGAGGGCATGCCGGTGCTTTTTTCCGGCGTTAGGATAGGCGTACTCAGTGACCTTGACCTAAATGACGAGGGTCACGTACTGGCGACGATAAAAATTCCGGAGCGCCATGCCCAATGGGTGCGGCGTTCCAGCACGTTTACATTGGACAAACCATTCATCGGCGAGAGCAAAATCGTGCTCGATTCGAAAAAAATGGAATCCGGTCCGCCGGCGGAAAGCCAGGTGTTCGAAATGGGTGTGGTTGACGACATCAACGAAGTGATAAAAAGGACTCGGCCGATTATTGACCGAATCGACCGTGTCGCCGGTAATATTGAAAATATAACCCGCGAAACCGGTGCACTTAGCCGAAGCTTGAACAATATTCATACCCTATCTTCCCAATTGGCCCAAAAAACCAGCCTGCTGGACATGGTGACTGATGATAAACAGGCCGTCCTGGCGTTGAACCAAAGTCTTAGGCGAATGCCGGAACTTATCGGACGTTACGAAGCGCTGTCTACAGATATGCAAAGCCTGATCCGCGATACCCGGCATGTGGCGGTGGGGCCGAAAGGCAGTATGATGCGGGTCAATAAGCTTTTGGATGAAGTGCTGCTCGATTTGCAAAAAATGGACGTGGGGCAAATGAACGCGTTATTGGCCAATGCGGCCAAGGCTAGCACCGACGTGGCAAAGGCTACGGCAGACCTGCCATTATTGCGCCAACAAGTCGATGATAGTGTCGCCCGATGGAATCTGCTGTTAAAGAAGGCAAACGCCGTCATGCCTGGTCATGACAACGGCGCTGTCGAGGATTTACCGTGAAGCGGTGCCTGTTATGGCTGTTAATGCTGACAGCGGGCTGCGCCAGCGATTTGCCGCGCTGGCAAAGCGATGCCTTCGATTACCTGTATTTTTATCAAACGAATACATTAACGGGCGACAAAAATACGGCTGCCATGAATTTCCGAAAAGCGCTGAACAGCGTCAACAGCAGCGGAAAAATAGAAGCCTTGAACCACGTCATCCTGTACAAATGTGCAATCGACCAGGCGGCGTTTTTAGCCTGTCCTGAAATAGGCGCGCTGCATCATGAATACCTGACTGAACCCCAGTACCATTATAAGCAATTTCTGGATGCCCGCACTGAAGGCATTAATATCGGCTTATTGCCGGAACACTATAGGGATTTTTACCGGGCACTGCACGAGGGTGAGGATTTGACGCCATCGTTGCAAGACATAGAGCCGCCTTTGGCCCGTTTGATAGCCGCCTCTATCGCGTTGAAGCATTACCCAAACGATTTTGAGATATTGTCAATCGCTGACCGTACCGCATCTGGACAAGGCTGGCGAGTCCCTTTACGGTATATTCTGGGCCAACTGAAAAAATACTACAGACAATCCGGTGATACGCAAGCCGTGAAAAAAATGGATATGCGTCTGGACATGCTGGATGCCCAGCGTTAATAGGCACCGCGTAGCTTACCGGAACTTAATGGGTTAAAGTCGGCAGCCATCCGTCCGAGAGCATGTCCTCGACCGGCCATAAACAGGTATCAGGAAAATGATCCAGGCCGGTTTCTTTTGTTGCTTGATAAACCGCATCACCCCATACGATCTCCAGCCAATCGGCATCCATTAACTTAGCCCTCAAGCTGGGCGCTTGTTTTAGATGCAGTTGAATGGCGCGGCGTTGGTTGCGAATGGTGATTTGCCGGCTACGCCCCTGGCGCTCCGCCTGGAATTGCCATTTGAGCAAATGCGCGATAAGTATAACCATGCGGCTTGCCAGTTCGCGTTGTTCGCTTTTGCCCACGTCTTCTATCTCTTCAGCAATATGTTCCAAGTCCAGCAACTCAAATTACCTGCTGCGGACTAACCGGGCCTGTTCGTTTGCCCAGGCAATAATATCTGTTTCGTATGGGTGTGTGGTCATGGCGTTTCTGCCTAAACTATTGTCGCGGCCTGTACGGCCTAGTTAATGATATGCACTGCGTATCTTAAGGATTGACGGCATAATGCGTTTCAATATACCGTTGCACAATCTCCTGAAATTCCTCGGCAATCCTGTCTCCTTTCAACGTGACGGTTTTTTCGCCGTCTTCATAAACAGGCGCTACCGGTGTTTCGCCGGTGCCTGGCAGACTGATGCCGATATTGGCGCTTTTGCTTTCGCCTGGGCCGTTAACGACGCAGCCCATTACGGCGACTTCCATCGCTTCCACGCCGGGGTATTGGCTACGCCAGACCGGCATTTGGTCGCGCAAATAACTTTGGATGTCCATCGCCAGTTTTTGGAAATAATCGCTAGTCGTGCGCCCGCAGCCTGGGCAGGAAATCACCATAGGCGTGAACGAGCGGAAACCCATAGTCTGTAATATTTCCTGGGCGACGATGACTTCCTGGGTTCTGGACGTGCCGGGTTCAGGGGTCAGCGAAATGCGGATGGTGTCGCCTATGCCCTGTTGCATCAGCACCGACAGCGCGGCTGACGAAGAGACGATACCCTTGGAGCCCATGCCGGCTTCAGTCAGGCCCAGATGCAGGGCATAATTGCAACGGCTGGCCAAATCTTCATAAATGTTGATCAATTCCTGCACATTGCTGATTTTGCAGGACAAGATGATTTTATCTTTGCCCAGGCCTATTTCTTCGGCTTTGGCGGCGCTTTCCAGCGCGGACAATACGATGGCCTTGCGGGTGATGGCGGGCAAGGGTTCAGGGTTTTTAAGCAAACGGTTTTCGTCCAGCAAGCGCGTCAATACCGCTTGATCCAGACTGCCGCCGTTGACGCCGATGCGGACGGGTTTGTTATATTGGCAGGCGAATTCCACCATTTGCTGAAATTGCGGGTCGCGGCTCTTACCTCGGCCTACATTTCCTGGATTGATGCGGTATTTGTCTAAAGCCTGGGCGCAGTCCGGGTATTTTTCCAGCAATTTATGACCATTAAAATGGAAATCGCCGACGATAGGCACGGAATAACCTTTTTGATCCAGCTGGTTGCGGATATCCGCAACGGCTTTGGCGGCTTCCTCCGTATTTACCGTGATACGCACCAGCTCGGAACCGGCTGTAGCAAGTTCGATAATCTGATTAACGGTTGCAGGGATATTGGCGGTATCGGTGTTGGTCATGGACTGGACGACAATGGGTGCGCCGCCGCCGACTTTCACATCGCCGACTAAAACTTGATGCGTGATTTTTCTTAAGGATATTGACATACACTGAATCTTGTTGGGAAAGGTTGCGTTATAGGCAAATTATACGCTATAGCAGCATTTGGCGCGATTACTGACGTTATGTTTACCGGTTTAAGTCGGCAACGGTGCAATCGACGCCTAAGCTTTGCTAACGGGGCTGGGGTCGAGCATAATGTGCGGCCTGTACGTTAAACGATAGCCCTCTATGATGAAATCCATGCCTGCGGCAGATGCTGCCGCTATTGAATATGCCGTGCGTTTATTACGGCAAGGTCGTCTGGTCGCCTTTCCTACGGAAACTGTTTATGGACTGGGCGCTGATGCAATGAACCCTGATGCCGTGCGGCGCATTTTTGCCGCTAAAGGCCGTCCTTTCGACCATCCGTTAATCGTGCATATCGCCAGTGCCGAAGCTTTAAACGCTTGGGCGGCATCCGTGCCCGCAGCCGCGCAACAGTTGGCCGCCCATTTTTGGCCTGGCCCGCTCGCGCTGGTTTTGAACAAAAAACCTGGAGTGCCTGGAGAAGTCACTGGCGGTCAGGACACCGTCGCGTTGCGCGTACCCAATCATCCCGCCGCATTGCGTTTATTGCAGGCCTTCAATGGCGGCATAGCCGCGCCGTCGGCCAACCGCTTTTGCCGAATCAGCCCGACCCAGGCCAGCCATGTCGCCGAAGAGCTGGGTGATAGCGTGGATCTTATTCTCGATGGTGGCGCATGCCAGGTGGGTGTGGAATCGACGATAGTGGATTTGAGCGGTGACCGGCCCAGATTGTTGCGACCAGGGCATATTACCCGGCAAGCACTGGAAGGCGTTTTACAAACCGAGCTATTAACGCCGGTGTTGGCAGGGCCCTCGGATATACGCGTGTCGGGCATGATGGCGGTGCATTATGCCCCGCTGACGACGGCCATGCTATGCCCCTTACCCCAATTAGTCGCCGCGCTACCGGCACTGGCTGGCGGTGACCAACGCATCGGCATACTCGCTTATCAATTCGAGATGCCGACTAGCCGCCACATCCAGCTCATTCGCATGCCCCAACAAGCGGAGAACTACGCACAAGCGCTATATGCGTCGTTACGGGAGCTGGACCGCTTTGGCCTGGATAGGATTTTAGTGGAACAGCCGCCGGAAACGGCGGCATGGCAGGCCATCAATGATCGTCTACGGAAGGCGACGGTAGCGCTTAACGTTTGACGGTGCAAGGGCACGGCGTGCAAAAAACAACGGGTTTGTTTCAGAGTGGCACTGACAGTTTAGCCTAGCTGTCTTATTCGTTGATGCCTCCGTGCGTCAATTGCACGGGATCCAGCAGTTTGGTCAAGTCTTCAAGGCTGGCCTCGGTCATCTCGGCGGCCACTTCAATAATAGGCCGTCCCTGCTTATAAGCCGCTTTGGCAATTTCGGCGGCTTTGGCATAACCGATAATGGGGTTTAACGCCGTCACCAGTATGGGGTTTTTCGCCAGCGCTTGTTGCAGGTTGTCCTGCCGGACGGTAAACCCGGCAATGGCCTTATCCGCCAGCAAACGGCTGGTATTGCCCAGCAGTTCTATGCTTTGCAGGATATTATAGGCGATCACCGGCAGCATGACATTGAGCTGAAAACTGCCGGATTGTCCGGCAATGGTAATCGTCGCATCATTGCCTATCACTTGGGCAGCGACCATTGCCGTGGCTTCCGGGATAACCGGGTTGACTTTTCCGGGCATGATGCTGCTGCCCGGTTGCAAGGCCGGTAGTTCAATTTCGCCCAGACCGGCCAAGGGGCCTGAGTTCATCCAGCGTAAGTCGTTGGCGATTTTCATTAAACTGACGGCGATCACTTTCATCTGACCGGACAATTCAACCATCGCATCCTGGCAGCTCAGGCTTTCAAAAAATGATTCATTCGGCGTAAACGGCAAGCCTGTTTCGGCGCTTAACACCTCGGCAAACCGTAACGCAAAACGGGGGTCGGCATTAATGCCGGTGCCGACTGCCGTGCCGCCTTGTGCCAGTTTATAGGCTCTGGGCAGGCTGGTGTTAATCCGGTTTATGCCGTTGCGTATCTGCATTGCCCAGCCGCCCAGCTCCTGGCTCATGCGTACCGGCATCGCATCCATTAAATGCGTGCGCCCGGTTTTTGTGACATGATCCAGCGCCACGGCTTTTTGCTCCAGGGTTTCGGCAAGATGCGTAAGACCGGGCAGTAGCGTGTCCCGGCATTCCAGCGCCGCACTGACATGTATCGCGGTCGGGATTACGTCATTGCTGCTTTGCCCCATATTGACGTGATCATTGGCGCTGACGGCCCGGCCGGCTATTTGCGTTGCCAGATGCGCCAGCACTTCATTGACATTCATATTGGTGCTGGTGCCGGAGCCGGTCTGGAATACATCGACCGGAAACTGTCCTTGATGCTGTCCGGCGATAATTTGCTGCGCCGCTTCGATAATGGCGTTGCCCAGCACATCTTCCAACTCGCCCAGTTCGATATTGACTTTAGCCGCCGTTTTTTTTATCAAGGCAACGGTTTTGATAAATGCCGGTGGCAAGGCCAAACCGCTGATTGGGAAGTTATTGATCGCCCGCTGGGTTTGCGCGGCATACAGTGCCGCAGCCGGAACCTGCAATTCGCCCATGCTGTCTTTTTCTAATCGATATTCAGTCATGCCTTAACGCCTCTATAAATGCTTGGACAACCGTCTGGTCAAAAGGCCAGCCTAAGTCGGTCTTAGTTTCGGGGTGGTATAAAACGGGGATGCGGGTGGCGTATTGCGCCTGCCATTGCTCACTGTCGGCAATATCTATGTTTTCAATGTATAGCTTATGGTCTTCCAGCCCGCATTGGTTAACGATGAGCAGCGCCTGTTCGCAAAGGTGGCAACCTGCTGTTTCAAGGAGCAGTAAGCGTATAACCATCAGTGCTTAGTCAGTTTATCCAAATAACCCATGAACAGCGCTGAAATGACCAACGTCAAATGAATCAGCACATACCACATCAATTTATCGTTGGCGGTCGCGCCGATGTTCATGAATATTTTTAATAAATGTATCGACGAAATGGCCACGATAGACGATGCGACTTTTATTTTCATCGAGCCGTAATCATGGGTGCCCAACCATTCCAGCTTCTCGGTTGCCTCGCCGATATCCAGGCGCGACACAAAATTTTCATAACCGCTGAACATGATGAGCACGATCAGGCTGCCGACCAGGGTCAAGTCAATCAAAGTCAGCAGGGTCAGGATAAAATCGGTTTCATTGATTTCAAAAATATGCGGGACAAAATGATAAAGTTCCTGAAAGAATTTTACGAACAGCGCCATCAATATCAGGCTCATGCCGAGATAAATCGGCGCGAGTATCCAGCGGCTGGCGTACATCAGCCGTTCCATGGCGCGTTCTATAGTTTGTTGCAAGTTCATCATGTTAGAGTACCGTTGGCTAGCTCATATGATAACAATTTTCATCGGAAAAACGTTAGTGGCAGTACATGCTTCCATGTTTTGCGTTTAGCCCTTGCGGGTGGCTGCGCTTTTGCTTCCAGGTTTTTCTGCTTTATTGGTTAAGCTATCATGCTTTTCCCGGCTCATGCCGACAAATTCAAATAAGGTGTCCAGCTCTTTATCGGTAAGCTCGTAATGGCTAGTGGCCCGGACAAACTCAGGTAGCACCGCCGGCCCGTAACGTACTCGTATCAGGCGGCTGACGACGACGTCCTGGGCTTCCCATAAGCGCCGCACTAACCGGTTGCGGCCTTCGCTAACGGTGACGTAATACCATTTGTTTGCGCCTTCGCCGCCGGAAAAGCGGATATCGTCAAACTTGGCTTTACCATCTTCAAGCTCTACGCCCTGCTTGAGTTTTTCCAGGGTCGCATCGGAGACATGGCCTAAAATCCGCACGGCATATTCGCGCTCAATTTGCGTGGACGGGTGCATCAAACGGTTGGCCAGTTCGCCGTTATTAGTCACCAGCAACAGCCCCGAAGTATTGATGTCCAAACGGCCAACAGCTATCCAGCGGGCGGTGGTCAATTCTGGCAAGTGGCTAAAGATAATCGGGCGCCCTTGCGGGTCGCGGCGCGTCACGACTTCACCGGTGGGTTTGTGGTAAAGCAAGACACGGGTCGATTGCCCGGAAAATTTTTCCCAATGGACGGGTCTGTCATTGATCTGTAAATAATCGCCTGTTTTCAGCCGTATGCCCGGAGTGGCGTTAACGCCATTGACCTTGACACGACCTTCCGCCATCCAGCGTTCAATTTCCCTTCTGGAACCGATGCCGCCGCGCGCGAGTATTTTTTGTATGCGCTCGCCAAGGCCGGTCTGGTGACCATCGTCTTTGTTTGTCGTGATCGTATGCGCTGGCGTATCGGCAGGCATGGGTTTAGCCTGGCCGGTTGTCCTGGGCGATATTCGCGCACCGGGTTTGCGTTCGCCGGGCTTGGCTGCACGGCGTGTTGGTTTTTTATTGTTCACTCTTTGCCTGCTGAAGTGGGTGTGTTGTCTAGCGTTAGCTCGAAACGCTGTAGCGTCGGCAGTTCATCTAGTGTCGTTATGTTGAAATAATCCAGAAATTGTTTGGTTGTGCCTAATAATGCAGGTCTGCCCGGCACTTCTTTATGTCCGAGAACCTTGACCCATTCGCGTTCCAGCAAGGTTTGGATAATGCTGGAACTGACGCTGACACCGCGTATGTCTTCAATATCGCCGCGCGTGACCGGTTGGCGGTAGGCAATAATAGCCAAGGTTTCCAGTAATGCACGTGAATATTTGGGTGGCTTCTCCTCAAACAGCCGCGCCATCCAGCGCGAAAATTCGGCTCTGACCTGAAACCGATACCCGCTGGCAACTTGTTTTAATTCCAGGGGGCGTTGTTGGTAATCTGCGGCAATCGCGGCAAGCGCCTGCTGAATTTCTTCCAGCCCAGGCTGTTCCAGTTCGGGAAACACCTGTTGTATCTGCTTGCAGGTCATAGGCCGTTTTGCGGCAAACAAAATAGCTTCAATAATGCGTTGGTGTTCCATATTGCATGCAAACTGTTCAATAATTATAGCGTTTTCCGTTGCTGACGCCGGCTTAATACGTCTGCGCGTGCCCCTAAGCCTTGCATAAGGACGGGATCTGACGGAGGCTGCCATGACGGTTTGTCCTGCGGCATCACCGTCTGCTGTTGCAAGCGCCTCGGCCGCGACTGGCTGCGTAGGCGCTTTAGCAGTAGGCTTCGGCTGCGCGGGCGGCGCTGATTCGGATTGGGGCAAAGGGCTCTGGCTGGATGATGTCGATGAGCCGCTCTTTGCTGAGTTCGAGGATGGCCAAAAACGAGACGACGACTCCGGGTCGGCCTTCTTTTCGGATAAATAATTGCGGGAAAAGGAGACTATTTTCTCCTTCAAGTTGCGCCAAAATGGTTGCCATTCGTTCACGGACAGATAAAGCTTCTTTGGTAATTTGGTGGTGGCTGGTTTGGTCGACGCGCTTAAGCACGTCCTGAAAAGCCAAGATCAATTCTTTTAATTGGATGTCGGGCAAGGCCTGCACGATGGCTAACGCGGACGTGTCCACATCGGCGGTAAAGTGTTCGCGCTCCATCCTGGGCAGCAAGTCGAGGTCATCGGCGGCCTGCTTGATGATTTCATAGTCTTGCAAGCGGCGGATTAATGTCGCCCTAGGGTCGTCATCTTCCTCCTCGTCGTCAGACCGGCGCGGCAACAGCATCCTGGATTTTATTTCCGCCAATACCGCAGCCATCACCAGATACTCGGCTGCCAGTTCGATATTCAACAGTCCCATTAACTCAATATAGTCGATGTATTGCCGGGTGATTTCGGCTATCGGAATATTCACGATATCGAGGTTTTGCCTTCTTATTAAATACAACAGTAAATCCAGCGGGCCTTCAAACAGCTCTAAAAAGACTTCCAGTGCGTCGGGAGGAATGTAGAGGTCTTCAGGTAGCAGATTAAAGGGAGCTCCGTTGACGGTGGCTAGGGGTTGTTCTATCGTATTTTCCATTCATTCGTAACTGCTGGCGCCGTCAGTTTTCAAGTGGTCGGTATCTTAAACATGGCGGATAAGCCGGCTTACAATCCGGCAATAGAAAAAAACACGTTCTGGACGATATACAGCGGATATTCCAGGATCACATTCAGTAATTTAAAGTATAAAAGTGCGATTAAAATATAAAAGCCGTAAGGCTCCAGCCGGTTGTATTGCCATGCCAACCGCCCCGGCAAGAAGCCCGTCAGGATACGGCTGCCGTCCAGCGGCGGAATCGGCAGCAGGTTGACCAAGGCTAACACCAGGTTTATCGAAATGCCGGCTATGCCCATATAAATCAGCGGCAGGGAGACGGCTTCAATGCCAATAGTGACGCCTAGCCTAGCCAGTAACGCCCATGCGGTGGCCATCAACAGATTGGCGATCGGCCCGGCTGCGGCAACGATAGCCATATCATGCAACGGTTTTTTGAAATTTCTGGCATTAACCGGCACCGGTTTGGCCCAGCCGAAAATAAAACCCGTGCCCGTGACCAGCAATAAGCCCGGCAAAATAACCGTACCGAACCAATCGATATGCTTAAGCGGGTTCAGGGTTAACCGACCCAGTGCCGATGCCGTGTTATCGCCGTATTTTTTTGCCACCCAGCCATGCGCGACTTCATGCACGGTAATCGCAAAAACAACGGGTAATATCCATATAATTATGCGTTGTATCAACGACAGGTCATTCATCATGGTGATGTCTCTATTGGGTCAGCAGCTCGGCAATGCCCTTGCCTTGCCTAATAATTACGGGGCCATCACTGGTAAATTCGATCATGGTGGTCGGTTCAAACTCGACAATGCCTGCATCAATCACCAGATCCAGCTCATGGTCCAGTTGTTCCCTGATCTCATAAGGGTCGCTGAGCGCAACGCTAGCGCCCGGTAACACCAGCGTGGAGCTGAACAAGGCTTCATCGAGCTCGCGCAACAAGGTTTGTGCCACGGCATGGTCGGGTATGCGTATGCCTATGGTTTTTTTCTTAGGATGCTGTAATCTGCGCGGCACTTCTTTGGTTGCATCCAATATAAATGTAAACGGCCCCGGCGTTAACGCCTTAATCAAGCGAAAAGCATCATTGCCTATCTTGGTAAATGTCGATATTTGCGTCAAATCCCTGCATACCAAGGTAAAATCATGCTTGTCATCCAGCTGCCTGATACGGCGGATTTTATCCATCGCCTGCTTATCGCCTATATGGCAGGCAAGCGCGTAAGACGAGTCGGTAGGATAAGCGATAACGCCGCCTTGCCGGATAACGTCTACTGCGCGGTGAATCAACCGCAGCTGCGGATTGGTTGGATGGACTTCAAAATACTGGGCCATGGGTATACGATAGTCAAAGATAAGCTTGTGATTATACCGCAGTCCATACCTGCTTGCAGTATCAATACGGCGGCTGTTCAGCCGCTTGCCGAATTGGATACAATGTCAGTCCGTTAACTCATAGATATGCTGCCTGCCGGGAATTATGCGTATTAAAATTTTTCTATCGTTAATAGGCTGTGCGTTGGCACTGTTTATATCGGCCGATGTGCTATTGTCATTATCGGTGTCCGATCTGCCGGTGCCTATCACCTACCTCGCGTTAGCCTTCATGCTTGGGGCGTTCGCGCTGTTGCTGACGACCGGTTTACTGGCGACGGTAAAACACGCTATGGCTTCTTTGCGGGATTTTTTTTCCGCCCGGCAACGGTCGTTGCGGCGCTTATGGTTTGTCCAAGCTAAGCAAGACCAACTTAAGCAGCTGTTTTATTTCAAAACCGTGCAGCTCAACTACTTTAATGACTTAGCAAGAAAACGCTTGCTGGTTGCCAATAATCGCAAACATATTAATGGGTTAGCTCGCACGATTGCCGCTGAGCTGTGGTCTGTCAAGCCACAGTTATCCAAAGCGGCTTTTCGACAATTACAGCAAGAACATCGTCATTACCGTAGCCGCCTAGATGGCGAAGGCTTGTTAAAATTGCAACAAAAAATTGCGGCATCGACTAAATTATGAATACATTCAAAGATTGGATTTTTACGTTGCTTAAGCTTTTCCAATCGGTCAAGGATGAAAACTTACGTTGGCAAACCGTTAACCACGAGCAACAGGCCAAGCTTAAACAGGCTCAGGTATTGGCGGAAAAAAATCTGGCCGACGACTTAAAGAAGAAAAGCATACGGCTGGAGCATGATATTGCGTTGTTAAGGACGAAAAACAGCGCCGAACTGGCTATGTTTAAGACCAAGTGCAAGCAGGATATTAAGGACTATAAACAATACTTGGCGGCATTGGACCAACTTAAATTATCCATACAGACCAGTTACACGCATTTGCCCGAAGCGCTCGCCTTCACTATCCATCATCACGCCAAGCAATTGCTGAATAAGCTGTGGGAAGCGGAGAGTTTGGAAGAAAAAATGCACTGTGAAATGCGCTTGATCAGTTTTATGACGGCGGTGCATGACGATGCACAGGAGCATCTGCAAGGGCGGGAAAGCAAAAAACTGCCTGAAAAAACACTGGATTTGCTTCAGCAACCGTAACTCCCTGTTAACCGCTTACTGAAGCAAGCCACCAAACGTCATCTTCCTGACATACCATTGCCGAGATAAGAACCTGCGGCGGCCCCCAAGCCCGTTGCCAACGGGTCGCCACCGCCGAATTGATAACCGAAAACACTGCCTATGACACCGCCAGCCAAACCTTGTGTTGAGCGCGGATCCTGGTAGTTTTGGTACTGGGGTCTAGGGTAATATCTAGGCGCTGCGTAATAAGGCACGGGTCTTGGATAATAGCTTATCACCTCGCGGTAAGGCTGGGGTCTAGGATAATATCGGATGACTTCCCGGTAAGGCCGGGGGTAATACTTCACAACCTCACGGTAATGCGGGCGGTAATGCTCATGGTGTTCCCCGCCATGATACCCTCCAGATGCGTAAATCGGTGCTGAAAACAACAAAGCAATGGCTATGCCGAATAAAAATAACAACTTTTTCATAACTACCTCTATCAAGTTAAGGAATACCCTGGCGTTGAGTAAATCATAACCGGATTAATATTAATGGCGGCTTAATGCGTTACGGTAATATTAGGCGGTGCGATAAAGATAAGCCGTCCGGGGCGGTCGGATCTAGCGATTAGGGTACGCGATGCGTATTGAGCTCTATTTGTGTCAGGAAGATATTGTTTCCCAAACCCTATAGTGCCTAGAGCTTGAAAAATACGGGGTAAGTTCACAGCCTAGAAAGCGTATGGCATACTCTTTACCCACACTAACGCTAATCGCTACACAGCGGAAACTTTCTGAAACAATAGCTGTGATGCGCTTGATGCTGTTATTTCCTGTGCCGCCGGAAGCTATCTTTCGTGACTGTAGTCGAAAGATAGCTTAGCGTATTCAAACGCCGGTATGACGAAGACAAGCGGCATTGGCCATCGAAAACCATGACCGGCACCGAAGTCCTATATTGGAAGCCGAAGGCTAACCATCCCCATCGCCGGGGATAGTTTCTGCGGATGCCGTGCCATAAGGCCATTGCCAGTTTTGTATTTCCGGCATGTCTTGACCATATTTATAAATATACTGTTTGTGGTCGATCAGTTTGTCGCGGATATATTGCTTGAGATAGATGGTATGGTTCCGTAAGCGCGGCACACGGTCTATGACATCGGCGGCCAGATGGAAACGATCCATATCGTTCATGACCACCATATCGAACGGCGTCGATGTCGTGCCCTCCTCTTTATAGCCGCGTACATGTAGATTGGCATGGTTGGTGCGGCGGTAAGCCAAGCGATGGATTAGCCAGGGATAACCGTGATAGGCGAACACTATCGGCTTGTTTTTGGTGAACAGCTCGTCAAAATCACGATCCGATAAGCCGTTCGGGTGCTCGCTGGTCGGTTGCAAGCGCATCAGGTTGACGACATTAATGACGCGTATTTTTAAGTCAGGCACCTTGTTACGCAATATATCGACGGCGGCCAGCGTTTCCAGCGTAGGGACGTCGCCGGCGCAGGCCATCACGACATCAGGCTCATCGCCGTGGTCGTTGCTGGCCCATTCCCAGACGCCGATACCCGCCTCGCAATGCTTCATCGCGGCGTCCATCGCCAGCCATTGCGGGGCGGGCTGCTTGCCTGCGACTATCACATTGACATAGTTGCGGCTGCGTAATACATGGTCAGTCACCGCCAGCAGCGTGTTGGCATCGGGCGGCAGATAAACGCGGATGACTTCGGCTTTTTTATTGACCACATGGTCGATAAACCCCGGATCCTGATGCGAAAAGCCGTTGTGATCCTGCCGCCAGACATGCGAGGTCAGTAAATAATTCAACGATGCCACGGGCCTGCGCCAGGGGATGCGGTTGCAGGTTTTCAGCCATTTTGCGTGCTGGTTGAACATCGAATCGACAATATGGATAAACGCTTCGTAGCAGGAGAAGAAACCGTGCCGACCGGTCAATAGATAGCCTTCCAGCCAGCCTTGGCAGGTATGCTCGCTAAGGATTTCCATGACGCGCCCCTCTTGGGAAAGATGGGTGTCTTCCGGCAAAATCTTTTCCATCCAGGCCCGTGCCGTCACGTCAAACACATCGTCCCAACGGTTGGATGCGGTTTCATCCGGCCCGAAAATGCGGAAATTGGCCTGATCCATATTGTTTTTCATGACATCGCGCAGAAAACGCCCCATCACCCGGGTCGCTTCGGCTTCGACAGCGCCTGGCGACGGCACGTCCACGGCATAATTGCGGTAGTCAGGTAGCCGTAAGTCACGCAGCAACAAGCCGCCATTAGCATGCGGATTATCACTCATGCGCTGACGCCCGACCGGTGCTAACGCCAGCAGTTCCGGCAACGGCTTGCCGTGTTCGTCGAACAGTTCTTCGGGGCGGTAGCTTTTCAGCCAGCGTTCAAGCAGTACTACATGTTCGGGGTTTTCAGCCAGATTGGCCAGCGGAACTTGATGGGAACGCCAGAAACCTTCGGTCTTTTTTCCGTCCACACTGGCGGGGCCTGTCCAGCCTTTGGGCGTACGCATAATCACCATAGGCCAGATCGGACGTTTTATCTGCTCCAATTCACCACTACGCGCCAGACGCTGGATGGCTTTGATTTCTTCCAGACACTGGTCGAGCACACTCGCCATTCGGGTATGGACGATCTCGGGGTCATTGCCTTCGACCAGATAGGGGCGATAGCCGTAGCCTTCAAACAGTTGCAACAGTTCATCTTCGTCAATGCGGCTCAGCAGGGTTGGATTAGCGATTTTGTAGCCGTTTAAGTGCAGGATAGGCAATACTGCGCCATCGCGGGCAGGGTTCAGGAATTTATTGGAATGCCAGGCCGCCGCCATAGGGCCGGTTTCAGCTTCGCCATCGCCAACCACGCAGCAGCTAATCAGGTCGGGATTGTCGAAAACCGTGCCGTAAGCATGGGATAACGCGTAGCCCAGTTCGCCGCCTTCATGGATAGAGCCCGGTGTTTCCGGCGCAACATGGCTGGGTACGCCGCCGGGGAATGAAAACTGCTTAAACAACGCCGCCATGCCGTCCCTGTCCTGGGAGATGCTCGGATAATATTCGCTGTAAGTGCCTTCCAGCCAGCAGTTGGCCAGCATCGCGGGGCCACCGTGACCAGGGCCGCAGACGATCATCATGTTCAGGTCATGCACTTTTATCAAGCGGTTTAAGTGTACGTTGATAAAGTTCAAGCCCGGTGTTGTGCCCCAATGCCCCAATAAGCGAGGTTTAATGTGCTCCAGCGTCAATGGCTCTTTGAGCAACGGGTTGTCCAGCAAATAAATTTGTCCGACTGAAAGGTAATTTGCCGCCCGCCAATAGGCATCCATATGCTCTAGCATTCCGGCAGACAGTTGAAAATCTTGATGGCTCGATTCCACTTTATTACCCTCTTGGCTCATAGTAGGACTTAGCGTCCAGAAAATTTAATATTTGCAACGCACAAACCCGCTCTTCCTCGGCATGTATCACCAAAATGCGGGCATGGCTGCCAATAGCGCTGATGTCGCTGTTTGGGTTGCTCTGCCGCAGGTTGGCCTCGTTGTCCATGACAAACCCCATCGGCTCCAGGCCCGCCACTATGTTTTTGCGGATTATCGGTGCATGCTCGCCGATACCGCCGGTAAACACTAACGCGGACACCTTGCCCAGGATGGCGCAATAGGCGCCGACATATTTTTTTATCCGGTAACAAAACATCTCTACCGCAAGCATCGCTGCCGGATCATGCTGTTCGGCTTTTTGCAAAATGCTACGCATATCGGCATCGCCGCAGATGCCTTTCAGGCCGCTGTTATGGTTGAGCAGCAACTCCAGTTGTGTTGAGGACATGCCGGCCTGTTGCAGCGTCACGATGATCATCGGATCCAAGTCACCGCAACGTCCTGCCATGACTAGGCCTTCTGTAGGCGAAAACCCCATCGACGTGTCAATGCTAACGCCCGCGCGTACAGCCGTTGCGCTGGCGCCGCCGCCCAGATGCAGGATAATGAGGTTCAGGCTGCCAGGGTCGCAGTCCAGCAACTCGGCTGCGGTCGTCAGGCTATGCTGGCAGGAAATGCCATGAAAGCCATAACGGTAAAAATGGGTTTTGTCTGACAGGTGACCAGGAATGGCATAACGTCCGGCATGCTCAGGGATGCTGCGGTGAAACGCGGTGTCGAATACCGCAAACTGGGCGGTGTCAGGAAAGAGTTGGGCTGCTGTCGCGACACCCAGGCGATTGAATGGGTTATGCAGCGGCGCATAATGATCCAGCTCGGCCAGTCGTTCCAACAGGTCTGCATTGATGGGGGTTACGGCAGCAAACCAGTCGGCGCCGTGGACGATGCGGTGGCCTATGGCGATAAGTTGCAAGCCATTCCCATCCAGTAGCTGCCGCCATTTATCCAAAACCGCCGCTAACGCTGAGCTGGTGTCATGGATTGTCCCGACACGGTGATAAATACTATTGCCGTGCGTGTCCTGGCCTTCCAGCACCATATCGGCAGTCTCACCGTAATCCGCTGTCAATACCGCCTTGGACTGTAAATCGGTGGCAAATAATCGTGATTTTATCGACGTGCTGCCAACATTAACGACCAGTAGATAGCCGCTCATGAATAAAAATATCTTTGCATAACTTTACATTATTGGGTTGTCGTCAGACGCCAAACAGCGTGCCTTGGGCCGGCGTATAAACCATGAAGCCTATCACATCCTATCCTCTGCGGTAATGTTTACATAAACGCTGCCGCCATTCAAGGCAGCGCTGGCGTTTGCCGTGTGGCGACTTATCGCTGGCTTATGCCGATGTTTTGACGGGGTTGTCTGATGCCCGGTCAACCAGCGCGGGTGTATTACGCGCGGCCCTGTTTAAAGCCGTAAGCTTTTTAGGTAGGCATCACGATGCACCTATTATGCTATAAGGGGCTCGATGCCTATCCTAGGTTTTGTTGAGCAATTTCAAGCCAGGAGGCAACGCCTCCCCAAGCAACTGCTTTTCTTCTTTTTCATCCAATTCCTTAACCTGCTCCACCAGCGCCAACCACGATAACGGTGCTTTGCACGCCTTCAGCTTGCTGATAATTTTTTCGCGCATGCCGTCATCAATATCCCTGGCCCGATCACCACTCATTCTGGCCAGCAATGTTGCGGCAAAGCCGATATGGGGAGATTTTTTCCAGTCTTCGGATAGCATTTGCGCCAGCCAATCGCAGGCGATGTCAGCAGCAATGACATTATGGCTGCTGCCGTGAAAAGGCACGCGAGCACCGATACGGCCAACCGCCCACCACGTCTGGTCGGGTTCGCAGGCTTTTTGCAGGCGTTTTAACAGCCAGTTTCCCAGTTGGTTTTTTTGGGCGGTGGGCAGGCGCTCCAATACGGCGGCTAGCCGGACAATTTCTTCGTAACCGCGTATTTTGACTTGTTTCGCAACGCCCGGTTGCCGGGCTGCTGACGGGTCGATGTATTTGGTAATATCGCCAAAAATGCGTACTTGCGCCTGCATGTCCAGACCGCCGGCAATGCGTCGCCACAGCGTCCACCATTCTGTCCAGTTTTGGGTTTCATTGACGAACTGGATGCCCTGCGGATAACCTTTCCACAATTGCCCGACCCGCCAATCATCGAGAGGGTAGCCAAAGCCGGGCCGCAAGCAAAAACCGGCCAGGCTCAGCCAAACCCGTTCATGATGGCTTGAGCGGCGATGATATTTAGCCCCTTCCAACAGCAGCGCAAACATGGCCCTTAACAGCGGCGTTTCCCATTCTGTGCGGGGCTTACCGATGATCTTTTCAAGGTCGGCGCGCAGGTTTTTGACGGCATTCGGATCGGCCTGTCTGGATTTTGCGCCGAAAACCGCCTGTATTTTTTCTTCGATGAGCTGCATTTTTTGGGCTGGCAGCGGGGTGTCGGCCTGTGCCTCTGAGCGGCCTTTTTTTCTGATCTGGAATTCAACATCCCAACGCTGGCGGTTATCCGCCACGGCAACGCATTGGATTTTCAACGTCCCGATTTCGGTTTGCGTTACCGCCAGTTGCACAATCACTTCGGTGTCTGGTTCGGTATCGTCATAGGCTTGTTGATGTCCCAATGCAACAGCCAAAGGTGGCAAGGAATGGAACTGGTCGTCGATTTCGGCGATGTCTCCGGGCTTATACTCGCCATCCCCAGTGATTGATGCCAGATGAAAACGCACTGGCACACCCAGTCGCAGGGCAAACTGGCGGCCTTTTAACATCACTTCCTCACCTTCCTCGCTACCTCTGGGTAAAATGCAAACGCCTTGCTGTGTTGAATTTTTGGTATCCGTATCGACCAGCAGAAAATAACTGCGCGCCGCACCGCCGCCAATTTTGAGTTTTTGTCCGCGCCGCGCCAGCGCATAACTGACCGCACCGAAGGCCACCGCCAACTCAGGGTGCTGGTTTTCCAGCAATACCGGATGATTGCCGCGCCATAACGCAATTAAATCCACTAGTCTTTGGGTAATCGGTTTGCTGCGGAATACGCCGCCATTCAGTAATAAGGCGTCTGGCACACTGCCGGTGCCCTGTAGCGCTTCCTGAGCCGCTGTTTTATGTTGCCTTAAAAATGCGGCTATGTGTTTGCTGACGGCGGGTTCTGCCGTATAGGGCAAGCCGAATTCAACGACTCCGCTGCGTTTCCTGCCAGGTAATTCGTCCAGGCCGGATAATGGAAAGAATCCGTCCAAGGCAATGCTCCTGACTTCTGCGCGGGTCAATTCTACCGAACGCGAACTGCCTATTAATTTGGAACCGCCGCCCAATAAGGTGACGCCGACCTGCTCAGGCGCATCATCAGCCAGCAAACGTTCTTTAGCCATGCGGCACTGTTCTATCAATTGTGATAACTCAGCGGCGGATAAGCGTTTTTCATTAGCCGTCAACCGGCTTTCAGCCAGATGCGCCAAGGCCAAATCGATATTGTCGCCGCCCAGCATTAAATGGTCACCTACGCCGATACGGGTCAATTTGGGCGCCTGTTCTCCTTGTTCCACTTTAATCAGCGTTAAATCTGTAGTTCCTCCGCCGACATCGCAAACCAACAATAAATGCACCTTCGCCAGAGCTTGCTGAAGATGGTCTGCATTGCGCTGCAGCCAGTCATAGCAAACCGCTTGGGGCTCTTCCAATAAGCGTACTTGGGTAAGCCCTGCGATTTTCGCCGCTTCCAGCGTCAGGGATCGGGCCGCCTCATCAAAAGAGGCGGGCACGGTAATGACCAGTTCCTGATGTTCCAGCGGTGCATCAGGATGTTTATGCCGCCAGACGGTGCGGATATGTTCCAGATAACTGGCGCTGGCATCTATAGGCGAAACTTTGGCGATGCCATCGTCACTGCCCCAGGGCAAAATGTCCGCACTATGGTTAACCGAAGGATGGGACAGCCAGCTTTTGGCGCTGGTCACCAAACGTCCCTTAGATTTTGCGCCCAACAAACGCGCGGCTTCACCGATCACAGCCTGCCCGCCCGCCGGAGAAAAACTGACATCCGCAGCAGACAATTCCTCTGCGGCAGGATGATAACGCACGGAGGGCAATAAAGGTCGGGCAGCTACTTGCCCCGGCGCAACCAGTTGCTCAATGTGAAAAATATGGATATCTGCATTGGTTTCGGCCTTTGCGTAAGCCACAACGGTATGTGTGGTGCCCAGATCGATGCCGACCAGATACTGCGGAGATTGATTTTGCACGATAATATTATTTTGTGTGTGGTGTGGCAGTGCCTGCCCTTTTGGCAGTTATCATACCGTTGCAGACAATTTCCAGGCAAGCCCGCTATACTTTGGGCACAGCGTAAATCTTTGCCGCACTGTGCTTGCTCAAGATTGACATCCTGAATAATCCCGTTAAGTTAAGCACCCAGGTATTTCCACACTGACTGCAAGCCATTTTCCCCTTCATTTAAGAACCAAGAAAGACTTGGTCGCGCTATTCAGTTAAAATACCCTTATAAATGATCCGTTTTACCTGGCGGCGTTAATTCGTCAATCGTGTGTTTTTCAGAGGTTATCCTATGCGTAAAAATCTTCTTACCCTAACAGGGGGCTCCGTGTTGCTCCTTAACGCTGCATTGGGCCAGGCGGCCACTGACTTGCCGCCTACCGCCAAGGTTGAGATGGGGCCGGTGGAAGAGGTCTGTTCTGATTTTATTTCGCCCGAATGGCGCAAGGAACAAGTCATAGACGGCGTCACGATACAAGCGTCGCATTTGTGCAACCCCGATAATCCCGCAGATATTGCCGCTTTTGTAAAAGGCACCAACAATATTTCCATGGACACCTTGATGCAAACCCAGCTTGCTGCCGACGCCGTCACGATGTCTGACGATGTCGATGGCGATGGCGATCCCGATAAGATCATTATTAAGCTGGAAGTCGTCGAGCTTAACGGGCATTCGCCGGATGTTAAAACGCCGATAACGACATTTGATATTGCCCCCGGCATTCAACCGACTTTCTGGGTTTATGCGCCCAAAACCCGTGATATGTCAACACTCAGTCTTTACGAGCCGGAAGCGAACTCGCTGTTGCGCGTACCGTCGCCAGTCATCCGTGTTGAGCAGGATGATACGGTATGGATCGTGCTGGAAAACACCCATTATTTGCCGCATTCCATCCATTTGCACGGCATAGA
Organism: Methylovulum sp.; assembly: GCA_030653435.1. Taxonomy (GTDB): domain Bacteria; phylum Pseudomonadota; class Gammaproteobacteria; order Methylococcales; family Methylomonadaceae; genus Methylovulum. The sequence continues at coordinate 27,229 of JAURZI010000088.1, forward strand.
CCATCCGTTTATGGACCATAGCGGCACCGGCAATGATGGCGTAGGGCAAACCAGTAATATGGACACGATGCCGGGCGACAGCAAAACCTATGTCATCAAACCGCGCCAGCCCGGCACCATGTATTATCACTGCCACGTCCAGCCCCACACTCACATCCCTATGGGCTTGCAGGGTATTTTTGTCGTTGAGGAAAACCGTCCTAACAACTGGGTGCAAACACTTAACGTCGGTGCCGGTCATGTCCGCCATCCTTCTGTGGCGGTCAGCGAAAAATACGAGCGGGAATACGACTTGCATTATCAAACCGCTGATAAGGAGCTACACGAGGTTGTCGCCAGATCGGCGAATGATCCCCGCCTGATCGCCAAGCACATGAACATGGAATACGACATCACCGACGCCACGGATGATTATTTTATGCTTAATGGCCGCTCGTTCCCTTACACGCTGAGGGAGTCGCTAATTGAAATGGAGCAAGACAAGAAGGTAAAGCTGCGTGTGCTAAACGGCCATACCGAAAATCTGGCTTTGCATATCCATGGCCACAAGCCTACCATCACCCATTATGACGGTGTTGATAACGGTCCCAGTTCGTATATCACCCGTGACGTGCACGGCCTGACCCCGGCGCAGCGTATCGACCTGGAACTGAGCGGTGTTGACGATGGTTTGCACAGTTTTGGCCAAGGCATCTGGATGTTCCACGACCATGTTGAAAAATCCTTTACAACGAATGGGACAGGTGAGGGCGGCGACATTAGCTTGGTCGTCTATAAAGATTTTCTCGATGCAAAAGGCATCCCCACTGCACATGGCATGAGTTTGGCGCCGTACTTCACCAAGAGCTTCTGGCAAAAAAATTACCCGATTTGGCAGGATTACGATGCTTGGCAAAGTTTGGGCTTGCCTGACTTGAAAGCCGGTTATCAGCCTTCTAAGGTGGCGGTACAAAATATTCCTGTCAAAAAAGGCGCAACAACTGGCGCGACGCAGCAAAGTTCACCACTAGGCAAATTATTTTATGGCTTATTGTTGGGCTTGTTAAGTTATGTGGCTGTCACCAAGCGGCGTTCGATTTATGATTATGCGCTTAAGTTTTATGATTACGCGCTAAAGCGGATGAAAAAATAGGATTAACTGTAGCGCCGCCATACCAGACAGGTACGGCGGCGCTTTAGGTTGTATCAAGCAGGGATGACGAGCATCCCTGAGCTCTTTGGCAACCTGAGGATCTGGTCTTGGTGGTGGTCGGTTAGCCGCTACACGCAATATGCAGGTACTGATAGCGGGGTATGTGGCAAGTAATCCCTTGGGGCAGAATTTCTGCAAATACTGTCAATCATTTGCTGATGCCGGAGCGGTTAGGGACATTCACTTTACTGGACACCCTCTACAACTGGTCTGGTCACACGGCATTTAAATTTTCATCGTCATACAATCGCGTTTTTTTCCAGCCGACAAACTTGTCGTCATGAAATTCAATGTCGTTATCTATCGAATATTCATAACAGCTTCTGAACAGTTTGGCAGTACGGAACGCATGCAATTCATCATCTGCCGTCACTTTCTCGACATTGCCCACTTGAAATGTTTTATTCCTTGCTTTTCCGTTACAGACCCAAAAAACGGTGTAGCACAAATAACTTTTGTCTTTACGGTGGTCGAACTTTACGGTTCGGGAGACCCCTGTAACACCCGTAGTCGTTTTGTTTTTAGGTGGCTTGAGGAATCGCGTCTTGCTGCCCTTTAATACAACCAACATCTGGTCGCGCCAGGTAATTGCCGCCTGCAGGGACTTGCCTTTGTTTCCCCATAATTTATGGGAAAAATAGCGGCTGCTTTCCTTGCCGCGCCTTACGATGCGTACTTGAAAACCAAACACATCCGGTTCGGTAATATGTTTATTTTTTTCCATAGATTAATCCTCCATAAGAATTACTTGATAAGCTAGCAGCAAGGTTATGCCGCCGAATCATTATATTTCTAATATTGCCTTTTGTAACCTAATTGTCATAAATTATCGCTGAAGCCAATGTAAAAGCAAGCAAAAAATAACAACACTAGACAATTCCCGACTGATCTGGTGTAGAATAGCCTCCATCCCACTGCCACAGTGGTTGATTAAAGCCAGTAATCCTTTATTTTTCAATATCATGGAGATAATCAATGAGCGTATTAGTCGGTAAGCAAGCCCCTGATTTTACAGTTCCTGCAGTACTAGGCGATGGTCAAATAGTTGACTCATTCAGCTTCTCTGAAGCCACTAGCGGTAAATATGCAGTCGTCTTTTTCTACCCATTAGACTTCACTTTTGTTTGTCCTAGCGAACTGATCGCACTGGATCACCGTATGGATGAATTTAAAAGCCGTGGCGTTGAAGTTATTGCTGTATCGATAGACTCGCATTTCACCCACAATGCTTGGCGTAACACCCCTATCAACAAAGGCGGCATAGGCCCTGTGCGTTATACGATGGCTGCCGATATTGCCCACTCAATCTGTAAAGATTATGATGTTGAAGCTGCGGCACCTGCTGTTGCATTCCGTGGCACATTCCTGATAGACCGTAGCGGCCTGGTTCGTCATCAAGTAGTCAATGATCTGCCGTTAGGCCGTGATATGGACGAGTTGCTGCGTGTCATTGATGCGTTGCAGTTCCATGAAGAACATGGCGAAGTTTGTCCGGCTGGCTGGAATAAAGGCGACGCGGGTATGAATGCAAGCCCGGCAGGTGTTGCAGAATATCTGGATAAAAACGCTGACAAATTGTAAGGCTTTGTAAAACAAAAAGACGCGTCGTGCCTGCACAACGCGTCTTTTTTTTGTCGCACAGACCTAATCCGCTTTTTTGGCTATATCGGCCAACAATTTTTTTCTGACCAGATAAGCCGCGCCGATAGCGCATATAGCCGGGATCTGGGTAACAATAAAAACTGCGGTAAAGTTTTTACCAAAAAGCCCTACTAAACCGGCCAGTACGGTTAATTTGACTGCCCACCAGGCAAGCCAGTAGCCCATCAGGCCGATCACCACCCATTTTACCGTCGATTCACCTTTCTCTTTTGCCGTCATATAAAACCATACCATGATGGCAATGCCCGCCGCTTTAGCTAAAAACAACATCTTGACCCCCCCCTTTATACATTATAAATAATAGCGGGTCATGATATGCCATAACAGGCCATGATTACATCCATTTTTAATGGCGGAAGCCATGTGTCGGCCAGTCCCGCCGGTCCCGCATCAGAGCAATGCCATAATCCGATCAGTTACTATGGATCCTACAGATTTTCAACAACGCCTCCTGGGCTGGTTTGACCAACACGGGCGCAAGGATCTGCCCTGGCAGCAAGATAGGTCGCCCTATAGGGTATGGCTGTCCGAAACCATGCTGCAACAAACCCAAGTAGCTACAGTTATCCCTTATTTCAACGCGTTTATAGGAAGATTTCCAACCCTGGAAAGTCTGGCGAATGCGGCTATCGATGATGTGTTGCACCTCTGGTCTGGATTGGGTTATTACGCACGCGCCCGTAACTTGCATAAAGCTGCACAACTGATCAATAAACAAGGCTACTTTCCCGATACCTTAGCCGAACTTATTGACTTGCCAGGCATCGGGCCATCCACAGCCGGGGCGGTCTTAAGCATTGCCTTCAACAAAAGCCACCCGATACTTGACGGTAATGTGAAAAGGGTTTTGACACGGTTTCAGGCAATTCCCGGCTGGCCGGGAAACAGCCGGATCAATAAGCAACTATGGGCGCTTAGCGCAGAACTGATGCCGGCAGCACGTGCCGCAGATTATACCCAGGCTATCATGGATTTGGGGGCAACCCTTTGTACGCGCCGAAATCCGTCCTGCACGGTTTGTCCGGTCAATACGCATTGTAAAGCCCGGGTCAGCGGTACGGTTGCTTTATACCCGACTCCCAAACCTGCCAAAACGTTGCCGACAAAACACTTGTTTTTTTTATTGCTGACGGATCAGTATGGCAGGGTATTGCTGGAAAAAAGGCCGCCTAACGGAATCTGGGGCGGTTTATGGAGCCTGCCGGAGTTTGATAACCTGGACGATGCGGGGCATTGGTGCCAAGCCAAGAATGTACGTATTCTCAGCCAAAACTTGCTAAAGCCCAGACGCCACACCTTCTCGCATTACCACCTCGATTACACCCCCTTATATGCCGAAATAAAAAACCCTATAAATATTGTGATGGATGCCGGTCCGGCAGTTTGGTATAACACCGTCTGGCATCACGCTGAAGAAATTAACAACTTAGGTTTGGCGGCGCCGATTAAAATATTGTTGCAGTCGCTAAACAATGGGAATGACAATGACTAGATTCGTACACTGTGTAAAATTGGGTCGGGAAGCCGAAGGCCTCGACACTCCGCCGTTCCCTGGCGAAAAAGGCCAGGAGATTTATCAAAAAATCTCCAAACAAGCCTGGAAAGATTGGTTAAGCAAACAAACCATGCTGATTAACGAGAACAAGCTGGCCAGTTTCGACCCTAAAGCCAGGGCTTATTTGGCGGAAGAAAGGGGTAAATTTTTGTTTGAAGGCAATAACGAAATGCCCCAAGGCTATGTGCCGCCAAAGGGCTAATAAGCGTCTATGTGGAAAAAGGCGGTCGGATGCTTTCTCCTTCCGCCTTCCGGTTTTTCAATTAAAGGCCAATAAGCAATATCAGCTTACTTGGGGCATACTATTACCGCATAGTCGACATCTATTATTTTGATGGCGGGGTAAAACTCCGGGCTTGGTACTGCGCCCAAAAAAGACAGCACTTTGCCCCTTAAATCAGCCACGGTCCTGGGGTTGTCAATGACTTTAATATCCAGTTCGGTGTTGCGCGGCAGTTTTTCCAGATTACCCTGCTCATCTGGGTTTATGGCTTGCAACTTATCGGTTATTGCAAAGATGATCTTGTCAAAATGAAGTAACGGCTGGGTAAGACTGGCCGCTCCTGCGGCATTTACTGCGGGTTTGCAGCTAGCGTTTGCGGCTTTGCCTATGTTATCAACAACAGGTACCGCCGCCATGACTTGGCTGGCAAACAAGGCAGCGCCCATTGTGAATAGGGGAATTAATAAATGTTTATTCATGATTATAGCCCTCGCCTGATAGGTTGATGGATATGGGCTAAAAATAGTTTAAAGCCCATCCGTATGCGCCGAAACAAGAATCCATGCGGTAACGTTGCTCCATTGCATGGTTTACATCTACAGCATAAAGTGGTTTGCGTCAATATTTTTATAAATAACGATAATCCATTATTATCCCGTGCAGCCTGGGCCAAAAAATCCCTTTATCTTCATAGGTCTAAGGGATTATCAGGATCTATGCCCGCCATAAATGGCTTGCGCCTATCCTGGTCGGTCAATTGGTAAACCTTGCCCAACCAATTGTTGAACACCGCTTTTGCCGTATCCCGCCAAGTATTGTCAAGATATTCCAGTACCTGAAGTTCGGGGAATTTTTCCAGCTGTTGCCCCGTTTTTTTGGCTAGTCTGACATGTTGCCGATACTGGGTAAAAATCCGTTGTGCGGCTTCGCCAAAGTAATGCTCTGGGAATGGGGGATAGTCCGCTGTCTCGGAGTGATAAAAACGCATTACTTCGCGCTTATATTCTTTTAGCAGGCTGATGTCATCATATTCAGGATGTCCCTGAAAAAACACAATACGGAAGCCGTCTTCGCTGACGGCAAGATGGACTCCCGCCTCTTTGCTGGCAGCCAGGATCTTGAGGCCGTGTTTTTCCATATCGCTTTGGAATATCTCATTAAAGCGCGAATGCGGGACATCAAAGCGGGTGTTGATCTCGGCAACTAAGGGGTGCGTGCGATCCAGCACTTTATGGGCAAACACACCCCAGCGTTTCTGGGGCAAGCGGGTACGTGCAATGCCGTAACGGTATTGAATGATCGCATGGGTAGCCAGACACGAGCACAGCACCGATGCGACATTCTCCCTGGCCCAAGAAAACACCTCAGTCAGGGGTTGCCAAAAATCCTCTTCGGGGAGGCTCTGCCGGGTGACGTTCGCGCCGCTGATAATTAACGCATCCAGGCCATCCTGTTGGATTTTTGCAAACGGTTCGTAATATTTGTTGATATGCGCTTGCGCCTCCGGGCTTCTTGTGAGGCCTTCAATGGTAAACGGGTGGACATGAAACTGTACAATCTGGTTGCAGGCGCCCACTAACCTGAAGAACTGGCGCTCTGTCGCCTCCAGTGCGGCATCGGGCATCATATTAAGCAAGCCGATATGTATTTCCCGAATATCCTGATGGCTGGCGCGTTCAGGATCAACAATTTCTTCACCTTCTTCGCGCAGGCGCTGGAACGTGGGTAAGTCAGTATGTGCGACTAAAGGCATAAGCGGAAACCTTCAGTCATCATTGCTGTAGGCTAAGCGCGTCGGCAACCAGTTTGATGAAATCATCTTCGCACTTAACGGCGGCGACATCATTGGCGTCGACAATATAACCATACTGTTCGGCTATGGCTTGGTAGCGCGGCAGTCTGGATGTGAACAGTTCAGGGAAAACCCAGGAGACAAATTCATCGGGCGGCATGGCATCAGTGGACGCGTATTTTTTCAGCCGCATAAATTCGTCAAGTTTCTGGTCAAGAAACGCTTCTCGGTAATACAGGGGCTTGGGGTCGGTTTTGGCCCGTTCGATAATGGTCTGTTCCAATGTGGGCGGTATTTTGATGTAGATAATCAAGGTATGTTGCGCCAATGTTGCCAATGTTTCGGGGCTGTCCAGTTCGCAGACGCTGCCGCCGGCATCGTTGATGAAGTGCTTATAGCCGTAGATGTCCTCGGCTTTATGGATAAAATCGGGGACATCCAGCATGGCGGCGATTTCCGCCTGATGGTGGAGCTTTTGCCGACGTTTGAATTCGGGCAAGGGCAGGCCGCCCAACTCAGGGTTGCCGAGCTTGCCCAAAAAGCTGGAAACTGCTGCCAAGTTATCGACGGTGATTTTACTGCTGATATAAATGGAATCAGACAGCAGCAGCTCGCGCAAAAAAGGTACGCTGATCGCCTGGCGCTTAATGTTATCGAGTATCGGTTCTTTCAAATATTTGGTGCCTATCCGGTAGTCGCCTGAATAATGAAACCATTTGGCTTTAGGTAATTTATTGGCCAATGTGGTTTTTCCGGCGCCGGACATTGCCAGTAAGGTGATTCTTTTGGATTGCCAGTTCAAAAAATCCTGGGGGCTCATTTTCATCTGTCAGTCCTATTCGTCCAGATAATCATCAATGTCCATATCTTCGGGGTTAGGTTTGTGTTCGTCAGTATCCGAATAGCCCAGATCGTCACTTTCAATATCATCGAAAGGTGCGCTCCAGTCCTCGGGGTCTTCGATATAGTCGAACGTTGAGCCATACCAGCTATCGTGGTCATACTCGCCTATATCGCCGTTAAGGTATTGCACTTCAATGGCGTCATCGCTTTCTTCAATGGCGATAACTTTAAATTTCAGGTTGTTTTCTAGGTCTTTATACCAACTGCCTATGATAGGGTCTGCTACGGTGGTCATCTGTGTTACCTCAAGATATTGTGTTGGCTTATCCTGGTCTGGATAAGGGAAATGGGGAATATTATGGATACAGGGGGGGAAAATACAAAAATTTTTTGCTTGGGAAGCTTGCCGACCAGTCGGGGATGTTGGTCGGCGCTGTTACAAGTTGCTCTTGTATTAAACATTTTTAGACCTATATTGTCTATCATGCTCCGTTAATAACCTTGAACATAACTTGATGACGCACATATGAAAAAACGACGCCTATTATTATTCTGGTTTATATCTATTTTTACCGTTTATTTGGCATTGTCGGCAGCCTCCCGCGCTGCGTTGCCGCTTTCCGCCGAAGGGCAGGCCTTGCCTTCCCTGGCACCTATGCTGGAACTTAGCATGCCTGCTGTAGTGAACATATCCACGTCAACCAATATCCAGGTGAATGACAACCCATTGTTGCAGGATCCTTTCTTCCGTCATTTTTATAATTTACCCAACCAACCGCGGCAGCAGCAGAAAAACAGCTTGGGTTCCGGGGTAATCATAGACAAGGGGCAGGGCTTGGTGCTTACCAACAACCATGTCATCGACAAGGCCGACAAAATTACCGTTACGCTCCACGATGGGCGGCAGCTTAACGCCGAGTTGGTCGGCACCGACCCGGAAGCTGATGTCGCCATTATCCGCATACCGGCAGATCACTTGACTGAATTGCCTATCGCTGATTCCAGCCAGCTTAAGGTCGGTGATTTCGTCGTTGCTATCGGTAATCCGTTTGGTTTGGGGCAAACGGTCACTTCCGGCATTATCAGCGCCTTGGGGCGTTCTGGGCTCGGTATAGAGGGCTACGAGGATTTCATCCAAACGGATGCGTCTATTAATCCCGGCAATTCCGGCGGGGCATTGGTCAATTTACGCGGTGAATTTGTCGGCATGAACACCGCCATACTTGCGCCCACTGGCGGCAACGTCGGTATAGGTTTTGCCATACCCTCCAACATGGTGATGTCCATCAAGGAATCGCTGGTCAAGCACGGCGAGATTCGTCGCGGTTTGTTAGGTATCACCTCGCAGGACTTAACGCCTGAACTGGTCAACGCGTTTAACCTCGACAACAAACACGGCGCAGTCATTAGCCGTATTGAAAGCAACTCGCCTGCGGCGAAAGCAGGTTTGGAGCCGGGTGATATTATTGTCGCCGCCAATGGGCGCCCCGTTAAAGACAGCCACGATATTCGCAATATTATTGGGCTCATGCAAATTGGTGACAACATCGAGATCGAGTATTACCACGGTAATGACAAGAAGAAAGTCACTGCCACGATAGGTCAGCCCGAACGCCCGCAACTGGCAGGTGAAAAGCTGCATCGGAAATTACGCGGTACGGTGTTAAGCGAAACGGCAAAAAATCAGATAGAGGGAGTTTTGATTGAAAAAATTGATACTACATCCGAGGTTTGGCGCATAGGCTTGCGTCCAGGTGATGTTATTGTCTCGGCCAATCGCTACCGCATCCATAATATTGAGGAATTAAAGCAGGTGGTTAATCCGAGCACTGGCTTGTTGATTAATATCCAGCGGGGGCAGGAAGGCTTCTTTGTTGTGTTAAAATAAGCCATCCTGCAACGTGCAGCCACCGGCCATAACCTGTGGCTGCACTGCCCCGCATACCTCAACTGCATTTAAATCAAGCCATGAGCCCCGAAAAACACTTTATCCCGTTGACGATTGCTGTGCTGGTCGTTTCTGACAGCCGCACCGATGCTGACGATGCTTCAGGCAAAACGTTGGTCGAACGTGCAGCCGATGCCGGGCATCATGTCAGCGAAAAAAAAATAGTCCCGGATAATATTTATCAAATCAGGGCGGCGGTGTCACACTGGATTGCCGCTGCGGACGTCAATGTCATCATCAGCACGGGAGGCACTGGCGTGACGGGGCGTGACGGGACACCCGAAGCCGTGCTGCCGTTGTTGGACAAATCCCTGGATGGCTTTGGTGAAACCTTCAGGATGCTGTCCTACCAGGATATTAAAACCTCAACGATACAATCCAGGGCGTTAGCCGGCGTAGCCAACGCGACCTATGTGTTTTGCCTGCCGGGTTCTTCAGGTGCATGCCGGATGGCATGGGATGCCATCATAAAAGAACAGCTGGACTATCGGACCCGGCCCTGCAATCTGGTGCAACTGATGCCTAGGCTTTTGGAAAAATGATGTCCTCACACTTATTATTTGTTGGTGCGCTCAGCGCATTGGCCGGGGTCGGCCTGGGGGCGTTTGGCGCCCACGGCCTAAAGGCTGTGCTCAGCCCCGAATTGATGGCAGTCTACCAAACCGGAGTTAGCTATCAAATGTGGCACGCCTTGGGATTGCTCCTCGTGGCCCTGATCCGCAGCCAACAGGCTCAGGATTCCAAGTTGCTGGCCTGGGCAGGCTGGCTGATGTTCATCGGTATCATGTTGTTTTCCGGCAGCTTGTATTTATTGGCCCTGCTCAATTTAAAATGGTTAGGCATGGTTACGCCTCTCGGCGGTATCTGTTTTTTAACGGCCTGGTCCTTGGTCGCCGTTTTCGCAACCCAACCAGCCGTCAAAAAACTCTAGCCTATTCAAACAATAACAAACAGGTACACCTAATGCGCGACGCCAATCCCCAAGCTATTTATTTAAAAGACTATACCGTGCCTGAGTATCTGATCCACAACGTCGAGTTGACGTTTACGCTGGACGAAGAAAGCACGCGGGTCTCGTCCAGACTGACGATGATGCGTAATCCAGCCAGCCAGTCCAGCGACACAGCGCTGGTCCTGTCCGGTGAAAACCTTACGCTGTTGCGTGTCGCCCTCGATGACAGCCATGAGCTGGCGGCGCAAGACTATATACAAACCCAGGATACATTAATCATTAATCATGTGCCGCAACAGCGCTTGTTTGTGCTGGCTATCGAAAACCAAATCAACCCTAAAGCCAATACCGCGTTGGAAGGGCTGTACTTATCCAACGGCATGTTATGTACCCAATGTGAGGCGGAGGGCTTTAGAAAAATTACATATTTCCTCGACCGGCCCGATGTCATGACACGATTTACCACGACCTTAATCGGCGATAAATCACGCTATCCGGTGTTGCTGTCCAATGGCAACAAAATAGCGGGTGGCGATTTGCCGGAAAATCAGCACTGGGTAAGTTGGAGCGACCCATTCAACAAACCCTGTTATTTATTTGCATTGGTCGCAGGGCAGCTGGAATGCCTGGAGGACAGTTTTACCACGCAATCAGGCCGTGACATCAGCTTGCAAATCTTTGTTGAGAAGCAGGACAGCGACAAATGTGCCCACGCCATGCAGTCATTGAAAAATGCAATGGCATGGGACGAGCAGGTTTACGGTCGCGAATATGACCTGGATTTATACATGATTGTCGCCGTCAGCCATTTCAATATGGGGGCTATGGAAAATAAAGGCTTGAACATTTTCAACACCAAATTTGTGCTGGCGCGTCCCGATACCGCAACGGATTCCGATTATGAGCATATCGAAGGGGTGATCGCCCATGAATACTTCCATAACTGGACGGGCAATCGCATCACTTGCAGGGATTGGTTCCAGCTCAGCTTAAAAGAAGGTTTTACCGTGTTCCGCGACCAGGAGTTTACCGGCGACCGCACCTCTAAGGCCGTAAAGCGCATTGAAGACGTCATCAATCTGCGTACCCGGCAGTTTGCCGAAGATGCGGGTCCACTGGCACACCCGGTGCGCCCCGATGCCTACATCGAAATCAACAACTTTTATACGCTGACCATTTACGAAAAAGGCGCTGAAGTTGTGCGTATGCTGCACACCTTGTTGGGGGCGGAAGGCTTCCGCAAGGGTTGTGACGTCTATTTTGAACGCCATGACGGCCAAGCGGTTACCTGCGATGATTTTGTCAATGCCATGGAAGCCGGAAATGTTGTTGATTTGACACAGTTCCGCCGTTGGTATGCACAAGCGGGGACTCCGGTGTTGTCAATACGGCAGCGCTATGACGCGGAAGCACAAACATTGACGCTGACCATTAGCCAGCAGTGTCCTCCGACACCAGGGCAAGCGCTTAAGGAGCCGCTGCATATCCCGGTAAGGTTGGGTCTGATCAACGAAGATGGTTCTGTGGCGGCGTGTAAGCTCAAAGATAACCCGTTGGCGGGCGACGAAATTATTTTGCAGATGACTCAGGCGGAGCACCACTTTGTATTTGAAGCGCTCAGCAAGCAACCGGTTGTTTCCGCATTAAGAGGGTTTTCCGCGCCGGTGAAGCTGGTGATGGAACGTAGTCTTGAAGAACTGGCGTTTTTGTTGAGCCATGACCCAGATACCTTTAATCGCTGGGAAGCCGGGCAACAGCTATCGGGACAAATTATTTCAGGTTTGATTGCCGATGTGCAAAATGGTCGCGAGTTGCACTTGGATGCCATTATTGTCGGGGCTTACCAACAAGTGCTGGAGCAGCCTTGGGATGATTTGTCGTATTTCTCGTTGCTGTTGAGTCTGCCGTCAGAAACCTATCTGGCAGAGCTGATGGCTGTTGTTGATGTCGTGGCCGTTCACAAGGCTCGCGAATTTGTCAAACACGCCCTGGCGGAACAGTTGCAGCAGCAATTCCAAACCCTGTATTTAAACAACCACACTGACGAATCAGGTCGGTTTGATGCTGGGGCTATAGGCCGCAGACGTATTAAAAACACCTGCCTGAGCTATTTAAGCGCCCTGGATAACCCGGCCATTAAAAACTGGGCGCACCAACAATTTAAAACTGCCAAAAACATGACCGATCAGATGGCCGCTTTAACGGCAATGGTCAATAACCCCCATTACGCCAGACAGCAATCCTTGGCTGATTTTTACCGACAATGGCAGCATGAGGCGCTGGTCATAGACAAATGGTTTGCACTACAGGCCAGCAGCCCGACACCGGATACTTTTGCCACGGTACAGTCACTAATGCGGCATCCCGCGTTTGATTTAAAAATCCCCAACCGGGTCAGGGCGCTAGTCGGCGCTTTCAGCCAGGCTAACCCGTTGCATTTCCATGCTGCCGATGGCCTGGGTTACCAATTTTTGGCCGACCAGATCATCGCGCTGAACAAGCTGAACCCGCAGCTTGCCTCACGCATGGTCGGCGCCTTGACATCATGGCGTCGGTATGATGAAAGTAGGCAGGCATTGATGACGGCGCAATTGGAGCGGATCATGTCTACCGAGGCCATTTCAAAAGATGTTTACGAGGTTGCCAGCAAAAGCCTTGCATAAACCTACAGCCATAGCGTGGGCTAACGGCCCGTAACTTCAGTACGACGCTGTCGTTTACCACGCTGTATTTATAAATCAAAATGTTACGGGCATTACTTGATCTAGGTTCTAAATTTGATTGATTTTACTGCAATTTCCTCACACACTATCGCCAGAGTGTTGCCCAGTCCTCGAATGGCGTGATAGACTCCTCAGAGATACCTCAGTACGCCAAAGCAGTTTAGCCGTCATAAGTTGGGTCGGACAAACGTATAACATATCGCTACACCAAAATGATTTCGTTGAACTCGCTTAAGCATCAAGCACCAGCCATCTCTATGACAAAAATGGAGTTGGTCAAATTTACAAGCCGCCTAGGCTTACCCGTTTTGTGGCAAAAGCAATGATAAATTACGATTACGCGCATCCCAGGACATCCCTTTCCATCACCTTGTCGGTATGGTACGCACTTTTTTTACGTGAAGCGGTCACCCGGTTGTCGGCAGGCCGGATTGCTTGGGTGTGGTTATTGGCAGAGCCTATCATCTCGATGGGCGTCATGCTGTTTGTGTTCACGGTTATACGTATGCGCGTAGTCGGCGGCATGACCACCGAGACTTGGCTGCTGATAGGCTTAGTGTCTTACTTGATGTTTAGCAGGACTGCTGCACAAGTACAGGGTGCATTGAACGCCAACAAGGCGCTTTTTGTGTATCGGCAAGTAAAGCCGGTTGATACGCTGCTGATGCGTGCCGCCCTGGAAGGCGTCATGAGCGTGTTGATAGCGATTGTCATCGGAATAGGGGGGACTTTTTTCGGGGTCGAGCTTATTCCTGAGGAGCCGCTCACGGTAGTGATTGTCTTTTTGGGGTTGTGGTTAATGGGTTTGGGGTATGGGTTAGTCACTTCCGTAGCTGCCGGGTTGATCCCTAAAGTGGGTATCGTGCTCGGTATTGTCTCAAAAGTGCTGCATCTTAGCTCAGGGGTTATTCTTCCATTAGCTCACATACCCCAACCTTACCGCAATTGGTTGTTGTTTAACCCTGTACTGCATGGTATAGAATCCGCCCGTTTAGCCGTATCCCCGACTTACGTCGCCATGTCCGGGCTGGATATCAGCTATCTTTATAAGTGTGCAGCTGTCGCCATTTTCTTCGGGCTGGCCTTGCATAGGCGATTTGCAAACAAATTACTGGCATTATGATCATTGTTGATAATATACATAAACGTTATAAAACCAATCATGGCCTAGGCAAATGGGTGTTGCAGGGTGTTTCCTTCGTCATACCGCCTAAGGTGAGCGTCGGTTTGGTTGGACGCAACGGTGCTGGCAAGTCCACGTTACTGAGGTTAATTGGCGGCACCGATCAGCCAACTAGAGGCCATGTTGAACGGCTTTGCCGCGTATCCTGGCCTATGGGTTTTGGCGGTGGCTTACAGGGTTCATTGACAGGCCGCCAAAATGCCAAGTTTGTGTGCCGCATCCACGGCCATGAAGAAGATATTGAGGATCGTGTCGCTTATATTGAAGACTACGCGGAAATAGGCGCGGCCTTCGACGAACCTGTCAAAACCTATTCATCGGGAATGAAATCCCGATTACAATTCGGGCTTTCTCTGGCGTTTGATTTTGATGTTTACATATCCGACGAAGCCACCGCTTCAGGCGATGCCGCTTTTAAGCAGAAAGCCTCCGCCGCTTTCAAGAGTTTAATCGACCGCTCCAGTATCATTATGGTCTCGCACGGCGAAAGCACATTGAGGGAATTCTGTACAGCGGGCATCTTTCTCGACAACGGGAAGGCGCACTGGTTTGACGACATCAACGACGCCCTCAACGCCTACAAGGAAAGCCGCCAGAAATGAACAGCCCCGCCACCAAACCCGGCCTGCCGTCCGTGCTGCGCCAACACGCCCTGCTGGCAGGCA
>JAURZI010000049.1 GCA_030653435.1 Methylovulum sp.
GTGGCGGAGGAAGAGCATGTATCAATGAACCAGTTTTTCGTCATGGCCATTGCCGAAAAGGTTTCCGCATTGAAGACCGAGACCTATTTTCGTGAGCGACAATCTCGCGGCGAACTCAATGCTTTTGACACCTGGCTCAACTCCAGTCCAGATATAGAACCGATGGCAGGCGATGAACTGACTTGACCTCCTGCCTATAGGTATCCACAAAAGGGTAAAATGGCTATTGAAGGTGGTAAATGTTGAACGTGTTTTTTGTCCATAACAAAATAAGTGGGTAAAAACTGGGTAAACAGGATATGCAAGGATATACACAAATAGGCATGGCAACGTGAGAGCTATTTGTTTTAATTCAATGTGTTATATAAAATTACAGCACTTTTAATGCGATGGTCATGCGTTCGAATCGCATGCGACCCACCACACAAGTTATATAAATCAACCAGTTAGGTATTCTTATCAACTGGTTTTTTTATGCCTGTCAATAAGCTTTCCATAATCTTTCCGCTTTGCAGAGGATTTAAGTCTTTTGCCTGATTCATGTAGTCAGGTGCAAGGTGCGTATAGCGCATTGTCATTTGCAGTGATGAATGGCCGAGAATAGTTTGAAGCGTGCGGATATTGCCACCATTCATAATAAAATGAGATGCGAAGGTGTGCCTGAGAATATGCGCTAACTGCCCTTTGGGTACGGTAAAGTTACAGCGTTCAAAGGCGGACCGGAAGGCACTGTAACAGGAATCAAACCGCTTATAGGCGGTTACCATATTAAACAGGTCGTCGTTGACGGGAACATACCGGGTTGAACCGTTCTTAGTGTCAACAAACTGAAAGCCGCCGTTTACACAATTCAATGACGTTAGTGATTCAGCTTCTGACCATCGAGCGCCAGTGGCCAGGCAAATCAGTACAACGTAAAGCAGGGATTGATTTTTAGACTGCTGGACTTGATACATTAATGCGTCGATCTGTTCAAGCGTCAAGTATGACAGTTCGGTTTTAACTTCCCTCAATTTACGTATGGCGGTAGTCCCTACAAATCAATGCAGGTTGATTTTTATCAAGGAGTTACCGAAATAGGCATCACGAATAAGAACCGCCAAGTTAATGCCGCTTGAGTCAATCCCATTGCCATGGACGGTGTTCGATGCGTCCATTTATTTTGGAACCGTGACACGCCAGGCAGTGCAAGTGTTTGCCTTAAGCTTTTATGCGGGCATCGATAGTTATAGTCATAGAGATTAATCCAAAGGGCATCCGTAAAATGGGCTTTCTTTTTGCAATCAGCAATTCTCATTATGACCCCAAGCTACCCTATTTCCGGCTTTGGGGGTCGAACAATTGGGCTTTTCGGGTTATAAGACCAGCCCTCCAGCATAAAATCGAGCAGATGCTCCCAGCTATCAAAGCACAAGTAAGAA
>JAURZI010000054.1 GCA_030653435.1 Methylovulum sp.
CATCAGGAAGCAGAGGACAGGCGGATCGAGCAACTGAGCCTGTTTTAGAACACCGCCACACTTCAGGTGGCAAACATTTTAACCCGCTTTGAGCGGTTCACATTTACAAGCCTCCGGCTTTGCCGGAGGTATTTTGACTCAATTAGTTAATATTTAGACGATATTTTTGCGATTCATCAAAGCAACCTACATCAGCTTAAACTTGATTAAAAATAATTGGGAAACGAACTTTATCTCGTTTTAGTCTGGAAGCTTAAAATGCATAAAAATAAAACCAATTAATTATCAATGCCTTAAATAAATGCAAAATTGTTTTAGGGGGTGCGGAATGTCGGTAGCAGGCAACAACCGGGGCAATTGATAATTAGATGGCAAAAACTGATTAAACTGTCAGGCGTCCGCAGAACAAAATAATGGCGTCACAACGCAATCCGGTGGTGAAATAGGTCACGGGATTGCCCATCACCTATACCATCCCGGACATGCATACTTTAGCAACAAAGAGTGGATTCAGACGCCGGCTGGGTATATTACACCACCCAGTCGTTGCCCTGTATTCAGGGAATAGAAGCTGTGTTGTAGGAAATTTGAACAGGAATTTATGGGGGTATCGTGCTTAGACAAAGACAACAGATGCAAGGAACAAGAAATGAGGCAGTCCCCGCAACTGCATACAGATTCGGCGTGCGTAACGGCCTGTTTGTTCTGGCGGCATTGCTGATCATCGCTTCCCTCTTCATTGGCGGTGCGCAGCCCGAGGCAGTTGGACTGATTCAAGCACCCTGGGACAAACTGGCGCATGCGACGATTTTTTTCCTGCTAGCCTTATTGCTCGTGCTGGGTTTTGTGTTGCCAATCTGGCTGATCGTCGGAATTTCGTTTGTCGTGGGCGTAGCGGATGAATTGCATCAGATCTGGTTGCCGGGGCGGTCAGCGGATATTATGGATTGGCTGTGCGATGCGGGCGGGGTTCTGCTGGCGATGCTTGTTTTACAGCTGGTGCGCATGTTTGCCGCAGCAGTTGCGGCGAGACGGAATATAATGTTAAGGTAAACTTTCTCGTGTCCGTCATACTATCTGTGCCCTTAGCAAGCTATGGAACGATAGTGTTCACGGTAGATTCCTAATATTTCCGATGCTAAAGCGAAAATGTGTTGCTGAAATTTGAACAAGAATTAATCGGAGTTGTTTGTGCCTAAAAGTTTGCTGCGTCCACATGCTTCGCGCGTTTCCTTCCTCCAGCGATTGCTGGATGCCTTGTTGATTTTCTCCATTTACAGAGGCCTTCAGATTGTTTTTAATGCGGATGGGGAAGCTAAAAACATTCTGGCGGAAGCGCTTGCGGTAATCTTTTTTCTTACCTTCGCCGAGTTACAGGGACTTTACCGCTCTTGGCGCACCAGCCCTCTCGGGGACGAGGTTGGTGCCGTGTTTTTTAGTTGGTTATGCGTGATATTTGTCTTGCTGACGTTGGCGTTTGTCAGCAAGACATCGGAGAGCTTTTCCCGTGCACTGGTGATAACCTGGTGGATAGTTGTTCCTGTGATATTGACTGCTGCGCGCGTGGCGGTGCGGTCGGCGTTAAGGATTGTCCGACAGCATGGGGCAAATATCCGAACGGTTGCTATCGTAGGGCATAACGCTGTCGCACATCACCTCGTTAAGCATTTAGCGTCTATGCCGTGGGCGGGATTGGCGATCAAAGGGATTTTTGATGATCATCAAAGTGAAGGGTTGTCAATTGAAATCGGCCAGTCGAGCTACACTGTGGGGTCTATGGAAGAACTGATGCAGAAGGTTCATGCCGGAGAGATTAATGCTGTATATATTGCTTTGCCGATTCGATGCGAACAACGTATCGAGGAACTGGTCAATCAGTTTGCCGATACCACGGCATCGGTCTATGTGATGCCAGACCTTTTCATTTCAGAATTAATGCATGCACGCTGGATCAATTTCGGCGGAATGCCGCTGGTGAGCGTGTATGAGACGCCGTTTTGCGGTTTGTTTAGCTGGATGAAACGGCTGGAGGATGTGATTTTAAGCAGTTTGATTCTTTTGTTGATTTCGCCGCTTATGGCCGTGATTGCGGTAGCGGTTAAGGCGACATCGCCAGGTCCTGTGATTTTCAAGCAACGCCGCTACGGTTTGAACGGTGCGCTGGTGGAGGTGTGGAAGTTCCGCTCAATGACCGTGTGCGAAAATGGTGGGCATGTGCCGCAGGCCAAAAAGAACGATGCACGGATTACGCCTTTGGGGGCATTTTTGCGCAAGACGTCGTTGGACGAGTTGCCGCAGTTCATTAATGTATTGCAAGGCAGGATGTCGGTGGTCGGCCCGCGTCCGCATGCCGTGTCGCACAACGAGGAGTATCGCAAGCTGATTAAGGGCTATATGTTGCGCCATAAAGTCAAGCCGGGAATCACCGGGTGGGCGCAGGTGAACGGCTGGCGCGGCGAGACGGATACCTTGGAAAAGATGCAGAGGCGCGTCGAATATGATTTGCATTATATTCAGAATTGGTCGCTATGGCTGGATTTGAAAATTGTGTTCTTGACGGTGTTTCGTGGATTTGTCGGGGAAAATGTGTATTAGCGGAACAAGAAGTTCAAGCTTTGCCTTTATGCTCAAAGGGTATGCGCCATGCAAGCAAAGCTTGCACTCCTATTCATAACATTTGGCTTTTATCATTAAATAAATGGTAAGCGCTCAATTCTCAACATAATTCACAACCCACTGCCACCCATGTCAAAGTTACCCAACGCTAGCATTTTTGGGTTTCTCCATGACATCATCAGAAAACAACACCGCTCACGACTTTTGGCAACATCACATCGCGCAATGGCAAGCCGCCGGGTTATCGCAGGCAAACTACTGCCGCGAGCATTCCCTGCATGCACACCAGTTTACTTATTGGAAGCGCAAGTTTCTGATGGATACCGA
>JAURZI010000055.1 GCA_030653435.1 Methylovulum sp.
ATATGCGTAAAAAACACGGCGTTAAACCCTTTTTTTAATAATAAACTGGCTTGCTAAGCAACATTTAGTGCGTTTTTTAGAAAATGTTGCTAAAAATCGCTTTACTAGCTCGCTGGATTTTAGATACTTTCACAGTCTCTGGAGATTGGGAACGAGCGGATTCTGTCTACGGCAAACCCCTAGGAAATCCCGGCACCGTCGTCCACAACTGCGATTTCTGATTAACCGGACTTTCTTCTTCATTACTGATCTTGTCCATTTCCGGCAACAAGTGCATGGCGACTTCCAAGTTATATTTGGCATCCCAAAACTGGCTGTCCAAAGCCAAGGCTTGGCGGTAAGCTTGTTTCGCCAAGGCCAGCAAGGGCATGGCTTCATTAACCGCCATCGCTTCGGTTTTGACCACTGCCAAATGCAGATAAATATTGCCCAAGTTATAACGGATTTTCGCCTGCAAGGCCGGATCGGGTGCGTCTAAGATCAGGTTCAAGGTCGCCAAGGCTTCGTCATAACGCTGTTGTTTCTTGAGCGCCATCGCCCGCGCCAAACGCACTTCCGGCGCGGCGTTGACGATTTTATCCAGCGGCACGTCTTTACCCGCTGTCATGTCGGTAATGGCATGATTGCTTTGGCTGATGCCGACCAGCGTCCAGATTTGCACCAGCACCGCCGCCGTACCTAAAAGCAACACGCCCCATAACACCCATGCTTTGCTCATCGTTTCACCTCAAAAAAATTTCACCGCCAGCAACATCGCCAACAAGCCTGTCGCCCATAAATAACAATCGCCCGACAAATCGCGTTTGGGGATGCGTTCGCGGTAATGCAGCGGCGCGTGTTCCAGACGGTTAATGTCGGCGATGGCTTGCTGCATGGCACCGGGGCTTTCAGCTTGGTAGGCTTGATACGGAATGTTCAGGCTGGAGAAAAACAAATGCAGGTAACGCTCCGGCATCGCCCCGGCATTGTCGTCGCGTGGGTCTTGCGGTTTATCAAAAATACCGGGGCTGTTGGCGGTGCGTAAAAACAGCCAGTACAAACGGATGTTTTGCCGTTTGAAAGCCAAACGCAATTGCAATTCGCTGTCCGGGTCTATCGCCGCCGCACCGTCCGAAACTAACAAGACAATCCGCGAACCGCTCAGGGGTTGGTCTTTAAACAAATCCAAAGCCATGCTCAAACCTTTGCTGACATGGGTGTACGCCAAGGCGGGCGTGGCGGTGGCGTTGATTGCCGCGTGGATTGCGGCTTTGTTGTCGGTCAATGGCAACACAAACAGCGGCGCGGTGCTGTATTCGGCAATGCCCAGCAAATCGTGCGGGCGTTGTTCGACAAAATCGCTTAACAAACGCCGTGCCGCCGTGGCTTTGGATTCGTTCGCGCCATCCGGGGTTTTGCCCGCAAAGGTGTTATCCATGCTGTTGCTACGGTCTAAGAGCAAGACGATGTTTGCGCCATAAGCAATGCATTCGCGGCTTTGTTCCGTTTCATGCAGTCCCGCCAAGCCCAACACCAAGGCGGCCATCGTCGCCATCGCACAGGCTCGCAGCAATACAGAAATGGCCTGCGATAGCGGGTCGATGGGCAATAGCGGCAACCACGGGTAAGTGCTAGGCTGGATGCCGCTATTAAAGAGCGGCAACACGGTCAACAACAGGCCCGCCAGCCACCACGGCGTATCCACAGCCAGATTCATCATCAGCCCCGTTCCAACACCAGACACGCCGCGCACAGTTGGCGCAAAGTTGCCAACGTTCCATTGGGGTTTGGCGGCTTATCGCTGAAAAAACACTGGTTCGAGGTTTGGAAAAACCACCGCAGTTGCGCGTCAGCCGCTTGGTATGAAGGCTGGCGTTGGTAGAAATCCGCCAATTGATGTTGGAACAGAGGCGCACCATTGACGGCGTTCAAGGCTTGGTGGAATTCGGTCAAGGCTTCCACCATTTGCGTGTCCGACAAACTGGCGATTTTTTTTGCCGCCCGTTTAAACACGCGGCGCTTTGGCAAGCCCGGCAGATAGCCGTACACATAGGCCAAACCGCTCGCACTGCTGAGCATTACGGCAAACGCCACCCATAAGCCATACACCACGCCCGTGTCATCCAGCAACGGCGGCGCGGCATCGGGGCGCATGTACTGGCCTGATTCATCTTTCCTGATCGACAACTCGCGCAACGGCGATAAAGTGAAATGCCACGCAGGCACGGTTTGGCTGGCGTTATTACCGCCTTGCGCTAGAGGCAAATCGAAGCTGGGTATGGTCAGCATCTTCACTTCCAGCGGCGCGTAAAAGGCTTGGTAAACCAAATCAATTTCATAATGGAAACCGCCGCTGATTTTGGCTTCGCTGACCGTCACCTGGCTGACATTCAACCAGCGGTTGACTGCACTCCGTTTGGGCAAACCGCCGCGTTGCAGTTGTACGCCATTGCGGGTTTCGAGAATAATTTTGTGACGGATTTCATCGCCATTGATATAGCCGAACGGGCGCGGGGTTAAAAATTCAAAATCACTGACAGGTGAATTAGATGAATTGCTGCAAGCGAGCAAGCACAGCGACAAACCGAAAATAATCCACTTTTTCATGCCGCTCTCTGTAAAAAATACGCTTGCAGCTGTGCGGCCTGGAAGCGGTCTTGCAAAAACATCGGCTCACAGCCATAGCGGCGGAAGAAACTTTGCAACTGCCGCCGCCGTTGTTGGAAGCGTTGCACAATCGTGCGCCGCAAGGCCGGACGCATGAAAAGCGTGCGCGTGGCGAGGCTTTCGCTATCCTGAAAACTGACCAAGCCCCATTCCGGTAGCTGCTCATAATCGCCCGTTTGCCAGATGACTAGCGGAATAACATCGTGCTGGCGTAGCTGCGGCAAAATGGGAGATAAAATAGACAAATCAAAATGGAAATCGGATAGCAAAAACACCAAGGACGGGCAGCTGGGCAAATGTGGCAAAGCTGATTGCCAATGCGGGTTCTGCGGTGTGAAACGGGCGGTTTGCAGTTGTTGGCTAAAGGCGCGGAGTGCGCCGCGTTGTTGGCAATGGCTTAACTGATAACGGGCCGAGGTTTCGCTACCACAACCGATAAAACTGAAACGGTCGCCATAACTAAAAGCCGATTCGGCAATGGACTCCAGACAATCCAATAATAAGGCCTTGTTTTGGCCCATGGACGTGGACAAATCCGCCAGCAACAACACGTCAATCAGGCTGTGTTGCTGGTAAACACGCACCCGATATTGCCCGAACACATCCAACACACTGGCCCGCAAGTCGATGCGCCGGGGATCAGGATGAGCGATTAGCGGTTCGTGTTGTTTGAACAAATGGCCGCTACTGACCATGCGCCCGACATGCGCGCCCGGATAAACCCGGCAACTGGGCATGGCTAAACGGTATTGGAAAATGTGGGCTGGAGTCATAACATTTATTGCTGATTAACCACTAAAAACACCACCAAAGCCGTAAATACGCCATACGCCGGCCAAGTGTATTTGCCCAATTTCCCGAATAGCCATTGCAAGGCGGCACTGTCTGGTTGTGCCACGGTGTGAGCGGCACACCACCAAAGGCTATTGAGCAAAGGCAAAAAGACTAAAACTAAAAAAATAGGCGCATCAAAAAACAACACACTCCATGCGGATGGATATACGCCATCCGCCAACCGCAAGATAATCTGCGCCAATAAAATCCCCCACGCCATCGCGCCTAAGGTAAACGCCAATAGGAACAGGCGATTATTGAGGCGGCACAAATATTTTGCCGGGGCTAATAATGCAGGGTGTTGTCTGGACAGATACGCAGTAGGCAAGCTCAGGCACAGCAGCAATAAACTGGTATCGCCAAGCAAATCCCAGAATTTCGGGCTGATGGCCTCGTTAATAGCCCCGACATAATAGGCGGCATAGGGCGCAGGTTCTTGGTTGTCCAAACCTTCGGCGATCAGCACGACAAACAAGCCTAAGCCTGCGTAAGCGGCGATGGCTAAACGTAAGGCGGTGAGGTCAAATGCGGTATTTATAAGGTTTTTTATGGTGGTGTTCATAATGGTACTCTTGTTTTCGGGCGGCATTTACGGCGCGGCAATCTGCCCCAAAATCCCTGTTATCAATTGCGGCATCAACTCGTCTTTCCGATAGGCGTATAACGGGCTGAAAAATATCCGGTGCGCCATGGTTACCGCGTACACGGTCTGCAAATCTTCCGGGAATAAATTATCGCGGCCTTCTAGCCATGCCCGGGTTTTGGCGGCGCGGATGAAATAACTCATGCCTCGCGGGCTGGCTCCGGCTTGGATCATTTCCGCCATGTCCACATCATCCAAGCGGATGCCGTACTTAGCAGGGCTATGCGAGGCTTGCCATAAGGCCAAGGCGTAGGCTTTAAGTTTGTCGCTGCTATGGATGTGCGCTTGGATGCTGGCGGCAACTTCATTGAGTTCGTAATAGGCGATCTGCCCGTTTGCCATCTCTTGCACCAACTGGTCGGTATCGTGGTAGCGCGGATTGAACATCAGCTCTTGTAACACCGTCTCATCACTAGGGGTGACGAGGCTAATTTCAAACATAAAACGGTCTTTGGCAGCGGCAGGCAATTCAAAGGTTTCTTCACGCTCGACGCGGTTGCGGTCGGCGAACACTTGCAGATGCGGCAAGTGGTAGATTTGGTTAAACGCGCCGACGCTGCGTTCTGCCATCGCCCGTAATAATAAGGAATGGACTTGCGGGCGCGCGCGGTTGATTTCGTTAAAAAAGAAAGTCGCCAAGCGTTCGCGGTGGCTGAGCAAGGGGCCTGGGTCTACGCGGGGTTTGCCACTGGCATCCAGATAAGTGTAATAAATCAGGTCGGCGGGCATCAGGTCTATTGTGCCTTCGATGCGTTGGTAATCGCCGCCCAAACCTTGGGCGATGGCACGGAGCAAGGTAGTTTTGCCGACACCGACATTGCCTTCGAGCAAGACGTGACCACGCGCAAACACCGCTAACAGCAAATGGCGGACGGCGACGGTTTGGCCTATCACGATTTGATTGAGTTGTTGTTCGAAGCGTAGCGCGTTATCGCGCCAGTCGTTCAGTTGATTATTGGTCATAGTAAAAAACTCCGACGAGTATCACTGGTCGGAGTGTGAGTGATATTAGTCTAATAAAACAAAATCTTGCAGCCTGATAACGGGGCTTAATAAGTTATCTCGGCACGATGATTTAACCCATCACGGGAACTGGAGAACATTTCAGAACGATTTGCCAGTTCCGGCCTCGAAACCGCCAAACAAGCTGCAATAGGGACATAAATGACAAGAAAAATCCTTTATGCCAAAGGAAATCAATTGGCGATTTCCTCTACGTCATAAACAAACTTGCCGGTTTTAACGAAATTTAGGCGGCGTTTCTCGTTACGCGCTTCCATTTCCTTAACCGACTGGGCTTGTTTATTCAGTTCGTTGACATCGTGCTTAGGATCGTATTTGCTGCCTGCGACTTTGTCAGGATAACCAGGTTTTGGCTCCCAACACACGCCAGGTTCTTTGCAATTGGTGCCATCGTAAGCCAATATCGAAAATGATAATCCGGCGGCGACCACCGCCATGCTGAGTAAAGCTAATTTTTTCATGCTGTTATCCTCGTTATTTGGTTAACCATTTGGCTTTTTTCGGATCACCTGTATAGATGTCACGGATAAAAGCCATGATTTGCAACAATTCATCGGTGCTAAAGTTGACGTATTGCGGCCCCATCATGCCGTTGGCACCGCCGAACAACAGTTCAAAAAGACCTTGGTCGGTGGCGTTGCGCGGATATGTCCAATAATCGTCCGCCAAACCGGGGCCTAGTTTGCCTTCCGCCTCATGGCCGTGGCAACCGGAGCAGCCCGTCATGTAAAGGCTTTTGCCTTTTTCCACGACTTCTTTGTTGCCGTTGTAGGGGTTTTTTCCCTCTTGCATAAACTGCTTAAATGTATCGGTGTTGCCGCCTTTTTTGGCGAAACTCATATCCAGCGTTTCGCCCGTTATGGCGTTATGCAGAGTGATGTCGGCCTGGGAGGTGCTAAAAAACAGTGCGAGCGAGGCACACAGGGTGATTGTTGATAATTTCATACGCTGGGTTCTTCCTAATCCTAATGGGTTGTGGCGACGGCGACAGTCTCAGCATCCAGCAAAGGTATGCCTTCGGCTTCGAGTAGCTGCCTGATCTCCGGTTGTTTGCTTTTGATGACCTGGTTCAATTGCGCCAATAAGGCTTCGTTGCCTTTGCGCACCGCCATCGACGTGCTGTAGTGGTGACCTACCTTTTCCCCGTCGGCCCGCTTATTGGTGTCGGGGATCACAGTCATCGTCAACGGAGCGCTGGAGGCTTTGACATAACGCCCTGCCGCCGGCCCCCACAACGCAGCAACTTCGGCGTGGCCTGAGGCCACTTCGCTGACCAGTTTTCCGGTGTCATATTTGACGTATTGGTTGCGCTTGGACTTATAGCCGACCAGTTCTTGCGAATAATTGAATAGGTCGTTATAACGTCCTATGGCGCGTAACATCACTTCAGCAGGCGAACCCGGCACGAAGGCAATGCGCTGAGCTTTTTTCAAGGCTTCGCTATCCCAATTGTTGATTGCCTGACTATCTTTGCGGGTGATGAACACATAGCCGGAACGGTAATACGGCACACTGGTGGACACGCGCGGATCGCCGGTGTCCACGCCGATGACGACATCGCACAAGCCTTTGTCCAAGGTGTCACGCAGGTAATAGCGTGGATCAGTCCAATAGACGTACTCGACTTTTTTGTGTAACGCTTCTCCAGCTAACTGGGCGAGTTTGTTTTCAAAACCTTCGTCTTTGTTGTTGGAGTAAGGCATTTCATCTTCGGCGGCGCAGATTTTTAAGGGGCTGTCGTCGGCGTTTGCAGTGGACAGGCTTAAACTTAGGCACGCGAGGGTGAGTAATAGTTTTTTTGATAGTGGCATGTTTGGTTTCCTGATTTAGCTCGTTGGCTCGTTCCCAAGCGGGAGCTTGGGAACGAGCATAAAGACTACAGCGCAAACACCATCACGCCGCCGCCCATTTGCGTGTAATGCGCCAACTCTTTAAACGCACCGACCGCACCTAAGCCTGCTGTCGGGTCTTTCAGGTCAAACACCAAACCTACGCCAGGCCAGCCGCCGACTCCGTAATAAATCGCCACATATTGCTTGCCGTTATGCAAATAAGTAATCGGGTGGCCGATAACGCCGGAAGGCAGTTTGAATTTCCACAGCTCTTCGCCCGTTTTGGAGTTCAAGGCTTTGATGTAACCATCTAAGGTGCCGTAAAACACCAAGTCCCCGGCGGTGGCGGTCGTGCCGCCCCAAACCGCGAATTTCTCCTTCACTTCCCATTCAAACTCGCCAGTCACGGAATTCATGGCCTTGACTTGACCTAAAGTGCCTTTCGGGCCCGGGTACATGTTCAAGGTTGCGCCCACGAAGAACTGGCCTGCGCGGTACGGCAGCATGAACGGTTCCCAATCCATACAGATATGGTTGATGCCCATGAAGAACAGTTTTTTCGCGGGGTCGTAAGATTCGATGCCTTGGTTGTGATAGCCCATCGCCGACGGGCAAATACCTTTGGCTTCGTGATCCATGTGGGTCGAATATTCAGGGTCACGGATAGGTAAACCGGTTTTCAGATCGACCTTTTTCACCCAGTTGACGGTATCGTCAATCTTAAATGCATTGACCAGATCGCCGTTTTCACGGTTTAGCGTGTACACCAAGCCGTTACGGTCAGGATGGGTCAGCAGCTTGGTTTTCTTGCCATCGACCACTTGTTCGGACAAGCCCATGTAGTTGACACCCGCATAGTCCCATTCGTCATGTGGGGTTTTTTGGTAGCCGAATTTCGCCTCACCGGTGTTGACATCACGACCCCATATTGTCATCGTCCATTTGTTGTCGCCAGGGCGCATGGTTTCGTTCCACGGTGCAGGGTTGCCGGAACCGTAATAGAGCATGTCCAGGTCTGGGTCAAACGCGTACCAGCCCCAGTTGGTGCCGCCGCCGATTTTCCAAGCATCGCCTTCCCAGGTCTTTAACCCTAAGCCAAACTGCCCGTAATGCGGGTTGGCTTTGTTGAAATCTTTCGCCAATTTGATGTCTTCATCCGGGCCGGTGGCATAAACACGCCATAGTTGCTTGCCGTCTTTGATGCTATAAGCGGTCGCGTAACCACGAACGCCCAATTCCGCGCCGGAACTGCCGACGATGACTTTATCCTTGACGACAAATGGCGCAATGGTTAGCGTAGAACCCATCGCAATGTCGGAATTTTCCATTTTCCAAAGCAGTTCGCCTGTCTTGGCGTTCAAAGCGACGATATGCCCGTCCAATTGGTTTTGGAAAATGGTCGCCGGGTAACCGTTGCCTTCCGGCGCATACGCCAAGCCGCGGTTGACCACGTCACAACAGGCCACGGCGCGGGCCGCCGGATTTTGTTTAGGTTTGAATTCCCAGAGGATTTTGTCCGGCTCGTTCAAGTCGATGGCGAAAATATTGTTTGGGTACGGGGTGTGGACATACATGATGCCGTTGACGACCAGCGGCCCGCCTTCGTGGCCGTTCAACACGCCCGTGGAAAATGACCAAACCGGTTTGAGGTTTTTGACGTTGGTGATGTTGATGTCGTACAGCTCGCTAAAATGGGTCGCGCTGTAATCTTTGGTCTGCATGACCCAGTTAGTGTTTTGGCGCGACAATTTTTCCAGTTCTTTGTTGGCTAACGCAGGTTGCGCCAAGGCCAACAGGATGCCCATCGCCAACGCAGTACGTCCGGCAAAACGGGCCATTTTCAAAATCCGCATGATTCCTCCAGAATTTTATTGTTGTGTGTTCAAGGGGGCTTAGCCGTGTGTCCAGAAAGTACTTGGCTTGCTTGATCGGGCAATGGTTGCTCTGGACACCCGGCTATGCTGTTATGAAATGATACGGGAGACAGCCTATAAGCCGTTACGGAATAATCCTTTAAAACAACAAGGAAAATTGCGATAAATGTGGTCGAAAAATTCCTAATAAGCAATTGCACCACAAAGGACATGAAGAAAAGGAAATATTCCCTTAGTGCAACCCTCAAAAACACGGCATCATGATCAATTTATGCAGGTACTCAAGATGCAACAAAAAATCAATGTCTTGCTAGTTGATGACCATGCGGTGGTCAGGACTGGCTACAAAACCTATTTGTCCTTATCAGAAAACATCGGTCAGATTTACGAAGCTGACCGTGGCGAAACGGCCTGCCAGTTATACAACCAGCATCAACCCGAATTAGTCGTGCTGGATTTGTCCATGCCAGGCATCGGCGGTTTTGAAACCATACGGCGACTCATCAACCGCGATCCCAACGCCAGAATCTTGGTGTTTAGCATCCATAATGAACTGGTCTACGTCACTCGTGCCCTAAAAGCCGGTGCAAAAGGCTATATCACTAAAAACAGCGGCCCCGAAACCCTGATCACGGCTGTCAGCAGAATCGCCCAAGGTGGCACTTATGTTGATCCTGAACTCGCTCAGCAATTGGCCATCGCCATGACGTCAGCCTTGGATGATTCAGAAAAGATAAAACTGTTATCGCCGCGCGAATTCGACGTGTTTTGCTTATTGGCAAATGGCTATACCACGCATAAGGCGGCGGAGAAATTGTGTTTAAGCTATAAGACCGTGTGCAACCACGGCACTGCGATTAAGGAGAAACTGGGGGTGGCAACGGTTGCCGAATTGACGTTGTTGGCGACAAGGCAGGGTTTGATCGAAGTGCAAGATGATGGGTAGGCATAGAGAATGTACCTGCCAAGCTTCAAAAACATGACAGGTTTTGGCAAATAACGGCTTATTTCTCCAACTTTTGCTTAAGCCCGTCAAGACCGTTCTTAAAAAACGCATTCATGGCTTTTACTGCCGATTCATCGTTTAAGTTTTCCGGTGGCGTGTTACCCGTATCACCCCGATAAAACCGACTTTTAAAAACCACGGTGCTAGTGTCGGCATCACTGCCAGGCGTCACTTGCAAGGTGACAGAATAAGAACTCGCCGGAAAAGCCTGAACATTTTCAGTTTTCAATCGGTAGCTGTATTCATGGTCTTTATCACTGTAAAAATCCAACTCTTCAACTAATTGCCCGCCATTTTGTAAAGTAATAGTTCGGATTCCGCCGGATTCATGCTTGCCATCACCTGTACTGTGTTTGATATCGGGATGCCAATTGGCGATGCCATCAAAGGCTTTCGTAGTCTCCCAGACAGTGTTGACGGGTGCGTTAATCGTGACACTTTCCTTGGCTTTTTGTGGGGTGGGTCCATGTGCCAATCCGATCAAAGGGAAAATCAATAGACTGGAAAATGCAATAGCAGAGAACTTCATAATCAATAATTCCTGAAAAAAGGGACATTATTAATAATACTCCGCAAAATGCCTTGGGGAAATTGCCTGTTGTTAGCTGGAAAAATTCCTGTTTTACACTCGGACACAAGGTCTAATCTCCGTGCAACAATCGCGAATGGCGGATTGAATCCAGTTGAGCTTAACTTATGGCATCCTGAGAGACCCTAATTACGTAAATTTAACATAGTGCATGATTCAAGTTGTTCAGCCTATTTCATGCGCGTTCCTTAGCTATGGCATCAGTAGTTTTTCATTTCAAAGGAATACTTGCGCTTATGCTCATGCCTTGTCGAGGTTGAGTGTTAATCGTCAGTGTTCCACCTAGACTATGGATTCTTTCCTGCATACCTAATAAACCAAAGCCTGATTTTATAGTATCCAGCTCACAACCCTGGCCATTATCGTTAATCTGTAATCGCAATAATTTATCTGACGTTATATCCAAATTGATTGTCGCTTGCGTCGCCCCTGCATGACGCATGATGTTGGTGACACATTCCTGGACTATCCTAAATATCTGAATCGTGATTTTCTGCCCCATCTCATCCACTTCATTAGAGCAATTTAGCTTTAATAGCAAAGTTGGGCTTCTGTTCGACCAGTGATTTACCAAATCCTCCAGTGTGGCCTTTAAGCCCGGTTCCGTCAGAACCAATGGATGCAAGTTCCGCATCATGGAACGTACAACGGTTATCAGATGATCGCATATCTCAATGATAGCATCGGTAATCTGCCCAGTATCGGCTTTGGGGTTTTTTGCCGTCACCGCCATCACTTTAATCGCTGTCAACGATTGCCCCAACTCATCATGCAATTCTTGCGACAAATGCTGCCGCTCTTCTTCCTGTATTTCCAGAGAATGCAAGGCCAATGCCCTGTTTTCTTGGTGCGCGCTAGCCAACACCGCCGTCATGTGATTGATGGTTTTGGCAATGTCGTCATATTCCTGGGTGGAAAATTCCGGTAATTTTTGCTGATAATCGCCTTGTTCAATGGCCTTCAAACCCTCCACAATCAACGCTATCGACTTAAAGGCCTTATTGAACACCAGATTGACCGCTAAAAAAGTTAATATGGCCATTACCAGCATAGAGGTAAAAAATAAACAACTTTCATGCCAAGCTTCAGTTATTTCATCAAGTGGATCAGCTTCGATTATCAGTGAGATTTGCTTGCCGTCTGTTGTTGCCAGTTGCTGCTCAACGTCTGGATATTCGGCAGAAACCTGATTGATGAACCATTGCGGCGGCAAATCGTCATCAGAGGCGCGGTTTTGCCCAGCAGTAAATTTTACGACTTGCCCCGTAGGTTCTTTGAGCTGAATTTTTAAATGCCGCGTTTGTTCCAAGGAAACAAAACGCGGCAACCAGGCGCTAACATCGACAGTGCTTGTTTGCGATTGCGAAAAATTGAGTTTTATTAGTTGTGCGGCCAGATTCAATGAGGAGTCAATTTCCTTGCTAACCGCGCTACGGGCTTGCCAGATGGCAACAGAGCCGCCCAAAATGAGTATTGCAATACTGGTAAGAATAATTCTGACATTAATCTTGAAGCGTAAGCTCATTTTGGGTTCGGCTAAGTCGTTGATTAGCATATTGGGGGTTATTCGTGGATTTGGAAAAACGGCCTGAAGATTAGGGTTGTTTTTAGTTCTTTAAGGCTTGGTGTATCTTAAATTTGACTGATAACTGTTCTGAGTGGGGGCAGCTTATTCTTTTCCTATCTGATAGATTTCAACCTCGTTATTTTCAACGATTTTACCTGTCCCGGCATCAATTTCTAACTTAACTTCTTTGCCATCGCCTGTTTTAATGTCAAATTCATAAGAAGCATCGCCATTGGCTTCAATTTCATATTCAATTTCGGTGACTTCACCAGGATGTGCTTTGATGGCAATTTTTTTAGCTTCCTCTTCATTGATTTTTAACTTGGCTTTAAAAAGTGGGTCATCAGTGCTGGAAACTTCTTGCTCTTCTTCGGTAAGTACGCCTTGATTGGCATCACACTCAATTTCCCATTCCTTGCCATCATTACCGACAATATTGAATTCATAGATTGGTGTGCCTCGTTCTTCTTTAAATTCCAGTTTGACCGTATTGCCTGGCTTTTTGGCCTGAGCCAGCTTGAGACAAGTTTCCATTGGCACTTTGGTGGGCGGCATCGTAAAGTCAGCAAGACAGGGCGTGACAATGCCCAATGACACGATAGCGGCACTAATCGTTAGGTTATGGTTGGTTTTCATGGTTTTTCTCCTGGAGAGTGTGTTATGGAACGTTGGCTTAACATTTTAATGGTCGGTGATAATTTGTATGTAGAAACATCTATTATGAAACAAAATCATATTTCAGGTTTCCGAGTTGTGCTAAATCTACAACTCAAAATGGTATTCAATCCCTACCCAATAGGCACGGGGGGCACCTGGGCCGATCAGCGTCGTGTTAAGCCAATCATTGGAGTTGTAGTTCCAGCCGCTAGCACCTACCGTACCTTTATCGGAGGGTGAAAAGGGGTTGATGCCTAAGCGCCCTGCGGTGGCATATTGGGTGTCGAAGACATTGTTGACCATACCAAACACCGAAAAGCCCTTTGCCATTTCGTACCGGCTTTTCAGATTGAAAATAACATAACCCGGCACTTTACCCGCATCGGTAAATTGCCGCAGACGGATCAGTTCCATACCGGTACCGGTGCTGTTGGGGCGTTCGATATAGTCATACGCGCCTTGGGTATGTCCGTTGTTTTCGTTGCCGCGTACAAACGAGGAGGAATGCGCGACCATGCCGACACCAAACTCCCATTTTTGGGTAAGGTGCAAATTGACATTAAGATTTAGATTATGCAGTGGAATGCCAGGCATACGGTCGCCAGGTTGGATTTGGATCATGTCTTGGATCGCTTCCAATGGCCTGCCCGATTCATCGTATTTGGGTTCCAAAGGCGTACTGATGGCGGCACTGCTATTGTGCTGGCTGACCATGAACAAATTGGATTGGAAAGTGGCTTCGGTCAAACCATAATTGGCGTGAAAATCGACGATGCCGACTTTGCCGGAAAAACCCAACTCCAAACCCTGCCTGCGCGTGTCGCCGATGGTGTCAAAAAAGCTCCGGCTGGCGGTGATGCCGACCAGATAAATATCATCACGCAAATCGGTTCGGTACAGGCTGGTGTTCCATTCCCAATCACCAAAAGCTTTGCCGCGCATCCCCACTTCAAAGGAGTTGGCAAAGATTTGCGGCAAATAGGGATCACCAGAGAGTGACGTCGGCAAGGTACATGCCCCGCCAATGGACGCGACGCTCTTCGGGATTTTCGTAGAATTCGGTTCGCCTGGGGTTTGCGGCACCAGCGTACCGTCATAAGCGCAACCCAATTCAACGCTGGATGGTGTTCTGGTGCCTTGGCTCCAATTAAAAAACAAGTTCAGATCTTTCGCTGCCATCTGGGTGTCTTTAAATGGCAAGTAACTAATCCCCAACGAGGGATTGAAAGAATTGTATTCAAATTTTTCTGACGTCGGCGTTTCGCTGTATTTGCCCAAACCGTAATACGGGTCTTGTGACAGCAACACGTCCTTATCCCAGTTGGCCCGCAAATTATAGTTAGGGGTATCGCCACACGATGCCGGATCGGTGCCTTGGCAAACAATGACGGTGGGTCGATAGGTATTGAGGTCAACAATGTCGTGGAGATTTTCAAACCCCGCCCGCGTCCTTGCCCTGAGCTTATTGTTTACTTGGGTATGGTTAAAACGACCGGAAACGCTCAGATGCAGGTTGTCTTTTGGCGAAAACGTCTCGCTAAAATAACCACTAAAGGTATTAGATTTACCGACAAAGGAATTGTTATGGATGTCCTCCCGCGCCGCGACAAACAACGGGGCTATTGTTTTTGGAGCGAGGTAGACGCGGTGTGATGCGTCCATCAAGCCTAGCCGTTGGCTGGTGTCAAATTCAGAATCTGACATATCAGCCGAGCCGCCGACCATAAATTTATGCTGCTCGCTATCCCAGTTTAATTGCATAGATGCGCCATCGGTCATTTGTTCAATCGCGGTGCTGCTCAACACGCCAATCGGCGTACCTTTCACCCAACCTTTTGACGACAAGCCAGAGCTTTGATTTTTTGGATCGCCCGCTGCACCATTACGCGGTCCGGAATTTTTCCCAACGGGGACGTAGTTGATTTGGTCGCAATCATCCTCCATCGGCGGCACTAAGGTGACATAATCCTGATTTCTGGCGTTCAACGGTTTGTTGATACTACCGGGATCAATCACGCCATCAAAATTCCTATCTAAACCATAATCCGGTACGCCATCTTTATTGGCATCCTGATAACGGCAAACCGGTTGTCCGGTGCGTGTGCCTTTGGCGCGTAGCGGATTGGCCCAGCCGCTTTCCATGTCTTGAAAATCTTCATAAATATCCCCCGCTAGCGATTGCCGACTACTGTCACGGCGGTAGATTTGCCCCGTCAGGCTGAGATGATCGGTAAAGAAAAACTCGCCGCCTAAACTGTATTGCTGCAAATCGTTTTCGGTGCTGTCCGGTGAGCTGAACACGGCAGTGGGGTCTTGCCGATACAAATCAGTCGGAATCAGACCATTGCCCAGCAATTGATTGCCGACCAACACCGTGCTTGCTTTGATGCTAAACCGTTCACCGCGCCAATCGACACGGGCAAAACCTTGTTTGACCTGTGAAGGCGAATTCATCCGCCAGCCTTCTTCGTCAAATCCGGTGAACGCCATAAAACCGCCTAGCACGCCATTATTCCAGCCTGCCGATAATTCGCCTTTTTTCCTATCCCAAGAACCACCTTGGAAACTTAGGTTAACGCCGGGGTCGTCGAAACCATTTTTCGTCCGCAATGCCAAGGCCCCGCCTAAGGTATTCAGGCCAAACAGCGGATTGGAACCCGGGAATACATCCATACCCGACAGCGCGTTCATCGGGATCAAATCCCAGTTGACAATATCGCCAAACGGCTCGTTAACCCTGACACCATCGAGAAACACCGACAAGCCTTGCGGCGTGCCGATTTGCGGCGAGGCCGAAAAGCCTCGGTAGCTGATGTCCATTTGGAATGGATTGCCTTGATAGTCGTTGACATTGACCGATTGTAGGCGGGAATTCATCAGATCACCGAGACTGGTCGCCATTGAATCTTTAATGTCCTGGCTAGTGATAGATTGGACGTTGCCAGGAATTTGTTCTTTGCTTAATTGCAAGCCTTCGCCAGGGCCAAGCTTGGTGTATTTATGGCTGATTTTCTCGCCTTCAACGACAACAGTTTCCAATTCGACAGGCTCATCTTGACTGCTTTCCGCCCAACATAAGCGCAATGGCACAAGTAGCAGCAAAAATAACGTAAGGCGCAAACTTGCTTTATCGAGCAGGCAAAAAACAGGGTTTGGGGTCTGTGGCATAACAACGGCAACGGAAGTAAACAGGGTCAGGATGATTGCCCGTTAATTTCGGGCAAGGTGTGACTGCCATATTAGAAGCTATCGAAAGGATACGGTACGGGAAAAATTCCTGAATATTTTAGGAATTTTTCTTAATGTGTTGGCGGGCATATTCCGTCTGTTTTTTTTTCTATAGAATCCATCCTAATGTTAGTTCGACGTGGGAAGCCGGTATATTTTCGGCATTTTGGACGCTAGCCCCATTGCCACGAGTGAAAGCCAGTGAATTACGAATTTACTATAAATGAAGCGAGTGACTATGAATTCGTAGGTCGATGGGGTTCGGGAACAAGAAGAAGATGCGTCTACTTGAATATAAAAAAAAACGGCTATGAATAAACGCACTCTGTTATTGACAACACTCCCCTTACTCGGTGGCCTTGCTTTAGGGTCGGCTTATCTGACCATATCCTCCAAAGCACCCGAATTTACAGATACTGTAGCGGAATCTTCAGAAAGCCCCGTACTGTCAGACGTAACGGCCCATCAACTTACCGGACATAATCAACGGGGTGTTGCAAATATCTCTAGGATAGCTATCCTAGAAAATCCAGCAATCCAAAAAAACGCATACGTAACCGAAAAATTGCCTGGCATATTTCGCGGCGATTGGGGGGAAACGCCTGTGTACGCGGCGAATGACAGGGTCAATTTCGAAGGTGCAGCTTATCTCAGTTTATTGGACGATAATCAAAACCAGCCGCCATCCTTAAGCTCAGCTTATTGGCGTATGGTGAAAGCCGCCGAACTTAAAAATAACGGGGCTTGCTTGTTGATTGGGCCTGACGCGGACTTGGATACCTGTGACTTCGCCCAAGAGAACAGCCTGAAAGATAGGGATTTGCAAGGTGCGGATTTATCCCAAGCGCGGCTGGGTGGCAATTTGGGCTCGGCTAATCTTAACGGGGCGAATTTAAGTGGTGCGGCGGTGATAGGGTCTTTGCGCATCAGGCCTGACACGCAAATGGATCACGCTAATTTGTCGGATTTGCAATCGGACGGCAATAATCCGCTGATCGCCGAAGGCGCGACGATGAATAAGGCCAATTTTAGCAACGCCAATCTTTATGGCGCGAATTTAAAAGCCGCGACGCTGACAGGCGCAAACTTGACGGGGGCTACGCTGACCAGTGCGGATATGCGTGCCAGCCACATGGAAGCGGCGGATTTAAGCAAAACCGATCTGACTTATGCCAGACTTTCAGAGGCCTCTTTCACGGGGGCGACACTCAATAAAGCGGACTTGACAGAGGCCAATTTGAGCAAAGCCAATTTTTCGGCAGCGGATCTGCACAATGCCAATCTGGCTGGCGCCAACCTCGCGGAAACCAATTTGTCCGGTGCAGACCTGAGCGGGGTCAATCTCACGGATGCCCAAGGTACAAACAGCACATTGATTGACAGTGATACTAATTTCACCGCCGCCATTTGTCCCGATGGGGTGGTTGTAGACGGAAGAAATGCGACTACTTGTCTGGGCCATGGATTCTGACACACCCTTTTCCACCACATTATTAGAAAAATACAATTTATTATTCAACAATTTAACTAGGTGCATTCATGAAAAAAATTATACTGTCCACTACTTTGCTAGGTAGCTTATTCATCAACATCACTCCGGTCATGGCAACTGGATTTGTGGGTTTGCGGCCTAACGGCTTCGCTATCACCGGGGGCATTTCGGCTTACACAAGATGTAATTTGTCAGGAAATTTTGGCTCCAACCCAAATGGCTCCACCCCCCCCACATTTTCACCCAACGGTGGTGCTAACAACGTTTGTGCCATCCCCAGCATCACTCCGCCAGTAGCAGGCTATGTCCAAACGGCAAATGTGATCCGTAATATTGTCATGAATAATGCCTATACCCTTAACCAGCCCATTACCGTCGGAACGGTCACAGATAGGGTTTGGCGCAACGGCACAAACTGCATTTATGGTGCAAAAATCAGATTGAATAACGTTGATTATGACCGTCGGGCGGTAAGCACCGGCTTCCAGTATTTTGAAGTGAACGATATTCTGCGTGGAGGATTTAAAAACCGCGCTCCTGTGGCAATTGCTTACCATTTCACCACTGCAGGCGCGGGAACATCAGACGATGTAATGTATCGTGCTGGTTTGACCTTCACTTCTGTTGTCCATAAGACAGGAGACTCACCTAGACCGCTTACCAGCGTTGCACCGCTAAGTCAAAACTGGGTGGATTTCACTTCGGATATCAACTTTCGGGATGATGATGGTTCGTCAGTTAGGGATTCATCCTGGTTATTAGTAAAAAGCACTTGTACAACGGCAACACCGAGCGCATTGACAGGAGCTTTACTCTTTCGCCAGATGGGACAGGAAGAACAGCCACTAATTGAAGTCAAAGTCGATGGTTATGCACCAGTAGGCGGGAATACGGCACCGTAATAAGGATGCCCCCCACAGAAACGAATCAGCGGTGACTCGTATTTTAGCCCACATGACCACGGCGTTGACCCATGGGCAGCGCATTGAAATAAATGGCTTTGGCAGCTTCGCACTGCGTTTGAACCCGCCCCGTACTTGCAGATGTCTTTGACGGAACAGGACAGGCAAATTTCGCCATGGCGGTTATATTCGTGGACAGAAAAATTGTGAGCGACCGCCTGTTGTAAAACAGCATCTAATATTTGCCACTAATCAGCGTCACCTTGTCCAGTTAATTTTGACAACAGACATTATAAAAACAACTGATTAGGAAAAGTGGCTGCTAAATATAGACGCTGTTTTGTTACCAAAACTGGCAAATTTTCCACGCTGTTTGACAAAAAGAGTCCGGTTGTTAATCTTAATACCGATCACCACCAGAAATTCGGCGTGCTTTAAATACTCGCAACGGCTTTCAACCCTATCGAGTAATCGGCTTTTGAGGGCATTTTTAATGGATTCGGCGTTTTGCATGAGATGGCTCCTGTTTTTGTGTTTTGAAACCACGATAAAACAGGTTGCCCAATATGCAATAACCCACCGAGTCAATTTTTTTG
>JAURZI010000058.1 GCA_030653435.1 Methylovulum sp.
GGTATCAGCATCAGATGCGGATATCGTATTAGGGCGAAGTCCCTATAAAACGCGATATCGCTTATTTGCCGAAAAAAAAGGGCTTATCCTACCGGAAAACCTCGAAAACAATCCGCATGTTCGACGCGGCATTCGCCTGGAACCGCTTGCCCGTAAAGCCTTTGAACAACGGCACGATACCCTGCTGTTACCGCTTTGTGCCGAATCGGATGACTACCCGTTTTTGCGAGCGTCTTTTGATGGAATTGATGACAATGGAATCCCTGTTGAAATCAAAGCGCCTTCGGAAAAAAATTTTCGTGACACGCAAAATGAATTCGAAGCGTTTACGATGGATGAATTTAATGACGCACTAACACAGGGTGCGAGTTCGAAGCTCTATAACCGCTATTACAGTCAGGTCCAGCAACAGATTTGTGTTGCCGGAACTGATAGAGCTTGGTTATCGTTTTATCTCAATGACCATGAATACGTCGATTTTTCCGTTCCACGCGATGATGTTTTCATTGGCGAACTGATATTCGAAGCTACAAAATTCGTTAAATGTTTGGAAAATAACATTCCGCCGGAGAGAATTCAAGAACGGGACATTTATATCCCATCTGGACAGGATCTGGATCAATGGAACGCATTGGCGGCCAATTACCATCGCATCGAAGAAATGATCGAGGCATGCAAATCCAAGATTAATCCTCTCGATAAGGAATTGACCCGAATAAAAACTGAATTGCTGAAATTGATGGGCGAGTTTACACAGGCTGAAAGCGCTGGCATCAAAATCAGCCGTTATCTGCAACAAGGCCATATCGATTACAAAGCAGCCTTACTGGCCATTAAGCCCGATATCGATTCTTCATTCCTGGACTCATTTCGCAATAATTCATCTGAGCGAACAAGGTTCACCTCGAAAGATGAACAGCATGCATCGGTTCCATTTTCCATGGATACCCTTATACGTTCGGCAGAAAGCGATTATTGGTTTTAACGCTGTGCGCTATTTTATTAACCCAAAGGGGGAACATCGTTCCCTTACGGGTAAACATGTTTCCTCTTTTATTTATTTTGGAGGAAACATGTCCCGATATTTTAATCGTAGACGATACTTCAGTTTTAAAATTAACTTTGATATTTTTGACGACTACTGGTTATGGCTGCAAAGCACAGAACCATTAACTGAACAGATCGAATGGACTGACAAAGATATTGAAGAGCTCTGTGACCGCCTACTTGAAGAATCCATCAGAAGTTTATTCGATAGCAGATCATCTGAGGCAACGGTATCTGAAATACTTTTTTGGATTACAAACGCTCACGACAAAAATCCATTTTCTTTTCATAATTGCTGCTTAGTTTCCGGTTTTAAACCGGAAGTCTTTAGAGATGCCATTATTGATAGATTTCAACGAACAAGAAGACATTTTTGCTCAGTTTTATTTTAACATCCATAAGGGGCTAACAATTTCCCTTGTGGGTCTGTTTGCCCCTTGATGACCATTAAGGAAAAAACCATGAATAAATCAAAATACGTCGTTACCTACGAAATTGACTACAAGCACAGAGTAGTCATTGGCGTAACGTCAGAAAGTGAGGAAACCGCGGTGCAAGTCGCCAAACAAGCCTTTGATGAAGGCATTATTTGGGATGACACGGAAAAGATGCCGTTGCTATATGATGACTATGAGGAAGTCGATGGTGAAACGCTTGTGTTTTATGCGGAGAAAATCACCGAATATCCCAAAGTAGATTCATCCGTGATAGCAATGAAAGAAAAGGAGTTCGCTTTTCAGGCTTGCCGAGCTTTATTGGCTGGTGAAATCGAATCTGCGATGAAACTGGCTGGCAATGCGTGTCCGCAAGAATACTCGTCCTTCGCGGATGCTGTGTTTCTTGCGGTTTTTAATTGTGGAGCCAAAAACATGACCTTTAAAATTAGGTGTTTCAATGTCACACGATAACAGCTACAAACTGCTTTTTTCGCATCCTGAAATGATGGTTGATTTGCTCAAGGGCTTTGTTAAGGAAGCGTGGGTAAGCCAGTGTGATTTTGCTTCCTTGGAAAAAGTCAGTGGCAGTTATGTCAGTGACGATCTTCGGGACCGTGAAGATGACTTGATTTGGCGGGTTCGATGGGGCGATGAATGGATTTACGTTTATTTGCTCCTGGAATTCCAATCGACAGTTGACCATTTCATGGCGGTACGCATTTTGGGTTACTTGGGTTTATTGTACCAAGACATTATTCGTGCTGGTGAGCTGAAAATCCACGACAAACTGCCGCCGGTGCTGCCTATTGTGCTTTATAATGGCGCACGTCCTTGGCAAGCCCCCGTGAATCTTGACCCGCTCATCCACCCGGCTCCCGCCGGACTGGAAAGTTATCGTCCCCATATCGGTTATTTGTTGCTGGATGAAGGGCGATATGATGAAAATTACTTGGGAAGCCTTAAAAACTTGGTCGCCGCACTGTTTCAATTGGAAAACAGCCGTACCGACAAGGATATCCAAACCGTGATAGTGCGGCTGATCGATTGGTTGAAACACCCCGAACAATCCGGTATACGGCGTGCTTTTACGGTTTGGCTTAATCGGGTACTATTGCCAAGAAAAGCGCCTGGTTCACAATTTAAAGAATTCAATGATCTTAATGAGGTAAATACGATGTTGGCTGAAACGGTTGAACAATGGACTAAGGATTGGAAACAACAAGGTCTGGAACAAGGTTTGGAACAAGGTTTGGAACAAGGTCTGGAGCAAGGCCTGGAACAAGGCCTGGAACAAGGCCTGGAACAAGGCATTCACCTAGGTGAATGCACAGTCCTTAAACGCCAATTGATACGGCGCTTCAAGATCATCCCGCCGGAAACGCTTGTCCGTATTGAACAGGC
Organism: Methylovulum sp.; assembly: GCA_030653435.1. GTDB lineage: Bacteria > Pseudomonadota > Gammaproteobacteria > Methylococcales > Methylomonadaceae > Methylovulum. Next base: position 2,886 of record JAURZI010000058.1, read on the forward strand.
ATAGCCTGAGCAGTTGGAGCAATGGTTGGAAAACATATTAGAAGCCCCTACCCTAGAGGATGTTTTTAAGGGGCATTAAAAAAAATTGCCACCGCATATCCAATTGAAACTATGCGGTGGCTTCCTCCATTGGATTTTCAGAATCCAATGATCTTCGTAAGTGGCATAATGCCCTCACCGTTTTTCCGGAGCGCTTGTTTTGAGTGCTGCGGAAAGACGAATTTTTGCAGTTCTCTAAGAGGACTCAAAAGCCAGTGCTCGCCCAGCACTCAAAAAGAGGGGCCAACAAAGCACTCCGGTGCGAAAATCATGGTCATGCCGTGATTTATATACCTTTATTTTTAACCCACCAGGGAATTCATTTTTCCCGGTCGGGAATGATGTGATTCCCCTAATTTTACCCGAGGAATCACTATGAAAAAATATCCTGTCGCCGAAACATTTGGTATTGCTGCACCTGCTTCAATGTCAGTGGAAGGCTTCGACAATGACCAACACCCTGCTATCCCCATCAAAAAGACGTATGTTTTTAGGAATGAACATCTTCGTGATGTCCTCGCTTTTCTTGCTAACCCTTTGGGCGATGCGCTCTATTTAACGGGACCTACCGGTTCTGGCAAAACGTCATTGATTTGTCAGGTGGCAGCACGTCTTAATTGGCCCGTGCAACAGGTTACCTGTCATGGCCGTTTAGAATTGAATGATTTGATCGGGCAATTCATGCTCTCCAGTAGCACGATGTCTTTTGTACATGGGCCACTTGCCATCGCTGTTCGTGATGGTCATCTTTTGATTATCAATGAAATCGATTTAATGGATCCCTCTGAACTAGCCGGTTTGAACGATATCATCGAGGGACAATCTTTGGTCATTCCTCAAAACGGTGGCGAAACCATTAAGCCGCATCCGAAATTTCGCTTGATAGCGACCGGTAACTCCGCAGGACAAGGCGATCAAAGCGGCCTTTATCAAGGCATTCTTCGGCAAAACCTTGCATTTCTGGATAGGTTCAGGTTGATGGCAGTGGATTACCCGGAGGCTTCTGTTGAGAAGTCGATATTGAAAGCCGTCCTTGAAAGGATGGGCGTTAACTTCGATTCCGTCATGGACAACCTGACGGAGAACATGATCCAGGTGGCCAATGAAATTCGTCGACTCTTTATCGGTGGTTCAGACGGTTCTGGTGAGTTAAGCGTCACGATGTCCACCCGGACACTGGTACGTTGGACCAATCTTATGATTGCTTACAAACGCGCACCTAATGCCTTGGCCTATTCGCTGGATCGTGCCCTCACCTTGCGTGCGGAACCGGCCCAACGTGAAGCTATCCATCGTATCGCTAAAGATGTTTTCGGCGATTCTTGGGGTGCATAGTCATGTCTGGTAATCAGTATGAGTTGTATCGCTTCACCCATAGTGACGGCACAACGAAAGATTGGGCTGTTCGTGCAAATCGTGATGGTTCTTATACTTCTCGATGGGGAAAGACTGGAACTCGCTTACAGTCGAAGACCTTTCAGAATATGCTCCCTATGCAGGATCATATTCGCGAGAAAACGAACAAAGGTTACAAATTAATCGGTATGGTTTTTATTGATGATGACGGGAAAGTGAGTCGTGTTCCGCCCGCGTCTTCTTCAAAGCCCATGGGTAAAGCGCCTCATCAAACCCAGGAAAGTCTACACATCTATTGGCGGATTAAGATACAGAATGCTGTGTTGACCAGCCCGGAACTGCCTTTTCTTAAAGGCAAGTCGGCCGCCTTTTCAGTAAGCATCCTTCAAGAATTTCCAGATTGTTCATGGGTAAAAAATGTTGCTGAAGGTCATGGTGATTTTATCCAAACCGGAGCCGGTTTTTTAACGAAAGAGCATGGCGTAGGGTCTTTACTGCTGTTAATGGCATTGAAGAAACATGCTCCCGAGGGAATCGCTATTACGATGTCACATGAAGATGGGCTGGAAATTAGCGATCATGTCAATTTTGAAACTGAAGCGTTATCTTTTTTCGACAGCAATTTGGAATCAATTCGACCACTTGCAGAAGATTTAGAGCTGCTTGTAAAAAAAATAGATCTATCAACGATAGAATCCAGTTACGACGACTATTTCTTCTGAAATTAAAATTTTATATTCACCCAGAAGGGGCAAATACGCCCTACTGGGACTTATTTGCCCTTTCCTCTCATAAAGGAAATGCAAATATGACTATTTACACAAATACCCCGAATACTGCCGACGTCATCCTCGACCAGCTTCAGGTGGTTAAGCTTAATATTAAGCTCTGGACAAGCTCCAAAAAACTCAGGCCGGAAGACCTTCAGCTTGCTGATGGTTCTAAATTGCCGCCTGAAGAACTGGCTTCCCTGGGCACGAAGAAAACGGTTGATCCTACCCAACTGAAGGAATTTACGCGCATCAAAAAAGAAGCGGAACGCATTTGTTTGGAGGCGGGCACCCGATTTATCGGCGGGTTTGCCAATCCTACTGATGAAATTCCACGCATTGTTAAGGCGCTTGATGATCTTTCCGGGCAGTTTAATGAGGAAAGAGAGCGTTTCTTGAGTATTTATGCCACCATCACTGATGAATGGGTTCGACGGCATCCTGGATTTGCCGATGCCATCCGTCGTGCCATTGAACCGGTGGGTAGCGTTAAACAAAAGCTGGTTTTCGATTACATGATTTTCCGTGTGACCAAACCAGAGGGTGGCCTGGGTGATTCGCTGGATCGTCATACGCTTTCGTTGAGCGATCAGCTT
>JAURZI010000061.1 GCA_030653435.1 Methylovulum sp.
AGGCCGATCTTTTTCGATTAAGTCATTGACCAGGCTAATCAGGTGATTGAGCGATCGCCCCAATCGGTCTAGCTTCCAGATTACCCGCACATCACCCGGGGGTAGGTTATGAATCATCTCATTCAATGCTAGGCTCTGGTCTTTGGTGCTGCCCCGTGCATAGCCAATTTTCATGAAGGCCGATCCCCAGAAATTGTATGAAAATTTCGTTTCTACAAAGCGTTTTAAACCTTGTTTTCTAAAACCGCAGTACCGAACCATAAAATCAAGGACTTGAAGGTAAACACGGCGAACTTTCATGGTTCGATAAAATCTTTGTTTTATCGAACCCGTGAATAGTGGACGTAAACGGCAGAATGACCTGTTTGAAGTCTTGTTTGATTTGCGTGATTAGCTAGACTAGACTAGGCATTTTTAAGGAGCATGTAATGCAAACTGTCAATATGTTACAAGCCAAGTCCTCTCTGTCCCGCTTAGTCGAAGCCATTGAGCAAGGGCATGAGCGTGAAATTGTGATTGCCAGAAATGGCCGTCCAGTTGCTAAACTTGTTCCGGTGGATAGTGGACCATCCGGGAAGCGGATTGGTGTAGCGAAAGGCTTGTTCGTGGTGCCGGACAGCATTGATGCGCATAACGACGAAGTGGCTCAGTTGTTCATGGGCGAGGTGCATTCTTGAATCTGCTGCTGGATACTCACGTTGCACTGTGGGCTATCACGGATAACCCAAAACTACCACAAAAGGCGCGTGATTTAATTGCGTCACCCAAAACGAACGTTTGGGTCAGCGCGGTGAATGTCTGGGAAATTGCCATCAAGCATTCGTTAGGGCGAGGCGACATGCCGGTTTCTGGCCGAGACGCGATGCGCTATTTTCAGGAGTCGGGTTATCGCTTTCTTGCCGTTGAGGCGGAACATGCGATAGCGGTCGAAGAACTGCCTTTACATCACCAAGACCCGTTCGACCGCATACTTGTGGCTCAGGCACTCCTAGAACCGATGCGTTTAATGACTCACGATCCCTTGGTAGCGCTCTATAACGACACCATTATCAAGATTTAAACTTGAGTTGGTTTTAGTATGCAACTTTATTATAGCCTTAACTTAAAGGCATTGCTCTGAGGGCAGGGCTGATGTGAGTGTTTGAAAATCTGAAATATGATGTTCAGTCTCTATAACTCAGTCTCCCGCTAAAATCGGAAACAGTTCAGTCATACCTCCGGCGATGAATTCGACGGCAGTCGAGCTCAACAACAAACCGATGACGCGTGTTACAACGTTCATGCCGGTTTGGCCCATGATGGCGACGATGCGTGGTGCGAGCAGCAACATGAGCAGCACGATCGAACTGATGGACACGATAACGGTGCTGAACAACAGGTAATGCGATAAGGACAGATCGCGATGGGCGTAAACGATGGTCGTACTGATCGCGCCGGGGCCCGCCAGTAAAGGGATGGCGAGCGGCACCACGGCCACTGAAGATTTGTCCAGCGATTCAGCATCTTCTTCCGGCGTGTGGCGGGAGCGGTCATCACTGACTCTCAACATCGATATACCCATCAGCAGCAGCAAGAGACCACCGGCGACGCGGAAAGACGGCAGTCCTATACCAAAGAACAGCAGGATGGGTTCTCCAGCTAGCAGCGATACAAACAGCACCATCGCTACAGCAAATGCGCAGATTAATGCGGTTCGTCGACGTTCAGTAGGACTTTTACTGGCGGTCAACGACAGAAAAGTCGGCATCGCACTGATCGGGTTCACCACCGAAATCAAGCCGACCAAAAGCAGTACGTATTCGTTCCAGTTCATTTGGTTCCTGTTTCTAGGCCCTATATGATTAAATGATCACTCCGGCCGCGACCGTATGAAACGACACTGGATCGATAACAATGAAGCTGCCGGTGGTGCGATTGTCGGCGTAACTGTCCACGAACAACGGCTGCTGCAGTTTCAGTCTGACCCGCAGGATATCGTTCATGACCGTCTTTTCAGGCACGGCCTGATG
>JAURZI010000069.1 GCA_030653435.1 Methylovulum sp.
GCCTGGGTATTGATGACCAATCATGTCCATCTACTCTGTACGCCACAACAGGACGGGGCGGTAAGCCTATTGATGCAATCGGTTGGTCGTCGGTATGTGCAGTATTTCAATTATCAATATCGACGTAGCGGCACGCTTTGAGAGGGACGCTACAAATCGTGTTTGATTCAAGCAGAAAGATACCTGCTAGAGGTTTATCGGTATATCGAATTGAATCCGGTAAGAGCAAAAATGGTTAACGATCCGGGCGAGTATGCCTGGTCGAGCTACCCAATCAACGCATTGGGCAAGACATCGGATTTGTGTACACCCCATCCGGAATATGTGAGGTTAGGGTGTACAAAGGATGAGCGCATTAAAAATTACCGCGCCTTGTTTTCCCATCATGTGGAAGGCGATTTACTGGAAGAAATCAGGTCCGGCGTCAACAAGGGAATGGCTATTGGTCATGATCGCTTCAAGGATGAGATTGAGTTATTGACTGGCAGAAGGCTGGAGCCCAAAAAAGCGGGGCGACCTGTCGGATGGCGTAAGAAAAGGAAAGGTATTTAATTTGTACCTGACCCCGATTATTCCGCTGTTGGGCATTGTTGAAACGTTTGGGACGGGGTTGCAAACCCCGTCCCGCTCAAACCCCATCCCGCTCAAGGACTCTATACATACCCCGTCCCGCACAGGACCCGCTCCGACAACGCTTAACTTAACGGCACTCGTTATATAACCACTCGTTATATAACTCCATCTCGCTCACTGGCTGCCCACCCCGTACAAGCGTGACTCCAGTAGGGTATATTTTGCTTGTTCTACTGATAGAATAATTAGGTATTTTATAATATACCCCATAACCACAATATGAAGACGACGTCATGCCGCTACTAAATACCTGATCAGTATAAGGATAGGTATCTCCCAGATCCTTAATTGAGGGTAATCGCCAATCACTAACCCCACACAAAGACCTAGCATTTACCATTTTCATGTAATCGTATGTGTTGCAAAACAATGGTTTTGCATTGCAGAGAAGCTTATTTTTGTAGCCAAAATCAAAGATTTTTTCAGGGTTTTTAAAGCCTGCACATATAATATCTGTGCCGCAGGGAAATGGATCAGGATCCATAGTTCCGTCCGGATTACCACCTGGATTTTTTCCGTCCGGCAAATATTGCGGGTCATACCAGCTGTATCTCCATCTTCCATCTCGAAGCCCGCCATCACTAGTTTTGACTTCCCAAATTAACCCGGTCTTGGTGTCTTTTATACAAGCCCAATCATTTGGCCGGTTACCTAGTGCCGCGCTATAAGGCAATTCCTGACCATTGTTGGCAATTTTGATGAAGCGCTGATGCGGGTAAGTCCCCGCATTAAACTCCGCCAAGTTATCCGCGCCATCGTCATCCTCATCGGCAGTCGGATCACTAACCCCATAACGCTCTTCCCACTGGTCAATCATGCCGTCATTATCATTATCGGTCAGTTCAATCACTTGCTCGGCAACCTGACGCACGTACTTACCCAAGTTGTTGTAACCCGCCAAACGCGCGGTGTAAGTCCCTGCCGCCTGATAGGTGAACCAATACTGGCCTGCTTTATCTGTGGCAGTGAATTTCGCGGTCTCAGCGGGCAAGCCGTCAGCGGTAAAGATGCCCGGCTTCGTCCATTGGGTAAAGGTAATCAACGATTGGTGCAAGAAGGTGCCCTCCACATAATCTTCGGCTTTTCCATGTATGGCTAGCGTCCGTGAGTCGGTGGGCGCGGCAATGTCCGGGTTCCAATTGACCTCAGATGTTAAGGTCGGTAATTTTGCCAAGGGTGTTTTCGGCATAATCACTTTAAAGGCAAATTGGTCAATCTGGTCGATGGTGGTGTTTGCCGGATAACTGGCGATGTTGTAGTCAAAAATGGACAGCCCTGCGTAGAGGTGCAGATTGGCGCCCGCACCTGCTTCCAGTTCGGTGAACCAATAATCCAAATCGGCTAGTGCCAGCCCTTGGTATTTGAATTGGCCTTGCCAGTCGGCTTGGGCATACAGGTAGGGTTCAACCAACAATCTGCCGGAAGCGGCATCGTAAAAGCTGACTTGCAAATCGGGGATGAGGGTTAAGGTCAATTCCGCCCTGGCATCGGCTTCGCCGAATATTTTAAGCTGGTAGCCGGGATCGGTTTTGCCGACCGTATGCCAAGCACCGCTATAGTATTTTAGGCCAAACTCGGTGTCTGGAAATTTAAGGTCGAGTGTTTTGTTCAAGGCCATTTTGCCGTTGACGCTGCCGTTGATTTGGGCATCGATTTTAAATTTGCCACTGACAACGATAGGCACGCCGCCCGCCAGAAATACTTTGATAAAGCGTTTTTCTTTGAGCACGGGGATGCGTTGGTCAAGCGTTGCCGCACCGTTGGCGGTAATGGTCAGTTTATTGGTAAAGGATAAGTCGGCTTTGGCTAGTAAATTAGCCGTGCGTAAAAATCCGCCGGAAAGGGTCGCACCTATTACCAATTCCGGTTTGATGTCGTAGCTGACGCTGTCTTTAACGCTAAAAGAGCCGTTAAAGGTGATTAGCTGATCTTTTCTGGCGGCATCGGGTGTGCCTTTGATGACATAGACGGGGATTTCCATATCCAAGGTTTCTTTCCAAAAGCCCAGTAAGTTGCCTTGGCAAGCGTTCTTTTTTACATCGACATAGGCTCTCATTTTGGCCCGGTAAGGGAAGCCTTGCAAGTCAACATGGCTGTCGGTGGGCTGCCAATCCATCCGCAGTATGCCGGAACGGTATTCGCCGTTACTGTCTTGGGTGCGGGTGAAGGTTGTGGTCGGCTTGGATAGCCTGTTTTTTCTGGGGTCGCGGTGGGTGAATGAGAGCAGTTCGGCATTGCATAATTCGGTTTCGCTGCTTTTTAGGACGGGCACCCGCATGACAGCTGTCCATTGCTCCGTTTGACCAGGCTCCACACCGACATAAGCAGGTGCGCTTAGGGTCATGAAGCGGCCTGATTGTATTTGTTGCTCGCCGTTCACCACTAATGCGCTTTTGCCGATGGCGGGTTTAGCGGGTGGGGCTTCGCTGTCGCTTAGGGTTAATCCGGTGTCTTTCCAATTGATGGACGCATCGGATTTGCTTGATTTAGCGGTTGACGCCATTCTGGAAGCTGTGGTGGATTGTGCGGGAAGGTCTTGGAATTTGACGGTGGTGTTAAAGGACAAGTCGCTAAACACTTCGTTTAACGGCGCGGAAGCCGTGTCGGTGATGGTTGCGCCGTTTTTGGCTTTAGCCGTGCTGATGACTTGGCGCAAATAGCCACCTTGTTCGCTGTTGACCAAATAATCACCTGCGGCGACGGGCTTGGTCGCGCTTAAGGCGACGCGGCCTGTTGCTGCCGCTGTCTGCATTTGCGCGACGGATACGGTATGCACGGCGGTTTTGGTGCGTTTGGCGTTGAAGGCGACGGTATGGCCTGTCATCAGGTTGCTCCAACTGACATTGCCGTCTTGGTCAGTGGCGGTGACTAGCACAAAGTAGCGTTTGCCGGGTTTTAGGTTTTTGATTTCCGCGCTGACCGCGCCTGTTTTAGCGACTTTTAAGGTGGTGGCATCGGGTAGGAAATCGGCTGTTTCATACAGGTATATTTGGTAGAGCAATTTTTCGTGCGGGGTGTTGTCGTCCGTGGTGGGTAGCCAACTGATAGTTAATGTGCCTTTTTTGACGGAAGCAACTTCGACCAGTTTGATGACGGTGGGGCTTTCGGAAAGTGCTGTTCCAGTAGTTCGGTTGGTTGTTGAATAAGCGATTGCAGGATTGAAACACCAATACAAGGCGAAAATTGCATAGACAAAAGCGAGAGTAGGGCGACAATTAGGCATGGCGGAATTCCTGTGATTATCGGGCAGTGGAGAAATACAGCTGATATGTAAAGCTAGCATTTCTGTTGTGGTACTAGCAACTATTTCTGATTTGTGCGAGTGCGTAGATTTGGATAAGTTTATGAATGAAACCGTTAACGGTTTCATTCAATGCTACGGGCAACAAAGTATTCAAACAGGATTGCCTCACCGTGCAGCGCACCCAAAGCCCCGATTTCACCAAGGCGGTGGCATTATTGAATAGCGCCCAGCAAATGGCGATGGATTTAAGTTGCGAGGATGCCAATGCCGAGCTGCACCAGAAAGACCCCAACTCCTGCCAGGTATTCAAAGGCAAAGATGCCAATTGCAAAATCGTCGGCGGCTTGGTGACGCTGGTCGATTGCTGCCAAACACCCTCCGGCAGTATGGGGCTGGGGCAATATATCGACTTGTTGTTGGCCACCAGCCAACTGGATAATGCCGTGATGCGCATGGACGCCACATCCGCAGTGCGGGGAGCCTGAGAAACGTTGCGCCTGCCGTTTACAGCGGCGGGCGATGCCTGGAACAGCGTGCAGGCCAATTTTGCCTCGGGGGGTGAATAATTTGGTCGGCTCCGATCTGATGAGCGTCACCGACGTCGCCGAACAAGGGCTGCTGGATTAATAATCCGGGGTCAGGTACAAATTAAATATTGTGCTATATTTCAATACCTTCGCCAAAAAGTTAGTACTAATCAGCTAACGGCCTGATGAATGCGCCCGAATTGAGAGGCCTGAAAAATGAGGTCATCCATTAAAAATTGCTCCGACTTTATGCCGAGCGATTTAATAATCAGAACCGCGTATTTACGCGTCCGGAAGATGGCTTTCAAATCCAGCATACTGTCAACTTTTAAGCCTTTAATTTCAGGCGCCAGCAGTTTGGAAAGCGTGACCATGAACATCGAAAAGTTTGCTGCATTACGGACTTTGGTTTCTTTGACGGTCATAAAATCTTCCAGCCCCCAGTGTTGTTTAGCATCACGAAAATTGAATTCAATTTGAAAGCGCAACTGATAATACGCCTTCAATTTGTCGTAAGTGAGCGTCAAATCATTGCTGAACAGTAACGCTTTTGCCGTTTTTCCCGTTGAAAGATTCGTTTTAACGATGATGACGACATTCAGTAACTCAGGAAATTTTTTGTGCCAAACCTGAACTTGGTATATACGCGTTTTGATGCCATCTTCTATCTCTTCTTTGCGGAAATGCGCTTCTGTTAGCTTATCCAGCGTGAGCCTGTCGCCGTATTTACGCGGTTTGCCGCGAGATTTTTGCTCACCAGAAAATGGCAAATACAATTCTGAGTCATGGCGTAATTTGGAAATGACGTGTAGCCCTGTTTGTCGTACCATTTGTACGCCACCTGTGTTTCCCAATGCGCCGTCATAAACAAAATACTTGAGTGGCACGGTGTCGCCAATCAAATTCAACGCCTGACGGATACAGCCTTGCAACTGCGTTTGAAAAGCCGACAGCTTTACTGCTTCGCGATTTTTGTTTTTACTGCCTTTGGGCCTTCCCTTTTTGTTGTTTTTCGCCACAACGGCTTTCGGTGCTGATTCTTGGGCATCTTGACGGATGATTTGCTCCATCACCAACGGATAGCTTTGAGATGCACCCACATCAAACAACGATAAATTCACAAAGCACAATCCTCTGACGGGCTGATTCTGAATGGATGAAAAAAATTTCCCAATCCATGGGTCTTTTTGTCTGATTTTGTCACGACGACTTCATCACCAAAAAGCAGGCAGTCCTTTGATTTCACTTTGTTTTGTATCAATAGCCAACGCCATTTTGACCAGGGATGATCGTCATCGAAGAACCGTTGCACAGTACGGTAGCTCCCGCCTTTTTCCGCCCATCTCGAAATACCTAACAGGGTCACGCGCCCTGTCATCGCAAGGGTGGCTTCAACTATCACTATGAGCTGCCGCCACGTTGTTTTTGATAAAGTCGATCTCAGCGTTTCAAGAATTGTGGTGATTTCACTCATGGGGGCAGATTGTGTAGTTTTAGTGGCTTTCAGCCTTGTATTCTACTATTTCTGACTGCTTTAAATTTTTGGCGAAGGTATTGATATTTATAAACACCTTCTGACCAATATACAAAATAGATAATGGCCCGCCTTCCAAGAATATCGCCAATCGGAGTGCCCGTTCACCTAATTCAGCCAGGTAATAACCGGCATACCTGTTTTGGTACAGAGGACGATTATAGCGCTTAGGGAAGCAGCAATAACCCATATACCGCTTACAATGATGACTTAATGAAATAATTGAGACCCACAGATGAAAACAGCAACCCTTGAACGAAACGGAATTTCTAAGGAAGTGGTGGCTTTGATTTCACGCTTGGTTGACTTG
>JAURZI010000070.1 GCA_030653435.1 Methylovulum sp.
ATACCGCTTACAATGATGACTTAATGAAATAATTGAGACCCACAGATGAAAACAGCAACCCTTGAACGAAACGGAATTTCTAAGGAAGTGGTGGCTTTGGTCTCACGCCTGGTTGACTTGATCCCTGGCTCTGGCAGGCGCTGTGCAATGGGCGATGCTACCTTGTCCTTGCTGGATGGAAAGCACCGAGTCGCCGAAGATGTATTTGGTTGGAACCGAACCACCGTTGAGGTGGGCATCAACGAGTTTAAGACCGGCATTACTTGCATAAATGACCTCTCCCTTCGGCTCAAACCTGCGACGGAAGTGAAAAACCCTAAGCTGCTGGCTGACATCATTGCGATCATGGAACCACAAAGCGAGTCGGAATCTAGCTTGCGGACGACTTTGCTGTACACCCATATGACGGCAAAGGTCGTGTACGATGCCCTGCTGGAAAAAGGCTGGGCAGTTGAGGCGTTGCCGACGGTACGCACGATTTCAAACATCCTGAACCGTCAGGGCTATCGCTTGCGTACGGTGGCGAAAACAAAAGTCCAAAAAAAAACACCCGAAACCGATGCCATCTTTGAAAACATCAGGCGAGTGAATGCAGAGGCCGATGCCAACATGGCCACCCTGAGAATCAGCATAGACACCAAAGCAACCGTCAATGTGGGAGACTATTCCAGGGGTGGCCGTTCGCGGGGAAAGGTTGCGACCAAGGCGCTGGATCATGACATGTGCCACAAGAAAAAACTGGTGCCCGGTGGCGTTTTGGAGCCTGTCACGGGCAGGTCGTTCTTATTTTTTGGCACCCACTTTAAAACCAGTGACTTTATGGCCGATGGCCTCCTGTTGTGGTGGGAAGAGAGGAAGCATGCGCTATCAGGCCTAAAAACCTTGGTCATTAACCTGGACAATGGGCCGGAATGCAGCGGGCACCGCACTCAATTCCTGCATCGCATGGTTGAGTTTGCCGAGTTGTCGGGGCTTTGCATAAGGCTGGTTTACTACCCTCCCTATCATAGCAAATACAATAGCATTGAACGCTATTGGGCGGGGCTTGAAAAATCTTGGAACGGCTATTTGCTCAGTACCGTGGATGCCGTATTGAATAGAGCAAAAAACTTCTATTGGAAGGGATTGCGCACCACGGTGCGCTTATTGGATACAATTTATGAAAAAGGGGTAAGGATCTGTGGTAACGAAAAGACAGCCCTGGAGCTAAAATTGGAGCGCTCGTCTACCTTAAGCTGGTGGGATATCACCATTCAGTCTGAATAGGTATTTTAATAAATGCTGTCTCCCTAACAATGGTTTTGACGAATTGACGGTATTGGGTATTTTATCAAGCGGTAAAGCCACGTCAGAAACACGCGACGGCAGTACAGGGGAATTATTGTTTAGCGACTCGTTTTAACAGGTAAGTGAATCTGATGTAACCGGGCAGGTGGGCAAACAGCTTTATCGTTTACCCACTCTGCTACGTCCAAATCTGTATTATTGAACAATGGGGTACAATTCTTTAGGCTTGCGTCTTGCCGCTTTAATCTCGGTCTGCAAACATAAAACATGGCGGGAATCCCCTGACCCAGTGTGGCAATTTTATCGTTCCAACGCTGGAAAGAACGATGGTCTCGACCTTTACCATTAAAACAATTCACTATGAGAACCTGTGCGAACCAAAATTAACTTATCAGGTAACTGCTGATAAATGAGTAACCAATCAGGTTTTATGTGACATTCTTTGTGATTTTTCCAGTTGCCATGCAGCTGATGTTCTTTGTGTTTTTCGGCAAGTGGTTCATTACGCGCCAGCAACTCAACAATCGCCAATAAGTCATCTATGTCATAGCGCCCTGCATATTTGGCTCTCTTGATGTCTTGTTTAAACTGCGAAGTTTGAACGATAACTTTCACGCATCAATCCATTGTTGTTTTAATTCATTCAAACCCACTACTTCGTACTCGCCTTGTTCAGCGGCCTGCAGCGCTTTTACAGTGGTTTCATTAGGCGAATTATTGTTGCTTTCTTCTACAAAAGTAATTAACACCTTCATTTTTTTTTCTGTAGGCGGTGTTTCTTCTAAAATAATTTGACCATTGTCATAAATGCCGTTAATTGTTGTATACATTTTATTGTCCCGTTATAAATACTGTTTCAAAATTGCCCGCTTAGTCCGGGAGCTTACAAGTGTAGGTTTTTTTCACCCAGCACCTCCCTCCGCGCTTATTTCCGACAAGCTAGGCCAAGCTTCCGGCCTCCCGGGTTTGACGGGAAGAAGCTGATGGTTAAGCAAGGCTGCGATGATTAAAGACCAACCATGTTGGAAAATACCGACTCTCCGCCAGCGTTTTCCGCGCCGTCGAACTGCACCGGGAACAGCAGGTTCTGTAATGTCCAATGGCACGTCG
>JAURZI010000074.1 GCA_030653435.1 Methylovulum sp.
TATCGATAAACTATTAGCGTTACTGCCTAAAAAACGTCAAAACCTGCTGTTTTCAGCCACTTTTTCCAGCGATATCAAAAAACTCACCCGTGATTTACTGGTTAACCCGGTAAAAATCAATGTCGACCCTGAAAACATAGCGGCCGAAACAATCGATCAACTTGTTTATACCGTGAATAAAACCTCAAAAACGGCCTTGTTGACACATTTGATTAAAACCAATAACTGGCAGCAAGTGCTGGTATTTACCAGCTCCAAGCATGGCGCAAACAGACTCACAGAAAAACTTAACGCCGCACGGATAAAAGCCGCTGCGATTCACGGCAACAAAAGTCAGGGTGCCCGAACCAGCGCGCTGGCCGGTTTTAAATCCGGAGAAATACGGGTATTGGTAGCAACCGATGTTGCCGCCAGAGGCATAGATATAGCCCAGTTGCCTCATGTGGTCAATTTCGAATTACCCCGCTCGTCCAGTGATTATGTCCACCGAATTGGCAGAACAGGCAGGGCAGGACAAAACGGCCAAGCGGTTTCTCTGATTTCAGAGGACGAATATCCAGCGTTGCTGTTGGTTGAAAAGCTGATCGGCATCAAAATACCCCGCGAGCAAATAAGCGGCTTTGAAGCTACGTAAAACCTTACCATTAAGGCCATGAAAAGCACGAACAAATGGATTACGATTTCCTTGTTGCGGTTGATCAAAAGTCCATGACACTGGATACCCGCATCCAGACGGACATGAGCTCAGTTATCAGACCACGACACTCTGTGCCAAAAAGCCTTCCACACTCAGGTACGCCAGGGATGGGAAGGTAAATCCGCCATGCCAATTACATCCACACCGGCTTTTGCAACGCGATGATCGTTTTCTACCGAACTGCCGCTGACGCCAATGGCACCTATTAACACACCGTCTTGATCGACAATAGGTACGCCGCCGGGAAAGGTAATCAAGCCCTGATTGGAATGTTCAATGCCGTAAAGCGGTCCGCCCGGCTGCGATAGCTGGCCGATTTGTCCTGTGTTCATACCGAAGAAAACCGCCGTCTTGGCTTTTTTGATGGCAATATCGATACTGCCGACCCAGGCCCCGTTCATTCGGGTGAATGCTTTTAAATCAGCGCCGGAATCGACAACGGCTATACACATTTGTGTACCGATTTTTGTTGATTCGGCAATTGCGGCGGCAATTGCCATTTCAGCTTGTTCGTAAGTAACATGCATGATCTAACTTCCTTTTTGATGGTAATAAAATAAGGTAGTGTTGCGGCAGCTCCGGTCTTATAGTCAGGAGTGTATTATTCGCCGGGTTTAGTCAGCATCTTGCGCACATCGCCCAAATGCATTTCCTCTTGAGCAATCATACGTCGCGCATATTCCTCAAGCAGAACGTTATGACCATTAACCAGTTCCAGTAAATTATTATATTCAGCTAAAGCCAGCGCCTCATGCTCGAGTGATTCCGTCAGAATGGTGCCGATGTCATGGCGATGAGTTTCCAGCAGAGCACCGATACCCAGTGACGGGTGGCCGCCCAAATGAGTAATCAATTCGCCCGCTTCATTGGCATGGGTCAGCGATTCAGTAGCCTGGCTGCGCATCCAGGAAACAATCGGGATGCGATTATAACCAACAATCATTAACGCATAGTGTGTGTAACGAACAACGCCTGCCAATTCTGCTTCCAGAATTTTGTTCAGTACTTTGATCACGGCATTATTATCGATTCCGGTGCTAGTCATTAAAGTTTCTCCTGAAGTATGAATAGATAGCCTTCGACTATAACCGGTTTATCTCCTCATGCCAATAAACCCTTTGTTTATTGGCATGAAAAGCTTTTCCCTGTTTATTTTATTCAACAAAACGATGCCTGATCCATTAATAATACTCATAAAAAAATCAATTTTTTCCGTTGATTGTAAACAGTAAAAATAACGAGTATAACCAACCCATAAAGGCCGATTTGGGCTATTTCTATCTGATCGAAATACGTCTGGTTTTTTGAAGGTGCAGGGGGTGTTTGGCGAGGGTATAGGCAGCATGGAAAGCCGTGAAGGCCTCATTTGCTTTAAAAACCTTTTCCTCAGTCAATCATCAGTTTAGGAAATAGCTTAAAAATCTGGCTTAAGAAATCAAGTCCTGACAGGAGACTTTAAAATGTCTATAGAAACAGAATTACAAAACACAATTACCGAGTTGGCCGTTACGGGTAAAGGAATACTGGCGGCCGATGAAAGTGCCCCCACCATTATCAAACGCTTTAAAGCGATCAATGTGGAATCAACCGAAGCCAACCGTTGCGCTTATCGCTCTTTATTGCTGACCACCCCCGGTTTAGGTGAATTCATTAGCGGGGTGATCCTGTTTG
>JAURZI010000078.1 GCA_030653435.1 Methylovulum sp.
AACACGCATCGTTCACAACCTATACCCATCACCAATGTGGATGACTTAAACTGGGAGCCGGATGGTGTAACGCTCCAAGTCCGGTTCTGCGAGGGCGGTAACGCGTATCATGAAAATGAGATCGTTGCCGCTACTCTCCAATGGTACGAAAACGTACGTTAGCGTCCAACATCAGTCAAACGATGTATTAATTCCAGCATCCTAATTATTCGCCAGCAATTTGTATACTGTAGATCGACCAATTCCGAGTTGCTTAGCAATCGCAGTAGCCCCTACACTTTTTTCATGCAGTTCCAGTATTTTTTTCCTGTCAACCGTAGGTTTTCGGCCAAACTTCACCCCTTTAGCTTTTGCCTCAACGCGGCCTTCATTGGTACGCTCGAGAATGCGTTGCCTTTCTGCTTGAGCCACTGCTGATAAAATGGTCACGACCATTTTACCCATCGTCCCTTCGGTACTTATGCCGTCGTCCAAAAAACGAATAGAAACACCCATTTCATCGAACTCTTTGATTAACGCGATCATGTCCGCAGTGTCCCTCCCTAAGCGATCCAGCTTTTTGACTAAGATCACGTCACTTTCTTCGACCTTAACTCGCAACAGAGCCAGTCCATCCCTTTGAAGATGACTGCCAGAGACCTTATCGGTGAATATACGGCTTGATTTGACTCCCGCTTCTTTAAGGGCCTTAATTTGAATATCAAGGGATTGTTGGCTCGTGGATACACGGGCATAACCAAAGAGTCTCATAGCGTAAATTGTCTCCTAAATCGATTAATAGACTGATTGTCTATTAAGTGTGCGTAAAACGATTTAATGGACATACTATTCCATGACAATTACCCTGTCTACAAACTTATAATATTGTAGACACTACAGCTTTATATTTCATTCGATTTTACCTCTAGTCTGGAGCAATGGATGTCCGTCGATTTTTTAACCGCAGAACAGAAGGCCCAGTACGGGCAGTTTGCCGACGATCCTAATGAAATCCAACTGGCAAGGTACTTTCACCTTGATGAAGCAGACCTGACATTCATTTTAAATCGCCGTGGTGATCAAAATAAATTTGGCTTTGCGTTGCAATTAACTTCGGTCAGGTTCTTAGGATGCTTCCTTACCGATCTGACCTTGGTGCCTGCCAACGTCCAAGACTTTGTGGCGAGGCAGCTATCGATTATAGATGTAGGTATTTTGGCGGAATATGCCCAAAGGGATACCACCAAACGCGAACACACCGCGCTTATCCGCGAACACTATGGCTACCGCGAATTTACTGATCCACCCTGGGCATTCCGACTTAGCCGGTTACTTTATACCCGTGCCTGGATCAGCAATGAAAGACCCGGCTTGATGTTCGACTTTGCTACTGCGTGGCTGAATCAAAACAAGGTGCTGCTACCAGGCACCACTACTTTATCACGGTTGATTTCTGAAATCCGGGAAAGGGCGGTTAACCGGCTATGGCGGCGGTTAGCCGCTTTACCAACAACTGAGCAAAAGGCCAAATTGGAAACTTTACTCAAAGTGCCAGACGGCACACGCTCATCGGCTTTTGACCGCTATCAGAAAGGCCCGGTAACCATCAGCGGGCCAGCCTTTAATGCATCCGTTGAACGCTATCTTGAATTAAAGGCATTGGGTATGCAATCAATCGATTTTTCCCATATACCACCGGTTCGCTTGAAGAACCTCGCCCGCCATGCCGGTGTCATCACGGTACCTAAAATAGCCAGAATGCCAGAGGACAAGCGGACGGCTATCTTGGTGGCTTTTGTGAAGGCCTTTGAAACGATTGCCCTGGATGATGCCTTGGATGTGCTCGATCAACTCATAACCGAGATTGCGGGTAATGCCAAAAGAATGGGTCAGAAAAATAGGTTACGGACACTGAAAGATTTGGATAAATCAGCACTGGCACTAGCCGATGTCTGTATGCTGATATTGAATGAAGAAACGCAGAACGACCAGTTACGCGATGTCATTTTTACCCAGATTACTAAAGAGCGATTGTCCGAATCGATTGCAATCGTTCAGGATTTGGCCCGCCCCTATGACGATAAATTTCATGATGAGTTGATTGATCAATATGGTCGGGTTTGCCGATTTTTACCGCGACTTCTCAACGACATTACTTTCAAGGCCGCACCCGCCGGAGAAACGACGCTTTCGGCGTTCAATTATCTTGCCGCTTTGGGTACATCACGCAAACAGACCTTAGATAAGCCACCCTTGGAGATTATTTCCGCTCCGTGGAAACGATTGATCTTTGATAAAGACGGGCGGGTCACTAAACGCGGGTATACGCTGTGTTTTCTCGACAAACTACAAGATGCCTTGCGAAGGCGCGATATCTATGTTGAAAATAGTGACCGTTGGGGCGATCCCAGGGCAAAATTGCTGCAAGGCGCTGATTGGCAGGCGAACCGAATCCAGGTTTGTCGCTCGATTGGACAGCCGGTACAACCCGATGAGGCCATTACTAATCTCACCCAACAGCTGGATGCCACTTATAAACAAGTCGCCGCTAACTTCGCGGATAACGCCGCCGTCAGGATTGACAATTCCGGCAAGCAACCGGCTTTAACCATCACCAACCTGGATAAACTCGATGAGCCGCCCAGCCTCATTCGGCTCAGCGGGCAGGTGACCGGATTATTGCCAAAAGTGGATCTCACCGAGTTACTATTAGAAATCCATACCCATACTGGCTTTGCCGATGAATTTACGCATGTGAGCGAAGCTAATGCGCGTGCCAATGATTTATCGGTCAGTATTTGTGCGGTACTCATGGCCGAAGCCTGTAATATTGGACTGGAACCCTTAATCAAGCACCCAATTCCGGCGCTGACCCGCCATCGCCTGAATTGGGTCAAACAAAACTACTTGCGGGCAGAGACGCTGGTTCGGGCCAATGCCCGATTGGTCGATCATCAATCAACCCTTGCTTTGGCAAAAAAATGGGGTGGAGGCGAAGTGGCCTCAGCCGACGGAATGCGTTTGGTGACGCCTGTGCGTACGGTTAATGCCGGGCCAAACAGAAAATACTTCCCTAAGGGCATTACTTGGTATAACTTTTTATCGGATCAATTTTCAGGGTTCCACGGCATCGTCGTTCCAGGGACATTGAGAGATTCTATCTTTGTTTTGGAAGGACTGTTAGAGCAACAGACCGGCTTGAATCCAACGGAAATCATGACGGATACCGCTGGGGCCAGTGATTTGGTGTTTGGATTATTCTGGCTGCTTGGCTATCAATTCTCACCGCGTTTGGCCGATGCCGGTGAAGCGGTTTTTTGGCGAATCGATAAAAACGCGGATTATGGTGTACTCAATGATTTGGCCAGGGGTTCTGTCAATACCCGCCGGATCGGACAGCATTGGGATGATATGCTGAGGATAGCCGGGTCGCTTAAACTGGGTACCATACATGCATCGGAACTTATCCGTTCCCTTTTGAAAAGTGATCGGCCATCCAGTCTGGCTAAAGCCATCATCGACGCGGGTCGCATCAACAAGACGTTGTATCTGCTGAATTATATTGATGATGAAGACTACCGCCGCCGGATATTAACACAGCTAAACCGGGGGGAAGGACGGCATGCCGTTGCCCGTGTCATTTGCCACGGGCAACGGGGAGAAATCCGTAAGCGCTACCGCGAAGGACAGGAAGATCAATTGGGGGCGTTAGGGTTGGTAACCAATGCCGTCGTATTATGGAACACCCTATATATGCAGGCAGCGCTAGATCATTTGCGGCAACGGCAACAAGAAATCAGGGAAGAAGATGAAAAAAGGTTATCGCCTTTGCTGCATGGACATGTCAATGTGCTGGGGCACTACTCATTCACCCTGGCGGAACAGGTCATGATGGGTCAACTCAGGCCGCTAAACCAGCTTCCAGAAAATATTATCATCCTTCCGTAGTGGCATTTTACTGCAAATAGAATTAAGTTGGCCGTTAACGTACGTTTTCGTACCATTGGACTTCAAACCCCTTTAAGCAACCCCCCAATAGCAACCAAGCACAGGCGTTAATTTTAATAACGTCTAATAATCATAGCGCTGTTATTTACGCTGCAAACGAAGGGAATTAAGAACAACGGAAATGGAGCTGAACGCCATCGCTGCTGAGGCTATCATCGGATTGAGTTTGCCTAGGGCCGCAACAGGAATCGCCACGGTATTGTAACCTAAGGCCCAAAACAGGTTTTGCTTGATCACGCGAAGCGTCGCACCACTTAATTCCATGACATCGGCGACTTTGCTGATGTCGCCGCTGACCAGCGTGAGGTCAGCCGTTTCGATAGCGACATCGGTGCCGGTGCCGATGGCAAAACTGACATTTGCGGCGGCTATGGCCGGTGCGTCGTTGATGCCGTCGCCGATCATGCCGACTATCGCGCCCCGGCTTTGCAAGTCGCGGATAATATCCAGTTTTTGTTCCGGCGCGGCATGCGCGATGACGTTGTCAATACCGACCTGCTGCGCAATATAGCGCGCCGTTTGTTCGGTATCGCCGGTAGCCATCATCGGCTTGACACCAAGCCGGCGCAGTCGTTCGATGGCTTTTCCGGCGTTGGCCCTGGGTCGGTCGGCGATGCCGAACAATGCCGCCGCGTTGCCGTCCACGCCGACATAAACCGGAGTTTTGCCTTGTTCGGACAGGGTTAATGCCTGTTGCACGAAGGCGTTCAAATCAATCCCCGATGCTTCAAGCCAGCGGCGGTTTCCGATAAGCACGTTTCTGTCCTCTACACGGGCGCGTATGCCGTGGCCGGGGATATTGGCGAACTCGTCGGCCTTGCCGGGGTTGATATGACGATCCTGCGCGAAGGCTACTATCGCTCTCGCGAGAAAATGTTCCGAGTCGATTTCTGCGCCTGCTATTAGCGTTAACAGGCGTTCCTCATTTTCTTTCGCAGACGCAATAAAATCGGTCACTCGAGGTTTGCCCTCGGTGATCGTCCCGGTTTTATCGAACACGATGGTCGTCATTTTCGAGGCCATTTCCAGGCTTTCCCCGTTACGGATATATACCCCGCGCCGTGCGGACTGACCAGTACCAACCATGATCGCCATCGGTGTCGCAAGTCCCAGCGAACAAGGACAGGCGATCAGCAAGACGGCGATGGCATTACTGAAAGCAGTTCGAAAACCCGCACCGGCAGCCATCCATACCAGAAAGGTCAGCGACGATATGGCTATCACGGAAGGCACGAAAACAGCGGAAATACGATCCACCGTTTTCTGGATGGGTAGTTTGGAAGACTGGGCTTGGTCGACCATGTGGATGATATTGGCCAGCACCGTATTAGTCCCGACAGCGGTGACCTGCATCTTAAAAACGCCGTTGCAGTTGATGCAGCCGCCAACGACACTATTCCCCGCCCCTTTGACAACCGGCAGGCTTTCCCCGGTCACCATCGCTTCGTCAACGGTGGTCATTCCGTCGACGACGATACCGTCAGTTGGAATCTTTTCACCGGGACGCACCAGCAATAGATCACCGATCTGAAGCTGTTCGACGCCGACAGTCACTTCGTTGTCGCCTTGCAGAATCGTCGCGTGTTGCGGCTGCAAATCGACCAGTGTGCGTATCGCGTCATGGGCTTTGCCTTTAGCCTTTTCTTCCAGATAACGGCCCAGCAATACGAAGCTGATTATTCCCGTCGCGGAATCGAAGTACAGACCGGGCTGTCCCGTCAACAGGGAAAACACGCTGTAGCTGTAGGATGAACCGACGCCTAGCGCAATCAGGCTGTCCATATTGGTCATGCGTTGCCGGGCGAGTTTTGCCGCTTTGACAAAGAATGGCCATCCTGCCCACAGTACGACAGGCGTGGCGAGCAAATGCTGCGCCCAATGCCAGAACCGGGAAGAGGGCGCAGCCATGCCGATCATCATGACCGGAAGACTCAGGACGCCGGCCAGCAGCGCGCGCCTCCCGGCCTCGGCAAGTCGCTGTTTTTCACGCTCAATCAAAAGCTTGCGTTGTGTCAATGTATCGCAAGCCTGCGTCTGGTAGCCCATGTTATTGATCAGGGTGCACAAATCGTCTTTACTGAGACGTCCCCTCACAGTAGCGGTTTCTGTTGCGAAATTGACCTGCGCGGAAGCAATGCGCGGATCCCGCTTTAACAGCATTTCGATTAACAATGCACAGGATACGCAGGTCATGCCGCCAATAGCGATGTTAAATTCCTGTTCGGACAGGCAAGTCTGGCCGGAGAGCCTTAATGGCAATGGCTTACTGCTGATAGCTGTCGGCTTTCTTCTTTGGCCCAGATTGCCCAGCAAGGTGTCGAGGAATCTGAGTAAGTCCACTTTCGGCAGCGTTTGCGGATCGAAGTAGATGACGATCGAGCCAATATCGGCAACCGTCCTGACCTGTCCTATTCCAGGGCGCTTTCGTAACAGGATTTCAAAAATATAAGCCCGCTCGGGATCTTTGAGCAGAATCGGTGAAATAATACGAACTCGGCGATTCAATGCATGAACCACTTTGCCATGAGCCAGATTGCCGGTATGAGATAGCTTCATTTCAGTGTCCATAATATTGATAATTCAGAAATTTCAAACCGGCAGTGTCTTTAATTAAACAAAACAGCACTTTCGAATGCTCCCATTGCTACAAAAAATACCTACTTTTATTTTTGTGTTTCACCAGAAGTCGAGATGATAGACTTGCGGTATTTATAAACACAGCAGCCCACGATGACACCGAGACCGAAAAGTACCGCAGGATGTGTGAAGATTTTTCTGATTACGTTTTTCCCCGCGCTGGAACCGGTGTATACAGCGACACCTGTGGCAACACCCGGAGTTTTCATCATTGAACCCATACCCTCGTTCATCAGTGAGCCCATGCCTCCCTTCACCATGGAACCCATACCACCCATCATCGGCTCCATGTCCATTTTCCCCATCGTTGAGTCCATCATTTTTGCTGTTCCAGCACTGGCAACGGACTTAATTTGACTGGCTCCAGTGTTTTCTGCATTGACATGTGACATAACTCATTACTCCTTTCCAACATTGTTAAAATAGAATTCATAAAAAGCCACTTATTTTGCATAGCCTGAATTGGGCATTAATCAGCTTTTTCAGCTTTAATTACAAGAAAAGGACATTTTATTTTCATGAAGCGACGTATAGATACCGGTTTTGAGAATGATAGCCTCCCATTTGATAGTTTAAACGAGCAAGTACAAGAGCAAGGTTTACTTCGAAGCGTCCTCTTCTTCAGCACCTTCTCGGCTTTCAGTCAGCGTGCCTATGAGACATTCCTTTTGACGCACTATAAAATCCTTGCTTTGTTCGACGGTTTTATGGGTGGCCCTGATAATCTCTTTGCGGTATTTATGCGTAAAGTAGCCGGTAGCAAGACCCAGACTGAACATAAAAAGTGGATTTTTGGTCAGTGTGCGGATGGCGCCTCTACCGACTTGGATAATTGTTGATACGGCGACCCCGCTAGCCACCCCTTTTGCAATCATGTCAAATTTTGGCGTTTGGTTCATTGGCTCACCTCGCGCTTGCTCACTCTTGGCCGTATTGATTTCGTCAGTTTCGTTTTTCATAATATACTTTAATAGTTATGTGGTTTTTAGGCATTGTTAAGTATTTTTAAGTGTGAAGTCAATTAAAAATACTTTGACATTTCTAATAATGCACAGCTTTAATACTCATCTGCACCTCGCTATTTTGCAGAATAATTGGCACATCACTTTGTTTCTCCTGATGACGATAAACAAGTCAAGGTCAACAGCCCGCTCGATTTATCCGTTGCTCGTTCATGCCTGAGTTTAATGCGCTTGGTATGAAATATTACCGAGCAGCTATAAATAAACGCAATATTTATGCCAAATAAATAGTTAATTGATTTTAAAGGCATTAGCTTTTTCTCTGGCGCATGCTCTACTGATAACTGCGGCAAATCACCTAGTAAAGCGTGTGATTTCACATACTTTTACAAGCACTGTTTTTTATGTCTGTGTGACTGCATCCACCATTTATACACAAGGCTCAATAATGAACGCTTCCCACGAGAATTCGCCTCCTGCCTCAAAGCATCTGCTGCTGACGACTTTCAGAAAAATCTTTGCCGTGGCGCTTGCACTAACAGGAATCGGCATCATCCTCTGGCTCGATAGCTGGTTCATGGATCATGCCGATATGCCCAAGCTGGGACGTGACATGAGTTACGGTTTGTTGATCCTGATCGGTTTTTTGACCAGCTTTCATTGTGTCGGCATGTGTGGGCCGTTGATTATGGGCTATGTTGCGAAAAGCGCCACCAAAGGACACAAATCATATAGTGCACATGTTCTTTACGGTATCGGCAAAACCCTTTCCTATACCTTTATCGGCGCGGTGTTTGGCGCATTCGGCTCGGTCATCGCCTTCACGCCTTACACACAAGGCGCAGTCGGCGTGGCGGCAGGGGTTTTTCTGATCCTGTTCGGCCTGCATATGCTGGAAGTGTTTCCTGCGCTCAGTCATTTCCAGTTCAAAGCTCCGGCTTTTGTTATGCGCTTTGTCGGCAAGGAATACCGCAAGCACAGCAACCCCTTTTATATTGGTCTTTTGAACGGGTTGATGATTATTTGCGGCCCGCTGCAAGCGATGTATGTCATGGCGGCCGGCACCGGCAGTTGGTCGGAAGGCGCTGCTATCCTGTTCTTTTTCGGTATCGGTACCTTGCCGCTACTGATGGGCTTCGGGTTTCTGACCAGTATGCTGTCTGCGAATCTGACACCCAAACTGTTAAAAGCTTCCGGAGTCATTGTTATGATTCTGGGCGCGATTATGCTTAACCGGGGGCTGGCGGTAACGGGCACAGGCGCCGATTTCAACACCTTGATTGCACGCGTGTCGCAAAAACTGTCGCCGACGATAGCTGACACACCGTATTGCGAAACCGAACAAACCATTGCGATGGACGTGCTTAGAAAAGGTTACTTCCCCAGTCAATTTACGTTGCGTAAAGGCGTACCGGTCAAATGGGTGATCAACGGCAAGGAATTGAATGAGTGTAATAAGGCTATCGTGGTGCCGCAATACGGGCTTGATATTAAATTGCAGGCGGGCAGGCAAATCATTGAATTTACACCGCCAGAAGTCGGCGTAGTGCCTTGGAGTTGCTGGATGGGGATGATTCCCGGCACCTTTATCGTCGTTGAAAACACGCCGGTGCCCGAAGAGCGGAAGTCGCCTGAACCGCAGCCTGTGGAGGGCATTCCGGCAACAGAAACTGACCGGCAACGCTTGATCCGCGAATTGAAGCAGATGTGGCAGCGGTTGGCGTCTGCCGTTTATGGGGCATTGCAATAATAAATGCTTGCAGCGTCATCGCCGGCTCTTTTGCTTCGAGCTTGGGTAGCGTGAGCATCATTTGCCTGCTATTGAGCGATTATTTATAGATGGCGTTTAATTTGCCACTTAAAGAATATGTTAGTATTTTTATTAAATTAGGTTATTTGACACGATAAGTATGGGATATAACATAGTTTAATTATTTTAAGGTACGGTGTTATTTTTAATACTCTGATTAATAATCATTAATTTATCGGGCATAGATTGTGCTTAATTATTTTTTTTAGCGATGGTCTGATAATGTTTGAGTTAATAAGTTGTTGCCCAGCCTGAATCATTTCCTGATAATGCAGTAGACGAAAGATTGAACCGCCTTAGCAACTGGCAAATCCTGCTGTCGGACATTATCGGCATAATAAACCCTGAACGACTGTCGCACTTTTTTGAACATTGCCGATGAGAAAATCCTCGTTATTTTTTTTGTATTTATCGACCGGCGTTTTTTTGCTGAGTGTACTTTTGGTACATGCTTCTTTTAGCGAAAAGGCCCGGCAGGAAAACCTGATGGAAAAAGCGGCGATGATCAAAGTACTGAAGCTTACCGATCTGTGCCTTTTCACCGAAGCCCGTTACACCAGAAATTTATCCCAGGCCGATTTGAATACCGCGTTTCAGGACCACCCGCTGTCGCTCGAACATTTCCCGTCCGGTTCTTTTACCCAGCCACCCGAAGGAATTACCCAACGCCATGAGAGCCTGGATTGAAAAGCAACGTTACATTATAGATTTCACGATCTCCTCGCTGCTGCGCAGAAAAGTGAAAAACTTCGGCTTGCTGGCCTTATATACGCTCATCGTTTTTATTCTGGCCTCGACGATGTTTTTCACTTACGCCATCAAAAAAGAAGCCTCGCTCATCCTAAAGAGTGCGCCGGAAATCGTCGTACAAAAAATTGTCGCCGGGCGGCACGATCTTTTCCCGGTCAATTATATTGAAACCATTAAAAACATTCGCGGTGTCGCCGCCGTCGAAAGTCGCTTATGGGGCTATTATTACGACAGCTTGGTAAGCGCCAATTACACGCTGCTGACGCCGCCAAGCAATGCAGGCTCCGCAGATAGCGTCAAATCGTCGGCTACAACAACTGCGGTTGAAAGTGCATCCGGCGATCCGCAGTCAACCGATGCCTCAAAACCTCTGTTTGAACTTAACGGTGCGGTGCTTGAGCCGGGAACACTGATTATCGGCAACGGCATTGCCCGTCTTCGCCATATCGGCAAGGGCGATTACATGCCGTTTTTAACGTTTGACGGCAAGGTTATGAACCTCAAAATCGCAGGCACTTTATCTTCCCAATCGGAACTGGTTTCGTCGGATTTGATGTTGATTACCGAAGACGACTATAGAAAGCTCTTCGGCATCGACAACAGCCATGTGACCGACCTTACTGTCGTGGTCAACAACCCCAGCGAAGTGGCTATGGTGGCGTCAAAAATAAAAAAACGCCTGCCCGATGCCCGGCCGATTATCCGTGACGAGATCCTGAGAACTTACGATTCGATCTTTAACTGGCGCGGGGGCATGATGATTGTCATTTTCTCTGCGGCCGTGCTCGCCTTCGTTATTTTCGCCTGGGACAAGGCCTCTGGACTCAGCGCAGGGGAAAGACGGGAGATCGGCATACTCAAGGCGGTGGGCTGGGAAACCTCGGACGTGATTCAGATGAAATTCTGGGAAGGTGCGATGATTTCGTTGGCGGCTTTTTTCACCGGCGTGATTCTGGCCTACATTCATGTCTTTTTTACCGGCTCTATAGTATTCGAGCCGGCGTTGAAGGGCTGGTCGAATCTTTATCCCCATTTTGAGCTGACGCCTTTTGTCAATCTCGAACAGCTCACGACCTTATTTTTTCTGACCGTGGTGCCTTATACCGTGGCAACCATCGTGCCTATCTGGAAAGCTGCGACCATCGACCCTGATTCGGCGATGCGATTTACTGGAGAATAAGCGATGATCGAATTGGTTAATGTTAAAAAAGTGTATAACGCCGGCAATCCCAGCGAATTTTCGGCGCTGAACAGCGTTAATCTGCATATAGCCGGGAACAGGGTCACGGTACTGAAAGGGCCTAGCGGTTCAGGAAAAACCACGCTGTTAAGCATTGTTGGTTGCATGAGCCGACCTTCGGCCGGGCGCGTGAAATTGAACGGGCGCGAAATCACGAGTCTGCCGGAACGCTTTCTGACCGATATTCGCCGTAAAACCTTCGGCTTTATTTTTCAGCAACCCAATTTGATCAAGGGCATTACCGTATTGGATAACGTCATGCTGCCAGCCTATCCGTTGGGGGAAAAGCGTTCGCATCTGAAAATAAAGGCGATGAAAGGCTTGTCCGAGCTTAATATTGCCAACAAAGCGGCTTCAAAGGTGGAATGGCTATCCGGCGGAGAAGCGCAGCGAGCTTCTATCGTGCGGGCTTTGATTAACGACCCGCACATCATCATTGCCGATGAACCGACCGCCCATCTCGATACCAAATTATCGTACCGGTTCATGGAAATCATCGAGAAATTCAAGTCGGAAGGCAAAACGGTCATCATCACCAGCCATGATCCCCTGGTCTATGAATCTTCCATCGTGGACAGTGTAGTCAATCTCCGCGACGGGCAAATAGAGGGCGAGCAGGCGTGATCCTGCATCCCACCGTCATCGCCAATCTGTTGGCCGCCTATATCGCCAGCGGCATGGTGCTGTATGCCGTGTTTTATGGCGTGCAAATACTTAAGTCTTGGGACATACAGAGCGGCCATGAATTGCAGCTCGTGCTTGAGCGCAAAACCTACCTGATTTCAACGCTGCTGTCGTATGTTTTCGGCTTGCAACTGCTCTCGCTGTTTTTGTACATTTTTACCGCCGATAGCCTGACGCCGCTTTTTGTCGGTGCGATGTGCGCTGCGGGTACATTGAATGTTGGACATTTCGGCTATCCCGTGCTGGTCCTGAAAATTTTCAACTTTATTGTGGCCGGTCTCTGGCTGATATTGAATATTGCCGACAACCAGGGTTACGACTACCCGCTGATCAAAAAGAAGTACCTGCTGCTGGCGTTCGTCGCGCCCTTTATCATCCTGGAGACGATTCTGGAGAGCGCTTACTTTTTGAGCATGGAGGCGGATGTGATTACCTCCTGCTGCGGCAGTTTGTTCAGCAGTGAACGGGTAACGGGCATAGGTTCTGAAATGGCTTCACTGCCGGCCAGGCCGATGATGTGGATTTTTTACAGCGCCATGCTGTGTACGTTGATGTGCGGGATTGTTTTTTATCTCAAGGGTATAGGCGGCTATCTTTATGCCGCGCTGAGTCTACTGATATTTATCATTTCATTGGTCGCTATCGTATCCTTCATATCGCTCTACATCTATGAATTGCCGACCCATCATTGTCCGTTCTGCATCATCATGGAAGAGTACCATTATCTCGGTTATCTGCTTTATATACTGCTGTTCGGCGCCGTCGTATCGGGTCTTGGCGTCGGCGCGCTGATTCCTTTTCGTCGGGTGGAAAGCCTGCAAGCTATGCTGGGTGGGTTTGTGTGCAAACTGGCCCTGGCCTCCGTTATTTTATACGCCGTATTTACCGCACTGGTCACTTATGAAATTGTTTCGTCAAGCTTGGTTATCGCCTATGAAGTCGTCTATTAAAGCTGATCGCTATCCTGCATACGTAGGGCGTGCTGCGCGCGCCGGAGCTCCCAAGGCGCGCGCAGCACGCCCTACAGCAGCTGTTCTCAGGTCGGGAACAGCTGCGAGGGGAAAAATCGTTTCTGCACAACTATACCCAACAATAATGCTTTGGCTATTTCTGCTTTTTAGTGTGAACGTTAGTTATGGCGACGAACCCGCCGTCACGATCAAAAAAACCGACCGTTGCCCTGTTTGCGGCATGTTTGTCTACAAATACCCGAAATGGGTAGCCGAAATTCTCTTTAAGGATGGTTCGTACTATTTCTACGACGGCGCCAAGGATATGTTCAAACATATCTTCGATACAGCGAAATATACGCCCGGAAAAACGGCGCAAACTATCAAGGCTATTTATGTTACGGATTATTACGAAGTGGAATTGATTGATGCCAAATCGGCTTTTTATGTAATCGGTTCGGATGTACTAGGTCCGATGGGCCACGAATTATTGCCGTTCAAGGATCAGGAATCGGCGCAGGAATTCCTCGAAGATCATGCGGGTAAATCCATTATCCGCTTTCAGGATGTGACGCCGGTCATCATCGAATCGCTGGACCACCGGACATGAGAGAAATCAAGTGTCGGACTGTGCTGCTGGGCTTGCTGGTCGCGGTAAGCCTCAGCGGATGCCATAAGCGGGCGGGCCTGCAAATTGGTGACGCTATACCCGCTGTTACGCTAAGCGATTTTCACGGCAGACCCGTCATTTTGTCGGACAACATCAAGGGCAAAGTCACGCTGTTACGCTTTTGGTCACTGGATTGCGGATTTTGCGATAAAGAGGTTCTTTTATCCCTGGAGCCGCTTTATCAAAAGTACAAAGACAAGGCATTTATGCCGGTGGCGATCAATGTCAGCCGGGTCGTTAAAACCGATCAACGGCTCAGGCAGTTTGACAGCCTGACTTACCCGATGCTGGTCGATGAATACGGCGTGGTGGCCAAAAGTTTCGGCGTCATCGGCTTGCCGGCCACTTTTGTTATTGATGAAGAGGGTTTCGTACGGAAAAAAATGACCGGGGAAGCCGGCATCCAGGAAATTGAAAAGCTTTTTACAACCATCCTATACAAAGAGGAATTTTATGAAGACGGCCATTAAACTACCGTGGGTTCTGGCGTTATTTTTGCTGACGTTGATGTCCGCTCGGATATCGGCACATGAGCAGCACGAACCGCAGGCGCGTGAAAGCTGCCGCGTGTGCGGCATGTGGATTGATGAATACCGGAAAAGCGCCGCCGAATTGGTTCATAAAAACGGGCATAAGGAATATTCTTGCGGGGTCGCTTGCATGCTTCGCATTATCGACGACGAAGGCGGCATGTCCGCTTTTGAATCGGTCAAGGTCCATGACTGGGTTTCGGGCGAGCTGGTCGATGCACAAACCGCCACGTATGTGCTGGGTAGCAACGTGATTCCCGACATGGTGCCCAACTACATCGCCTTCGCCAAGCGTGAGGAGGCCGAAGCGTTTGCCGCCAAGGAAGGCGGTGAAGTGATCGACTTCACTATCGCTTATGATGATGTTTCACCGGTAGGCACAACGGCACCGTTCCGTATCCGTACTGCGGTCACTCCGGGTAAAGGCAATTTCAGCGTCGGTATCGTCTATGGCTACGCACAAAAAGATCAGGTCAAGAGCGGCGACAGCGGTATTGATCCCAGTGCATTCATCAACGCCAACAAGGCGCAGCCGAAGGTTCCTAATGAAAGCCAGATGATGCAGCAGGCGATAACGCTGAATTACTCGCCCACCGATAATCTTGCATTGTTCATGAATCTGCCCTGGTTCGAGAAAAGACAGAGTACGCTCGAAAGAACTCCGCCAGCCGGCGGTCCTGTCGGTGAAAGCATTGCCAACGATGACGGGTTTGGCGATATTGTCCTGGAGGGGCGTTATAACTTCTGGCGCAGCACCCGCTGGGATCGATTTGCCAGCGTACTGCTCGGCACAACTTTGCCGACCGGCGAATTCGACGGCACACGCGATACTGCGGTTAACGCATTGGCTAAAACGAATCTAATCACCAAAGGCACCGGCTTGCAAATGGGCAAAGATACCGCGACCTTTACTGGCGGACTGCTGTATTCCCAACGCTGGAAGGATTTCTGGCTGCATACGTCAGCGCTTTACAACGTCAATCCCGAAAACGGCGATGATTTCGCTTACGGCGACGTCGCTACGATTGGCCTGGCGCTGCATTACACGCCGAACTATAACTTGATGCTCGGCGTTGAGCTGGATGCGAGCTATACGGAGAAAAACGAAGACAGGAGCTTCAAGATAGGCAACAGCGGCGGTACGGTCACTAATCTGGCTGTTGTTTCCGATTGGCGCTTCCTTAATGCCTTTGGTGGTAATTTCAAATTGCGCAGTTCGATCGGCTTGCCGATTTATGAAGATTTGAACGCCAGAGATGTCAAGAATGCGCTGGGTATGCCTTACAGACAGGTGCAACTAGGTGAGGGCTTCTTCGGCAATCTTTCAGTTGTCTGGACGTTCCGTAGCGCCCCGGAGTATTGATTTTTTTGTAATTTACTCAGTCCCATCGCGTTCCCACGCTCTGAGTCACTGTCATTAAGTTATTGCAGGCGCGGGCCATGCCGGCGCTGGGCGATGATGCCAGCACTGATCGCGGGCATGGCCCGCTCCTGCAAGGTTTTTAACCTGTTTACTTTTTAAGGTTATATTAACTATTTGAATTTTAATAATTATTGTATTAACTGTGGGCAGTGGTGCGGAGCGTGGGAACGATAGGTAAACTGCTCTATTTCAAGGAAGGTGGCTTTATGACCAGGTTAACACTATTAATTTGCCTGCTGATTCTGGGGGCCAAGCCGGTATATGCCGTTGACCCGGACAGTCTCTTACCGCCTGAGCAGGCTTTTCAACTGACGTCCAGCGTAAAACAGGCGGACAGGCTGCTGTTGTCGTGGGATATTGCGGACGGCTATTATCTTTATCGCGACAAAATCAAATTCATTTCTCTGACCCCCGGTATTAAAGCGCAGGATGCTATCTTTCCCGCAGGACAAGTCAAACGGGATCAGTTTTTCGGCGAAGTGGAAATATACCGGGATCATCTGGCGGTCGAAATTCCTCTGTTGCGTGAAAATTTGGAAAATAACACATTGGTTTTGGAAATAAGCTTCCAGGGCTGTGCTGCGGTCGGTGTTTGCTATATGCCGGTTCGACAAACCCTTTCTTTCGATTTGTCAGAAAAAAAATTTAACTGGTGGGGATTGTTTTCCGCTTCCTACGGCAATTTCACGCCCTTTATGTCGGAACAGGATAGCGTCGCCGCCTCGCTGGCGGGCCGGTCGTTGTGGCTGATTATTCTGAGTTTTCTCGGATTCGGTTTGCTGCTGGCGTTTACACCGTGTGTGTTTCCAATGATTCCGATTCTTTCCGGCATCATTGCCGGTCAAGGCGCGCGCATCACGACACGAAAAGCCTTTGTACTGTCGCTGGTTTATGTATTGGCTTCAGCCATGACTTATACGCTTTTCGGCGTATTGGCGGGTCTTTTCGGCAGTAACCTGCAAGCTTTTTTCCAGAAACCCTGGGTGATTATTGCTTTCAGTGCAATCTTTGTGATGTTGGCGTGCTCAATGTTTGGAGCTTTCCATCTACAAATGCCGTCCTTTATACAAACCAGAATCGTGCTTATCAGCGCCAAACAACAACGTGGAAATCTATTGGGCGCCGCAGTAATGGGCACGCTTTCCGCTTTAGCCGTAGGTCCCTGCGTTACGGCGCCATTAGCAGGCGCGCTGATCTACATCGGGCAAACCGGTGATGCGATAGTCGGGGGATTGGCGTTGTTCTCATTGGGGCTTGGCATGGGCATACCGTTACTGATTATCGGGACTTCCGCCGGAAAACTGCTGCCCAAAAGCGGTGTCTGGATGAACGGCATGAAAGCGGTGTTTGGCGTAGGGCTGCTGGCCGTTGCAGTATGGCTGTTGGCGCGCGTCATGCCGCCTATGGTTACCCAATTGCTTTGGGGGGCTCTGCTGATTATTCCTTTACTGTATATGGGTTGGAAAAAGCTCTGGAAAGGAGTCGGACTGGTGGCGGCGACTTACGCGATCCTTTTACTTGTGGGGCTTGCCACGCATCAACAACGCGACGCGATGCAGCTTTTGTGTGTCGCGGCAATCGCTTGCGAGGAGCCAGCAGCGCTGCCGTTTAAAAAAATAGAATCAGTTGAAGGACTAAAAAAAGCATTGATTGAAGCACAAGGACGATGGCTTATGCTTGATTTTTATGCCGATTGGTGTGCATCGTGCAAGGAAATAGCGCTTTATACCTTTTCCGATCCCAAGGTCAGGGAGGCTCTATCGCCTGTTGTGCTGGTGCAGGCCGATGTGACGCAAAATTTACCCGCTGATCAGGCATTGCTGAAAAAATTTGGCCTGATCGGCCCGCCTGCAATACTTTTCTTTGGCCCCGATCAACGGGAACGCGACTCATACCGGGTTATCGGCTATATGAAAGCCGAACAATTTCTGGCTCAGCTTGGCCAAGTTTTTTCGGTAAGGCATACACAGGGATCTGTCAAAATGCCAATACCCAAAGATTAATAACCCGAGTCTTATTGTAATGTTTGTTCGTGGCCAAGCGGCCAATCTTGAAACCTTTCCCGTCACCTATATCGGGTACAGCCGAGATACGTGTAAAAATAGGACATAGCGGCTAAACTTAGTTGATTATATCGGCAATGTCGGGTCTATAGGTTCTGGAATGGCATTTGAATCGATAATGTAATCGCCAAAACGCTTGATATGGCTTGTGACGTAAGGACTTAAAGTTGCAACATCCTCGCGGTTTATCGGAACCCCCTCTTCTTTGAGCATTCGCAGTATCCGCGTCTGATCTACCACATTCTGGAAGATAACGGCATTAGCCACCAGATCATTATACTTGATGACTTTTTCCTGCTCTTCGGGATCGTTGTCGGCGATAACGCCATCACCACCGAAAAACAGCCATTTGGAAAATCCGTTGTACGCTTCCACCTTATTTGTGGTCGCCGTAATCTGTTCGCGTAATTCAATATCGGATATGTAATCCAAAAGGAAGAGGGTACGAACCACCCTGCCTAATTCCCTGAATGCCTGGTATAGGCGGTTTTTACGGCTATAGTTGCCCAACTTGCGTAACAAGGTCGATGATGAAACCTTTCCGGCCTTGATCGACAGGACTACCCGCAGCAAATCTTTCCAATGGGTTTCGATCAACTCCCAGTCGACGTCATCCTTGAACAGTATATCGATATGTTTGTAGGTAATGTCCTTGCCGGGCCGGAAAAATACCAGATCATGCCAATTTCGGATGCGGGGCATTAGTTTTATGCCCAACAAATAAGACAATGCAAACACCGGCGCCGACTGGCCTTGGGTATCGGCATGAACGGTATCAGGCTGTATGTCTGATGTATTTTGCAGCAAGCCTTCAATGATGTAAATGGCTTCCCATACCCCGCAAGGTATAAAATGGCTGAACAGCGCCACATAGGTGTCGGCAATATGGTGATAGGCAATGCCGCCATAACCGCCGTAGCGGATATGGTATTCCGCCAGTAGGTTTTGAACGTAGATGTCTAATTTCGTGCCGTCTGCGGCAACTGATTTTCCAGTGCCCCACAGTTTTGGCAGTTCAAACGTATGGTAGTGGTTGATAATGTCCTTAATCGCTGCATTTAATTTATTGGTATTGGCATGTCGGCGGTTGATGAAAGACAGCATGTGTGGTGTGACCGTACCGCGTAAATGACGTGAGGCTTGTGCTGGCCCTAGATTGCAACCATAGGTGAATGCGGTGAGGATATACCGCTCTCCAGGGTTTTCAATCTTGGGATCAGAACCTGATAGCGGCCCAAAATGACGATTCCATCCTGTCCAATGGGCAACATTGCAAAGCACGTCGATGACGTTACGTTCATCCATCCGTTGCAGTAAAGCCGCTTCGAGCGCACGGGCCGAGGCTTTAGATTCGCGGGGTTCGTTCCGTTTCAGAATCGGCATGCCGCTTTCATGGAGCCCTAGTGCTTTATTGTTCGGAAACCCTGCATCGACTTCTGCGGCTTTCTGGGTTAACACTTCACGCAGGTTGTTAACAAATGCCTGCGCGTTATTTTGTAAAGCCGTGTGTTGACAATAATCATCCACCAAGGGTTCGCATTCTTCCCAACTCAAAAGTTGTTCACGATAATCGGCATAGGCTTCCGAACCCCGAATTGCCACATCTCCCGATTTTATTTCCGCAGCCAATGCCGAAAAGACGCACACTTCGAAGTGTTGGCGGTTGATTCGTTCGCCATCCTCGGTTTTCACCTGGACCGTGCGTTTCCAGCGCTCGTTTGTGAAAGAGAAATCCACCGTATCGTCGATCAAGACACTTTTTCGGTGCTCGTGCTTCAGCAAGACATCTAAAGCCTGCATCAGAGACTTGTCTTCCGTTGTCGAAATCATGGTCAACAACCGCAACATTCGGAATAATGTTGAGCGGTGGCTACGATAAAAACGCCACAGAAGAGGGAAATAGTTGTCACCGCTATAAGCGCTGATGGCCGCGCAATCGTCATGCAAGGCCGTAGCGCCGCCGCGTTTAGTCAGCAAAGTGCGTATGCTGCGCCCGGCCTCCTCATCTTCAGGCTGCGTTTCCAACACATCAATGACATCGGCCAGCGTTGCAACCAGATGCTCGGTTTTCTGGCGGAATTTGATGCGTAGCCGTTCCAGTTCATCTTTACCTCGTCGATGGATTTGGCTGATACGCTTGATGAACAGGTTGGCAAGATCGTCGCGGGCCTGGATGCGTGCACGATGGATCATGCTGAGGATCAGTACATACCGCTTTGGCGGCGAAAACTCCTTTATCTCAGCAGCATCCAGGGCCTTTGCTTCTGCGGCAAAATGCTTGATCTTGGCATAAGGAATATCCTGCAAATGCTGGTCGCTACCTACCGTATCGGATAGATTGACAATATGATCCAGCAAATCCTGTAGATGCATCAGGGATGAGCGTTTAGGGGTAGTGGGTCAAATCTGTTGATAATAAAAAGTATTAAAAATCAATAAGCTGTATCTTATTATTTTTCATTATTTTTGAATCTTAGAAAAAATATTGCTCGGAATGCTGAATTCTTTATAGCTATTAACTTAAAAATCAAAATGTTACTTTTACCACCTATGTCTAGGAGCATATTCATCATCCTAGGTGATACTACCCTGAACCTCAGGATTTATGCGGCTTGTAGCACAATAACAGGTTTGACCCACTACCCGTTTAGGCAATTGTTTGATGGCAAAAAACAGGGATTTTTTTTGGGGATTAGTGCCGACTTCCAGCAAGGTATCGAGTTCTTTTCGCTCTGACGGCGATAAGCGTGTCAATACTGTCTCGAATATGCGGCTATTGGCCAGGGTACGAATTCGCCGTGAATGCCGGTCAAGCGTACTGAAGGCAGGTAGCTCGATACGCTGCCGCACCAGCTCTTCAATGGCAACGTTGATCAGGTCAGCCGGGTTATCCATCACTTCGGCAGCGGTAGCCATGGCATCGCTGGCTACCCGCAGTCCATCATCATTCCAGGCCGCTACGCCTAAGTGTTGCCGGATAGCCTGATGATGCCGGTACAGTGTTTTTAAGTCAGAATAAACCGGTGAAACTTCGCTACTGATACCGCTGGCAGTACGGATATGCTGCACGATGTCCGAAGGTATAACCGCTACGTCCGGAAAGTAACCAAGCCGTTGAAAGGCCTTAAGCAGCAATAGGATACAAAACCGTGTCGGTTCT
The DNA here is from genome assembly GCA_030653435.1 of Methylovulum sp. Classification (GTDB taxonomy): domain Bacteria; phylum Pseudomonadota; class Gammaproteobacteria; order Methylococcales; family Methylomonadaceae; genus Methylovulum. The sequence continues at coordinate 20,867 of JAURZI010000078.1, forward strand.
TTACGTGACAGGGTATTGGCAAAATGCAGCTCATCCTCTTTTGGAGTGTAGAGCGCATCCAACTCATTGGCTAGCGGATTTCGCTTGAAGCGTGGATAAGCGGTACGTTCGATGGATGCCATACTGGAAAGGTCAGCTGAGTATAGGGCTTTATTATTTTCTTACAGTGGTCATCGTCGGTGAAACTAGGCAGCAGCCAGTAAAGATCATCGGTTTCACTTTTCAGGGAGTGCAGAAAGTACACTTTTTGCACTCAGTGTTTGTATGGTCTTTCCAAGTGCCATTCCTTTGATTTTTAGTGCAAAAACCTTTGCAAGAATCATAGTGCATTTAACTGTACACTGTGTTAGCTTTTTGCACTATTAAACTCCATTTTTGCTTTATAGATATGATTTCTCATCGAATCGGTTATGCACGAGTCAGTAGTACTGGCCAAAATCTAGATTCTCAAATCGATGCATTACAAAAAGCAGGGTGTGAAAAAATCTTTACCGACAAAATGACGGGTTCGCACATGGATCGACCTGGCTGGGATCAGTTTTTGGAATATGCTCGCCCTGGTGATACTTTTGTCGTCAGTGAATTAAGTCGAATGACGCGATCACTAATGGATTTACTGACAACAGCAAAGGTATTGGAACAGCGGCAAATTAACTTGGTGTCATTACGTGAAAATATTGATACCACAACGGCAACTGGCCGTAGCTTCTTATCAATGATGGGTGCCATTCATCAAATGGAGCGAGAACTTCGAGCAGAGCGGGCAGCAGCTGGCCGTTCATCGGCTAAAGCGCGTGGCAAAACGGGTGGAAGACCTAAAACCGACCCAGAAAAATTGGAAAATGCCAGAATCTTATACGAAAACTCTGAAAAAACCGCTGCCGAGGTTTGCGAAATTGCGGGTGTAGGTAGACGAAAGTTTTTTTCCCATATCGCAGAAAAACGAAGTGCTTCTGGTGAAAATTAAAATTTTCGATGGAATGGATAGATAGTCGGAGCTGCCTTCAAATTTTGAATGAACCCTGATATGCAGCTCATACTAGCTGCTATGTCCTATTTTTACACGTATCTCGGCTGTACCCGGGTTAGACGTTTACGCCATTGCGCGATGTGATGTTGCCAAAAGTCGTGGACGGTGTTGTTTTCTGATGATGTCATGGAGAAACCCAAAAATGCTAGTGTTGGGTAACTTTGACATGGTTGACAGTGGGTTGTGAATTATGCTGAGAATTGAGCGCTTACCAATTTATGAAAAAGGGGTAAGGAACTGTGGTAACGAAAAGACAGCCCTGGAGCTAAAATTGGAGCGCTCATCTACCTTAAGCTGGTGGGATATAACAATTCAGCCTGAACCGGTATTTTAATAAATGCCCTCTCCCTAAGACCTATTCCAAGGCTTCGACTTACCAAGACAATCACATTGTCAAGAACGACAAATTTCTCATTCTGAGTGCTTCTTCATCCACGAATTTCCGCTCCTGCTCCTACAGCTCTGATATCTGCACACAAGCGTTCTGCTTGGTTTTTCGTAACAGAAGTAGCAATAACCGTGGGCACATTATTCAGTTTATTTTTAGCGTCTGATTGACTCATACCGGTAAACTTTCTCAAGGCCCTTATGATCTCGGTCTCCCTCGCTCCACCACTTGTCATCCATACATCCACGAGATTTTCTTCGACTGAACTGGTTCCAGACAAAAAGATATACGGATACCAATTAATATCTTTAACCTCTTTGAAATGCAATAACACATTTACTAGGTTTTCATCACCGCCTATTACCGTAGTTATATCGTCCTTCTCGCGATGATTTTTCGAAAGTAAATTCCTCAATCCATTATCGCCTTTTATTAAACTTATATACGCGTCGGGCGCGCGCTGCTGGATCAATAACAAAAGCCCTAGTATCTCTTTATCAATATCTACATCATCTAATGACTTTGCCAATGCATATGTAAGTATATAAGCGTTTATAAACCTTTTTATTTTTCTCGGATTGCCTTCCAACCCACCGACAAACAATTCTGCCACAGAAGACAATTCTGACGGCAAATGAGATTTAATATATTTTTCTAAATCCGCTTTCCCAATCGCAGGAACATTGAACGGCAATTGAATAAGTTTGTCCAAATATTCTCCTTCATAACCATCAATCCCCTTAAAACTTGCCTTGATACTTTTCTCAACGATCACCCTGTCAATGCCGACAACATAAACACAACCCTCATGAGAAAGATACAATTTCAGCGAATCCAATATTTTAAGTATTGTGCTTGGACTGCATCTATCAAGGTCATCAATAAATATTACTAGCCTTTTAGTGCCGTTGCTGGTAATTAAATCTATAAGCTCACCAAACTTATCCTGCAACCTCGCCTGTTTCTCCCTCAATTCAAACATCTCTTCTTCGTATTGTGTTCCATACTCTTTTATGTCCTTAGCACTGATGCCTGTAAAAGTCTTAAGGACTGCTGCGCCTAAAGAAACACCAATCACACCAAGCAATTTTCTTACTGCCTGTTTTTTTTCTGCACCATTTATATTTTTAACCATTGCATGCAATAGGGCTATCTCAGGGTTATCATCAAATTGATGAAACCAGGGATCGAACCAAATACTTTCTACGTTTTCCTTGCCTACTAAAGAGTCTTCCATAAGCCTCATGAGACTTGTTTTTCCAACACCCCAACTACCGTATATACCAACTACTAAAGGAGTCTTTGCGACCAAAACCGCATCAGTTAGAGCATTAGCTACTTTTTCCCTACTGAGCATGTCGACGTTCGAAGGCTCGTCATTGTGCAAATTCATTTTCTACTCTCTATTAAATTGAATCAATATCAGAATTTCATTTCTTCTGCCAAATGCAACTCAGTCTCTATGTACGACTTCAATGTCTTCATCGTGCTTTTTAGTGCGTCAAGATAATACTCATTCCTGTCCTCCGAATCAATAGAGTTCCACGCACCTAAAAAAACCACACGCCCTACATCTGAATAACGAAAAAATAAATCTGAAATAGTGCCGAGTTGGAGGCTAATGTTTAAGTCGCTCAAATCAATGGGGGCAGCACCCCGAGCATCACCGCTCTCATTCGTAATAACCATGGACTTCACGGCGGTATCCGCATACGAGGGGGATATCCCCCTTTCCCCGGTAATGATCCCACGCATTTCGCAGAAATTCATTAGCTGCATTTTTATACTTAATGGAGCACTAGATCGGAAGTCACCAATTCCTGTAGTTGATTTTCTTACTTCCGACTCTGGAATCGTTACGTCGAATCCTATGACAGTTATTCCATTCTTAGAGCCAATATCTTGATCGTTTGCAAGACCTCTAACGCCTAAGTAAACACCTAACGTATTCCTCATAGCCAAATACCATTCTCTCTGCGTCCTGCCCTTCGTAATTTCTTCGAGATGCCTTCCGCTTAGAAACAGTATTTTCAGTGTCTTCCTCATTCGGGAGCTCAGGACCTCACCAACAAAAACATTTATCCCTCCTAGAGTTTCGTCTGTGTATTTGATACCGGCTTTTCGCAGAATATTGCCGAATGTATCGTTGGTGTATCTTTCATCAACTAAAACAACCATAGAGTAATTCGTGATTACCGTATCTAGTCGGTCAAGCTTTTTTTCTCGAAGTCGTTCTACAAGCATTTCCGAAGTGATTTCCAATCCGTTTGTGAAGCCTATGCTACCCAATCCTTCTGGATCAACAATTTGCCGATACTTATCGTTAAAATCAGCGATCATAGCATCCTTAATCAAACTTGATGCTTCTAAACATGTTTGATCTACATGACTAAGAACATCGGGCTTTTTCCCAGCTAATGACCTCTCATACTCACGTAAGAGTAGCAATATCGATTTGCAGCTATCCCGAGGATCTTCTGAGTTAATATAGTTCGGGTACATACTTTGACACCCCAAGACTATAAAGTGGGAAGAATGACTCTATTGCTATGTCATTATTATGTTGATTTACATACATAAATGGCACAGCCGCAGCTGCTATTTTATCTAGGCCGCTCAATATCTTATACATCCCTCTTATCGAACCTCCTGTGAAGACAAGATCGTCCACCACAATACAATTACGGATTGGTGATTTCACTAAAGTCCTATACCAATCTTGATTCTTTTCCGAATCTGTGAACCCAGTCTTTTCATGCGAAAAACGATTAATAGTAGATCTCGGGATAGGCACAGAATCCAAGCTCAAAATTAATTCTAAATAGTACGCATACCACCCAGAGCCTTCGTTTCCTTCAGGATAAATAATAGTTAAGTCCGGTGGCAAGCCAAGCTTATGAATCAACTGGTCTACTTTGTAGGCTATAAATCCACCATTCCCCTTGATCAGGTTAGCGGAAATAACGGAATTAACGATTGGATTCTCTGGTACTCGATACTGGGGAGGATCATTTTCAATTCCTACACCGGAATCAAGTACCATTGACCAAAAATCCAGTGATCGAATGCCAGTGCTCGGATGTACATCAGGAAGTGATTCGAATGCTAAAGGCAGTTTACAAAGATCACACGGCATTTCCCCGATCCGGTGATAGTTCGCTGTCGAGATGTACTCTATAGAAACCTCGCGGTCGGCATTCTTCAATACCCTTGTAAATTCTTGGCCAAGAGCAGACTCTTTAGTTTCATGATCATCATTTACTGTCGAAAGGATCGCAATTACAGAAGATGGGAAGATGTTTTTCTCGATCAGATATTCTAACAACGTTTTCCCTGTATCGACAAAATCTACCACAATGTGGATATCATCAACATCAGGAACTGGAACAAACTCATTAGCCATGAGTACTTTACAAGGTGACAATTTTGACCACAGTGATGTAATTGCGGTTTCCAACCAAGGGGACCTTACCGAGTGGCACAAAACAATCGATCGCTCCCCAACAATTCTATGTAATTTTATCCAAAGATAATCAGCAATCTCTCTAATACATCTAGATCCATCATAAAAGTGACGAAGGCAAACAGAAGCACTGCCATCATTTTTTGTAAAATGACCTATTTGTCGTATTAACTTCTCCCTTATCCTATTTGCAAGTTCTTCTTTAGATAAGATTCTTTTTTCGCGTATTTCTTTTTCTGAAACATGCTCCGCACCAGATGCAAAACCATTTTCATCCACTGTGACAACTTTAATCCCAGTTTTTTTTATATTATTTACTGCCGATAGCAGCAAATCACCAGGCGGAAGAGAATCTTCTGATAAAATAACTATATAAGAAGGCTTAACCGAGAGGTTTTGAACTGCGTCATGCAACTCCTTAAGCATAATTAGATGTATTTTTCCTCTCAGCGTGGCTTTACTATATAAATCTATATCTACTACTAGAGCAGAGCCAACTGGAAATTTACCGTATTCTGAGAAAGTATCCCGTATTGTATTTTTTATCGCAGCCCCACCGACATTAACCTCATCGTTAGTAATAGGCTTGGTCTCGCCAGGTTTTATTCTGCATTTTTCTAGTTCTTGACCAAATACTCTTGAACACAACCAACTATAAAAATTCAACTCGTTAGGCACAATCGGCACCGATACAGTGCTGCCGATTACGAACTTAAATGGATAGATATTCATAATGCGCCACCGATCAATAACTCCACAGTGAGAAGATTTCCGTTAAAAGTAGCCCAGTCCCCTGCGTGTTCTTCTATACGAGCTGAATACCTACTAACACGACCGTCTTCCGCTGTAGATATTTCAGCTGAGATATTGCCCGTTCTAAATTTAACACTACCCTTAAAAACGTCGATTGCGCAGTTGAGGAGATAGGTCAATCCATACCCTGGCTCGGTTATCTCTATTTCTTCATTTATAACTTCTTGTGACGGAATAAATGACTTTCTTTCAATATCTCTACTCACCCCAGGAAACAAGCAGGCCAGAAACAGCACGTATCTTTCTGCGTCTTTTGAGAGCTCAATATCCGTAGCCAATTCAAATATTTGCTCACCGGATACTCTGTTCATGCGCACATCAAAAACGTAGTTTCGTTCCCTTTCCGCACCGGAGGATCTAACGTTTCGCCCTGCAAGTAGCGCGCTACCAATAGTATCGATCATAGATTGACCGTTATCCCAAAAGGTTATAGTTAGCCTTTTCTTTTCACGGTCTATCTTATTTTCGCAAAAAGACGCTGCTATTATTAGAGTTGCGCCAGGATGTCTTATTGCATTTGTCATCGCCTCAAATACAATTCTAGAAGAGACAAGCCCAGCCCCTTGCATCCCTTCAAGGTTCATAGCAAGAAACTCCTTAATTAGCGGCCCTTTCCAACGCTCTGTCTCCACAGTTGTTATTGTTTCTCCCGCATATCTCCTATTTATCGGATAGGTAGATATCGAAAAAAACCGATCATTTATGAGCTGACCTTGTACCTTAGATAGCGCGTTGTTATATGTAAAATTCTTAATGACCTTATTTTCACCAAAGAACTTGTCGATATCTTCATCAGTACAAAAATAAGAAAAAGGATAGCCAGTACAATCCTTTACAGCATCATGAAACCCCCATAGCCTCATAAAATCTCTAACACTTTTATTCTCTGGCAAAAGCAATATTGTACGAAGTGCACGCGATGATCGCCACTCTATAAATGACACTAATGCGACTAGTGCAGATACTTCTATGAAACGAACACTTCGGAGATCTAATGTTATGGTTCCCACTCTTGGGCCACAATTGATTGTTCTGCTATCAATCGCTCTCTCAATTTGAGAAAGCTGAACTTTAGTGGGCAATATCACTTTTGCCGAGCCAAAAGCCGAGATGGATCGAGCAACAAAAGCCGATACTTTATCTCTATCTTTAAAGCCACTCGAATCTTCAACTCCTGTGTGACTATCAACACCACTTGGTCTGACAAAGTCAATTGCAGCGTGAACATTGGAATGGTCGAGCCCCCCGGCCAAAATAACTGGCTTTCTCGAATTGTTAACTAGCTGTTTACTTATTTCCCAGTCATGGGTTAACCCGGTAGCCCCATCAGCACCGGTAGTAGGATCGTGCGTATCTGTTATAAATGCATCAACTATCGTCTCGAATTTTTCTGCTTCTGCGAATAAGTTCTCAGTGCCAGTTTGCCGGACCACCAAGCTCTTAATTATAAAACTTCTCGGCTTTGCATTTTTTAACTTTACTAGCTCGGCAAAATCAATTGGCCCATGTAGCTGTATGTGCCCCACACCTAAGTAATCACTTAGTTCGATAATGCTCTCAGCAGAATCGAGATAGGTTATTAGAACACCGAACACACCGGCAGGTAACCGGCTTATGACATCTCTAGCATCTTCCTCAGAAATATCTTCTTTATGCACTGGTAGCCGAAGCGGAAAGCCCAAAAATTTCACACCACAGTCAATTAGCAGTTCAGCTTCGCCCCAATCTCTTATTCCTGCCACTTGTACATCTGGGAATGGTAAGTTCATTATTTCTCCATTAAATGCACTACGGATGCTGTTTTTAGCATATCTGTTAAATTAACTTTTCCTGGGTAAGCGTAAAATCGTGCGGAAAACCAGAAATTAAGAATTTTTAGCCTCGTGTGGAAACTCGACACCATAATTAAAAAAGTCATCATCAAAATCAGAATGTCCAGTAAACTTTTTCATGATGCCTGATTTGAACGGTTTGGGTCTTATCTTGTGTAATTCAGCTTGAAATTTTTACCACTAATCAGCAGCATCTTTTCCAGTAAATTTCGACTACGAGATTTTTAAAATCAATGGGATAACAAAATGTGCTGGTAAGTTTTGACGCTCTTTTCTTGCTAAAACTGGCAAATTTTCCACGCTGTTTTACAGGCCTCTGCATTCACTCGCCTGATGTTTTCAAAGATGGCATCGGTTTCGGGTGTTTTTTTTGGACTTTTGTTTTCGCCACCGTACGCAAGCGATAGCCCTGACGGTTCAGGATGTTTGAAATCGTGCGTACCGTCGGCAACGCCTCAACTGCCCAGCCTTTTTCCAGCAGGGCATCGTACACGACTTTTGCCGTCATATGGGTATACAGCAAAGTCGTCCGCAAGCTAGATTCTGACTCGCTTTGTGGTTCCATGATCGCAATGATGTCAGCCAGCAGCTTAGGGTGTTTCACTTCCGTCGAAGGTTTAAGCCGAAGAGATAGGTCATTTATGCAGGTAATGCCGGTCTTAAACTCGTTGATGCCTACCTCAACGGTGGCTCGGTTCCAACCAAACACATCTTCGGCGACACGGTGCTTTCCGTCCAGCAGGGACAAGGTGACATCGCCCATTGCACAGCGCCTGCCAGAGCCAGGGATCAAGTCAACCAAGCGTGAAACCAAAGCCACCACTTCTTTAGAAATTCCGTTTCGTTCAATGGTTGCTGTTTTCATCTGTGGGCTCAATTATTACATTTAGTTGTCATTGTACGCGGTATCTTGGTTATTGCTGCTTCCCTTACATAAAAATAACAAACATACTTCGTTAGACGTTACCAAAGCAGACAAATTTCTTGATTTGTTCAACCCTCATAAACATCATCCTGCATAATCAAAAACAACACCCAAGAAAACTCTCCGGTGCTGATTTTTGACCCGCAATAACCGCATTCGGCGGTTTGCCCCATATTGTCGGCGGGTGCGCCGCATTGAGGGCAACTGGTCAGGCTATACGTTGAAGTGTGGGCGGCTTTACCCGTGCGGCGGACGAATGTCCAGTATTCGCTATAACTGCGGCGGTTGCGTTTGGAACCGCCGATGATTTTGCCATTGGAATCTTCGGTGTAATCGAAACATGAGGCAAAAATTCTCACGGTGATGGCTTCGTAATATTTATCCAGATCGATTTTGGCGGGCACGACTTGGCTGATGGTGATGTCGTCCAAACGGTTATGCCAATCATGCTCGGCGTATAAAGCCAGCCAAAATGAATTGGCTTCATACAAACGATCTGACAACAAATGCCGCACACCTTGCCAATCGCGCTTGCTCCAATGTTCGTAAATGCTCAGGAAATAGGCTTTCACGATGTCATCGGCAAAGGGTCGCCAAAAACTGTCCCAATCCGGTAATGATTGCTGTTGGATGAAACATTGCATTTGTTCCGCCAAGTCGTCCTGCTTGATGGTCAGGCGTTGTGTGCCTTGTTCCTCGGCATAAGCAACCAAATCACTCGCCGCTAAGGCAGTCGCCCGAAGTACCACGCGCTTGCCTAAATACCATTGTTTTTCACCTTTATTGATGACCGTGCCGCAATGTCCGCATTCGCCGGAATCAGTGAAGTGCGCGGGTGCACCGCATTGTGGGCAGCATAAGGTTTGCATTTTGTCAGGTTCGGCGGACAGCAAGCCTTTTTGCCGATAAAACAACCAGCGTTCGGTGACGGCGTAGCGCGTGGCTTTGTTTTGTTGATGAAGGGTGTAATTGGCATCGATGACTAAGCTGATGCTTTCGGTATCCATGCCTTGGGTGCTGATGCTTTCCCATTGGATACCATTAATGACGATCTCGTTGACCGTCCACAACGCAGCCTTTTCAAAATGCTGTTGCAGTTCGGTGCTGAGGAAGGGGCTGATATAGCTGTACTCAGGATGAGTGGAGTAGCCGTAATACTTGGTGTATAGCGAATGGACAAAGTCGATAAATATAATGGCTGAGAAGTTGGGGTCGTTTTGTTTGAGCAAGTCCAATGCTTGTTTTATAGTGCTTTGTTGCCGTGCCTTGTTAATAATCGTCGGGGCGGCAACAAAGGATTGTGTGGCGTTTTGGTATTTGAAAATGATGACGATGATTATCACTAAAATAACCAAAACAACGAATAAAGTCGCGGGATTACTGTTACCTGAACCCATGCTATGGCTAGCACCATTCGAGAAAGAAGGTCTGTAGGAAAATGAACTTGAACTATGTGAATGGGAGCTAGATGAGCTATGTCCCGAACTGGAATGCCCTCCGCCAGGCCGTGCTTCAGCAAAGTTAAAACAGGTCATAAGACTCAGCAATAACAACCAAATAAAAACCATCGCTTTCATAAATCCACATCCAAATCATTAGGCAGTTCGTTGATGTCATTTGCAATAGGTGGCAAATAACGGTTAAACACGGGCTGGCTTTTTTCCAATCGGGCGATTAGCGCATCTAACGGCTTGCGTTCACGAAAAATACCCTGAAAATCAACGCGTAAATCTTGCCATTCCGAAGCGGGCAAGGCCATTTCCGCGCCTTTGTCTGCCAGTAAAACCACCCGTTTTTCTAACCACGACACATAAACCAACATACCCATTTTGGCTTGGGTATGTTGAATGCCCCCTTTTTGAAAAATCGCCCGCGCCATGATCTCGACGCTTTTTTCCAATCGTGCTTTTTTAATGCTTAAGCGTGTCAGCAAGGGCAGATGAGCGAGTGCAAAACCGGACAAAAATGCGGCGATAGGTGTGGCATACACTATTTCATCGTTAAATAATTCGGGTGCGAACATTACGTAGGTAAAGCCTAACCAAGCACCAAAAATCCCCCAAATCCAAGCAATGTCAAGGTAATCCGCCGAGCGTGGACGCAACACTACGACCATTTCAATTTGGGAGTTTTTTTCAATGAGCTTAATGGTTTCCCAAAGCTGTGTTTGCAGTTCTGTTGTTAAGGCTTTTTTCATAGGTCTTAGGCACCGTAGGCTATAATCACAATTTTTTACGCTAGTGAGGAATCCAACAATGGGACTATTTGACGGTTTAAAACGCCAATTACGGTCGGTGATCGAATGGGAAAATCCAGCACCAAACGCCTTGTTTGAACAATGGACCGACAACGGCGATGAAATCAAAAACGCTTCAACCTTAATCGTCGGTCCAGGCCAAGGCTGTATTTTTGTTTACCAAGGCAAAGTGCAAGCAGTTTACCAAGACGAAGGTTCGGTCAATCTCAAAACCGATAATATCCCATTTTGGACGACCATCACCAAATTCATGCAGTTTTTTGAAAGCGAGCATAAGGTCGGCATTTATTTTTTCCGCAAGACCGTCATTCTCGATCAAAAATGGGGAACAACGTCGTTAATCAAATACTTAGACCCTACTTACAAGTTTCCGGTAGGTCTCAGGGCGTTTGGTAATTATAGTTACCGTATCAAAGAAGCCGGGAGTTTTTTCGTTAATGTCGTAGGTAGTCATGGTGTGTTTACTACCGAAACCATGCGTAGCGTCATTGTCTCGCGGCTCAATCAACCATTAGCGGATTTTCTCGCCACCAGCCATTTTGGTTATCTTGATATTGATGCCAACCGTGAGGAAATTGCCGAAGGCGTGCGCGAAAAAATGGCGGCGATATTTGCCGATCTGGGATTTGAAATCACCGACTTTAGAATCGAAGGCACGGACTTTGACGAGGAAACCTTAAAACGCATCAACCGCATCGCCGATATGACCGCCGAAGCACAAGCCGCGCAAGCTGTGGGTTTGGATTATGCAAAAATTCAGCAACTGGAAGCTTTGCGGGAAGCCGCGCGTAACGAAGGCGGCGGGGCGGGAATGGGCATGGGTTTAGGTGCGGGTATCAGTTTTGGGCAAAACATCGCCCAATCTATGAATCCCAACATGACAGCGTCAACTCCAGCATCGACAACTGCTGCTGTTGATCCAGCGGAAAAATTGGCGCAATTGAAAAAACTGTTTGAAGCAGAATTGATTACCGCTGATGAATACGCAGCTAAGAAAAAGGCAATTCTTGACGCGTTTTGATGATGGTAGATAAAAATGGCTTAAATTCTTCCGCGCTGAAGCCGACGAAGCAATGCACTTCGTCGGCACTAGCAAAAACAGACTATCGATTTGGCATGGAAAGATGAGCTGCCATTGCCACCAACAAACTAACACTGGTGGCTAAATTGTATTCGCATTCAGTGTAAATGGAAGCTTTATACTTGATTAATTACACATCGATTCTCTGAATTTGCAATAAGTAGTATTGGTTTCATTGATTGCTCGCAGAAATCATACACAAGCATATCTGCATGATGACTGTCAAAAGCTTGGCCGAAGAAGACACATGCGGCATTCGACGCGCATGGGAAAAGGTGAATTTTACTCACAGACTTCTTGTCTTTTAAAAAGTGCATTAGTCCTTGCACACTACTAGTAAAAGCACACCCATCGTCCGGATGGCCTAATGCACCATTACCCATATACTCAGGATATGCCTTAATAATAATGTGTTTTGCGCCAATTGACTCAGCAATTTCCTGTCGAGCTCTTATCAAGCTTTCAGGTTCTGCTGTTAATGCTAAAGTGATTAAGACTTCATTCTCGCTATCGGCTAAGTCTTCCAATCCGTTAATGGAGTAAAAACTTCCTATGGGTTTTTCTAGCGGCCAGCACCATTGACCACTATCCCTATATTTGAGCATAGGGATAATATTATTTTTGTTCCCGAGCATTGCACCGAGCGCAATCAAATACGGCATCAATCCGAATGCAAATAGCCCGGCCCTATATCGAGAGGAATGCGTTTGACTTAGAATTTTTTCAGCCGTAATCGAAACACTGTGTCTAAGAACTTGCTGCGCAACTTCCGGGTTTGTTTCCCTCAATATCGTCTCATTGTCACTTATGTCATTTAATTGAGAGTGCATACGGCAACGGATAGGGGCAAGCGATTGAGCAATTTGTAAATTTGATGGTGCGGAAATTACTTGACGATGAACGGGCCAAAGTACAGAAAATACAGGAATGGGTTGATAGCCGAGTCCATCCAAGAGATTGTTAGCAACAGCGCAAAACTCTCTTCGCATTTCCGAAAGGCGATAGGCAGGGTAATCTGCTGCTGCAACTTTATCAATTAAGCGATGATGCTTATCGCATAGTAGTAATATGTTGCCAGGATCATCAGACAGCTTTTCAGATAGTGCAATTACACCTCTAGCACCTTGCTCCGAGGAAGCAATATTATGGGCCAAGTAAGAAAAGTTCCCTTCCGTATTGGTAAGATCGTCAATACCAAGGTTTTGCCCACACCCAGCAAACATACATCTTCCGTGACTATCGAGCATTACTTTTCGTTTGGTATCAGCAGAAAATGAATCCCCTCGACCTACTTTTTTTGAGTTTTTCTCAATCCGATCAAAAAAAACTCTAATATCTTCAAGAGTAAATTTTGTAGTTTGACCTTGAACTCTACTCCAAATATTATTTATTTTTTCTGTTGATTGTATTTCTTCTTGACTAAATACGTTACCCTGATAACAGCAAAATAGAATTTGGCCATTATTTCTAGCTAAAAATTCAATTGCCTTAACGCTATCATTAACGGATAAGCAAAATCTCAGTATCGATAGCACATGATCATCATGCAGCAGCAATATTAAAATAGCTTTTACACCTTCATCAATTAGAATCGCTACATCCGACCACTCAGAAGTAGATGACACTAATCTGATATGAGTTTCAACGAGCGCCAAGTCTTCGATTGGGGCATGCAAAGCTTGATTCATTAAGTTTTTAGTACTGTTATCCATGATGATCACGATTCCATAATCAATTTTGTAAAACCAAAGCTAGTTCGGACGAACACACGAATCTCCTTAGTCCCGACAATTACGAAAAATAACTGTCTGCCGGGATTTTTTCCAATGCAAGACAACCAATCCATCTTGTCGATTAGTGAAGGCGTAGGTATTAGTTCTGGATGTGTGTGCCAAGTACCCAAATAAATTGATGTACCGCCTGATTCAACAAAAGCTAGGTCAACAGCTTTTTGATGATTTCTGTCTCGCAACAAGAAACTATATCTTGTGCTTCTGTCGTTGGGAAATGGAGTGGTTATAGATTCGACCCAGTACTCATCTTTGATTTCCGAGCAAGAGCCTATGATTACCCCAAATTTCTCGTGATCCCTTGCGTTGATCTGTCTGTGGTTTTTCCATACTGCCAGCGCGTCTTTGGAAATGTTCAATGAGATGCCACCATTTTTAAAGATTGCGTTTTCATCACCCATGGCAGATGTCACAATCTTCGTTATATAGCGGTAAGATTTGTAACGATTTATCGAAAGCAGTATATCTGTGAGTCACCGAAAATCCACGAGATACTACGTCAGAACAATCGCCTTTCCAACTGACTTTCGAAGAAGATGTGATTTTCCTTAGAAGGGTACCAATCGCGAGGTTTGTGGCAATTAAAGCTGTTTGTGCTGCACTGACTGAATTGTAAGGCAAAAACAATTCTCCACATCCGGCATGATTTACGGTCAAGTTCTGATCAGTTTCTAAAAAATTCAAATTTGACGAAAGCCCACGCGCACCTGTCTGCAAATCGACGTATGCACACCGCAAACACCCGTTGGCATTTTGTAGATCAAGGACTGCATGACCACCAATTCCGTATCCTTCTAACCACGTATTAATGACTGGTGTTTTAATATGATTCTGAACCAGAAAATCGTGAAAGAGACGTTCATGCGTAGGAGAGCCGATAGCGATGACAATTAAATCAAATGAATTCAGATGATTTGTGTTTCTTAAGTCAAGAAGTTTTCTAATCTCGTACTGAGTTTTGATCCATGGGAATTTACTATCAAGTTCAAGGCTAAGCGCGATTGCTTTATTACAACCAAGAAAATGATCACTCAATACATGGCGATATATGTTGTCCATCGTGTAAATATCTGGGTCACATAAAACCATGTTGCCTATACCTGCGGCCCCCAATTTGTAGACAATTTCACCGCCAACAGACCCACAACCAACCATAAGCACCGATTTTCCTTCCAATCCAAGGTTTGCGCCACTACGGGGCATAATCTTTTCTTTGTTGAATATCTTTACCCTAATAGGAGAAATACTCCAGTTCTTTAAACTTTCTTCATTTTTCGGTAATGATTTTTTTCCATTGCCTTTAATGCTTAACTGTATTCCAAACCAAGTCCGACCAGATGGAGTTTGAGCATTAAATATTAACCAGAATCGTTTCCCCTTTTTTTGTTCAAATTTAGAAGAAATGTAATTATTTTTAATCGTTTGCAGATACCATTCGCCAAGAAGCTCTGATGTTGTCGGAGCTGGCTTCAGATTATTTAAAGGTATTATGAAACCTTCGCCCGCTATAGATCGATTTTTATCCTGTTGTGCAATATATGAAAATTCAGCCAGAGATGATGCACAGTGGGTAATCCCTAGATACTTAGACCCAAAACCCCATTTCCGGCCAGAAACCGGACTGAACACCTGAACTTCTTCCAAGTCACCACTAGCAGCGCATATAAAATCCGCACTGGAATCGTCGCAAATTCGCAACCAATTTGCATAAAATTCTCGAAGCAACTCCTCTGTATTCCACGCAACCTTTAATATTGTCTTTGTTAGGAGGTTGATATGGCGCTCTAACGATTCTTGAAATGCGAGTTTTGGTTGTTCAAAATTGACTGATACCGAATCCTGATCACCAACACAAACACTTCCAAGGTCAAATTTTTCTAACGGTAGAACATGTGCGAGATTTCCATACTGGCTAAAATTACCTAAGAAAAATGTTGGTAAGCAGTCAATTTCATCAACACAAAAGTGGATTAATTTGAGGTTTCCGCCCTCAAAGTCGTGGCTCACCACTAAACAATCTAAGTCACTAACATTTTCCAACGTTGCTAAGTAACCTTGATCACAAAGATGGCTAACTATTTCCTGATAATTCATGCGCCTTGAGAAGTTCCTACTGCACCTGAGGAAGAAAATATGGCTTTCCTAGTACTTGCAGAATTGTTTGATTTTTCAGGTACAGGAAAGTCATCCCCAAACACTTCTCTTAAAATTTTGCACTTTTCAATTTCATCAGTCTCCGAAATCGCATCCTGCAATTTTCCTTCAAGAGTACTTAGTTTATTTCTGAACTGAGTTCCAGTGTTTACACTACTTCCATCGAAAATGTCCCGCCAAGGTTTCTTTGGAAGAAATACCGATACTTGATATTGGCAGTTTGCTTTTGCAGTAAAATAACCATGAATCAACATTGCTGACACAGTTGTTTTAAGCGCGATTAAATCATCAGGTTTCCCATCACTGTCAAATGACGGCGAAAAGCACTGTTTGGCCATGACCGTAATTCCAATGGAATGTATCTTTGCCGCAACACCCTCACTGAACTTTTCATCGCGCCAGCGCTTTAAGTAGCGAACTAGGCGGTTGAATTGACTTAGTTTGTCGCTTGCCGATCCAATGTATGATGACTTGTCTTTAATCCAATCTTTCAAACCCCTTGGGTCGGCCTCCTCCCATTTTCTGTTGGATTCATCAGCGTTTCTTTTCCCTATAGCCAGCTCATATTCAGCACCATTCTTTCTATAAATAGGGAAGTCTATATGAAGATTTTCATTCTTGTAATCCGCGGTAACACAAGGCTTCTTAATTTTGGCATTTTGAAAACCTCGTTTTTCCAGAACATTCTCACATAGTGTAATTTTTGGTTTAACACAGTTATCTGGAGCATTATCGCAATCAATAACGATAGCTCTGTCAATGTCGAAATCACCAGATTTTTTGAGAATGGCCGTATCGGTAGAAATTGATCCTTGAATAAAGTCCTCAATTACCGGATATCCAGCATCTTTGAAAGCATTACGAACCTCGTTAGTTATGCTATCGTCTCGTTCCCTTGCCGTCTTATAAGCATCATCCTGCTTCGATAACTTAATAGCATCGTGAAAAGTGTTGAAATGTTTTTGTATACTCATAATACTCCTTAGATGCTTTAAGTTTTTTTGATAATATAAATTCAGAGAAAAATTAGGATTGAAATCGGAATTACTTCAATAACGATGCTCTCTATTGAACGCTTGATATGACTTCGCGCCAAAAATGAATGCGAGAACAGCAGTCATCAGAGGAAGCAGAAAATATACCCAGCCAAAGCTTTGAGTTAATGGCCCTAACAGAGGTGATGTTGATGCTCTTGCATATTGGTCAACTGCCCAGTCTAAAGTCCAAAATGACCCAAACGTCAAAACAGCGCAGACACTCGCACCAACTTGCCAAAACATATCTGTTAAATCAAACAAAACATCAAATAATTTCTCCGAAGAGGATTGTCTTCTGCGGCCCATAGGCCCTCCAAATATTGAGTTAGAAATGCGGCTTTATAAAGATCTTTCAACCTTGGTAAAGCAGCAAGTTAATTACTTATCTCTCCTTACGCCTTTGAACGGCTTGCCGTCGGATTTCACATCCATGAATCGACCAGTATTCGTGTCACGCTTGACCCAATGCCCAGAGGGTGTTTGAGTTTGCGAGCGTTCACGCACGGCGCCATTGCGATGACCATCGCCTGTGGGTGGATTTGTAGCCATATCACCTCCTATAGGTTATAAACAGCAATCAAAAAGGAATATTACATCATCTTTATGATGATGTCAATTATTCAATAATGATTGCTTTATGCGGCAAATTCTTTACAATGTGTCATCATGAATAGCACTAAACAAATCCAAGCAACTATCGATGCGCTGAATTATGCTCAGCGTGAACGTTTACTCTTTATCGAATTTCGTTTGTATTTTTTGGGCGACGTGGGTCGACAGGATTTAATGCAACGATTTGGCGTAGCTCCCGCCGTAGCGACGAGAGATTTCTCGCAATATAGAGAATTGTTCCCGGACAATATCCAATTCGATAACAAATCTAAATGCTATGTGATTGGAAAAGACTTTTCGCCGGCGTTCACTCACTCCGCCGAACGCGTATTGACAGCATTAACACGCGGATTTGGTGAAGGTAACGTGCCAGGTAGCGACTTTTTGCTGACTTGTGAATTACCGAAGCTGCTTAACCAGCCATCCGTGGCGATACTGGCTCCGATTACCCGGGCGATACATCAACAAAAAGTCATCAGTATTGATTACACCTCGCATAGCAGCGGATTGTCGACCCGAGAAATTGTCCCATTCGCTCTAGTGAACGATGGTTTACGCTGGCATGTCCGCGCTTTCGATAGGAAGAGGCAAACATTTCTGGATTTTGTCATTACTCGTATTTTGAGAAGTGATCTCGTCGAAGACGGTCTGGTTTTGCCTCAAGAGCAACCAAGTGCAGACATCCAATGGAATCGAATCGTTGAATTAAATCTCGTACCGCATCCAAATCAGGAGCATCCCGAGATCATCGAAAACGATTATGGAATGGCGGACGGCTTGCTGCATCTCAAGCTAAGAGCTGCAGTCGCCGGATACGTATTGCGACAATGGTTGGTTGATTGTTCAGCTGAACATAAACTAACAGGAAAGGAATATCGATTATGGTTGAAAAATCACTTGGCTCTCTATGGTGTATCCAGTGCTGAGTTGGCCCCCGGTTATGAAGCTCCGAAGGTTTAAACAGTTGGTCAACACAAGCATAAAAATATATGAGCCAAATAGCGATGATTGATGTGGTTCTACGCAATCTTAATCAGGAAGCAATGACGCTTGAGCAAATTTGGCTAGACCACGGACAGGCGTGGCAGCAACTGGGTTGGAATTTGGCGCAAGTTAAACTTTGGCTGCTTTGCCAACCCAGCGTGCAAATCAAGCAGGTCTCGAACGGCGAACAAGCCTTTCAAATACAGTGCGCCCAAACTAACGAAGAAACGAATTTAAGTGACGAATTGGTCGCCTTATTAGAAAAAGCCGGTCGCCCAATGCCCCTGTCGCAGCTGATTAGTAAATTACCGGCTGGCAGAGTGGTTACCGAGCCGATGTTGCGCGCTGCGGCACAACACGATGCTCGTTTGGAATTAAAAGGCCCGCTGCCGTACAACGAAGTATTATTGGAACTACGAATAGATTAATTCGACTATTTAAAGTCAATGGGTTAAGGAAATAAATATTAGTATTGTTCCAATTATAGGTAGTCCTGCAATTATCATGATTTGAAAAAAGTCAATAGGCTATGATATGCGCATTTTGCCCCGATGAATTGTCCCCACTGCCACTCCACCGCCGTCGTCAAAATCGGCATCCGCCCTTTGACAGGACGCCAACAATACCGTTGCCAGGACTGCCAACGGCAGTTTGTCGCCAACCCGAAGAAACCCAGGGTTTCCCCGTGACAAAAAGCCATGATTGGCCGCCTGCTGCTGGAGCGCATCGCCCGCGTGGTCGGGGTGTCCGAGCGGTGGCTGCAAACCTACGTGAACCGGATTTACCAGCGGGTGCCACGCCGGGTGGCCAAGCACCGCTCCGGAGCCGGCCTGTGCCTGGAATGCGACGAGCTGTGGTCCTTCGTCGGCAACAAAGGCAACAAGCAATGGGTCTGGCTGGCCCTGGACAGGAAGACCCGCGCCATCGTCGGCGTACATGTCGGCGACCGCAGCCGAGCAGGCGCACAGGCCTTGTGGGACTCCCTGCCGGAGGCCTACCGCGAGTCCGCCATCTGTTACACCGACTATTGGGAAGCCTACGCCTTGGCCTTCCCGGAAGACCGCCACGTCGCGGCGGGCAAGGACAGCGGCTTCACCAACCACATCGAACGCTTCAACAACACCCTGCGCCACCGGGTGTCGCGTCTGGTCAGGCAATCGCTGGCCTTTTCCAAAAAGCTCGAAAACCATATCGGCTCCATCTGGCTTTTTGTCCACCACTATAATTCTTCATGGCTTGACTTTTCATAAATCATGACAATTGCAGGACTACCGATTTTTGTATTTTGATCTTCGCATGGTTAAAAATAATAATGGATTATCGGTTATCTCAAACTAACCGAAATTTTCAGCTTTGCTTTATGTTGGGATAAAGTTATCCACAGCATCGTAAACAACTGTCTTGGTTATAAAAAGGTTATATAAGGTTATCGGTCGACAATAACCCGTTTTTGTTTTTTAAATTTAATGGTTTATATGATTTTTAGTGTTCCTCCAAACCCGTTATTCCGTTCCTCCAAACCCGTCATTCCCGTTCCTTCAAAGCCGTCATTCCCGTTCCTCCAAACCCGTCATTCCGTTTCTTCAAACTCGTAATAAATTTCGTGATTTTCTCGATTTTTTAGCAATGTGTTTGAGTTGACTTTGGCTTAGGTTCATTATGGCTTTAATGGTCGTCAATTGAAACAAAGTTGTGCTAATTCTAGGAGAATATATTTCTTTATATTCAATATCTTAAAAATTACAGACCTAAAATTAGCACGCTTTTGTTAGAACTATAAACGAAATAAAGTCATGCTAACATTGTAAAAAGAAATAAAGTTGTGCTAGTGTAATAATCATAGTAACTTATTGTTTTAATTAATAATTGTTAGAAAACCTTTTTCAAGGCTAACGAGACGAATTTCGGAAAAGAGCCTTGAGAATAAGGAGGTGAACTTGGTTTTATGAGCTGCTTTGGACAACCTATTTTTCCTAAAGTCGGCCTTATCGGCCACCGGTTAGAAAGCTTCAGTCCCAAGCTCAATCGCCGGATAATATGCCAGCAACTTAAAAGGCTTAACCAGTTGGTTTATCGGGATACCCTCTAACTTTTTTCCAGCATCGCCGATTTTTCACTTTAGGTCTGGACGATTAGCAAAAATTAAGGGGGCGCAAATGCGGTGCAAACCGATAAATATCCGCATGGAAAAGAAATCGATTTCTTCAAACTATCAACATTAGTGCAAATTTACTTCGGAAATTAGGTAACTCTCTATTTTATAAATAAAATTATAAGTTATTTTTGACAATTTTGGCTAAAATTGGAGATTAGCACAACTTTACTTCGCTTTTAGCACAACTTTGTTTCGATTGACGGTCGGCCCGTCGCCGATCTTGGCGACAAAAACCGCATGGCAATCTTTGATGCTTTCCAGAATGCCGGCCATTGCGGTCTGGTCGGAATGCTGGCCCAGGCAGTAATGGGCGACCTCGCGGGTCTCCAGCAGCTCGCAGCAATCCGGATCCGCTTGGTAAATCCGGAACTGTTTGGCATGGCCGAAGTGTTCGCTGATCGCCAAGCCTTCCTTGCTGGCCACCGCCAGTCTTATCGGAAATTCAATCATGATTGGATAGTGTCTCCGTATCGCCACAACAGTTGGTTTGTCGGGCAAGTTTTAGGCACCGCAGGTTCGGTGAAAGGATCATCAAAATTAGTAAGTTCGTCGGTTTTCATGGTGTTTTGGGAAGTGAATGCAGTGGATAT
>JAURZI010000086.1 GCA_030653435.1 Methylovulum sp.
AAATGCCGGACTTTATTCAGATCGGTTATCCGTTGTAAACCGCGCAAGCTGATAATCGTGGGATTAAAAAAATAGAGCAGCAACAGCAGCGCGTACTGGTCATAAAACAATTTACGATGCTCTGCCCGGTCGCGTTCGGTACCGGATGAATGCAAATCCGTTAGCAGCGAACCTAACAGGTCCAGGTATTTGACGCCTTGGAGTGACGGTTCGGCTTGAGAGTCTCGGGAAATACTCATGGAAACTTCCTAGAAAAACGGCGGCTGAAATGATCGTTTGGAGCATCATCGTGCTTTCAATTGTTAGACAAAAATTGTGCCGAACAATATTGGTATTTAGCTATAAAATCGCGTTATTTACCTTGAAATCCGTATTTTTTGTATTTGAAAGAGGATTGTTTAGTTAACTGAGGGCTAAGTCCGGCAGGCTGCTAGGTTAAAAGTGGTCAGGATGGGATGGATTATAATGGCACAATGCTGCGTTCCAATGGTTTGCTGTACCCTGCTGCCCAGTATTGCATCATAATCGCGCCAATAATAGCCAATGCAGCTAAAACCGTATTACAATCATGACCACTGTGCAGCGCTTAGTGGTTGCACAACGGGGCATCTTTGATTAACGCAACAACTTGTGAAACCTGGTAGGTACTATATGGCAATGAACGCAAACAGACCGACTTCCCCGCACTTGCAAATTTATAAATTGCCGCTGACCGGCATTATCTCCATTTCCCATCGCATGACAGGCGTGCTGTTATCGGCAGGCTTGCTGCTGTTTGTCTATCTCATGTCCGCGCTTGCAAGCGGAGCGAATGCTTATGCGGCCATGCAGGCCGTTACGGGTTTGTGGGTGGTGACGCTTATTTATTGGGGTTTTGTTTACGCATTATTTTTCCACTTGTGCCATGGCATACGGCATTTGATATGGGATACGGGGCGGAGCTTTGAGCCTGAAACCTTAACCCGTTATGCCTTGATTGAGCTGCTGGCATCATTTGCGCTCACTGTTGCTACGCTGACCACTATTTGAGGAATGTTGTTATGGATTTTAGAACACCTATAGCCAAGGCCCGCGGATTAGGGTCGGCAAAAGCCGGGACATCGCATTGGTGGATGCAGCGCGTTTCTGCGGTGGCCTTGGTACCCTTGTCTTTTTGGTTGATCGTTTTTCTGGACTTGTGCTTAACTTCGCCTTACCAACAAACCGTCGGTTGGTTGGCGGTTCCGCTAAACAGCGTTTGTATCGTTGCCTGGATAGTGGCGGCGTTTTACCATGCCGCATTGGGTTTGCAGGTGGTGATTGAAGATTACGTCGCAGCCGAAGGTGTCAAGATAGTCAGCGTTTGGGCGGTCAATCTGGTGTTTGGTTTTTTGGCCTTAGCCGCATTGCTGGCCTTGTTTCGCATCATATTAATAGGATAAGGCATGTCTACAGAATATAAAATTATCGAACACGCTTATGATGTGGTAGTGGTAGGCGCTGGCGGAGCCGGGTTGCGCGCGACCTTTGGCATGGCGGAAAAAGGCCTGAAGACGGCTTGCCTGACTAAAGTATTCCCTACCCGCAGCCATACCGTCGCCGCGCAAGGCGGCATCAGCGCGGCGTTGGGCAATATGGGCGAAGACGACTGGCGCTTCCATATGTATGATACCGTTAAAGGTTCGGACTGGCTGGGCGACCAGGATGCGATTGAGTACATGTGTCGCGAAGCGATACCGGCGGTGATAGAGTTGGAGCATTACGGTGTGCCGTTCTCGCGCACGGCAGACGGCAAAATCTATCAACGCGCGTTTGGCGGCATGACCACGCATTACGGCAAAGGCCAGGCGCAACGCACTTGCGCTGCTGCTGACAAAACCGGCCATGCGATTTTGCATACTTTATATCAACAGGCCTTAAAGCATAATGCGGAGTTCTTTGTTGAATACATCGCATTGGATTTGATTATGCAGGACGGCGAATGCCGTGGCGTGCTGGCCTGGTGTCTGGATGACGGTTCTTTGCATCTGTTCAAGGCGCATGTCAGCGTGCTGGCTACCGGCGGTTACGGCCGCAGTTATTTTTCCTGTACATCAGCCCACACGGTTACCGGCGATGGCAGCGCTATGGTGTTACGTGCCGGTTTGCCTTTGCAGGATATGGAGTTTGTCCAGTTTCATCCGACCGGCATCTATGGTTCGGGTTGTTTGATTACTGAGGGTGTCAGGGGGGAGGGCGGTTATCTGACTAACTCCGAAGGTGAACGTTTCATGGAACGTTACGCGCCGTCTGCGAAAGATCTGGCGTCACGCGATGTGGTCAGCCGCGCGATGACGATAGAAATCAATGAAGGCCGCGGTGTCGGCAAGCTTAAAGACCATATCTATCTACATATCGAACATCTGGACCCGGCGATTATTCACGAACGTTTGCCGGGTATTGCCGAAACTTCGAAAATTTTTGCAGGTGTGGATGTGACCAAGGAGCCGATTCCTGTTTTGCCTACCGTGCATTACAACATGGGCGGCATCCCTACCAATTACAAGGCCGAAGTTGTGACGCTGGAGGGCGGCAATCCCGATAAAATCGTGCCGGGCTTAATGGCGATAGGCGAGGCTGCTTGTGTTTCGGTGCACGGTGCAAACCGGCTGGGTTCAAATTCGTTACTCGATCTGGTGGTGTTTGGTCGTTCGGCGGCTATCCGCTGCGCTGAATTGATTAAGCCCGGCACGGCGCATAAGCCTTTGGCGAAAGATGCTTGTGCTACAGCGCTCGCTCGTTTCGATAAAATCCGCCATGCCGACGGTAGTCTCAGCACGTCAGACATTCGTCTGGCTATGCAGCGCACGATGCAGACTAATGCCGCCGTGTTCAGGACCCAAAGCACATTGGATGCAGGCATCGCGGCGATGGCGGACATCAGCCGGTCTTTTGCCGATGTGGGCATAAAGGATAAGTCGATGGTCTGGAACACCGATCTGGTGGAAACCTTGGAGCTGGATAATCTGTTGGCCCAAGCCAGCGTGACAATTAATGCCGCAGGCAATCGCAAGGAAAGCCGGGGCGGGCATGCGCGTGAAGATTATCCGAACCGCGATGATGTGAATTGGATGAAACACAGTCTGACGTGGTTGCTGGATGACAAGGTAAAGATTGATTACCGGCCCGTGCATTTATTTACCCTGTCCGACGATGTTGACGTTATTCCACCCAAAGAGAGGGTTTACTAATGGCTGAATTTACGCTACCCAAAAATTCGGTGCTGACCGAAGGCAAAACCTTTAAAGCACCTCAAGGTGCAAGCAATATCCGTCGCTTTGAAGTTTATCGCTGGAATCCAGAGTCCGGCGAAAATCCGCGCGTTGATGCCTATGAATTGGACATGGACGACTGCGGGCCGATGGTGCTGGATGCCATCCTGAAAATTAAAAACGATGTTGACAGCACCTTGACGTTCCGTCGCTCTTGCCGCGAAGGTGTGTGCGGTTCTTGTGCAATGAACGTCAACGGTAAAAATACGCTGGCCTGCACCAAGGCTATAGACAGTTATTCGGGTACGGTCAAAATTTTTCCGTTGCCGCACATGCAGGTCGTCAAGGATCTGGTTCCGGATATGACACATTTCTATGCACAATATGCCTCGATAAAGCCGTGGATAGAGACGCAGACGCCGGCGCCCGCCGATACTGAGCGTCTGCAAAGCCGCGAAGACCGCGCCAAACTGGACGGTTTGTACGAATGTGTGTTGTGCGCCTGCTGCTCAACCAGTTGCCCTAGCTATTGGTGGAATAGCGAGCGTTATTTGGGGCCTGCGGTATTGTTACAGGCTTATCGCTGGCTGGCCGATAGCCGCGACGAAAATGCCGGTGAGCGCTTGGATGGCTTGGATGACCCATTTAAATTGTACCGCTGCCATACCATTATGAACTGCACGGACACTTGCCCTAAAGGCTTGAACCCTGCTAAAGCCATTGCGGAAACTAAAAAATTGCTGGTAAAACGGCAGTTGGGTTAAGGTGCGTTCGTGGACGGGCTCGCCAGATTACAATGGCAATGCAGGCGCGGCATGCTGGAACTGGATTTGTTGCTTGAGGGATATTTGGAAACCCGCTATCCGGTTGCCGGCGAAGCTGAAAAAGCGGGCTTTGCTGAGTTGCTGAAATTGGAAGATGGGGAATTGCTGGCCTTGATGTTGAGTAACTGGTCGGTTAAGGATTCGGAGTGAACGGAATACTGGAAGCGTTTTTTCAATTGAAACGCAATAACACGACAGTGCTGCGCGAATTGATAGCCGGCGGCACGACCTTTATTGCTTCGGTGTATATCGTGATTGTCAATCCGGCGCTGCTGAGCCAGGCCGGGTTGCCTTATGAGGCGGTGTTGACGGCAACCGTATTGGTCTGTGTATTTTCTTCAGTGACGATGGGACTGTATGCCAACAATCCCATATTGGTGGCGCCGGGCATGGGTATTAATGCCTATTTCACATATGCCATCGTGCTAAAACAGCATATCCCGGTAGAAACCGCCCTGGGTGCGGTGTTTTTGAGCGGTGTTATCTTTTTGTTGTTGTCGGTGTTCCGGGTCAGAAATCTTATACTCAAGGCTATCCCACCCTGTGTGCGCTTGGGAAGTGCGGCTGGAATCGGCTTGTTTATCGCGCTGATCGGTTTTTTTAACGCGGGTTTTATTGTCGTGAAAACGCCGTTTATCGGTTTGGGCGAATTAAACAGCATCACGCTGACGTTTGTCGCAGGATTATTTGTTGCCGCGATTTTGGCAGTAAGAAAAATACCCGGCGCGTTGATTTTGAGCGTGGTCGTCACGACGCTCTTGGCATATCCCATCGGACGCTGGTATGGCGACGCATCGGCGGTGAATTTTGGTGATCCGCACTTGGTCAGCGTGCAGCAAGTATTTGCTGCGCCGGATTTTAGCACGGTCTTCAAGCTGGATTTGCTTGGCGCCTTGCACTGGTCGGTGCTTCCCGCTGCATTCGGCTTATTGTTCACCGATATGTTCGACAGTATTTCCACGTTTGTCGGTGTCGCCGAGGCGGGCAATCTGAAAGACGGGCGTGGCGAACCGCGGCGCATCGAACAATCAATGATAGCCGATTCTTTTGCGACGATGTTTTCCGGCTTGTTCGGCTCCAGTCCCGGTACCGCGTATATTGAATCCGCTTCCGGCGTACAAGCCGGTGGACGTACCGGGTTGACCGCTGTGTTTGCCGGCTTGTTGTTTTTGCCGTTGATGTTTTTTGCGCCGCTGGCAAAACTGGTGCCCACTATTGCTACAGCACCGGTATTGGTTATTGTCGGTGTCTATATGATGGGGGTTGCCGCGCAAATCGCATGGGATGATTTTGTCGAAGCCATACCGGCGTTTATGGCGATGGCATTGATTCCGTTGACCTATTCCATCACCCAGGGATTGATTTGGGGTTTGTTTATGTATACCGCCGTGAAAATGGCTACGGGGTGCTGGGCTGAGTTGCCGAAAACACTATGGGTAATTAATTGC
This sequence comes from Methylovulum sp., assembly GCA_030653435.1. Taxonomy (GTDB): domain Bacteria; phylum Pseudomonadota; class Gammaproteobacteria; order Methylococcales; family Methylomonadaceae; genus Methylovulum. The sequence continues at coordinate 5,503 of JAURZI010000086.1, forward strand.
TTTGCGGTACTGCTGCTTGGTCTGGAAGTCACCTGAGTGGCTGATGCTGCGTGCTCTAGGTGACTTTATGGGCGATATGGGCGATATGGGCTTAACGTTTCATCGAATCGAAGAATTCGGCATTGGTTTTGAAATCTTTAAGTTTGCCTATTAAAAACTCGGAAGCCGCCGTTTCATCCATAGGTTGCAGGATTTTGCGTAAGATCCAGGTTTTCTGCAAGGTGTCGGCATCAACCAGATATTCTTCCCTACGGGTTCCTGAGCGATTGATGTTAATGGCTGGATAAATCCTTTTTTCAGCAATTTTGCGGTCCAGGTGCAGTTCCATATTGCCTGTGCCTTTGAATTCTTCGTAAATAACCTCGTCCATTCTCGAACCGGTGTCTACGAGCGCCGTGGCAATGATTGTCAAACTGCCGCCTTCTTCTATATTCCGAGCCGCACCGAAGAAGCGCTTGGGTTTCTCCAAGGCATTCGCATCAACGCCGCCGGTCAATATCTTGCCTGAAGAGGGGACCACGGTGTTGTAGGCCCTGGCTAGCCGGGTGATGGAGTCTAACAGGATAACTACGTCGTGTTTGTGTTCTACTAAACGCCTGGCTTTTTCAATAACCATCTCGGCAACTTGCACATGGCGAGTGGCCGGTTCATCAAAGGTGCTGGAAATAACTTCGCCGCGTACGCAACGCTCCATTTCAGTTACTTCTTCAGGGCGTTCGTCAATGAGTAAAACAATTAAATAGCACTCTGGATTCTGCTCGGCAATCGCTTGTGCCAAGCTTTGCAATATCATCGTTTTACCGGCTTTCGGAGGCGATACAATCAGGCCGCGCTGGCCTTTGCCGATAGGGGCGATTAAGTCGATGATGCGTCCGGTCAAGTCTTCGCTGGTGCCGTTGCCTTGTTCAAGTACGAAACGTTCTTTGGCAAACAGCGGGGTAAGGTTGGAAAAGTAGATTTTATTTTTGGTGTTTTCAGGTGGCTCAAAATTGATTTGCTCAACTTTAAGCATCGCAAAATAACGTTCGTTATCCTTAGGGGGCCTTATTTTTCCGCTGATAGTGTCGCCTGTTTTTAGCGAAAATCGGCGGATTTGGCTGGGCGACACATAAATGTCATCGGGGCCTGCCAGATAAGAACATCCGGGGGTACGTAAAAATCCAAAACCATCTTGTAAAATTTCTAGAACACCGTCGCCGTAAATATCGTCGCCTGCTTTTGCCTGTTTTTTAAGGATGGCAAAAATTAAATCCTGTTTTCGTGATCTGGCGACATTCTCTAGTCCAAGGGACTCGGCGATATCAATAACTTCACTGATTTGTTTAAGCTTTAACTCGGTAAGATTCATAAAAAAGATGACTCGAAGGAAAGCGGTTATGGCTTTATGGCCTAACTACTTGTATAGGATGGATTTAGGATTTAGGGGTGTACTATCGGATGATAGGATTGAATGCGTAGATTTTCGCACTGGGCAAGTATAACTGATGCACTCAGACCCGTCCAACCTTTTGTAACAGATCTGAGCAGGGTAACGCTTTAGATGTTGCTGTCAATAAATTTGGCGAGTTCTGACTTTGTCAACGCACCGACTTTAGTCGCTTCTACTTCACCATCCTTAAACAGCATGAGTGTAGGGATGCCACGGACGCCATAATGCTGCGGCGTTTGTGGGTTTTCATCTATGTTTAATTTTACAACGGTCAGTTTGCCGGCGTATTCTGCAGCGATAATATCCAGAATCGGAGCAATCATTTTGCAAGGCCCGCACCATTCAGCCCAATAGTCAACCAATACAGGACCGTTTGCTTTAATAACAGTTTCGTTAAATTCACTATCATTTACATGAAGGACTGAGTCACTCACACTATTTCTCCACCAATAAAAAAAATAAAACTATAGGGGGCTTAATGACCTTAGTCAATCAATTTTTAGAGTATCCGTTTTAAACGATTTGATTTTTACGTTATGCTATAGGTCATGAAAAATACACATCTAACAGAAACGCGCTTTAGCAATCTCGAACTCTCTGACATTATTCTTAACGGATTGAAGGATGCGGGTTTTAACCAGTGCACGCCAATCCAGGATAAAGCCTTGCCTTTATCGCTACGGGGCAAGGATATTGCAGGGCAGGCGCAAACCGGTACCGGTAAAACGGCAACGTTCTTGCTGGCGACGTTCCAGCATTTGCTCAATGACGAAAGCGAAAGCATTAAAAACCCCAGGGCGATTATTCTGGCCCCTACGCGCGAACTGGCTATACAGATCCATAAAGATGCCTTATTGTTGGGCAAGTATCTTAACCTGAAATTGGCGCTGATTTATGGCGGCACGGATTATCAAAAGCAACTGGATAAAATAAAGTCCAATATCGATATTATCATCGGCACGCCGGGGCGCATTATCGATTTTTACAGGCAGCAGGCGTTTACGTTGGATAACGTGCAAGTGACGGTCATGGATGAAGCGGACCGTATGTTTGACCTGGGCTTTATTAAGGACATACGGTATTTGTTACGGCGTATGCCGCCGCCTGACCAGCGATTGAATATGCTGTTTTCGGCGACGTTGTCTTATAAAGTGACTGAATTGGCCTATGAGCACATGAATAATCCGGTGCTGATACGTATAGAAAGCGAAGAAGTCACGTCCAAATCAATACAGCAAAGTGCTTTTTGCCCGGCTAACGAGCAAAAAATACCGCTTTTGCTAGGTATTTTGAATGAGTACCAACCGCAGCGCAGCATCATTTTTGTCAATACCAAACGCTGTGCGGAGTTGCTTGATGACACTTTGACTGCCAATGGCTATAAAACAGCCGCATTGAGCGGCGATGTGCCTCAGGACAAACGCCAGCGTTTACTGAACGATTTTCAGGAAAACCGGATTACTTTACTGATTGCCACCGATGTCGCTGCCAGAGGTTTGCATATCGCCGATGTGTCGCATGTTTTCAATTACGATTTGCCGCAGGATGTCGAAGATTACGTGCATAGGATAGGCCGTACGGCACGGTTTGGTGCCAGCGGCGTGGCGATCAGCTTTATCTGTGAGCAATATGCCTATTCAATGCCCGATATTGAAGCCTTTATCGGTCAAAAAATCCCTGTTCAAGCTATTCCTAAGGCGTTGTTGGCTGAGGTTATCAAACCGGAAAAAAGGCCTGAATCCAAAAAAACACCTCATCAGAGTAAACACACTGAGCAGCGCCGGGATAGGGTGCCTAAAGCCCGGCCATCAGTTCCCGAAAATCCTCAATCGCAGGATAATCCGTAATATCCCGTTTGGGTAGACGGGTGTCCGGTTTGATGATGGATACCAGATAGCCGATACCGAAGTTTTGCGCCGCAGCCAATACGGTCAGGTTATCATCGACCAGCAAAGTAGACTGCTTGTTGAAGGGCTGTTGTTGTTGCAACAGGCTCCAGAAATCTGCGTGCTCTTTCGGCACGCCCAAATCATGCGAACTGATAATCGCATCGAAAAATGGCTGCAAACAGGTTTTCTCCATTTTTAACGCCAGACTGTCGGGATGTGCATTAGTGACCAAGAACACCTTTTTGGTCGATTGCTGCATTTTTTCCAGAAATTCGACCACATGCGGCAATACGGCTATTAAACCCGATAGCTCGGTTTTTAGTCCGGCAATATCCAGTTGCAAGGCGTTGCTCCAGTAATCCAGGCAATACCATTCCAGTTTCCCCTCCATGGTTTTAAAAAGGGGAACTAATTGCTGTTTCGCTGCCGGCACCGATAAGCCGTGTAACTGTGCGTATTTCAGCGGGACAAATTCTTTCCAGAAGTGGTTGTCAAAGTTCAAGTCCAGCAAGGTGCCGTCCATATCCAGCAGCACCGTGTCAATTTTTTTCCAATTAATCATAAGAGTGGGTTATATTTAAAAAAATACCTGACAGAGTGACAAAAATGGCTGAGAAACCGACCATCCTTAATAAAACAACTATCGCTAAAAGTCGCTTATTCTGTATTGAATCGTTGGATATACAATTTAGCAATGGCGAGTTACGCAATTATGAACGCTTGGCTAAAAGGGGCCCCGGCGGGGCTGTGCTGGTTGTGCCGATGCTGGATAGCGAAACGGTGCTGTTAATCAGGGAATATTCCGCCGGCGTGCACCGTTATGAATTGGGCTTGCCCAAAGGCAAGGTCGATGCCGGCGAGTCTTTTCTCGAAGCCGCCAACCGGGAACTTAAGGAAGAAGTCGGTTTTGGCGCCGATATCCTGCATCATTTAAGCACGTTTTCGATGGCGCCTTCCTATTTGGAGCATACCACCGAGATTATACTTGCCAGGGATTTGTATGCCGAAAAATTACTGGGCGATGAGCCGGAAGAGCTGGAAGTGATCCCCTGGCCCTTAAATAACATCAATGCGTTGTTGGCGACCGGGGAATGCACCGAGGCCCGCTCTATTGCCGCGCTGTTTATGGCCCGCGAATATCTACAAACGATATAAGGGCTTCAAGCTGTTATCGTCGGCGGTTGCCAGTTTAGTCCGTGCTTTATGCTCGGAAAATGCCTGGGACAAACGCTTGCCTGTCCATTCGACGCTTTCACTGCCGTATAACACCTTGTTAAGCAGCAGGATTTCATCCCGCAGCCGCGCATCGCAAGCCATAGCCACAGCGCCCAGGCTGCTGGCACCGTATTGTTGCCGCCCCCATTCAAGCAAGGTGTTTTTGGCGTCGACAGCATTGTTTTCAGCACAGGCTTGCTTTAGGCGCCTAAGGTTTTCGTTATAAGTCATTTCATGGGCGCCGATAGCTTCCTTGACTAGCGATTTTTGGGCGGGACGTTTGACTAACAAGAAAATCAATGTAGCCAGCCAGCCCGTTGCTAAAAATACCGAACTCCAAAGCCAGAAGTCCGATGAAGGTTGCGGGGCGGGTGCAGGCATCAGCGCTACCGGCTGCGTCGCGTCCACTTTTGCCGGCCGATTTTCCGGCGCAGGGGATGGCGCGTCTGTTGCGGCAATCGCCGTGATGACGGTTTCCGGGAGTTTGGCGATTTCCATTTTTTGGCTATGCGTATTAAACCAGGGGATCTCTATTGCGGGTAGGGTGTATTGGCCTGCTTTGGAGGGAATCAAAGCAATTTTTTCTTCCCGGTAAGCGCTTAAGCCATCGGTGTTTTTTTGTTCCTTCAGTACCGGCTGGTCGGGATAGCTTTTTAATTGCCCGTCGGTTTGGGCGCTGCCGAGTTCAGGCAGCTGGCCGACTGTCGTACCTTTAGCCCTTATGGAGAGCGTCCGGGTTAAGGGCTCGCCGACTTTCATCGTTTGCATGTCACCTGACCATTGCTGCGTCAATTCCAGTTGTTCGGCGGGTAGCCAATGTGCCCCGGTAAAGCTTGCCGGTGCAGGTTTTACCTGTAATGCGACGGCCTTGGATTCAATGCGTTTGGTTTTGGTCATCTGGGAATTAAAGAACCCGTTAAACAGCGGGCGATTATTGGCGCTCAGCACGTCTGCCGTTAAAACTAGAGGCTTTATCGTCAACACGCCGCTTTTTTGTGGAAAAACCGCATACTTACGCTCGGTGACTGAGTAAGAGACCCCGTTGACTTGCGTGTTATAGTTGCTGTCATCGCCGAGTTTTTCAATGACGGCATCGGCAAGTTCCGGCTCGGTTAATCTTGCTTGAGCAATATCGACCCTGGTGAACAAACGCAAGGTATAAACGACCTGGGATTGCAGATAAGGGTTTTCCGGTGTTGCGGCAACTTCCAGGAATAAATCCTCATCGGCTTGTAAATTTTTATCGGGGTTAGCCTGCGTGACCAGAACCGTTATGGGGGGGCTGACATCAGCCCCAAATGGGATGGCAGGGATAATCAGGCTGCCGCTATTTTTAGCCATAACCGTCACCGTCCATTGGATCGTGTTGCTGGATTGCCCGTTAACCCATGACGAACTGCTGGACTGGGTATTATTTAATATCGAAAAATCCTGTTCCAGCGGACTAAAATCCGGGTCGCCGTCAGGCGTATCCGTTGCCGTGAAGATAATCTGGAAGGATTCATTCAGATTCACGGGGTTACGGTCTACGCTAGCGGCTATTTGTGCCGCCATAGCTTGCTGCGGGAGCCACAGCGGTAGCGATAAATTCAACACTATCAGTAACAGCGGTAGTATGGGTAGGTGTAACTTAAGCATAGAGGATAAAGCTCTCATCGTTATTTAGTAGGGTTGTAATGGGTGGTTCGTGATACCGGTCTACGGACTTAGTCATGGATTATCTGAAATTCTTCGAGTTCCGCCAAATCCCCCCAAACGACTATTGAAGCGTTTTAAGCGTTCTTGAAACTCGCATGTGTTCCCCATAGTGCCCGTGTAAGCAAAAATAATTCTGCACCACAAAAGCAAGAAGCATACTATTGATGGCGGTTACGATGGCATATATTAAATTTTTTGCGGGTTTCTATGTGGATATTCTTGTTTATACTAGCGCTGATGTTTGTTTTAGGCACTGCCTTAATTCTGCTAAGGTCGGCGAAAAAGCCCAAGATACCCGATCATCTGAAAGCGCAGCCTTATCAGGATGATGATAATGACTGGTAGTTTTGCTTAGCGACCATGCTGTCGCAGAAGCTAGATTTTCCGGCCATAACTGTCTGATTGCATTTCTATTAGCCTGGAAACGGTGCGCCTGAATTCAAATGCGCCGTCACCTTCCGTATAAAGTGCTTGGGCAGGCACTTCGGCGGTGCAAATTAGTTTTACCTTATGTTCGTAAAGCACATCCACCAGTGTCACCAGGCGCTTAGCCTCATTGCGTTTTTCAGCGGTCAGGCGGGGAATATCGGTAAGGATCAAGGTACTGAACTTGGCGGCGATCGCCAGATAATCGGCAGGCCCCAAGGCCTGCGTGCACAGTTCTTCAAAAGAGGCCAAGGCGGTGCCCTGATGCACCGCACTTAGCACTATCTGACGCCCGAAGATTTGCAAGCTGCCGGCCACTCGCGCCGAACCTCCTGTTAACTCGTTAAAATGCTGCCGCACAAAGGCGTCGGCCTGTCCGTCCAATGGGCAATGGTAGTTTGCCCGCTGTGCGGCTGGGTAGCTGAGTCGATAATCCTGTTGGGCGACCAGTTCGACAATATTTGCCGAACCTTGCAATATTTTGATGAAAAAAAGGAATTGTTCGCGCAACAAGCCACCTTGATATAAATCCCTAGGATGACGGTTTGACGTGATGACGACAACAATGCCCAGGTCGAACAACTTGCTGAATAAGCGTCCTAAAATCATCGCATCGGCTATGTCGGTGACATGGAATTCATCAAAGCACAGCAGCAACGCGGCGTCCCTGATTTTTTTCGCCAGCGAGGCTATGGCTTCAGGCTGGTTGCGTTGCCCGCATTCGTGTATATAGGCATGGACTTCCTGCATAAAGACGCTGAAGTGTACACGGCGTTTTTGCACCAGTGGGCAGGCTTCATAAAACAGCTTCATGAGCATGGATTTACCGCGTCCGACATCGCCAAAAATATACAGGCTGCGGCATCTTTCCGGGACAGGCGTGAGCAGCTTATGGGCGATAGATTGTTGCTGGTAGGCCTGTAGGCCTGGTAATTTTTCCAGCAATGTCTGGAGGTGTTGCAATGCCAGGAATTGCGCCTCATCAAACTGAATATGCCGTTGCTGCACTTGGCTACGGTATTGTATTTCCAATATACCCGATAAGGCAGGCGTCGTGGCTTGGGTTGGCAGTTTTGCAGGATAAAAAAACTTTTTTAGCATGGTTTGCGTAGGGTGGTATCAGCGGCGGGAAATCGAAAATACACGGTTTGCCCTTTGTGTTGGGGTGCATGACAAACGGTCGCGCTAAGGTAGCATTATTTGCCATTACAGACTATATGCACAATTTTATCTTGAGTAGAGTAAATCTTTACCACCGTACAGGTTTATTTTGCATTGACAATACGTTACGCTAGCATTCTGCTTTCTGCCTAATTATGATACTATTCACGGTTTTGCTCCCTTCATTCGGGCTATTTATTTTATGATTAAACAGCGAACTATAAAAAATACAATCAGGGCTACAGGTGTAGGCTTACATACAGGAGAAAAAGTCTATTTAACTTTGCGCCCTGCCGAGCCGAACACGGGTATTAGGTTTCGCCGAGTAGATTTGGATGAACCCGTAACCATTCAGGCTACACCTGGCAATGTCGGCGAGACGGTGCTGTCGACGACATTGGTGGCCGGTGAAGTCAAAATATCAACGATAGAACATTTGCTGTCCGCTTTTGCAGGCTTGGGTATAGACAATGCGATTATTGATGTCAGTGCTGCGGAGGTGCCTATCATGGACGGCAGCGCAGGGCCTTTTGTGTTCCTGTTGCAATCGGCAGGCGTGGAAGAGCAGGATAGTCCCAAGCAATATATCCGCATAAAACGCAGTGTGCGCGTAGAAGAAGGTGACAAATGGGCTTCTTTTGAGCCGTTTGACGGCTTTAAGGTCACGTTTACGATAGATTTCGAGCATCCCGCTTTTGAAGACGATGTCAAAACCGCTACGATGGATTTTTCATCGACGACATTTGTTAAGGAGGTCAGCCGCGCAAGAACGTTTGGCTTTATGAAAGACATTGATATGTTGCGGCAAAATAATCTGGCTTTGGGCGGCAGCCTTGACAATGCCATTGTTGTCGATGATGTCAAGATTCTCAATGAAGATGGCTTGCGCTGTGCCGATGAATTTGTCAAACATAAGATTCTTGATGCTATCGGCGACTTGTATTTACTAGGGCATAGCTTGATCGGCGAGTTTACCGGCTATAAATCGGGGCATGGCTTAAACAATAAATTGTTACGCACCTTATTGGCCGATAAAGATGCGTGGGAAATGATCACCTTTGACGATGAGGACGATGCGCCGATTTCATTTATGCGGGCAGCGCAATCACCACGGCCCGAATCCTAATGAGGCCACCGATCAGCGTGCATCGGACAGCCGTTCCAGTGTTGAGCTCAAATTAAGCAATGCTTGTTTCAATTGATTATCCGAGACGCCCAAGCCGTCGTTGCGGATAATCGCTATCGTTGTTGCCGAAGGGATTTTTGCTGTTCGCGTTACTTGCATACTGGGTCCTGTGGGTTCGGTCATGATTTTAATTTGTATTATTTCTGCGGGTTCCCTGCTTAACTTGGCGACGCTTGTTAAAATAGCCTGCTTATAAAAACGCAGCTGGGTTGCCCAGATGGCGGAGTCGGTATAAATCAGCAGTGTTTTGCCTTTGATCAGGCAATGGCGGGCCTGTTTTGCCAGTACCGTCGGCAAGGCGTTTTGAACCTGCCCTAATATCCGTTTTTGTTGTTCAATCTGGCCGGCATAGTACGCCATCGTCCGATTACGGCACGATAATGGCGTGTTAAATGATGATGGTTTTTTCAGCATGGGCGCTTCGATAGGGAGTTTAACGGCGGGCTGGTGATTACACTAACCCGCCCGGATAGATTAGGGGAGCGCGTTCACGCCTTATCCCAAAAGTTCGGTGATTTGATATGTTCAGGACGGAACCCCAGGCCGATAATACGCGCTGGAATCCGGCGCAGTATCGGCAAAGCGCGTAACAAGCGGATCGGCAGCGGCAAACCGGTGCTGGGCGTATGGCAATCCCCATGGCCTACGCGTTGGTGGATAAAGGATTGCAAGGCCTGAATCATTCGTGTCGGCAATTCACGCCGTTGCTGGACTTTCTTCAGGTCATCGATGCCCACTTGCCCGTTACGCAGTTTTTCGGCCAGACTATTGGCCGTCGCCACCGCGTCCTGAATGGCAAAATTGACGCCCACACCGCCAGCCGGGGACATCGCATGGGCGGCATCGCCTATACATAACAGGCCTGGACGGTACCAACGTTGCAAGCGGTTAATTTGTACTGTCAGCAATTTAACCTCGTCCCAGCTGGCACAATGCCGACCCGTCATGAACGGCACAAGTTCGGCCAGGTAATTATTGAAGGCTTCCAGACCTTGTTGCCGGATGGCTTCCAAGCCGTCTTTGGCAATGATTACGCCGCATTGCCAGTATTCACCCCGGTCAATCATAACCACCATCCGACCACCGCGCAGATGCCCCAACGAGGCCAATGGATCATCGGCTTGTTTGGGCAGGCGTACCCACAACACATCAATAGGTACGCCGCGATCTATCATTGCCAAGTTGGCGCATTCCCGCACCACCGAAAAGCGTCCGTCGGCGGCGACAACCAAATCGGCATGCACCTCCAGCTCACCTTCAGGCGTTGTTGCCTTAACCCCTGCTATGCGCCCGCCGTCTTCAATCAGCCCGGTGGCTTCGGTTCGCAGACGGAGCTGGAAGCACGGATAACGTTGTGCGTGTTCGGCAATAAAATTCAGAAAATCCCATTGCGGCATAAAGGCGATGTATTTGCAGTGTGTAGGCAGTGACGAAAGATCGGCGACCGTAACCGTTTCACCGTTTACACAAGCGCTGATGCGCTCAAGTTTTTGGTGTGGCAAGCGCAAAAACTCATCGAGCAGGCCCAGTTCAAACATCAATTCCAGCGAGGAGGGGTGGATGGTGTCACCGCGGAAATCGCGGAAAAAATCGGCGTGTTTTTCGAGGACAACAACCTCGACGCCGGCACGGGCCAGCAACAAACCCAGCATCATGCCGGCAGGCCCTCCGCCGACGATGCAACAGTTGGTTTTAAGGTGTTCGGTTATCGGATGGGGCTGGTTCATGGGTCACCTTAACGAATTTTTAAGTCAGTTTGGGGGCGTGCAGATAATACACGAAGGGGGCGGATAAACAGACCTTGTTTTTGCATCGGATCGCCGCTCTTTTCTGCTTGGGGACTAAGTTAATAGTCATTCGGCAAACGGGTAAGCAAATCATCCCATTGAATGGCAATATCCGGTAACACGCTCACCCGTGTCTCGCCATGCAGTTCGTGGAGTTCCGGTTTGCCGTACTCTGCCCCGTTCAAACGGTATACAGTCAGTAAACGGTCAATCGGATGGACTAGCCAGTATTCCTTAACGCCATGATTTTCATAAAGCGCACGTTTGCGGATTTGGTCGTGGCTGGCGGTCGATGGTGATAACACTTCCACGATCCAATCCGGTGCCCCCTTTACGCCACGCCTATCCAACTTACTGCTGTCACACACAACCAGCACATCCGGTTGTACAACGGTATCAATCTGCTGGTCAGCTTCATCGTGTTTCGGCAGGCGCACATCAACAGGCGCGATAAAGACGCGGCAAGGCTTGCCTTTCAGTGCCAGCCGTACTTGCAAATAAATCTCCCCAGCTACATCCTGATGCGTCAAATCCGGCACAGGCGACATCGCATACGCCTGACCGTCAATCAGTTCATAACGCGTGTCGTCGGGCCAAGCCAGGTAATCGCCATAGCAATAGTGTTGGGTGTCTTTTAATGCCAAGCTCATGTGGGTAACCTCGGATGATAAGTTAACAATGTTCTTGGCAAAAAGCATAGCACAGAATGCTTGCCTGGGATGTTAGCGGGGAAATCTCATGTGGGCTTGGCCGAAATACCCGCGCGGATCAGCTTGAATCTTCCCAGTAGAACATGCTCAATACAGTCGGAAGTAGTGGGCGCTTTTGCAAATGACGTGGCCTATTTGGGAATAAAGTGAAGGGGAATAAGCGGTGTTGCCAAAACGAAGGGTTGTTGGACTGGTAGTCTCCTGATTAGGGCCTTTCTGCTGATCAAAAGGTTTTGAAATACTTTCCGCGTTAGAAGAGAATATGGGCTGAATAGCTATGCCGAAAATAACGCTTGCAAAACATGGTTAATGTTTTGCCAGGCGTCTTCTGGAATGTTAACCCATAATATTACAGGTGACTAAATGATGAAATCAGCAAGCAGGGAACAACTGGAGCAGCAAGGGTACTGTATTGCCCGAAATCTATTGGATCAGTCCATGATCGAAAAAATAAGCCAATGGTGTGATAAGGTGCTGGAGAAAGTTTCTGAATACAATCGCACCGAGTTCAAGGCCCAGGGTTGTCTGGTCGATATAGCGGACTATCCGGATTTTGCTGAAGTGATCGGCCACGAGGCGTTGGCTGCGCTTTTTAATGAACTGGATTTTGGTGGATATGTATTGGGTAGCGGCTCCGTTGTCAGCAAACCACCCAATGGTCCGGCGTTGTTCTGGCATCAGGATTGGTGGGGATGGGATGATTTGCTTTCTTACTCTGACCGTATTCCCCAAGTCAACGTCATGATTTATCTTTCCCCTACTTCGCCCGGCAATGGGTGCCTACGGGTTATTCCCGGCAGCCATCATCAAAAGCACCCGCTTCATCAGTTTCCAGTGGATTACAGTTCATCCATATCCAGAGTGGAGAACCCGGATCATCCGCTTTATCAATCCTGGGAAGGGGAATGTGCCATCACGGTCCAACCGGGTGACATTGTCGTTAAGGATACGCGGTTATTGCATAGTACATATGCCAATGCCTCGAATGTTGACAGAACGATGTTAAGCCTTAATTTCAATCCCGATTTTTCCGCCTTGCCTGCCAGTATGCAGGCTAGAATAAAAAGGATATTCATGCGGGAAATTGAGTTCGATTGGATTGACGTTCCCAAAGGCTTGCAGATGAGTCAGTGGCCTGATAGCCAGAGGAAAAAGATAGAACATCTTTTCCCGGTTTGTGCGGATGATGTTCCGCCGCAGAATTTCAACTTCAGCCCTAATTTGGATTTATTAAACGGGGTTGAGCATTATTAAGGAGGCGGGTTGTTTCTTATCCAGCTAAGCAGTGGTTTTAGATGCCGAGCATATTGAACGTAGGGTTCCGAGGCCACTAGCGATTGGATTATTGTGCTATGGCTTGGTCTGGGCGCAGGGGCTGAAAAGTCCGTAGGATGCGCTTTTTTCCGTCAGCGCATCCTACGGCAGCTTGCTTAAGCTTCTACCGCCTCTTGATATTTTTCCATCAAATTAAAATTCAAATACCGATAAGTGTCATCGGCAGTCGCGTTAATCTGGTTGGCATAGTGCATATACTCTTCAACGGTCGGAATTTTACCCAATATCGAACATACTGCGGCCAGTTCGGCAGATGACAGGAACACGTTCGCACCATTGCCTAAACGGTTGGGGAAGTTGCGGGTTGACGTGGAAACTACGGTAGAATTTTCCGCTACCCGTGCTTGGTTGCCCATACATAAGGAACAACCGGGCATTTCCGTGCGTGCGCCGACTTTGCCGAACGTGCCGTAATAGCCTTCTTCGACTAATTGGTTTTGGTCCATTTTGGTGGGCGGCGCTACCCATAAGCGGGTTGGCAAGGCGCTTTTGTGTTGCTCCAGCAATTTCCCGGCGGCACGGAAGTGACCGATGTTGGTCATGCACGAGCCTAAAAACACTTCGTCAATCTTGGTTCCGGCGACTTCCGATAACGGTTTGATGTCGTCGGGGTCGTTCGGGCAGGCCAACAGCGGCTCTTTGATGTCATCCATATTGATGTCGATAATTTCAAAGTATTCGGCATCTTTATCGGCTTCCAGCAACACGGGTTTGTCCAGCCAATCTTGCATGGCTTTAATGCGGCGTTCTATCGTGCGGACATCGCCGTAACCTTGGGCGATCATCCATTTCAATAGTGCGATGTTAGAGTTCAGGTATTCACGGATCGGGGCTTCGTTGAGTTTGATGGTGCAGCCGCCCGCAGAACGTTCGGCGGAAGCATCGGACAATTCAAACGCTTGTTCGACTTTCAAATCGGGCAAGCCTTCGATTTCCAAAATACGGCCGGAGAATACGTTTTTCTTGCCTTGTTTGGCAACGGTCAACAGGCCTTTTTGGATGGCGGCATAGGGGATTGCGTTGACCAGATCGCGCAAGGTGATGCCGGGTTGCATTGTTCCAGTAAAGCGCACCAGCACGGATTCGGGCATATCCAGCGGCATTACGCCGGTGGCGGCGGCGAAGGCGACCAAGCCGGAGCCGGCGGGAAACGAAATGCCTATCGGGAAGCGGGTGTGTGAATCGCCGCCGGTACCGACGGTGTCGGGCAGCAACATGCGATTTAACCATGAGTGGATGATGCCGTCGCCAGGACGCAAGGACACGCCGCCCCGGTTCATGATGAAATCGGGCAGCGTGTGCTGCATGGTTACATCTACGGGTTTGGGGTAGGCGGCGGTATGGCAGAACGATTGCAACACCAAATCGGCGGAGAAACCCAGGCAAGCCAAGTCTTTCAGCTCATCGCGGGTCATCGGGCCGGTGGTGTCTTGTGATCCCACTGTGGTCATGTGCGGTTCGCAATAGGTGTTAGGGCGTACACCGGCAACGCCGCAGGCTTTACCGACTATTTTTTGCGCCAGCGTGTAGCCGCGTCCGCTGTCGGCTTCGTCGCTTGGACGGATGAATACGGTGGAAGCGGGTAAGCCCAATGCTTTACGGGCACGGTCAGTCAGGCCGCGTCCGATAATCAAGGGGATACGTCCGCCTGCTTGGACTTCGTCCATAAGCACATCGGTTTTCAAACTGAACAAGCAAACCACTTCTTCGCTGTCATGGCGTTTGACCACGCCTTGATACGGGAAAATGTCAATGACATCACCCATCAACAAGCGTGTCACATCACATTCAAACGGCAATGCGCCGGAATCTTCCATCGTGTTGAAGAAAATCGGCGCAATTTTGCTGCCGATACAGACGCCGCCATCGCGCTTATTGGGGATGAAGGGGATGTCATTGCCCATAAACCAAAGCACGGAATTGGTCGCCGATTTGCGCGACGAACCGGTGCCGACCACGTCGCCGACATAAGCGACCGGAAAGCCTTTTTGTTTCAATTCATTGATTTGTTGCTCGGCGTTGGTGATGCCTTCGCGGGGCATTTTCAGCATGGCTTTGGCGTGTAACGGGATGTCTGGACGTGACCAGGCATCGGGTGCGGGTGACAAATCGTCGGTGTTGGTTTCGCCTGTGACTTTGAAAACGGTGACAGTGAGTTTTTCCGGCACGGCAGGTTTACTGGTGAACCATTCCGCATCCGCCCACGATTGCAAGACTTGTTTAGCGTAAGCGTTGCCCGCATCAGCTTTAGTTTGCACATCGTGGAACGCATCGAACACTAATAATGTATGAGATAAGGCTTTGGCTGCAATCGGCGCAAGTGCGGCGACATCCAGTAATTCAATCAACGGCGCAACGTTGTAACCACCGAGCATCGTGCCGAGTAATTCAGTCGCATCTTCTGGCGTTAAGATTGGAGAGGTTGCTACGCCTTTGGCAATCGCCGTCAAAAATCCGGCTTTGACATAAGCGGCTTCGTCTACCCCAGCGGGGATGCGGTTGACCAGCAAATCCAAGATAAAGGCTTCTTCGCCCGCAGGTGGGCATTTGATGAGTTCGCACAGGGAGGCGGTTTGTGCGGCATCTAAAGGTTTGGGGACGACGCCTTCGGCGGCGCGTTCTGCTACGTGTTTGCGGTATTGTTCTAGCATGGAAGTGACTCCTTAAAGAGAGCGTTAAAATATATGTTAATAGGCAAAGGAAAATGGAAATCTTAGGTTGATAATGAGTTGATTCATTAAGCTTAACCGCAGCATTTTGCTATCGAAAGTGCAGGAGCATCAATAATATCTAAACCATCAAAAACTATTTCATTTTCTAAAAGATTATCACGATGACGTCTAATCAAAATGGCTTTTTTAGCTTTTTTGGCTTTCTTAGCGGCTATCAGCAATTCGGCTGCTGCTGTTAGCGATTCATGCTCTCGTTGAACTCTGATTAGTACAGGCGTGCCTTCGTATAACTCGGTTAATATCGCATCAATACCTTTGTTTCGATGAATTGGGTTAAATTTCAGTCCTACCAGTAACGATAAGGCGTCTTGATTGGCACTAAGATAGGAAGCACGGCCTTTTTTAAGCAAGTTGGATTCCGTTTTTATAGGTGTCTTTAGGCGGCTTTTGGTTAGTTGTACGGCATCGTCGGACTGGTCAATGCCGATAAATTTTCGCTGTAATAATTGAGCGGCTACGCAGGTGGTGCCACTACCGCAAAAAGGGTCAAGTACGGTATCGTTTTCATTACTGGCAATGTTAATGATGCGTTCCAGCAGCAACAGAGGTTTTTGCGTAGGATAGCCCACTCGTTCTTTTGCTTTGGGGTTTAAATAAGGAATATCCCAGACATCACCTAGCGGTACACCGCGTTTTTTATCGGCGTGTTGAATTGAACCATCATCTTTACGCTTATAAACAACTTTGTTGTGATTATCTCGTGTTCTCTTTTGCAGAATCTGATCGACATTGGTAGATTCTGAATAATCAGTGTATTCAGGGTTGAAGGTAAAGTCAGTGCTTTTTGAGTAAAAATAAATATTTTGATGGCTGGGTAATAGACCTTTTTTGGCATTTGACCATCTTTTGTAAGTCCAGATGATTTCTGATTGAAAATTATCGGCCCCAAAAATATTATCGAGAATGGCTCTGACGATATGTTCGCCGCTTTTATCGCAATGCACAAAAATTGATCCCGTTTCTTTGAGCAATGGCTTCATTATCGCGATGCGTTCGAATAGAAAATCCGCATAAGCTCTATTGCTTCCCCATATATCATCGAAGCTAAACTCTACGGTACGTTCCCTGTTTTTCAGTTTATGGGTTTTTTCTGTAAAAAAAGGTGGATCAAGATAAATCAAATCAATGGAATCATGCTTAATTGACCGCATGACTGCGAGGCAGTCACCTTGCAGGATTACGTTTGTGTTACTCATCTTCGTGCGCGCTTTCTTGGGCAATATTTTCCAATATAGCTTTTAAGTCAATATGTGTCCTATTCTTCACATAATCCCACGCGTTATTTCCCCAGTAATACTCACCGCCAATACCTTTATAAAGTGTTTCCAGGGTTTCTTGAATTTTCTTTGCTTGTTGTCTGTTGGGATAGTAAAGCATGATGCGGATAGGCTTGTATCCGGCATTAGCGATGACTTTTATTCTGGTGTGCTCTTTACTGATATGATCGCCATCCGTAGTTGCATCTCGCCATTTTATTTCGATTGCGTCAGTATCTACAAGACAGTCAATTTCAAATGTTTTGGGTCTCTGGCCTAATGTATTGGCTATTTTTACGGTTCCCGATGCTGGAAAAGTGAATTTAAAACATAATCTTGTTGCTTCTTCTAAAAATGAGCCTGCATATTTATATAGAAAACGGCCTTTGTTTTGATAAATATCAATCATCCTGCCTTCGCTGGTTGTGATGCCCAGCACTCTGTAAATTAGAAAGTGAGAGAAATCATCATCTGCCATTTCTGAAACACGCAGATTGATTTGATTGTTTAGTTTTTTTGAATAAATTTGCGCTAACTTTTGTAGTTCAATTGTTATCGGCATTTGGCGTCATTGTTTCTTCGTTTTAACCTATGAATCGAGAGATGTAATGCACTGAAAGAGCTTTGTAAACGGGTTACAAAGCTCTGAGTGAATAGTTTTTGGCAGGTTTGGCTATTCCATCGCCCCCACAATCGCACTGCCCATTTCAATAGTGCCCACTTTAGAATCAGGATTCAAATCCGGTGTGACATAAACCCCTTCATTGACTACTTTTTCTACCGCTTTAACGACCCGTTCGGCGGCTTCAATTTCACCGATATGGCTTAACATCATCGCACCCGCCATGATGACCGCTATCGGATTGGCGAGGTTTTTGCCGGCAATGTCCGGCGCACTTCCGTGTACCGCTTCAAACAACGCGGCATCCGCGCCGATATTCGCGCCGGGTATCAAGCCCAAGCCGCCGACCAAACCTGCTGTCAGGTCAGATAAAATGTCACCGAACATATTGGTCGTGACGACGACATCAAACTGTTTAGGGTTCATGACCATGTGCATACAAGCGGCATCGATGATTTTTTCATCAAACTGGATGTCGGGATAGCGCGGGGCTATTTCCCTGGCCACGTCCAAAAACAAGCCTTGGGTGTATTTGAGGATATTGGCTTTATGGCAAACCGTGACTTTTTGCCGGTGGTTGTCGCGGGCATACTGGAAGGCATAGTCGATGATGCGTTCCGATGCGGCGCGGGTGACCACGGCAAGGCTTTCGGCAATGTCTTTTTTAGGGGTCAGGTAATGCTCCAAACCGGCATACAGGCCTTCGGTGTTTTCGCGCACGATAACGATATCGACATCGTCGTAGCGCGTTTTGATGCCGGCCCAGCTTTTCGCAGGCCGGACATTGGCATACAGGTCATATTGCTGACGCAGGGCGACGTTAATGCTCCTAAAGCCGGTGCCGACCACGGTGGTTAGCGGGCCTTTAAACGCGACACGGGTTTTGTCGAACGAGGCCATGGTTTCTTCGGGCAGCGGCGTGCCGAACTTGTCAAAAGCCGAAAGGCCGGCATAGGTTTCCTCCCATGTGATTTTAACGCCCGTTGCGTCTATCACTTTGACGGCCTCATCCATAATAGACGGGCCAATTCCATCGCCTTTAATCAGTGTGATTGTGTGCATTGTTTTCTCCTTCAGTTTAAAAATAGCTTTTACCCCTAAGGGCTTAGAAAGTTAAAGCGACAAGGCGATATGCACATTTAACCCCCTTCGGACGGATTATAGAGCGATAAGCACGCATTTATCTACATGGGCGGTTAAATATTACAAATCAAACGGCATTTGCTATGATGGCTTGCGCCCGCAATCTCACTTAAATCTTATCTAGGAGATGTTATGTCTACTCCCGTTACCCCCTCTGCCGGCAGTCCCATTACGATGCAAAACGGCAAGCTGCTTGTGCCTGATCATCCCATTATCCCTTTCATAGAAGGTGACGGCACAGGCCCTGATATTTGGCGGGCCACGGTGCGGGTCTTGGATGCTGCGGTTGCACGCAGTTATGGCGGGCAGCGAAAAATTCACTGGTTGGAAGTCTATGCCGGTGAAAAAGCCCACCGCTTGTTTGATACCTGGTTGCCCGATGCGACCGTTGCGGCCTGTAGGGATTATCTGGTGTCGATCAAAGGCCCGTTAACCACGCCGGTGGGCGGCGGCATACGCTCACTGAATGTCGCCTTGCGGCAAATGCTGGATATGTACGTGTGCCTGCGTCCGGTGCGATGGTTTCAAGGCGTGCCGTCACCGGTAAAACATCCCGAATCGGTTGATATGGTGATTTTTCGCGAAAATACCGAAGATATTTATGCGGGTCTGGAATTTGCTCAGGGCAGTGCTGATAACCAGCGTTTCATGCGCTTATTGCAGGACAATTTTCCTGAGCAATTCAGTAAAATCCGTTTTCCAGAAACCTCAGGCATAGGCATTAAGCCCGTTTCGGAGCAGGGTACGGAACGCCTGATGCGGGCGGCGATAGATTATGCCATCAGCAATCGGCGCAGCAGCGTGACGATAGTCCATAAAGGCAATATTATGAAATATACCGAGGGGGCGTTCCGCAATTGGGCCTACGCTGTCGCCGAGCGTGAGTATGCCGGGCAGACTTACACGTGGCTGCAATGGGAAAAAACCCGTGCCGCACAAGGTGAACAGGCCGCAAATCAGGAGCAGGAGCAGGCCTTGGCGGCAGGCCGTATTTTAATTAAGGACGCCATCGCGGATATCGCCTTGCAGCAAGTGCTGACACGCCCCGACGATTTCGATGTGATAGCCACACTGAATTTGAATGGCGATTATCTATCCGATGCCTTGGCTGCTCAGGTCGGCGGCATAGGCATCGCTCCGGGCGGCAATATTAATTATCAGACGGGCACAGCAGTTTTCGAGGCGACCCACGGGACGGCGCCTAAATATGCCGATCTGGATAAAGTCAATCCGGGCTCGTTAATTTTGTCAGGCGAAATGATGTTGCGTTACCTGGGCTGGACTGAAGCGGCTGATGCTGTCATTCATGCGATGGATGCGGCCATTGCCGGTAAACGGGTGACGTATGATTTTGCGCGGCTCATGACATCTGCCACCGAAGTGAAATGCAGTGAATTCGCCGATGCGCTGATAGAGAATTTATAGCGTCAGGTATCAGTGATATACTGCACACTTATACGATCTGTTTATTGACAGAACTTTCAAAATTTAACCTATTAACCGGAAAAATAAATGACAGTTAATGTTGACGATTTTAAACAAGCTTTGCAGTTATGGGCGAGTGGTGTCACGGTGGTGACGACACGTTCTGAAAAATTCGGTACGCAAGGCATGACTGTGACCGCTTTTTCCAGTGTTTCCGTTGAGCCGCCGCAAATATTGGTGTGCATTAATGACCGTGCCGATACCGGTGAAGGTATACATGAAAGCCAATGTTTTGCTGTCAATGTGTTAGCGGCTGACCAGCAGGAAGTGTCCAACCAGTTTGCCGGCGGATCTAGCCAGCAACAACGTTTTGAGAATACGGCTTGGCAACCGGGTGTCACCGGAGCCCCGATTTTAAGTGACAGCCTTATGTCGTTGGAGTGCACGGTCGTTGACAAGGTGCGTGCTGGCACCCATTGGATTATTATCGGTGCCGTACAGCATTGCGTGTGCCGTTCAGGCGAGCCCATCCTCTACTACCGCGGCGCTTATCGTCAATTAGCGCTCGCTTAGTCCGATACCGTTCATATAGATCAACGTGTAACGTCGTCATTTAGATAACCTTTAAAATAGTAAAGATATGCCTTATAGAGTATTCAAAAAAAGCCAGCCTAAATCCCATATTACGGTACTTCCCGATTTAGGCATGGATGAACAGCATTTAACCGCTGATTTTAAACGTTATTACGGGCATCGGCTCGGCAGAGATGAAACCTGCCGGTCGCCGCATTATGCTTACGAAGCCTTGTCCTTGGCGGTTAGCGATAGGTTAATAGAGCGCTGGAAAAAAACTTATATTGCTTATAAACAGCAGGATTGTAAGCGTGGCTATTATTTGTCCATGGAGTTTTTAATGGGCCGAACGCTCAGCAACGCCGTGCTCAATCTTGGCATGGACGATGTTGTTGCGAAAGCCATGTATGGGCTGGGATTGGAACTGGAAGAGCTGATTGAAAGCGAGCCGGATGCCGGTCTCGGTAATGGGGGGTTGGGACGTTTGGCCGCCTGTTTTATTGATAGCTGTGCAACCTTGCAGTTACCGGTTACCGGTTATGGCTTGCGTTACGAATATGGCATGTTTTGCCAGGATGTGGTTAATGGCGAACAGGTGGAAAAGCCGGATCATTGGCTGCGTAATGGCAATATGTGGGAAATTGAGCGAGCTGAATATACGCAACGGATCAAGTTTGGCGGCCATACAGAAACACATGTCGACGAACTAGGCAATAAAAAAGTCTATTGGGTGGATACGCATGATGTGCTTGCTGTGCCGTTTGACACACCGATACCTGGATACCGGAACGGTACTGTGAATACTTTGCGTTTATGGAAGGCGGCAGCGACTGAAGAATTTGATTTACAGGATTTTAACGCTGGTGATTATGCGGAGGCGGTCGAGGCAAAAAATACCGCCGAAAATATTACTATGGTGTTATATCCGAATGACGCTAATGAAAACGGCAAGGCCTTACGTTTGCGCCAACAATATCTGTTGACATCGGCAAGCTTGCAAGATGTTATCGGCAGCTGGATAGGGCGGCATGGCAATGACTTTTCTGAATTTGCCGCAAAAAACTGTTTTCAGTTAAATGATACCCATCCCAGCATAGCGGTTGCCGAATTGATGCGTTTGTTAATGGACAACCATGGTTTGTCTTGGGGACAAGCCTGGGACATTACAAGCAGCACCATGGCCTACACTAACCATACTTTGTTGCCGGAGGCGCTGGAGCGGTGGTCTGTGACCCTGTTTAAGCAATGGTTGCCCAGAATCATGGAAATCATCTTTGACATCAATGCCCATTTTCTGGCCGAGGTGTCTGCACACTATCCCGGCGACAGGGATAGGCTCGCGCGCATGTCGCTGATTGAGGAGGGACATGAGCAATATGTCCGTATGGCTTATTTGGCCATCGTCGGCAGCTATTCCGTTAACGGGGTGGCTGTATTGCATTCGAAGTTGCTGCAACAAGGCTTGTTTCGCGATTTTTATGAGTTTTGGCCGCATAAGTTCAACAATAAAACCAATGGGGTTACGCCTAGACGTTGGCTGGCAGCCTGCAACCCTGAATTGGCGACGTTGATCACGGAAACTATCGGTGAGGGGTGGATTACAGACTTATCGTTGTTGACTAAGCTTAAACCTTACGCTGATGATCAGGCGTTCCGTAAGCGTTGGTATGCGGTCCAACAGCAAGCCAAACAAAAATTGGTTGATTTTAAAAAGCTGGAGCTTGATGTTGATTTGCATGTCGATGCCCTGTTTGATGTGCAGGTTAAACGTGTTCATGAATACAAACGCCAGTTGCTGAATGTCTTGCATGTGATCCATCTGTATGACCGCATCAAGCGCGGCGATACCGAAAACTGGACGAAACGCTGTGTTTTGATTGGAGGTAAGGCCGCTCCCGGATATTTTATGGCGAAACGCATCATTAAGCTGATTAATAATGTTGCCAGCGTCATTAACCACGACCCTGATGTGGGCGATAAATTAAAATTGATTTTCCTGCCGAATTATCGTGTCTCGGCAATGGAAAAAATTTGCCCCGGTGCTGATCTTTCCGAGCAGATTTCAACTGCTGGCAAAGAGGCTTCAGGCACGGGCAATATGAAGTTTATGATGAACGGCGCATTGACCATCGGTACGCTGGATGGTGCGAACATAGAAATCCGCGAGGAGGTCGGCGACGAAAACTTCTTCTTGTTTGGCTTGACTGAAGAGCAGGTTGAAGAAATGCGTCATCATTATGACCCGGTGTCGCTGATTAATCAGGATGAATGTCTGCAACGGGTAGTTAAACTGCTGGAATGCGGGCATTTTAACCAGTTTGAACCCGGTATTTTTGACCCGATCATCGCCTCCATAAAAAGTCCGCAAGATCCGTGGATGACGATTGCGGATTTCCGTAGTTTTGTCAACGCACAAAAACAAGTGGAAGCGGCTTATCAGGATAAAGAACGCTGGACGAAAATGAGCATATTGAATTGTGCGTCTAGCGGTAAGTTTTCTACCGATAGAACCATCACTGAGTACAACAACGAAATTTGGAAACTCGACACTATCTGTATAGATAATAACTACTGACCGTGTTCCATATCGTCTTGTACGAGCCTGAAATCCCGGCCAATACCGGCAATATTATACGCTTATGCGCGAATGCCGGTGCACAACTGCATTTGATCAAGCCCTTGGGTTTTGATTTGGATGACAAGAAATTGCGCCGGGCAGGCCTTGATTATCATGAATGGGTGACTGTGCAAGAGCACGATACGCTGGCTGATTTTATTGCCAAGGCCAAGCCGGGCAGGCTGTTTGCATTGACTACCAAGGGTAAGCGTATCGTCAGTGATGCCCACTTTCAGGCGGGTGATACGTTTCTGTTTGGCCCTGAAACCAGGGGCTTGCCGGCAAATGTTCTGGCGGCGTTGCCGACTGAGGCATGCCTGTATTTGCCCATGCGCGAGGAAAGCCGCAGTCTGAATTTGTCGAATACCGTTGCGGTTGTTTTGTATGAAGCGTGGCGTCAGGTGTCTTTTTGTGGTGCGTCATTAAAATGATAGGGCGCGCAAAGCGCGCTACTCTGGTTTCAATTCACGGCCCAGCAGATTTTCCACCGCAGCCAGCGGATCTAGATTTTCGTACAGCACCTTATATGTTTGCTCGGTAATCGGCATGTCTATGCGGTATTTTTTAGCGAGTGAGAAAATTTCTTTTGCAGCGGAAATGCCTTCAACTTCCTGGCCGATTTCCTGTAGTGCTGCCGTGACGCCCTTGCCTTGGCCCAGCGCCAAACCCAATCGGCGGTTTCTGGATTGGTTGTCGGTACAGGTCAAAATAAGGTCACCTAAGCCAGCCAAGCCCATAAATGTCTCTTGTTTGCCGCCCAATTGCAGTCCTAAACGAATGATTTCGGTTAGTCCGCGGGTAATCAATGCGGCTCGGGTATTGGCGCCTAGGCCTAGGCCGTCGGCAATGCCGGCTGCAATAGCCATGACGTTTTTTACGGCGCCACCGACTTCCACGCCGATGACATCAGAACTGGTATAGGTACGGAAACGCGCGCCGTGCAGAATGTTCGCCAACTGCCTGGCAAAATCCTCTTGGTGTGAGGCGATAGTGATCGCCGTAGGCAAGTCGGCTGCAACTTCACGGGCAAATGAGGGGCCTGAAATGATTGCCGCAGGCGTTTGTGATGAAAAAACGTCGGCGACGATGTCATGAAGCAAGCAACCATCATGTGGGTTAAAGCCTTTAGTGGCCCAAGCTATTTTTACATCATTTGACAAATAGGGCTTAAGCTGGGCCAATGTTGCCTTGAAGGCGTGGCTGGGTACGCAAACCAGCAGTATGTCACTAAAGCTGGCTATTTCGGCCAACTGGGACGTGACGTACAGATTCTCAGGAAAGCTTATGTCCGGCAAATAACGTTGATTCTGTTTGTGTTGCGCCAGTGTCGCGATATGGTCTGGGTTATGTCCCCACAATAAGGTCTGGCAACCGTTTCGGGCTGCCAGAATAGCGAGTGCTGTTCCCCAGGAGCCTGCGCCCAGGATAGCTATTTTTTGTGCCATCAGTTGATGGTTTCTGTGCTGGGCGCTTGTTGTTGCAGTTGTTGTAAATGTTGGGCATACAGGGCGTCAAAATTTACCGGGGCCAAAAGCAGTTGAGGGAAGCCGCCTTTGGTCACCAAGTCAGAAATGGCTTCTCTGGCGTACGGGAACAGGATGTTTGGACAGAAACTGCCGACCATGGGTCCCATTTCTTGGTCGCTAAAACCTGAGAGGGCAAATATGCCGGCTTGATTAACTTCAACAAGATATGCGGTTGTTTCCCCGCATTTCACGGTAATGGTCACCGTTAAGGAAATCTCGTAGAGAGAGTTTTCTAACGGGGCGACATGGGTGCCAAGGTTAAAATCGACAGTAGGTTCCCATTTTGCGGTGAATATACCGGGTGAGTTCGGCGTTTCAAATGAGAGGTCTTTGGTATAAAGTTTCTGGATAGAGAATTGTTTTTCTACAGTGGTGTTTTCTTCAGCCATGATTAAGTATCCGTGGTTGCGTAAGTTTAAAGGGTGATGTTTTCAGTTAGTATTTTGTAATGCTACGCTTTTTCTTTGCTTTTTCGGTTTGATTTTATGGGTAACTTATAGTCGTTTTCCCACGCCTGCATGCCGCCGGTAATGGTGAAAACCTGTTCAAACCCTGCCTTGGTCAATATTTTTCCGGCTGCGGCGGAACGTGTTCCGGTTTGGCAAGCTACCAGGACGGGTGTTTTTTTATATTGCTCCAGTTTTGCAAGCTCTCCAGGCAATTTGCCTAAGGAGATATTGATGGCGTTTTCAATATGATTGACAACAAATTCAGGCGGCTCACGCACGTCTATGACGACTGTGCTGCTATCGTTCATTTTAGCGACAGCGAGCAACGGCGATACCGTGTTGAATTTCTTAAAAGCAGTGTCAAAGAATTCCTGTATTAACAAATAAGTAACAACGGCTAGCGCAAGCGATAATATATAGTGGTGCAGAATAAATTCTATATAACGGTCCATGGTGTTCGTTTTAGTTAGGTTTGTTGTAGTGGGGGCAAAGTCATCGATGTTGGGAGCAAAACACATCCCTCATCATTTCAATGAGCTGGGTCATGCGCGTATCGTCGATATAATAATAAACACGATTGGCTTCTTTTTTTGAGCCGAGTATGTTTTTTTCTCTAAGTATTGATAAATGCTGGGAAATGTTGCTCTGGCTGGTGCCGACTTGTTCGACGATGTCCTGTACGCTGACGGATTTGTTGCCTAGCACGCACAATATTTTTAACCGTAAAGGATGTGACATGGCTTTTAAGCAGCGCGCCGCTTTGGTTATGTCGGTGTCATCGTATAAAATATGGTCTACTTTAGTATCCATGCAATCAATATAATGCGATTGGGTTATAGGGATTCCCTTTCAACAAAGCCCCCGTTAAGAATTATTTATACACAACTGTCACCAACGTGTATTAATATAACAATCACCGATGATGTGGCTTACTTGGGCCAAACGACAAAACATCAGCATATCCTGTAAAATGATACCTTCTTTTTGTCATTTTGGGTAATGGATAATGCTGGCGCGCTCAGGAGCGGGCTGCATCCAGCGCAGCTACGGATTTTATTTTTAGTGTCAGGAGATCAATAAATCATGTTAAACCGACCGAAGCCTTTAGTGTTGCTGATCCTTGACGGGTTCGGGCACTCAACTGACCAGGAAAACAATGCCATAGCCATGGCAAACACGCCTTGCTGGGATCAGTTGCAACAAGACTATCCTATGACCTACCTGAACTGTTCCGGTCACGATGTCGGATTGCCCGATGACCAGATGGGCAATTCTGAAGTGGGTCATATCCACATAGGCTCAGGCCGTTATGTGCCTCAGGATTTTTCCAAAGTTAACGATGCGATAACAGACCATAGCTTTTTTACCAACCCGGTGCTCTGCCGCGCGGTCGATTTGGCTAAAGACCAGGGTAAGGCTTTGCATATTTTAGGGCTATTGTCGGCGGGCGGGGTGCATAGCCACGAAGACCAAATTGTTGCGATGGTCGAATTGGCAGCCAGCCGCGGCCTTAAGAAAATCTATTTACATGGCTTTCTCGATGGCAGGGACGTGCCGCCGAAAAGCGCAAGCTCGTCAATAGGCTTGTTGGAGGCAAAATTCGCAGAGCTGGGCGTAGGCAGGATGGCGTCTATATCAGGCCGGTTTTATGCGATGGATAGGGACAACCGCTGGGACAGGGTCAAGCTAGGTTATGATTTGATTGCCAAAGGCGTGGCCGAATTCAGCGCAACGTCCGGGTTAGCGGGTTTGGAGGCGGCTTATGCCAGAGGCGAAACAGACGAATTTGTCTTGCCTACCGCCATTCTGGATGCTGATGGTCTGCCAGTTACGCTGGATCAGCAGGATTCAGTGGTGTTTATGAACTTTCGTGCGGACCGTGCCAGAGAAATTTCCCTGGCATTGACTTCACCAGCCTTCACTGAATTTGACAGAGGCCGTGGACCGCATACCGGTTATTTTTGTACGTTGACCGAATATCATCAGGACTTTGACTATGATATTGCTTTCCCTTCGGTTGACTTAAAAAACGGCTTGGGTGAAGTGATCTCGAATCAAGGCATGAAGCAATTAAGGCTGGCAGAAACTGAAAAATATGCACATGTCACTTTTTTTCTAAGTGGTGGCATTGATACGCCATTTCCGGGTGAAGACAGGATTTTGGTGCCATCGCCTAAGGTCAGGACTTATGACATGCAGCCGGAAATGAATTCGGTGGAAGTGACCGACCATCTCGTCGAAGCCATCACTGGCGGAAAATATGATGTCATTATCTGCAATTATGCCAATTGTGATATGGTTGGGCATACGGGAGTCATTCCTGCCGCCGTGCTCGCTGTGGAAGCGGTCGACCGCGCATTGTGCCGTATCGTTGAGGCCTTACAGAAAGTGGGGGGACGGTTGTTATTAACCGCCGATCACGGCAATATCGAGCAAATGGTTGATAAGGTCACGGGTCAACCGCATACGGCACATACCACTAACCCAGTGCCTTTGGTTTATGTCTGCGGTGATGCGCCACTGACGTCGGGGGGCAGTTTGTCAGACTTGGCACCCACGATGCTGGACATACTAGGCATTGAAAAGCCCATTGAAATGACCGGTAAGTCGCTGATCAAAGCAGCTTGATCTGTGGATGGAAAAAAAATCGTTTTTTATTTTTTTCTGTGTTTATCGGCTCCATGCCTTTATGCTGAAAATTTCGACGAACCTAGTGAATTTGATCCTGTTTCATCAGAGCAAACGGATAGTGGTCAAAACAATGCCGATGTGCAGAATGTCTTGGCAGAAATTGAGCAACGCTATGGTGAAACGGCCGCTTTATTGAAGTCCTTGCATGGGCAGATTGAACAGGAACGCCGTGTCCTGAATAAAATCAGGCGTGACATGCAGTCTTATCAGAATGAGATAGATAGAGAAAACAAAGAGCTGGTGGCTCAGGTTAGGGCCGCTTACCTGATGGGGCAGCAAGAAAAATTAAAATTGATGCTCAATCAGCAAGATCCAGGCTTATCGAGCCGGATGATGGTCTATTACGATTATTTTAATAGAGAACGCCTGGCAAAATTGGCGGCTATTGAGAAGACCATCAACCGCCTGGATCAGTTGGATAAGCAGAAGCAGGCGGAAACAGCGTTACTAGAGCAAAGTTTGGCACAAAAAAAATCAGAGCAGGCTATCCTTAACAAGTTAAGGGCGCAGCGCTCGGAATTGCTCGCACAAGCGCCGGATGATTTTTCTTCAGATGGGCTGAGGCTAAGCCAATTAAAAGAAAACGAAAACAAGCTGAAGGCATTAATGGCATCGCTACATGGCCATGATGATATTACGGTTACTGATACGGGACAGTCTGAAACCGGTGTTGACGGCATTGATGATGGACTGTCGGCTAGCGATAGTTTTTCAGCGCCTAACGGTAAGTTTTCAACGCTTAAAGGCAAATTGCAGTGGCCCGTCCGGGGCAAGGTGGTGCAAAACTTTGCCAGCTTGCAATCGGAAAACATTCAAAACGGCGTATTGATTGATGCCAATGAAGGCGTGGAAGTGCATGCGGTGGCAAATGGAAAAGTGGCTTTTGCAGAATGGATGCAAAGTTACGGTTTCTTGATGATTATTGAGCACGGTGAAGGGTATATGACGCTTTATGCGTTTAACCAGAGCCTTTACAAACACAAGAATGACGCAGTGGCTGCGGGTGAGGTGATTGCTGCTGTGGGGCAAAGCGGTGGGCGTAGCCAGCCGGGATTATATTTCGGCATACGCAGGCAAGGTATGCCGATTGATCCGCTTGAGTGGTGCCGTATGGGTAGTGGCAAATGACCAGTCATTAAATATAATGAGTGTAGACAATAGAGGATTTGGAGTTCTAAGACACATGCTAAAAAAGAAAACTATTTTAATTTTGTCCCTAGGCATAGTACTGGGTGTTTTCATGGCGACTTGCGGCAGTGTCTTTGCTGATCGGGACAGCAGCGAGGCTGTGGCCGACACCGATACCTTGCCGTTTGAAGATTTGCGTACATTTACCGAAATTTTTGGTCGGATCAAACGGGATTATGTCGAACCTGTTTCTGACAAAAAATTACTGGAAGACGCCGTCCGCGGTATGCTGAGTGGTCTTGACCCTCATTCGGCGTATCTTGTTGCCGATGAATACCAGGAATTAAAGGAAGGCACTACGGGGCAATTTGGCGGTTTAGGCATAGAAGTGACTATGGAAAACGGCTTTATTAAAGTGGTTTCGCCTATTGATGACACCCCCGCCCAAAAAGCAGGCATAAAGGCCGGAGACCTTATTGTCAGGTTGGATGATAAACCAGTCAAAGGCATGTCTTTGGCTGATGCGGTTAAAATGATGCGTGGTGAACCGGGCAGCAAAATTTTGTTGACGATAGTCCGCGAAGGCGAGGAAGCCCCGCTGAAAATAACGATAGCCCGCGACATCATTAAGGTTAAGAGCGTTAAGAGCCGGATGCTGGAAACTAGCTATGGCTATGTGCGTATCAGTAGCTTTCAATCCGGGACCGGCGACAACCTTAAAGAGGCATTAGCGGCCCTGAAAAAAGAAAACAAGGCCGATTTGAAAGGGCTGGTGCTGGATTTGCGTAATAATCCGGGTGGTGTTTTAAATGCCGCAGTTGAAGTCAGCGATGCTTTTTTAAAGGGCGGCCTTATTGTGTATACCGAAGGTCGGATTGAAAATTCGGAAATGCGCTTTAATGCGGCGCCCGATGACCTGATTAATGATGCGCCGATAGTGGTGCTGATCAATGCCGGCTCTGCATCGGCTTCGGAGATTGTTGCCGGGGCATTGCAGGATCAAAAGCGGGCTATCATTATGGGCGAAAAATCGTTCGGCAAAGGCTCTGTGCAAACGATACTGCCCACCAGTAACGGTGCTGCCGTTAAGCTGACCACGGCACGCTACTACACGCCTTCAGGCCGGTCGATACAGGCGGAAGGCATAGAGCCGGATATTGCCTTGGCGCATGTCAAGCTGGAATCCTTGGATAAATCAGAATTCGTGCCGGTTAAAGAAGCTGATTTGTCAGGCCATTTACAGAATGGTAAAGAAAACAATAAAAAACTGGGTGAAGCGGAGGGCAAAGATAAGGATGCCCTGGAAATGAAAGATTATGCCTTGTCCGAGGCACTGAACTTATTAAAAGGCATAAGCATTTTGAAAAAATAAGTCACAAATACCGCATCCAAAAAGCCCGAATCCAGCTATGCTTGGGTTCGGGTTTTTTTATGGGGGATCAATTTACAGGGCATATGTTTTGCGCGCTTATGCTTGCGGCATTACAGCGCAGCGCGTACCCAATATAAAAAAACCTATTGCGGCTGTTTAAAGTATTCGGCGGGAGGCGGGTGAGGTTAAATAGGGACAAGAACTGGCGTGCAGGTTGTGCTGACAGGACGGAGCTTGTCCGTCCTGTCTTAAAACTACCGCTTAAAGCGATTTATACAGGACTAATGCTTTGTTTAATTCGTCGGCTGATTTTTTAACATCGCCTTGGTTGGATTGGATTTGTCCTTGGATCACGTCAGCATTAGCCTGTTTTACGATGGCTTCATTGCCGGTGATGTGCTCGGCAGATGAGCGAGCTGCTTTTAAATGTAAACGGGCGGCAGAAAAATCGCTTTTATTGACTTCAACTAAAGCTTTTTCAACATGCGAAATAGTTTCATTGATGCTGGTCGCTGAACTATTAACGGCTTCTTCGGCGAAAGCAACGGCGCTAACGGCGTTTAAGGAGATTGCCATAAAGAAGGTTAGCGCAGTTTTTTTAATGGGATTCATAATATTTAAAAAGCCTTTGATGAGATTATCTATCGAATTGGGTTTGGAAATTAACGTTTTCCAAGCCTTATCATATAGGATTAACCAATCATTTATATGACTGTTTTAAAATTCTTGCCCATAACCCGGAATTATTAGTCGTACGGTATGCTAATCGGCCTCATAACAGGGCGCGTCGTTTATAAATTAAACCGGTATGTCAGAGGATGGGGGTATGCGGACACTGCGCCGTCAATTCGCCTTGTCCACTTTGACTAGAATATGCAGGCTATCTTCGTCAGTTTGCCAAATATGGGCGGGTCTTGAGCTGGCGTTGGCGGCGCTATGCCCGTTGCTCGCGCCAAGCTCCACCCATTCCCCTAGTTTTGCTTTAAGTTTTGCCTGTGCGCCTTGGGTATTGATTTGACCCCGCGTATTCATATTATCCGACCAAGGGGTTATATCCAGTATGACTTCTGATCCTGTAAGCCTAGGCGTCACGGCGAAGCCAGTGCTGGCGGCAACATAGCTAGTGCTGGTGGAAATGGCCGGGTAGCCGTAAGCGCCGGTGCTGAGCCGCAGGTTTTCTACCGGGTAAGTGTGCCCTGTTCTGATATAAGCCGTATTGCCTTCCAGTGTCCTGATGGTTTGGGTGCTTTCAAGGCCATTACTATCTTGGGTTTGATAATAATGGCTGTCGGAATTGATGCCGGACGCAGGCTGTTTATGACCACTATTGTCCGGTTGCCGCCGCACCTTGGCGTTGGTCCGGTCAGCTGTCATGTGCTTACTGAGTATGACGGTGATGATCAGGTTATGTTGCGGGGTATCCAGCTTTTCAATCAGCGCCTTGATCTGCGCCAGCCGTTCAGGCGAGGTTTTCACAACCAAATTGGCGCCATCAGCCCCTACCCAATCGGTGTATTCCAGTAATGGGCTGAGTAAGGGCTGGATGTCAGACGCGGAACGGTTAAGCAACGGGATGACTTCCATCGTGGTTTGCGCCGCCAACACAACTGAGCTGGACAATACGATGAGCAGGAGTGGCGCATGGTTGATTTTCATCGATACCTCCCAGAGCAGCTTGCGCGCCTTATACGGGCATTAAATGTTTTCGTACAAATCCAGGTATTGCTCGGCGCTGCGTTGCCAGGAAAAATCTTTCTGCATGGCGTCAATTTGCATTTTATTCCAGATCTTACGGTTGCTGTATAACAACATCGACCGCTTGATGGCTTCAATTAAAGCGCCTGAACTGGCTTCGGTGAAGACGATGCCGGTTGCTGTGTTATCCGCTATGGTTTGCGGGGTCGCATCGATTACGGTATCAGCCAGACCGCCTGTTTTCCTGACGATGGGGATAGTGCCGTAGCGCTGGCTATACATCTGGTTCAAACCGCAAGGTTCAAACCGTGACGGCATCAGGAAAATATCGGCGGCAGCGGTGATAGTGTGAGCCAGCGCTTCATCATAGCCTAGGGTCAGCGCCATTTTGTCAGGATATAAGCGGGCCAGGTTTTGTAGGCGTTGTTCATAGTCTTTATCGCCTGCGCCCAGCAAGACAAATTGCATAGGCATGGTCATCATTTCGGGTAAGCAATCGAGCACCATATCGATGCCTTTTTGTTCAACCAAACGACTAATCAACGCCACGACAGGCAGTTCGGCGTTTACCGGCAAGGTTAATTGTTGTTGCAACGCCTCTTTGTTGGCCTGCTTGTCGGTCAGTGAGGCCACACCGTAGCGCTTAGCGATATAAGCATCGGTTTCAGGATTCCATTGGTCCATATCAATGCCGTTAATGATGCCGACTAAGGCCTCCCGTCTATAGGCCAACAAACCCTCAAGCCCGTAACCGAATGCCGGGGTTTGGATTTCTAAAGCATAGGTTGGGCTGACTGTGGTAATGCGGTCAGCATAAACCAGGCCGCCTTTAATGAAAGACAGCATATTATTAAATTCCAAGCCGTCCTGATGCCACAATTGCCCCGGCAGGTTTAACGACATGATATGGCTGGGAGGGAATAAACCCTGGTAAGCCATATTGTGTATCGTGAAGACTGTCGCCGGGCGGTCAGCTTCAAGTGACAACAGGGCGGGGACCAGGCCGGATTGCCAATCGTTACAGTGGACAATGTCGGCTTTCCAGCCCTGATTAATCCGGTCCATTGCACAGGCGACGGCAACGCGGCAAAACAAGGCAAAACGTTCGGCGTTATTGGCCCAGGCATTGCCCAGTTCGTCAGTGTAAGGGTTGCCGGGATAATTAAAAAACTCAGGATAATCGACCAGCCAGACGATCACCTGACTATCAGGCATACGAGTTTCAAGAATATTGACATCCCTGTTATCAATACGCAGGGAACAGAGAAAACGCACATGCCCATTGGTTTTTACGGATCGATAATTAGGCATAATCAGCCGTATGTCTTGAGACAATTCGGACAATGCCTTGGGTAAACTGCCGGAAACATCAGCGAGGCCGCCGGTTTTAATCAAAGGATGTGCTTCGCTGGTGACAAAAAGTATTTTTTTCATAGAGATTTCCTCTTTGAGGCCCTTGCTGTGTCTAAGATCAGCGTTTCAAAACCAAAGCCCCCAAAGGCGGCAAGGTCAGGCAAATGGAATGGGGTAGGTTCATCCAGGGTTTGGGTTCTGCCCAAACGGCGGCGTTGCCGGTGTTGGTGCCGTCGTAATAGGCGGAGTCGGAATTGATTA
>JAURZI010000093.1 GCA_030653435.1 Methylovulum sp.
TTTCGTGCCTACGCATCAAGCATATCGTTACCGCTATGCCTGCAAGGCTCAATACCAGGCTCGTGGCTAGCGATTACCTGGGCGGGTTTCACACCCGCTAGTTTATGCCGCCTTGCCAGGCCGCAACGGACTTCAAACCCCTTTAGCCATTAGTCATATTTTTACACGTATGTCGGTTGTACTCGTAACAGTTCCAATAATTTTTCGTTGTACGGCTAGACCGGGGCAAGATCATACAACCCGATATTGAATTTAAACAGTTGAATTAGTTTGTTCGTAATTCAAATACAACTTCGTTGTACGTGAATTGAACGCTAGTGAATCACTATTAATACTATTGAGAATTATTATTAATAACATTATAATAAAACAAAATAATTTTTAAGGTGTTGCTATGAATGGTCAGTTTGAGAGTTTTTCCCGTTGGAACAAAAAAAACAAAACTATAAGACATGCGATTTTGGTCTCCTTGACTATTTCCTTAGCCACTGGCGAACTAATGGCTGAAGATACTTTTACAGTTGCTGATGCAAGGTCAATAAAAGACAGCGAGGCTACTGCTCATCAGGCCATAAAGACTTTGCCGATCATTTCTGTCATCAGTCAGAGTGAGGTTTTGGCGACCTCCCCAGTAGAGGGCTATATAGTCAACGAATCGTTATCAGGGTCTAAAACCGATACGCCCCTAATTGAAGTGCCGCAATCGATCAGCGTCATCAACAAAGATGAATTCACCGCCCGCGCAGCCCAAAGCATCACCCAGGCAGTCGCTTATACGCCAGGTGTGGTTAGTGGGGTTTATGGGGCAAGCACCCGTGATGATTATTTCAATCTGCGGGGATTCGAGGGCACTCAGTTTCTTGACGGCACACGGCTGATGAGTTCTTCCAACAGTTACGCCCAATTGCGTGTTGAGCCTTATGGTATGGAACGTATTGAAGTGCTGCGCGGCCCATCGTCGGTGCTATACGGACAAAACGCCCCAGGGGGATTGATTAATATGATAAGCAAGCGACCGACCCAGCAGCCGTTCCACGAAATCCAATTACTAGGCGGCAGTTTTGATCGGGTGCAAGGCAGCGTTGATTTGAGCGGCCCTGCCACTAGCCGCGGTGATGTGCTTTACCGTTTAGTTGCTTTGGCGCGAGACAGCGACACCCAAGTGGATCATGTCGGGGATGACCGCTATTATGTTGCGCCGAGTGTTACCTGGAAGCCCAGTGATGCCACCAATATCACATTTTTAAGTCATTACCAGAAAGATGAAACCAGTAATGCCCTGCAATTTATGCCGTTTCAAGGCAGTGTCCTTACCAACCCTAATGGCAAGATTCCGACTAACCGTTTCCTTGGCGAGCCTGGCTATGACGGCTATGACCGCGAACAATTCGCCATTGGCTATGCTTTGTCGCATCAATTTAATAAGACCTTTACCGCGAGGCAAAATCTTCGCTATGCCGATGTCGACAGCCGTTTGCAGGGCGCGTTTCCTTTTAATTCGTTCGGATTTTTGGATGCCGATTTACGGTTGCTTGATCGTGATGTCGGTTTATATCAGGATCAAACCGGCACTTTTACCGTCGACAACCAACTACAAGCCGCGTTTTCGACGGGCCAGGTGCAACATACCTTTTTGTCAGGTGTCGATTTTAGGCACTTTATCGGCGATAGGCAGTCTGCCAGCGTTTGGTCAGGGGCAGGTGGTTTCGATGTCTACAACCCCCTATATGGACAACCTTTTATAGATGTTTTTGGTAGCGGCGAGCCGTTCACAGTGCCGAATATTGCACAGAAACTTCATCAAGAACTCGATCAAGTCGGCCTATACGGACAAGACCAAATCAAATGGAACCGCTGGATTGCCACTATTGGTGTTCGATATGACTGGGCATCCTCCAATAGCTTGGCAACGGATTACCAAAGCAACGGCGGTACAACAGGGACAAATATCGTCGATTATGGCAATCCGGCCTACACCACGACACGGCAAGACGATAAAGCCTTCACCTATCGCACAGGTTTGAGTTATCAGTTTGACAACGGCATTGCACCTTATTACAGCTATTCGGAATCGTTCGAACCGTCTATCGGTGCAAGTTTTGACAATAAACCTTTCCAACCTACCACCGGACAGCAACATGAAATGGGTTTGAAATACCAGCCGTCCCACTATAACGCTTTGTTTACAATAGCGGCATTTCATCTGATACAACAAAATGTGCTGACCCCCGATCTTGAGCATTTGGGTGGTAACTTCCAGAAGCAGACTGGCGAAGTGCGCTCACAAGGTGTCGAGCTTGAAGGCAAGGCCAGTTTGGACATAGGCTTAGACATGTCCGCCGCTTATTCTTATACCGATACCGAAGTCACCCAATCCAACGAACCCACCGAACTGGGCAATAAATTGACCAACACCCCTGAACATCAAGCCTCGCTATGGCTGGATTACACCCACAAACAAGGCCATTTCACTGGTTTGGGCATGGGTGGGGGATTGCGGTACATCGGCCTCAATTATGGTGACTTGAGCAATAGCCAGAAAGCCCCGTCCTATATTTTGGTCGATGCCTCGGTACATTACGATTTAGGTAAAGCGGATTCCAGACTTCGTGGCATGCGGCTAGGTGTCAACATGAACAATCTGCTTGACCGGGAATATGTGGTCACTTGTGGCGGTGCATCGTGTTATTACGGCGACCGCCGTACGGTGCTGGCCAGCCTGCGCTATAACTGGTGAGTCATCCGTAGGCATCATGAGAAAAATCTGTTTGAGGTTGCACCGCTATTTGGGTTTAACGGTCGCCTTATTTTTGCTACAGGCCAGTTTGACCGGCTCTATCCTAGCCTTTCAGCAAGAACTGGATACGTGGCTTAATCCTGAATTGTTCGAAAGTCCCGGGCGTGGCCAGCCACTCAGCACAACCGAGTTGATAGGGCATCTACAACGCCAGTTCCCTCAGTACCGTGTTGTTTCCTTACCGTTGCAACGCGAAGCCGGTAAGGCAACCCGCATTGCAGTGCGGCCTCCTGTCGGAGACTCTAATCCGGTTGTTGCAGCCGATGAGCTGTTCGTCGACCCGGTAGACGGTAAATTGCTGGGTTCCAGGATATGGGGGGCTTGCTGCTTTGAACGCAAGCACTTGATACCTTTTATCCATGTCTTGCATTACAGCCTACAATTGCCCGGCGACTATGGCTTGTGGGCAATGGGATCAATTGCCATCGCTTGGCTCGTGGAAGTCTTGGTAGGCTGTTATCTGACCCTACCGAAACTCAGGATTCAGCCGCAGTCCATAGCTCAATCCCCAGCAATGCCTGCTGGCGGGCAAAAAACTTGGTTACAGCGTTGGGGCGTAGCGTGGCGAGTCAAGCCCAAAGCCAGCAAAATACGGCTGACTTTTGACTTGCACCGGGCTGGCGGGTTATGGCTACTGATACCGATGTTGATACTGTCCGTCAGCGGTATTGCCATGAATTTACATGAAGCGGTGTTCGAACCCGTCGTATCGGTTGTTTCGGATTTTACGCCATCCCCCTTCGATGCCCGTGAACCGCGCCTGGAATTGCCGCCAGTGGAGCCTACGCTGAGATTTGATGCTATTTTGCAAATGGCGGCTGAGAATGCAGGCCAGCGCGGTTGGTCAAAACCCGCCCACTCGATCTTTTATAATCCCGATTTCGGTATGTTCGGCGTGGGCTTTGGCGAAAATGGAGGTCTTGGGCCATGGTATCTGTATTTTGACGGTACAAACGGTGCCTATTTAGGCGATTATGTGCCCGGCACCGGAACGGCGGCGGATATTTTTGACGCTTGGCAATTGCCTTTGCATAGCGGCCAGGTCATCGGCCTGTACGGAAGGACCTTGATTTCCCTAGCTGGTGCCGCATTGACATTGCTGGTTGTGACCGGTTTGTTGATTTGGCTGCACAAACAAAAAGCAAAACAGATGACATGAGGACACCGTCTCCAACGCCAACCCGTTTTTTTCTGTCCTGGGTGACCCGCCATGCGGCATGATACCTATAGCTAAAGCACTTTAATCTGAGTATGCTAGAAAGGCTGGACGAAGGACTGCGTGTCCTTATCAATTTATAGTGCTTGAGCTATAGGATAGCACTGCGGAGCTGAATCCACGTTACTCGCCATGTTCCCCCCCCCTATTTGTGCTTTAATTTATTATCCAACTGAATGCTTTCCCTAATCACCACACATCCAAACCGAAGCACCTCCGTTCCCGTTCAGGCGGTTATCGTAGCTTGCCTTATTTCACTTATCCTGCACACTGGGATTTGGCAGGCTTGGCAAGACATCGTCACCGAACCTAAACCAGAAGAAAAACCGCCGCTTATTGTTGAAGTCGCCCTCACCAAAGCGCCCAGTGCCCAGCCTGTTGCCACGCCGCCCCCAGCCGCCCAACCGACACCCCCAAAACCCGTGCCACCAGCACCCAAACCGTTGCCGCCAAAACCTGAAAAACCAAAGCCCAAAATGCCGGCAAAGCCCAAACCCGTCGCCAAACCGATAGAGCCTAAAAAAATTACGCCGACAGCAGAGCCAAAACCACAGCAAACGCAGCCAATTGAAGCGGTAAAAAATACGCCAAACCCAGCGCCACCCAAACCCGCTCCGACAAAACAGAATTCGGCTTCGGTTGCCCCACCTGCCCCTGAGGCTTTGGTTAAGGCACTTTATTCTGCACCCGGCCTAAAAAACCCGCCCACCCGTTACCCACGTTTGGCACAAATGCGACACTTGGAAGGCGTTGTCAAATTACAAATCCACGTGCTGGCGAACGGTTCGGCTGGAGAAATAAAGATCGTCAACAGTAGTGGTCATCCAATTCTTGACGAATCTGCCGTCGAACAAGTCAAATCCTGGCATTTCATCCCCGCCCATAAGGGCGAAAACACGGTAGATGACTGGGTCAGAGTGCCAATTTCATTTAAATTTCAAGATTAAAGGAAAGTTCATGTTACAAATTTCTTCCGCAAATATCGTCCAATTGACTTTATGGATATTGATAGCTTTTTCAGTGGCCACTTGGGCGATCATTTTCTTCAAATCATGGCTGATCTGGTCCATCAACCGCAGCAACCGCGCTTATGCCGAACAATTTTGGGCGGCCAGCGACTTATTGACAGCCGCCAACCTGGATCAAGATAACAGTGCTTTGGGCCGTATTGCCGGGGCGGGTTTTCATGTCTTAAACGATGTGAAAAACAACGTGCCGTCCATGTTGCAATTGAGCGGCGACATCCAATCGGTTTTGGAACGCTCGTTACGCCAACAAATTAGCAAAGAACGCAAGACCTTGGAACAATGGCTAGCCATCCTGGCTAGCGTCGGCAGCACCTCACCGTTCGTCGGCTTATTCGGCACCGTGTGGGGGATCATGCACGCCTTACAATCCATTAGCCAAGCCAAATCAGCGAGTTTGGATGTTGTCGCAGGCCCGATAGGCGAAGCACTAATCGCCACGGCAATAGGTATCGCCGCCGCAATTCCGGCAGTTTTGGCCTACAATTTTTTCATCCGCGCCATCAAATTATCCGAAGCCGAATTGGACTATTTTGCGACCGATTTCCTTAATTTGGCTGTCAAATCGGGCCTTAAAGCCCATGCAGGAGAATGACAATGGGCTTTAAAACCGACTCTTCTTCAGACCGCGAAGCCATGAGCGAAATCAACGTCACGCCACTGGTGGACGTGATGCTGGTGCTATTGGTCGTGTTCATCGTCACCGCCCCGTTATTGACACAAGCCGTGCACGTCGATTTGCCAAAAACCGAAAAAACCGACCCTGCACCGGACAAACATCTGGCCTCTATTGCCATAGATGCGCAAGGCAAGCTGATCGTCAATAACCAACCGCAAGTCATCACAGCCTTAGAGCAACAATTACGTGACTTGTACGCCGCCGATCCAGAACTGACCGTGCAATTGCAGGCCGATACCGCCGTCGCTTATGGCAAAGTCGCCGAAGTTATGGCAATTGCCCATAAAGCCGGAATCAACAAATTGGCGTTTATAAGCAAAGAATAAAACAAGGTAAGGGCCTCATCGAGCCACAAAATGACCTTCTTTGTTTCGGCACTCCCTGAACCTACACCAGAATACCGCTGATTGTCCTTTTGGCTGGTTGCACTGCCTACGATGCGGCTTTTGTATTGATGGGATGCGTAATGGCTCTTTCCAACTCAGCACAAATAATCTTATCAATCTTATATCAAACATAACAAACTTGACCAGACCTAAAAGTCGGCCTAAACTCAGCATCACTGATTATGCCTGGAGGCCGCCATGCCCGCACTCGACCGTTATTTTGCCAAAACCGCCCTTGATCGTCTAAGCCCGCACCTGACCGAAACCGTGCGCAAAAACGTCTTGCCCCTGCTTGACTTACTTGATGAAGAAGGCAGGGCGAATGTTGCCGACATTCACCAAACCCTATTCCCATTGGCGAAAACCGCCAGTGCCAACGCCATGCTCAACCGCCTAATCAGTGATTTTAACGGTCAGGCCGAAGCCAAAAATAACCCCTTGCGCCTTAACATCACCGTCACCAAAAATGCCGGGGCCAATAAACGTTGGGTTTGGTTTGAAGGCCCGGCAGCCGCACCTAGCCACCCACCCACTCCCGACCTGAACGCCATCCCCCTAGAACGCCTGATTGGTCAATTGGGGATGCCCTACAACCCGCCTGCCATCGTGTTGTTGACTTTCAACGAACATGAACACCATGCGGTGCACGAAGCTTTTCTGGGCAACCAAACACCTAAAACCGAAACCCGCGATGGCATCACCTATAACCTACTAGGCGAACATGGCGGCATGGAGATCATCCACGCCATCAGCGAAGCCGGTTCCGGCGGTGTAGGAGCCGCCCAACAAACCACCGAAAAAGCCATCCGCACTTGGCAAGCCCGTGCCGTGATTGCGGTTGGGATTGCCTTTGGCATGTATGAGGACAAGCAAAAGATAGGTGATGTGTTGGTGTCCACCCAATTGCGACCATACGAGCTAGGTCGGGTCAACGCCAATGGCACAGAAACCCCCCGTGCCAGCGCACCGGATGCATCACCCGTTTTATTGAATCGAGTCAGAGTAGTGAATACCAACCAGCAACGCCAACACACGCTTTGGCCCAAGCTGGAATTCGGGCAAATCCTGACAGGCGAGAAACTGGTTGATAACGTGGATTACCGCGACCAGCTGAAAGCGATTTATGCCCCCGAAGCCATCGGCGGCGAAATGGAAGGCAGCGGCCTTTATACATCCGCACACGACAAAAAAGTGGATTGGATCGTCATCAAAGCCATTTGTGACTGGGGGGACGGCAACAAAGGCATAGACAAAGCACAACGCCAAACCCTAGCTGCCCGCCACTCCGCACAAGTCGTCAAAGCCCTGCTTGATGAAGGCAATCTTTATCCCGTAACCCATCAAACAGAAACTGGCGGCATCCCGCAGCCAAGAAACAAAACCAAGCCCATCCCCGCCGCCCATAACATGGGTATCAAAGATGTTCACGACATTCCCGAACAGATGTTGGAAAGATGCCCTTACGGAACGCCTGCAAACCTACACAAAGACCGCGACCTGCCCGCCCAACAAGACACGCCACAAAACAACGTCGATGTGCTGGAGCATTTGCTGGCCTGGGCCAATAACCCCAATGCGCCGCAATTGTTCGCGTTGCTGGGCGAATACGGCATGGGCAAAACCATCACCTGCCAGCGGCTGGCCTTGGAACTGGATCAACGCCACCAAGATAATCCTGCTTGCCCGATACCGCTGTATTTTGATTTGCGTAATGTCACCGGGCTGGACAAAGCCGTACCCAACCAAAAAACCATCATCGAGGAATGTATCCAACGCGGCTGGCACAAAGACAGCGACGGTGAAAGCTATGATTTTGCCGCTATCAGTAAATTGATAGACCACGGCGCGGTGCTGATTATTGATGGTTTGGATGAAGTGCTGGTCAAACTCAACGAAGCCGACGGGCAAACCTTCACCAACCAATTGCTGAAACTGCTGAGTGATGCCGAAGTCCGGCTACGCCTAAACCTCAAAGCCCGCCGCCCGCGCCTGTTATTGTCGTGCCGCACCCAATATTTCCGCACTTTAAACGAACAAAAAAGCCACTTCACCGGACAAGAGCGCGGCGAATACGGCGCTGAAAAATACCAAGCCCTGTTATTGCTGCCATTTAACGAAGAGCAAATCCTCCGCTATCTCAGCAACGCCCTGCCCGAAACCGACCCGGAACGGCTGATGGCGACCCTACACGCCGTGCATAACCTGGAAGAACTCACCCGCCGCCCGTACACGCTCAAATTGGTCAGCGAATTCATCCTCGACATCGAAAATGACCGGGCCGCCGGGCGCATTGTCTATGGCGTGACGCTGTACCGGAAAATGGCCAACCGCTGGCTGGAGCGCGACAAAGGCAAACACCACATCAAACCCGAACATAAAATGCGCTTGGCCGCCCACCTCGCCGCCGAACTGTGGCGGAGCGGGCGGCGCGTGTTTGCCGTCGGTGATTTGGAAAGCTGGTTGCACGGCTGGCTAGACAGCCAACCGGATTTAAAGCCGCGTTACAGCCGCTTACACCCGGACCAACTCGAAGAAGATTTGCGCACCGCGACCTTTTTGGCGCGGCAAGATGCCGACCAGCCCCAAGAATGCGGCTTCCGTTTTGCCCACACCTCCATGCAGGAATTTTTTCTCGCGGATTATTTGCTCAACGCCATCCGCGCCAACCAAGCTAAACAGTGGGCCATGCCCAGGCCTAGCCGCGAAACCTTAGATTTTCTAGGGCAAATGCTCGCCGAAGCCAACGACCCGCAGTTACTCACAACCCTGCGGAGCTGGCACAGCCCTTACCAAGCCCAAACCAGCGAATTATTGCTGGATTACGCGATTACCGCCCACCAACAAGGCTGGCCTGTGCCTAACCTGCACGGCATGGATTTGCGCCATGCCGATTTACGCGCTTGGCACATCGGCAAGCCCGCCCCGACCAGCTACGACCCGGAACTGCCCACGCTCACCGCCGCCGCGTTTGACCTCGGTCATGCCTGTTTTGCAGACGCTGATTTGCGCGAATGCCAATTCCACCAAACCCAGTTGCAACACGCCGATTTCAGTCACGCCCAACTAGACTGGGCAGAATTCCACTGTTCGGATTTACGCCATGCCGATTTTAACCACAGCCAACTAACAGCTGCCATTTTTCGCCATTGCCTATTGACGGCGGCCAGTTGGCAAGCTACCCAGCCGTATCGGTCGCAATTTTTGTGGTGCGAAGATGCGCCAGACAACTTGGCACAAGACTTCGCTGTTAGCGGCACGGCAAACCTGCCATTCAATCAGAACATCGCGCATCACCACCGCTTGGCACTACTTACTGGGCATTCAGGTTCGGTTTTCGCCTGTGCTTTCGCCCCCGATGGCCGCCGCCTGCTCTCGGCAGGCAGTGACTGCACGCTGCGCCTCTGGGACGCGGACAGCGGCGAGTGCCTGCGCGTCCTCGCCGGGCATGAAGACTGGGTTAGGGCCTGTGCCTTCGCCCCCGATGGCCGCCGCCTGCTCTCGGCGGGCGCTGACGGCACGCTGCGCCTCTGGGACGCGGACAGCGGCGAGTGCCTGCGCGTCCTCGCCGGGCATGAAGACTGGGTTAGGGCCTGTGCCTTCAC
>JAURZI010000110.1 GCA_030653435.1 Methylovulum sp.
TGAACAGGAACCCCAGCACGGCTTGCAGGGGATACAGCTTGACATAGACTAGGATAAAAAATAGCCGGTCTTCGGCTGTTCGCAAGGTGGTCGGTACCGTGCCGCCTCCCGGTTTGCGTTGCCGTTCCTGATCGACGACACGACTTTCTTCACGGTGTGCTTCCCATGCTTTTTCAAAGTGCGGCAACAGGCTTTCGAATTCAGCAACCGTCAATCCGGTGAAGCTTGTAAAAACGGCAGGGTTGGTTTTGACGTTGCAATAATAAAGCACGTTGAGGATAAAGAGCTGGGTTGTAAAAACATCAGTGTGATAGATAGCCGAAGTTTATGCAACCTTGGAATGGCAACTAATTACAGACGCTAATTTCGATAATGTCTAATATTCATGGTGGTATTTATGAGTTTAATGATCGTGAAACCGTAAGTGACCATTATTTTCAATGCCGCTGACCATTAAAACCATACAGACATAGATAAAACTATCCCAAAGCTGTCACTGGAAGATATGAATTAATGTCATG
Organism: Methylovulum sp.; assembly: GCA_030653435.1. Lineage (GTDB taxonomy): Bacteria > Pseudomonadota > Gammaproteobacteria > Methylococcales > Methylomonadaceae > Methylovulum. The sequence continues at coordinate 522 of JAURZI010000110.1, forward strand.
TTGGTCGGCGGATACCGACCCATTTTTGACGGTCGCGTTTCTCCAAAGCGGTCAGTCAGGCAAATCCAGATACCCCGAATTGGTGGACTACAAAGCAGCCGTTGTCGACCTCAACAAATCGGCCATTTTGCGACATTCAGGTAGCTGAAAAACATTGTTCACCAACGGCGGGTTTTGGTTGCGAACCAGACGGCGATGTACGTATACGTTCCGTAAAAGCACGGACTTGAGTCCACATTCCGGCTGCCCCAATGGAATATTCTTTCCATCCATCCATGCCTGCCTACCTCAAAAAGGCTGAGGCACACAAAGACCTGAACTTAACGCCATAAATTTCAATCATTTTATGCGGACTTTTCGATATGTTTTATTTTGGCATGGGTCATCGCTAAATTTTTTACTACAAATCTTTGATAAGGATATCGAGTTAATCAAACCATCAAAATTGATTGACGAAACTGCTGGCGTCCCAAACAAGCCGTTGCTAATCTAACTTCAATTGCCTGTTATTTGGAAAAACAATGATTAGCCCGCCTGATGATATAACTGCTGATCCCGTTCGCGAACGCTTGCTGAACGCCGCTCTCGATAGTTTTCTGTCCGATGACTACCACAAAGTCACGACGCGTCTGATCGCTGAAAAGGCCGATGCCAACGTTTCCATGATCCGATATTACTTCGGCAACAAGGAAGGTTTATACGAAGAGATGATTCGTGCCACTCTGACGCCCCTGTTGAACGTACTGGACGGTCATATGCTGGACTCCGTTGAAGGCTTTAAGGATTTTCTTCAGCTGTATTACCAGACGATGTCCGAAAGACCGGAATTTCCAAAGCTGATTCTGAAAGTGTTGGCGCTTAACCAGGGGCCGGGTAGGCGTTTTATCCAACAGCTATTGGAGCGCGGGCGCACTCGTGGCGCCAAGAAGGTAGAATCTCTCAAATCGTCTGGACAGCTGATCTCTTCATTAGACCCGGACATCGTGCGTATGGCTTTTGTTAGTCTGGCCATGATGCCCATGTTGCTGAAAGAAGTTTTTGAAACTCAGATGGGGCGGTCTATGGACGCTGAATTCCTCGAACAATTAGCGGCATTCAATGGACATTTATTCTCGGCGGGATTAGCGCCGAGTCAATTGTAATAGAGGAGAGTCAGACCGTGAAATTACAAAAAAACGCCGGCGTTGTACATATCTTCTCCATAGCCATGAAGTGGGTATCCTGGCTGCAAGCTCTCCCTAATAAACTCACGCCCCCGCCGTTTCGGCTGATACAGATTGGTTCGGCCTTCTGGCAGTCCCGTGCGCTCTACGTCGCTGCAAAACTAGACATAGCCACCGTACTCGGAGACGAAAAACTGGACGCGGAAATGATTGCTACGCGCGTCGTGGCCAACGCAGATGCCATCGGACGCTTGCTGCGCATGCTAGCCTCTATTGGAGTCTTTGCAGAGGTGGCGCCGCGCGTATTCCGCAACAATAAGCTATCCGTCCATTTACGCACGGACAATCCGAAAAATGTGCGAGCCATGATCCTCATGCACAATTCCGAAGCGATGAGCTGCCCGTGGTATGAACAGTTTGACAATGGCGTGCGGGAGGGCGTGCCGCCTTTTGAATTGTCTAATGGCGAGGCGTTATTTGACTATCTTGACCGCCACGCCGAATTCGACAGCTTGTTTTCCGAAGCCATGGATAGCGTGGAGGCGTTGACCGGTGATAGCTTCGCCACCGATTTCGACTGGGGTCGATTTGATCGCGTTATTGATTTGGGTGGTTCTCGCGGCGCCAAGTCGTTTGCCATTTTGCAGCGGCACCTTCACCTGACGGCTCTTGTGGTGGATCGCGAGCAGGTCATTCAAACAGCGCCAAGCTATTGGGTCGGGAAAACATCGCCGGCTCTACTTTCGCGTATAAGCTATCAGGTTGGGGACATACTTGAATCGGTACCCATCGCAATAAATGCCAAAGACATCTACCTGTTAAGTGCCGTGCTGCATGGCATGGCTGATGACCTGTGCATCAAGGTGCTGAGTAATCTGGCGATTGCCGCTGCAGGAACCGGCGCCTGTGTTGCGCTCATGGAATTGGTCGTACCCGACTTTAAGGCCGATTTTTCCAGTGCCGCTGTCGACCTGCAGATGTTCATGGCGACCAACGGTAGGGAGCGTACGCTTGCCGATTGGCAGAGGCTTTTCGACCCATCAGGCTGGGTGCTTGATGAGATCGTGAGCCTCCGCTCATTTGGAAAAATACTGGTATTACGTCAGCAATAATCCTTAATTCCATTCAAAATGCGGGTTTGGCTTGCAGCCAAGCGACTTCAAGATCAAATGAGTAATCAGCTTGCAGCTTGAAATGCTGACGCACTTCGTCCGATACCTGATCGAACACACCCTGGATAGCTTCGATTCTCCGCTCGGAGGTGCGCTTGATACCCGCCCAACTGGCAAATTCGACCGTTAACGACCAGTTATCGGTTTCTGTCACGTCAACACCGGCATTTTGTAACATAGCCTGCCATTCTGAAATGCGATAATCGCGAATATGCGAAGCATCACCGAGGATTTCTACTGTTTGCAACACCGTATCAAACAACGGATTTTCTGCTGCGACGGTATCAATCACCAGAACTATGCCGGTGGGTTTAAGAACGCGCCTGACTTCAGGCAAGGCGGCCGGCACATGGCTCCAATGATGGGCCGAAAAGCGTGTAACGACCAAGTCACAACTGGCATTGGCAAACGGCAAATGCTCGGCTGCGCCTAGTTGTGTGGCGATGTTCATGAGACCGCGTTGATCGGCTTCCTCCTCTACCAATGCGAGCATTTTGGGCGAAAGATCATAGGCGATGACTGCCGAACCCGCCTTAGCCATGGCAAAAGCCGCGTGACCTGCGCCACAGCCCAAATCGAGTGCTTGGTGGCAAGCAGAATCCCGCGTTTATTGGGTGAGGCGCTGCAAGTCGGCGCCATTAGCGTGAACAGTGCTTGTTAAATAGGCTGGGGCACTGCCACTAAATTGTTCACTAACCAGGTTACTTTGTTTCATGGTTTTGATCCTGTCACTCATATTGAAAAAGAACATCGGATTTAGTCATTCGATGTCGTCCAGGAGACAGGTTAATCCAAGCATTATGCGGGTACAATATGAACAATTATCCTAGTATAAAACGCACCATGTCCAAACCTGATTCTCACCGCCTCCTGGGTGCTTTTATTCGAGCACATCGTGAAAGTTTGCCACCACCTGCGAAGGCCGTAGGACGACGGCGAACGCCCGGTTGGCGGCGCGAGGAATTGGCCGAAGCCGCCAGGGTCAGCGTGACCTGGATCACTTGGCTTGAGCAAGGACGCGATGTTGCCGCGTCTGTCCCAGCGTTGATTCGTCTGGCCGAGGCGCTAGGACTGGCAACGGCCGAGCGTGCCTCGTTGTTTGATTTGGCGGGGAAACGCGATCCGTCCGGCCCTGCTGAGCCTCAGGCTGACTTGCTTCCAGAGCTTTTAAGCTTGCCGTCCCTGTTTGCAGGTCCGGCCTATCTCCTGGATCGAACCTGGACTGCCAGAGCCTGGAATGCCGAGGCTGCCGAGTTATTCTCCGGCTGGTTGGATCAAGAAACCCAAGAACGCAACTTGCTGCAATTCGTTTTTCTCAGCCCGGCCGCGCAACGACTGATTGCCGACTGGCCGGAACGCGTCCGTCGATTGGTGGCTGAGTTTCGTGCCGATTACAGCCGTCGTCCGCAAGATGTCGCCATGCAAGCGCTGATTGACGATCTCTTGCCCACAAGCCCGGTATTTGCCCGGCATTGGCGGGAACAAGCCGTGCTGAACCGTGAAGGCGGGGAGCGCCGGTTCAATCATCCCGCAAACGGAGCGCAATGCTTTCTACAAACCACATTGCTGGTCGCCTTGCAGCCGGAATGTAAATTGGTTTGTTTGGCTGCAGTGGGAAAATAGTGAATAAATTTAGGGATTGATGAGCCGGGCTGGCACTGGTTTGCCGTTTTACTGTCCGTTCAATCCGCCATTTGATTGGGAATCAGCTCCAGCAGATCGGTTACGCCAACATCGATACCCCGCTGGGACAACAATGTGGTGATCTGGCCGCGATGATGGGTTTGGTGGTTGAAAAAGTGCATCACCAAGCTGAAAAAGGATTTGTCCGCAGCTACGCCTTTCATATTGGCGTAGTGCAATACGTGATCCAAATCGGCCTCTGTCAGCGATTGCGACCAAGTGGCGATGACGGTATCCAGCCAATCTCTACGTTCCGAAAGGCTTACCATGTCGGTGAATAATATCTGTCTGAGGCTAGCAGGAGCTTGAAGCTGTCGTATCGGTTCAAGCGACAGGTGGTTGCCGGGATGTGTCGCAAAACGTTTCAGCCAAAGGGTATCGCCAACCACGATGTGATTGAGTGTGCCCATAATTGAACCGAAGAATGCACCTCTGTCCGCCAATAATTCGTCGTCAGACAAGCGTCCGGCTGCCGTATACAGTTTGGCATTCATCCAGGCGTTGTAAGCAGCCATCAGGCGAATATGTTCGATTCTGTTCATGAAGTCGCTCCTGATAAATCGTTCTGTTTAGCTGTAGTGGGCAATATGCTTTGACAGCTTTGCTGGTTCTGTCTCAAAGTTAACTTGGCAAAGCTTTGCATATCGACAGAAAGTTAGATGGTAAACATAAAATTGTTTATCACACGTCCAGCCCGTAAATTGGTACAGCGCTTGCGCTTCGGTATTGGTTACGGCTGTCGATAAGGTTAGGCGTATGGCTCCCAAAGCTTTAGCATAGCTTGTTGCCGTATAAATAAGCCGTTTGGCAACCCCTTGTCTGCGGTATTGCGCATCGACAAAGAGATAGTTGAGCACAAAGGTTCGCGCCAGCGACACCGATGAAAAGCTTGGATACATCTGAACAAAGCCTATGGCAGTGGCGTTGTTTTCGGCAATGAACAGCACCGATTCGCCGTGATTGAAGCGATCCAGCAAAAATGATCGGGCGGCACCGAGATCGCTGACTTTGCCATAAAACTGGCGATAGTTGTCGAACAAGAAAGCCAGTGCATCCAGGTCAGATAGCACAGCTTGGCGAACGGAAAGAGTATTCATGGTTTTGAAGTGAACTTAGATTAATTTTTTGCCTTAGAGGTGACCAAACCCGCCATCTCTGCTTTGCCGGATTTATTCAAGCCCTGGATTACACTGTCTTGATTCTCCGCCGGTTGATTCTGGCTGACCTTCCATTTGCCCAGCATTCGAGTTACGCCAATTTCAATACCGACAATCTGCTCGATCAGTTTGTCGGTAAAGTCGTGCGGTGCATCAGACACCGCCCAAGGTTCCGGGAATGCCGCTTCGTGGCGGGTAGTCATTGCTTCAAGCTGATCGTGAATCCACGCCGTATCGTCAATTACCCGCAGACTGCCGTAAACATGCACGGCGGCGTAATTCCAGGTTGGCACCACTTTGCCGGTTTGCTGTTTGCTGGCATACCAGGATGGCGATATGTAAGCATTTTCCGCCTGGAATATCGCCAGTGCTTCGTTGTTTTGACCTGAATCTTTCCACAGCGGATTGGCCCTGGCAACATGGCCGCGTAAGCACCCGTAATCCGAACCGTCGTCCACCCAATGTAATGGAATGTGGTTGGCGTTGAGCCCAGCGGCAGAAAAGGTCACCAATGTCGCCAGCGGGTAATCGCACATCAATGCCTGCATGACATCGAGTCTGGGTTCGTCAAAGTGATTGGGGATATACATGGTTTCGGTTGTTCAACGGTTAGGGTGATTCTGAATAGCGCTAAACATTGATTTTGTAATTCAATGCCACTTCGTCGCCATGCATGCCGCGAAAGCCCCAATTACAGGCCGGACTTTCGTAGATGCAAACTTCAATATCCTGATGGGTGATACCGAGTTTTTCTTGAATATTATCGAAAAGCAGTCGGATCAGTTTTTTCTTGGTGGCAGTTTCCCGGCCCGAGATCATGCTGATTTCGATAATCGTATAAGCATCGGTCCTGCCGCTCGGATAATACATATCCTCCTTTTCGAGAGGGAAAAAGCGATGGGCGCGTTTGTCTGGTGGAAACTGTAAAGCTTCAACCACGCACGCATGAATCACCTCGGATAACGCCTGTTTTATGGGATTGAGGTGGTCTTTGATGCCGTAAATTTTGATCTGTGCCATATTGAATACTCTTTAGAAATACTGCCGAATTGCCAGGCTAATCCGCTTGGCTTGTTACGGCGGTTAAAAATGCCGCAACCAAGGGATGCGGTTGTTCCGGCGTGGATCGCGCTTGCGGCACGAATAGCGTGCCGATAAAGAACCGATGATTGGGCCATTCGATGACACGGATGTCGCCTTCGGCATCGGCGCCGGTAATTTGCATCGGGCCTTGTTTTAGAACATCGCTATAGTTCGGGTTGATGCCAAAATTACAGTAATACTGCTCGGTGGCAGTCGTTGCACCGTAAATGGCAGCCACTCGTGAACCTGGCTCAAACATCAGGTGCATGGTCCGCCCGGCCAACGAGCAAGTCAGCTGTGAAATAAACAGATTTGAAGCATACGGATCGTATTCGGCATGTTGGGCATCCTTAAAACCCAAAACGTTGCGGGCGTATTCGATAATCATGTGCTGAAAGCCGCCGCAAGTGCCCAAGCATGGGATGTTATTTTCTCGGGCGTAACGAATCGTCGACAGCGTTTTGTCCATGTTTTTGTAAGGGCTACCTGGGGCAACCCAGATGCCGGCGTAATCCGCGAACAGTGCGGAAGTGAGGTCTGCGGTCGAAATCCAGTCGGCGCTGACATCTAGTCCCAACGCCGCCTTGGCATGTTCGATAGCATCGTTGGTGGAAGCATGCGGCGAAAAGCTTGGTGTGTATTCGCTGAGCAGGGCTATTGATTTAGTGTTGTCTTTCATCCGGTTGAGTCCTTCATTCAGTAATATCGAACCATAAGGCTTTATTGCATCGGTTGCCTGATGACGGTTTTCCATTTTTTCGGATCGGCCTTGCGGATGTCGCTCAGGTAAATCTCGTGATGCTTGCCGACCCGTTGGTACCCGCTATCCGCAATGAAGCGGTGTACGCGCTCTACAGTCGGGCCTTCCTCGGCGAACGGGCCGATGTGCAGGGTTTGCGCGGCAAGTCCTTCCGCAAAAACTTCGAAACGAACGTTGGGCAGTGCGACGGGGTTTTTCTTTTCCCTGACCTCGACCATCGCCGTGGCGATCATTTCCGGGGTGATGAAATCCGGTTGCATGATCATCAGCGTCCACTTCCAATTGGATTTATCTTCGACGTTAAAAGTCGCCATGTCATCGGCCCACCACAGTCCTTCCAGCGGCATCACGCCATAATCCACTGCCAGTAGGCCTTTTTTAGACATGAATTTTAGCGTGTAAGAGAGCGTGAACAGCGCTTCAATTGCCTCCCGGTAAGATTTTTCCGTATTGGGATCGCCTGTACCGTCTACCATCAGGTAGTTCATGGGTGCCACATCCACCTGGGTCAACTGGTTCGCCGATGGTAGGTAAAGGTGTTTCAAGGTTTTTTTAAGATCAATTTTCTGCATGTATATCTTCTGACAATGTTGAATGGTCGCGTTGGTCGCCAGAGGCCGGATTCAACTGACGGCATATTTCAGGTATCGCCCGATACAGGCAAGAGTAGTGTGACAAGTCGTTTAATACTTCGGTCGAAGCCCAACCGGGAATCGCCGATTCCAGATATTCCGCCATAGCGGCCGGCGACCAGTTGTCCTTCGCGCCGTGCCAAATAGTGGTACTGACGGTGATGTCAGGCAGCGACTCTTTCCAGGGTTGAACATAGGCCTTGATGTCGCGTACATAGGCTTGCGGATGATTAAAACAGGTTTTTAACCCTCGGATAATTGTCGCCCGAAACGACTTGTCGGCTACCAGTGTTTTGTCTTCACCGGCTGCGCTGGAAAACAGCATATGGAACAACAGGCCAGGGAAAATCCTCCGTGCCAGGCATCCTTGCAGGCGGGCTAACAGCAGAAAGGTGAACGGATTATGCTGGGCGAGTCGGAAAACGGCTTTCCCCGCCATCAAGTCAATAAAGTTGTCCGCATCCAGCGGCGCGGCAGCAGAAACCAAGTGCAGGCTACGCACCTTGCCGTTCATCGCTTGGCAAACTTGCAGGGCTATGAAAGCACCCATCGAAAAACCGACAAAATCGACTGGTTTACCGGCCACCTTGTCTGTAATTTCATCCGCTATGCGCTGGTAGTAAGCAACGCCTTCCAATTGCGGATCGAGGGTCGAACGGTCGTAACAAATGATGACCAGGTTATTTGCTTTGCCATAACGATCGAAGACTTGGCATTCTTCAGCCGACCCCGGTGTGCCGTGGAAGTAAATGACCGGATGGCCGTCGGCGGCGCCAAATTGATGATATTCCACTATTTGTTTTAATGACCGCATGAAGGTATCTCGTTAGGCGATTT
>JAURZI010000114.1 GCA_030653435.1 Methylovulum sp.
TACTTGCCAATCCAGGTATGTAACGTATTGACGTTGATGCCTAGATCTTTGGCAGTCTGCGCTATGGGTTGATCGGACTCATTGGCTAGCTTGACCGATGACGCTTTAAATTCTGCTGTGTACGTTTTAGGTTTTTCTTGGCTCATTTGGGCTCACACTCTTTTTAGGATATTTTAATTCGTGTGTCCGGTTTAGTGTAGCCATATCATAGCTGACTGTCGCCATGAAGTTGGTCAGCCTCTTTTTTAAGCAACGTTTGCAAAGGTGCCGTTATGCGGGTAAATACCGTTTCTGCTGTCATTTTTACGCCGAATTTTACAGGATACCCCATTTTTTAATAAGGCAATACTTATGCCGAACGGTATTGGTCTTCGGCTGATATATTTGTTACATAAAGCAGCTTGAACAATCATAATCGTTTCACAAAGGATAGTTTAACCGGTTATTTTTGTTATAAGACTTTTGGGCGATAACTTACATCAAAGGGAAAAGCGCCATTTCTGTTGCCAGGCAGTTTAGCGGCAGGCAACGGAATTTTAATGGGGAAAATCTGTGGGCGCGGGGCTATGCTGTCTCAACGGTTGGTATTGAAGAAGCGAAGAGCCGTGCGTACATCCAAAACCAAGAGCAGTTGGATAGCAAAGGTTACGATGAGAAAGGTAATTTTTAAGGGGTGATTTTTGGCAGCCCTTGGGGCTGCTCCAAACTTTCATCCATTGGTATAATCAGGTAGCCCTTGGGGCTACTAACAACCGTCAAGCCCCCTGCTTCGCAGGGGCGTTCTGACTGAAAATGAAACGGTTGAGTTGGTTTATGTAAACCTGCCGGATTTTGATGGCTTAAGCCAATAGGCTTGATCAAGTAGAAAGCCAAATCGCCTAACGAGATACCTTCATGCGGTCATTAAAACAAATAGTGGAATATCATCAATTTGGCGCCGCCGACGGCCATCCGGTCATTAACTTCCACGGCACACCGGGGTCGGCTGAAGAATGCCAAGTCTTCGATCGTTATGGCAAAGAAAATAACCTGAGCATCATTTGTTACGACCGTTCGACCCTCGATCCGCAATTGGAAGGCGTCGCTTACTACCAGCACATAGCGGATGAAATTACAGACAAGGGGGCCGGTAAACCAGTCGATTCTGTCGGTTTTTCGATGGGTGCGTTCATCGCCCTGCAAGTTTGCCAAGCGATGAACGGCAAGGTGCGTGGCCTGCACTTGGTTTCTGCTGCCGCGCCGCTGGATGCGGACAACTTTATTGACTTGATGGCGGGGAAAGCCGTTTTCCGACTCGCCCAGAATAATCCGTTCACCTTTCTGCTGTTAGCCCGTCTGCAAGGATGCCTGGCACGAATTTTCCCTGGCTTGTTGTTCCGTATGCTGTTTTCCAGCGCAACCGGTGAAGACAAAACGCTGGTAGCCGACAAGACGTTTCGGGCGACAATTATCCGAGGGTTAAAAACCTGTTTTAGACATCCGCAAGCCTATGTACGGGACATCAAGGCCTATATTCAACCCTGGAAAGAGTCGCTGCCCGACATCACCGTCAGCACCACTATTTGGCACGGCGCGGAGGATAACTGGTCGCCGGTCGCTATGGCGGAATATTTGGAATCGGCGCTTTCCGGTTGGGCTTCGACCGAAGTATTTAACGACTTGTCACACTACTCTTGCCTGTATCGGGCGATACCTGAAATATGCCGTCAGGGAGAGAGCATTTATTAAAATACCGGTTCAGACTGAATTGTTATATCCCACCAGCTTAAGGTAGACGAGCGTTCCAATTTTAGCTCCAGAGCTGTCTTTTCGTCACCACAGATTCTTACTCCTTTTTCATAAAGTGTCTCTACTAGGCGCACCGTGGTGCGCCATCCCTTCCAAAAGAAATTTTT
>JAURZI010000118.1 GCA_030653435.1 Methylovulum sp.
TAATCAATTCCGACTCCGCCTATTACGACGGCACCAACACCGGCAACGCCGCCGTTTGGGCAGAACCCAAACCCTGGATGAACCTACCCCATTCCATTTGCCTGACCTTGCCGCCTTTGGGGGCTTTGGTTTTGAAACGCTAAACATCAGGCCTTTCAGGTTGTTAAACATAGAAAGGCCTTGTTTATTTCATGCACATACCTAAGTTAAATATAAATATATTTAATCCACATAGACTTTAGCTTGCGTGCATACACACCGATTATTCGGCGTGATGCCCGTTGCCGACATTTTCAAAAACGACTATGCTTTGCGGCCCGACTGGATAATGGTCGCCATCTATGGGCTTTTGGTCTTCAGGCATGACAATATCTTCAGGCGACTTGAGTGAGGTGTCTACCGCCAAGCACCAACGCCGCCCTTCAAGAACAGGCAATTCTATTGTTTTTTTCTGACCAGACATATTCATGACGACGTGCAGGTCGGACTCCTTAAGATCAATACCGGCCAAGGTAAAGATCAATAACCTGCATTCCGGGTCATGCCAACACGGAGTACTGGTCACGGCGCTGCCGTACCAAGTTATATCAGCCAAACCTCTGTCTTCAAGCAAATGCCCTGTCAGAAATCGTCGGCGCATCAATGAAGCATGCCTTTTACGCAAGGCGATCATCTGTTGGGCAAAGTGCAATATATCGGCATTTTGCTCAGCCATGCGCCAATCCAGCCAAGACAATTCATTGTTCTGACAATAACCATTGTTATTGCCTTGCTGGGAATTCAGGAACTCATCCCCAGCATATAACATGGGTACCCCTTGGCTCAGCAACAAAATCGCAAAAACATTTTTAGCCAGCTTTCTGCGTAGCGCCAATATGCTACTATCGCTGGTGTCCCCTTCTATGCCGCAATTAAAACTTAAATTATTGTTGCAGCCATCGTTGTTATTTTCGCCGTTAGCGTTATTGTGTTTCTCGTTGTAACTGAACAAATCGTACAAAGTGAAACCATCATGGCAGGTCACAAAGTTGATGCCGCTAATCGGCAAGCGGCCCTGCGACTCATAGAGGTCACTACTGCCACAGATACGCGTTGCAACTTCTTTAATGATACCTTTATCGCCGCGCACAAACCGGCGGATCGTATCACGGTAACGTCCATTCCATTCTGCCCAACGATAACCAGGAAAGCTGCCTACCTGATAAAGCCCGGCTGCATCCCATGCTTCGGCAATCAGCTTGGTCTTGGCCAATTGTTCAGACAGTTCGATCCCCCACAACACTGGTGGGTTATTTAACACCTCTCCGCCCTCACCTCTAGCCAAAGCGCTGGCAAGGTCAAAGCGAAAGCCGTCCACGTGCATTTCCCTTACCCAGTATTCTAGGCAACTGATGATAAATCTGGCCACCAACGGGTGATTGGCGTTTACAGTGTTGCCACAACCGGTGTAATCGCGATAAACACTCTTGTCATTAGCATCCAGATGATAAAAAATATCACCGAGTATGCCTTTAAAATTAATAATCGGGCCGGTGGAACCCGCTTCTGAGGTATGGTTAAAGACCACATCGAGAATAATCGCCATGCCGGCCTTGTGTAAGGCCTTAACCAGATCGCGAAATTCTTTGATATGGGTGCCTTGCTCCGGAGTGACGCAAAATCCAGGATGCGGACTGAAAAAGCTGTGTGTACTGTAACCCCAGTAATTTTTTAAGCCCAAACCAGCGGTGTGCAAAGGCACATCCTGCTCGTCAAAGGCCATGATGGGCAACAACTCAACATGGGTGATGCCCAGTTGTTGGAGATAAGGTATTTTTTCTATCAACCCGGCAAAAGTACCCGGATTTTTTACTTTTGCCGAAGGATGGCGGGTGAAGCCTCCAACATGGAGTTCATATACAATGGCCTTTTCGCTACGGATGGCAAGTGGTTGGTCGCCTTCCCAGTCATAATTTTCATCCACAACAACACAGCGCATCGCCGTGTTGCCATTATCGCCCGGAACGCAGGCGGCGCTTCTGTTCCAGAGTTTTTGGCTAACAGCCCGCGCCCAAGGATCCACCAAGTGTTTTTGTTTATCAAATCGCAAACCGGACTGGCGAGGTTGGTTGCTCCCGTCCATACGCCAACAATACCATGTCCCTACCGGCAATTCCTTGACAAACACATGCCAGGAAAAAAAAGTCCGGTTTTTTTCTTTTTCCAAGGTAATGATTTGAAAAGGCTGTTCACTGTCGGAAGCGGTAAAGAGCAAGAGCTCCACTGCGGTAGCATGGCGGCTGAAGATTGAGAAATTAACACCGCCGCCATTAAGCTTAACTCCTTGGGGATAAGGGGACCCATGCTTAAGTTTATAATGTGTTTTTGGCATATCCTTGTCTCGTTGGTTTAGGCCAGAATCTAAAAATCTCAGGAAAGGCCACTGTTTGCATAAGTTCGTCAAAATCTATTTATATCAGATTATTATTGATAGTGAGTGTTATCAAAATGCCTTGCAAAAGTAATCACCAAAGGTTAGAGTCTTTAGCAGCTAGTCGGGTAATAAAACCGATGGATGAGCAATATGTCCATGGGTAGGAATGTATCGAAAAACTCTAGGAAAAACGAACACAACGGTTCAAGGCAAGTGATGACATTTTCTCGTTCGCGGTATGATACCCAAATTAAGCTTTCACCGGAAGAACTGTTTGAAATCAGTCAAGAAATCAGCCTGAAGTTTGCACCCAGTATAACTAGCCGATCCATGGGCAGCACTGAATTATCCAGTAACTTTCTCAAACCCTCGTCTCCGCTGCAACCCGCCAACACCCCAACAGGCCCTGTTTTTCATTCCAGCCAGCATTCGCGCACCCAGATTTCGCCTGAGGAACTGTTTAAAATCAGCCAGGAAATTAGCTTAAAGTTTGCGCCGAATACATCAGCCCAAATACCTGAACTTGTGCTTTTGCCGGTCGACCCTTTTCATTTGTATGCTTATTGGAATATTGGCGAATACAGCACGACAACTAGCCCAAAAGACGGGCAGCCTAAGCCTTTGATATTGAGAATTTACTGGCGGCCCGATGAAAACGCGGATGTCCACAATACAAAAATATGGTTTGATGTTGCACTAGCCGAAAACCAAGCACGCAAAAAAATACGTCTGCCCATTGATGGCACCGCTTATTCGGCAGCCATAGGCGTGTTATCCCAGGATCACAGCCTAACCGTATATGCTGATTCTAACACTGTCCATGTCCCTTGCGACAAGATAAAACCACCACCGCCTGCCCGCCCTTCACGCAGTCAATACAAACAGCCGCAATCTGCTACTGAATTGATTATCCTGCCCACGCCACCCACCCTAGAAAAATCTGCCCAGCCCGGCGAAAAGCTGTATTATGAAAAAAATGTATTCAATATTGGCAATATCGGCATAAGCTATGAAAAAGCGCCCGACAAGCCATCAAACCCCGAAAAAGACAGAGATAACGAAAGATTATTTTTTTCAAAAATGAAAACCATGTACTTTGAAAAAGACATTAACGGGCTTCCCATTCCAAAAATAAACGAAACTAGCGCGTCCGAGACTTTTTACCTCGAACATAAAAATGCCTCAGGCCAAGGAAGATAAATAATCGCAATGGCAAAAGGTTTCCTTAGCATCGTCCTGCACGCCCACCTACCTTATGTGCGTCATCCTGAGCACAATAGTTTTTTTGAAGAAAATTGGTTGTTCGAGGCCATCACTGAGTGCTACGTGCCATTGATTGGCATGCTTGACCGATTGTTGCAAGACCGGGTGGATTACCGACTGACGCTGTCATTATCGCCAACGCTTATTGCCATGCTGCAAGACGAATTATTGCAGTACCGTTATCTTAAGCATGTGCAAAAGTTACTGGAACTGGCTGAAAAGGAAATTATCAGGACCCGCAGCAAACCGGAATACCAGAAACTGGCTCGCTTGTACCGGCGCTTTTTCCTGAATACCCTAAAAGTTTATCAAGATCAGTATGCCTGTGATTTATTATGCGCTTTTAAAAAACATCAAGAATCCGGCAAACTGGACTTAATAACCTGCGCGGCAACCCACGGTTTTTTACCACTGCTCAGCGTCAGTGAAACGGCTATCCGTAATCAGATCAATGTTGGCATCGAATCATTTAAAACCACAATGGGCTTCGCCCCGGCTGGATTCTGGCTACCCGAATGCGGCTATTACCCCGGCTTGGAAAAAGCCCTCGACGAGGCTGGCATCCGCTATTTTTTTGTTGACACGCACAGCATCACCCACGCCAGTGATCGCCCCCAAAATAACGTCTATGCGCCGATGGCCTGTAATAACGGCGTTGCCGTATTCGCCCGTGACCCGGAATCTTCCCGACAAGTCTGGAGCTCCCAGGAAGGCTATCCTGGCGATTATGATTACCGTGAATATTACAGCGACATCGGCTTTGATCTGGATATGGACTATATTTCCCCATATATTCTCGAAGGCAAAACCCGCGTCAACACCGGCATTAAATATCATCGCATCACCGGTAAAGACTTGCCAAAACAGATTTACCAACCCCAGGCTGCACTAACAAAAGCCAAGCAACACGCGCAGGATTTCATTAATAAACGACAGCAACAAATTAATGCGCTTAGTACAACAATGGATCGTCCGCCTATTATTGTCGCGCCTTACGATGCAGAATTATTTGGTCACTGGTGGTTTGAGGGCCCTTACTGGCTGGAACAAGTATTGCGGCTAGCCGGCACCCAGGCCAATGGCATTGAGTTGAAAAGCTGCAACGATTATTTACAACAAGGTTATTCACTACAAATAGCCACGCCGTCAGCATCAACCTGGGGTGACCAAGGTTATTCGAGTTATTGGATCAATGAAAGCAACGACTGGATCTATCCTTTTCTGCATAAAGCAAGTGCACAAATGGAAAAATTCGTTTCTGAGCTGCAAGGCTTGGCTGTCTCCCCCTTGCAAGAACGGGCGTTAAACCAGGCGGTCAGGTCAATTTTGCTGGCACAAGCATCTGACTGGCCGTTTATTATGAAGTCAGGAACAACGATAGACTATGCCACTAAACGGATCACCGACCATCTGGCCCGTTTCAATTATCTGCATGACAGCGTCCGTAGCGGCAAGATTGATGAACGTTACTTGACCGCGTTGGAGATCATGGATAATATTTTTCCTGAGCTTGATTTCAGGAATTACTGCCCTAAAGCGGCACTTAATGCCATAGCTTCTTAATTTCGACCTAGTCCATTACGCTGAAAAACCTCGCAACAACTTACAACTAAATCCCAATGACACTGTTATCAATTTAAGGATGAGCAAATAAACACGGATATAGACCTTTCCGGCTTTTCAGGGAAATCTTCCCGCAAAATGGAATCCGCCAACTTAAATTGTATTTTAGATGTCGGTGACGCTTGTCTCGCGGCAGAGTTTTCCCTTTTCTTCCGTTTCGTGTTACAGGACACTGCCATGGAGCCGAAATGAACAAAATTCAATTACTGTATATTAATAATGTTATCACCCGAAAAAAAAAGCTGGTCCAGCAGGAACTTACGTTTTTTTTCCTAGTGGAACACATAGGCTACGACAAGGCCGTAAATGTTTTATGGTCTGGTGAAGATGGCGAGTGGCATAGCCTACCTGCAAGCTATCACAGCAAGCAAACGCACAATAACGAATACTGGCAGGCGCGGGCGACTTTTCTGCTGACTGCCGACCGCTCGCTGCCCGGCAATATTGAATTTAGCCTGCGTTATCAAAGCTCAGGCGAAGAATATTGGGATAATAACAACGGCCTTAACTATTCCAGCCAAGCCGATTCCGGCCTTCAAACCGTACCGGGTATTCCGGTTTTAAATATCGATTTTCAACACAATCTTAAAGATAAGCAAAAATTTATCCCTATCACTGTGGCCGTTGCCAAATCGTTGGCTGCTGAAAAAGTCACCGTACACTGGACTACCGACAACTGGCAGACCACGCACAAAGCCCGCTGCTATTACAAACGCAATTACTGGGATAAGGAATTGCTCAGCAACGCCAGGAACCCGAACCAATATGGCACTCAGATCTGGAAAGGTTGGCTTAAAATCAGCAATGCGTTCCGCGTTCAATACAGTATTGAATGCACAAGCAAAGGGCAATCGTTATGGGATAACAATCATGGCAACAATTACGTTGCTTGCCATGACCCGCTGAAGGTCATGATACTTAATTTACATTGTTATCAGGAAGACGATCAGGATTATAAGCTGTCCCAGATCGCCAAGGCGATTGATGAGCTCAATGCCGATATTGTCTGTTTCCAAGAAGTGGCTGAAAACTGGAACAATGGCCTAGGGGATTGGCATTCAAACTCGGCAAACATCATTAACCAGCGGCTTAACCAGCCTTATCATATCTACACCGATTGGGCGCATCTGGGTTTTGACAAATACCGCGAAGGCGTTGCGATTTTAAGCCGTTATCCATTATTGAAACAGGAATCCGGCTATGTTTCCAGCAGCGATGACGCTTTCAATATACATTCCAGAAAAGTCGTCATGGCCCAGATCCATGCTCCGTATATCGGCTTGGTCAATATTTTTTCAGCGCATTTAAGCTGGTGGGAAGACGGCTTCCAAGAGCAGTTTAAACGACTGCATGACTGGGCAAACGCCAGACAAAACAAACACGTCAAAGCAACGATGTTGTGCGGCGATTTCAATGTTACGGCAGGGTCTAGCGGCTATTATTGGGTCGTCAACAACCATGAATACACCGACCAATATGTGGCGGCAGCTCTTGCTGCACCTCCCGAACAGAACTCCAGAGCCCACGATCCTTACTGGCAACAACAGTTGGTAAACGATTATCGGATTGATTATATTTTTCTGGATAAGCACAGCGAACTCTGCGCCACTACTGCACGCATTCTTTTTACAGAGCAGGATTATGGTAGGGTATCAGACCATAACGGCTATTTTATGGTGTTTGAACCGAAATAAGCCCATAACAATGATAATTTCAATATTGAAAAGGTAAATACATGCAGTCGGCAGAACACTACGCGATGCCCGTCCACGGCAATCTAGGCGGATATTTTCAAAGAATTAACGATATAAAAGAAACCTTTGATGTTCGTTGGGGAAAAATTGACTTTAATGTGTTCCACGGCGTGCAAGCCAATGTAAAAGTCATCTTGAAAATCTATCGAGACCACGACGTATGCGAAACCTATATTGTTGACACCGATGCCTATGACGTGCAATGGAACCGTCACAAACGCTGTACGCGGGACTTTTATGTGCTACCCTCTTCCCCGCATTTCGGTCAGATTTTATGCATCAAATTTTCATACCTGATCCATCTCAATGAACATTCCATTCCGTCGCAATATGAATATATTTTTATGGACTGGCAACAGTTACAGGACGAGCTACCCCAATACCGGGCGATCACCAGCGACTGGACGTCCACTAATGGTTATCGAGCTTATGAGCTAAACGCCAAAGAACTGCAAAGCGACGCCGATTGGTATAACCGGCATTTCGAATCGTTGCAACTGATCCCTAAATTCACCAAAGGCCAACAATACCACCCTTTTCATCCCAAGCGCTTTATCCATGAGCACATCGATAAAGTCATCCGTAGCAAGCGGGCTAACCCGGAACGCTTATGCACCATCAAAGTCAGCGTTGACTGCATTGATGATGGTGATTTCACAAACCATCTGATTCACGCACGCAGCCAGGGTGTCTGGGTACAATGTATTGTGGACTGGCGAAAAATGACGCTGACCAATAGCCGCAACTACGCCCGATTAAAGCAGGCCCGTATTGAACTATTAGGTGTGTTCTGCACCCCCAAGCATCATCTGATAGAAGTTGAACCGGATATGCATACCAAATTTATCATCTTTAATAATGAGGACTGCATCCTGGGGTCTTTTAATATTACCTTTGACCGCTGGTGGGCCAATTGGGAATCCGGCATGACATTCCATTCCCAAGGCGTCTGCCGTTTGCTGGATAATATCTTCCAAAGTCAGCGCGGCGGTGTGATCCAAAAATACGGTATCGACCCGTTAAGCCATTTCAACCTGCTTTACACCTTCGGCCGGCACACCATGCTTAACGGCAAGCTTTACCGACCCCATCATGCGATACTTGCTGAAATTCATAGGGCTAGGCATGCTATCAACCTGTGCTTATTTTTGATTGGCGACCTGCTGGGCGACCATCATGACAGCGTGATAGACGCTTTAATACACGCAAATGACCGCGGCGTAGCCGTGCATATACTGCTTAACGGGCATTTGGCAAGACAAGGGAAAGTCGGCGTTGAACGACCTATGGAAGAGGAACTCAAGCGCCCCCTGCTACCCGCAGTTGACCGATTGAAATCAGGCGGCATTCGGGTAGGCCTCGTTTATGGCCAAGATGACCACCCCGTGCCCTACTCCCCGATACATTCCAAATACTGCATTATTGATGACACTATCGTCATCGAAGGCAGTTTTAACTGGTACAACACCTCTGTTTTCTCGCATGATTTATTGGTGATCGCCAATGATAGGAACGTCGCGCAACCCTATCTATATGAGTTTTACCAAATACAACGCTTGTTCAGGGTTTATTATTGATTAAGTCTGACCGTTAGTAGGGCTATGCCTTTACTTGTGGCAGGTTGTTAGTGGTTTTGGTGAAAAAACCGGTATTTTTATCCATGCGGCACGCCACTGCTGTTGACAAAAGCGGGCCATTTAAGCCCGCTCATTTTGTCATTCAAAGCACCGTCAATTGCTGGCAGTCGTATCTTTCATGACTTTTGGCGTAACAAAAATCAATAATTCCTTTCTGTCATTTTGTTCGTTTGTTCGTTTGAACAAAAAGCCTATTCCCGGCAAATCGGCAAAGAAAGGCACTTTATTGACCTTGCTATTATTCGTCGCTTCAAAAACACCACCCAGCACCACGGTTTCTCCATCATTGACTCGTACATTAGTGCTTACATTCCGCGTATCGATACTTGGGACACCATTGGTCACTTCACCAACTGCATCCTTGGATATAAACAGATCCATAATAATGCTGCCGCTAGGTGTTACTTGCGGCGTGACATTCAATTGTAATACAGCATCAACGAATTGTATGTTGACACCAGTGTTGGCGCTAGACGATTGATAAGGGATTTGCACACCTTGCTTGATAATGGCCTGACACCGGTCGGTCGTCATCACCCTGGGATTGGATATCAGTTCCCCTAGCCCTTGATCCTGCAACGCCGAAAGCTCAAGATTCAACACATAATCCGCCCCCCTTGCCAACGTCATGCCTAATGCTCCATAAGGCGTAGCCGTTGTGCCAAGATCAACGAGCGCATCATTTAAACCAGCGGTGCCATTAATGCTGCCTCCTGTCCCTATTGTTCCTATTGACCCTAAGCCGCCGGTGCTACCGCCAAAGCTGGTGCTGGTGCCTGCCACACCAAAACGGACACCCAATTCTTTTGCAAACGTGTTGCTTGCAATCACGACCCTTGATTCGATCATGACTTGCCGCACGGTCACATCCAGCTTGTGTATCATTTTTTTGACATCTTCCAGGCGCTTGGCGGTCTCGCGGACTATCAATGTGTTCGTTCTCGCATCAACCACAGCTGAGCCACGACTGGAAAGTAATTTAAAACGCTCATTAGTCCCTGCGCCGGTTTGCCCAGCCGCACCCTGGGATTGATTCTGAGATTGGCTTTGGTTTTGGTTTTGGTTTTGGCTGGTTTGCTGCCCACTTGATGACCCCCCGGTTGAACTGCTGCTTGATGAACCCGATGACTTTCTCGTACCACAACTACCAAAAGCGCCTGTATCCATGCCATATAACAGATTTCTAAAGTTTTCAGCTTTAGCGTAATTAATTTGGATATATTCGGTAACCAGCGGATCCAATTGCTCGACGACCAGCTCAGTTTCTTTCTGCTTTTCCTTATATTCCTTAATCTTGCCAACTGGCGCTATTAACGTGACATTGCCGGTTTCATACTTTTCCAGGCCTTTAGTCATCATTACAAAATCTAACGCTTCATCCCAAGGCACATCATCAAGCTTTAACGTAATACTACCCGTCACTTCATCACCAGCGACAACATTCTGTCCGGTAAACTCAGCCAAAATGGCAATTACACTACGTATATCAATTTCCTGAAAATTTAGCGACAGCCTCTCCCCGGTATATTTAACCCGCGTCCTTTCTAACGCTTCTTTTTCGCCGCTGCTTAACGGCCTGAACTCAACAGTCAACAAACCTTCCGATTGAAACAAGGAATAATCGTAAAGACTATTTTGCAGCTCAACGGTAATTTTCGTCTCCTGACTGGACGATACCGTGTCAATAAATTTAACAGGGGTGGCGAACTCAGAAACATCCAAGCGCTTGGCCAAATTACCGGGCAATCGGGTATTTAAAAAACTGATGATAACTTTGCCGCCTTCTTCTTTGGTATTGACGACTGTATTAGGGTTTGCCAGCGAAATCAGTATACGCCCTTCGCCTTTATCACCACGCTTGAAATCAAAACCGCTTATCGCCTGCTGCGGCAGTAATGCAGCTGCCACTGTTGGCAGCATAACCGGGGCCGAAGGCCGGTTAACGATAGGATTCAATGGGGCTGACACCATTGCATTGGCGCGGTTTAAGGTCAACAACACTTTATTACCTACCACTTTGGTTTCAAATGGTGCGGACTCCAACAGATTGACGACGACGCGGACCCTGTCGGCGGCTTCCGCAACATAGACATTACTCGTGATACCTTGATTTATGGGATACATCTTTTTGTTCAGGGCATTTTTCACGCCGATAAAATCCAATGCGATACGAGCTGGGTTATCGGTATGGAATACTTTGGGCACAACTGCATCGCCAGTCATCTCCAACTGGATTTGCAATTTACCACCGGCCAGTGTCGCAACATTCAGTCCAGAAATCGCTAAGCCACTAGCGCTGACTGAGGCACAATGGAATATAAAAAGAAAGAAGCATAAACCCATATATACACAATGAGATCGCCCTATTTTATTTAACGTGATGCTGCCTTGTTTATTATTCATTACTTATCCTCAAAATCACTCTGTCAACGCTAATGAAGTTTGTTGCTCTCGCCATGTCCCTGGCTTATCAGGCAGTATTTCCATTAATTCAATTTTATCAGGGCTTATCCGTATTATTCTCCCGAAATTTTTACCCAGATAATTGCCAACTTGAACACGATGAACTGTATTATCACTTGCCTTTACCAATCCCCACAATTTCAACTTCATATCGACACTGCCCACCATTTTTAATCCGTCTAACGGAAAGGCTTCCAATTCTTCTTTTCGGCGAGTGAAGTCAGGTTTTAACCCGTTACCTGTTTCAGTACCTGTGTTTTCAATCTGTTCGGGCTGCTCCAAGGGCTTAAATGGGTCGCGGAGCTCTTCAGGCTTAAAGACAAAAGGTTCTATCGTTTTAATTTCAGGCAACTTCTCAATTGCTCCTTTAGGCCTGGCTTTAACAACGGATATATATTGTTTTAAATCTGAAAAATCATCACTACTGCAACCCGCCAGCAGCATTAGGAAGATAAGGTAACTTAGCGGCAGTCCGTTAACCCTGCAACTTATCAACGACATCAATTTAGGTAACAAGTGATCTTGCCTCATTACTTTTTCCCCTTTGCTTTTTTGGCTCCAGCCTTTTCTGGAGTATTGGCCACACTCTCATTATAGGTTTTTACCGTTGCTTTCATGACCATCGCACCTGTCTTGATAACTTTATCTTTGTCCCCTGTGTTTTTCTTATCTTGCGGAATAATGCTGACATCATGCACAGTGACAATTCTAGGTAACGAAGCCACGCCGCTGATAAACAAACCCAAATCCTCGTATCGACCCACTACCTCTATGCTAATCGGTAATTCTGAGTAAAAATCTTTACGGATTGCAGGGCTCGGTTTAAACAAACGAAATTCAAGACCGCTGGCTAAACCTGTTTGGGAAATATCAGTCAGTAGGCTGGCAACCTCTTCTTTAGTCGGCATTTGCCTGATCATTTCGTAAAGCTCTGCCTCGATTTGCGTCAACTGATCCTGATAATCCTCAAGATTGACGGCCTTCTTCTGTTTAGTTTCAAATGAACGCTTTAATTCCTGCTCTTTTTCCTTTGAACTATCCAGTTCCTTTATCTGTTCAAAGGTATCAAAATAAATACCTAAACCAAGAACCAATGCAGCCACCAAAAAAATGGCCGCCGCTTTAACCGGTGGCGGCCATGTACCTGCGGCGTTGAAATCCCAATTCACTTCCGACAAATTCATGGCTTGCCTCCATTACCGATTGGGCTATTTTTATTACCTTGCTTGGCGCGAAGGGTAAAGTCACTCGATTCATCAATATTACTTTTATCAGGTGTCTTAATCACATCAAGCATAGGCATCTGTAGCCATTGGGAGGCTTCGATAGCCCTCATAAAAGCGGAAACGCGTGCATTGGATTGGGACTTGCCTTCAAATATCAAGTCATCTCCAATCTGGGTGAATTTTTTAAGATAAACGCCGTCAGGCGTCACTTTAGGGATCTCGTCAAACA
The DNA here is from genome assembly GCA_030653435.1 of Methylovulum sp. GTDB lineage: Bacteria > Pseudomonadota > Gammaproteobacteria > Methylococcales > Methylomonadaceae > Methylovulum. Next base: position 12,609 of record JAURZI010000118.1, read on the forward strand.
AATGCACAATTCCGGGGCGACTTTCTTGCAGCTTTTGAATAAGATCAATTTTAGCCAATAATTTACGTTTTTTTTCCTCAATATCATTGATGGCCACAATTTTTTTATCCAGCAGGGCGATTTCTGTCTGCAATAATTTATTGCGTTGCTCCTGATAGGATTTTAAGCCGCCAATATAGACGTGAATCAAGGCAATAATGATAACGGCAACCAGAGCGGATAAGGCCATGGCGTTTAAAAAATCTTTTTTCTTTTTCTTGCGTAATTCTTCCCGCCATGGGAGCAAATTGATTTTCGCCATTAGTCAAAACTCCTTAATGCCAAGCCGCAAGCAATCATCATTGCCGGCGCATCGCTACTCAAAGCCTGGGGCTTCACTTTATGAGACAAGGTCATGTTGACGAAGGGGTTGGCAATATACACCGGTACACCCAAATTTTTTTCAATCAGTTGTTCGACACCTTGTACCGACGCACAACCGCCTGCCAAAATAATCCTGTCAATGCCTCTGTTGGCGCTGGAAGAGACAAAAAACTGTAGCGACCGTTGAATTTGCTGAACCATTGCCCTTTTGAAGGGTTCCAGCACATCGGCCGTATAATTATCCGGCAAGCCTCCATGCCGTTTTGCCAATCCTGCTTCTTCGTATGAAAGCCCATATCGCCGCTGAATTTCCTCAGTCAACTGTTTGCCGCCAAATCCTTGTTCGCGGGTATAGACGCTACGCCCATCGTATAACACGTTTAGGGTCGTCATGGTGGCCCCCATATCCACAATAGCGACAGTCTGGCCCTCCATTGAATCAATAAACTGACTGGCCAGCAATGAAAAGGCGTTTTCCATAGCAAAGGCCTCCACATCGACAATATGGGCCGTCAATCCTGCCTGTAACAAGGCCTCGACGCGGTTATCAACATTTTCCTTCCTTGACGCGGCGAGTAACACATCAACCATTTCAGGGTTGTTTTCATTAGTGCGTTGCACCTCGAAATCAAAATTAACCTCGTCGAGCGAATAAGGGACATACTGATCCGCTTCGATCATGATCTGCTCTTCCATCTCGTCTTCAGTTAATGAAGCATCCATCGTGATGATTTTAGTCATGACCGCCGAGCCCGCAACCGCAACAGTCGCCTGTTTTAACTTTGACCCGGACTGTTTCAAGGCTATTTTTATACTGTCGGCTATCATGCTGACATTAGTGATATTTTTATCAATAACAGCATCCTTCGGCAAAGGTGCCACCGCATAACTCTCTACCCGATAACGCGCACCTTGCCTGCTTAACTCCAGTAACTTTACAGCCGCCGTACTGATGTCAATACTGAGCACGGCATTTTGCTTATGATTAAACCAGCTCATAACATACCTTTAAAAACGTGATCATTAATGTGGCCATAGCACAATCCTTCTCTCACTTTCCAGCAATCACAAAACCTACCCGCTCAAAAGAGTATAGTAGCCTTTTCCCCCAATGCTAAAAATATTCCACATTTTGATGATGCCTGTGGCCTATCCCTGCAAAAGTTGCCCCAACCAAACCCCATCTGATCCAGAGGAGGGGAGACGCGCCTTACCGCAACGCCACTTATGCCGATAAACCTGCAAAGGCAAGGTGCGTCAACACCAAAAACCATCCCCATAAATCTGTCTTGCTAAGTAATCCATATTTAAAGCCTATGACCATCGCTAGTTTGTTACAAATGTCCTAGGGTACTGCTGCAAAGATTGGCTAGACAGCTTCTGAATCCTTTTGTATCGATTCTGGGGCTATTGAAACCACCACAGGCGGAGCTGACATGGGTTCTGATACGTCGGGTTTGTCCCCACTGACTGGATTATTGACAACGGGTTCAGGAAGGCTGACCGCCGTAGCTTTTGGCGTTTTTTCTTCAATATTATTGGCACTAGAGTCATCCTGCTCAATTTTTCCCGCCAAACTTCCCATTTGGGGTTGGCCTGTTTCAACGTTGTCAATCCGCTCATTACGCTGATAGCCAATGCGTTCATTTTTTTCTGTCTTTTCGGCCCTATCTGCCGATTCAATGCGATCAAGCTTTTCTATCCTTTCTGCAAAATCACCCGCATAAGACCTAGGCTGCACAGCTGCAGGTTCGTTATCTGACAGTACATCCACATCAATGCCGCCATTGCCCTCATCGTCCACATCAACTTTTTTGTAATTAGGGTTACGTGGTCTCCTGCGGTTAGGTCCTCGTCTTGAGTTGCTTTTCTTAGCCGATGACCGGGCCTGTTCGTCTGTCGAAACAACAATGTCAGATACGGGCATTGCGTCAGAGGTGGTTTCGCTTTTGGCCAATTCCAGCTTTACATCCTTGACCTCAGTAACCACAGGGGGAAGATTTGGCCTTACATTTCTTCCAGGCCCGCGCGAATGCCTAGGCGGCCGCGGTGATTCCTGGCTTTGCTCTGCTGGATCAGCTGCCAATTGAGGTGGCGATGCAGGTGTTGGCGTTTGCTCACGATCGCGGCTATCTCGAACATAATTTTTGCTGCGGTTGTTATTACGTTTTTTGCTCGAATAACTTTTGCTTTTATTTGAAAAGTCTTCAGCAACCTTAATTTGCTGTTCAACAACCGGCATTACCGTATCGTTTATTTCAGGCTCAGTTACCGACAGGGTGTCGACCAGTTTGTGCCAGAATCGTTTGATAAGACTGGCCGCTTCATTTTTGTTCTGTATCGGCTCAGGCCTATCAGGTAAAAATTCTTTGATGGCTGCCTTGTCACTTTTCGGTTTTAGCTGTTGTGCAAATTCAGGAACGGTGATGTCTTCCACTTTGATCTGCAAATAGCTGGGCTTTTCATCGCTCGCGTCTTTTTCCTTGATACGCTCTATATCATAAGCAGGCGTTTCCAGATGCTTACTGGGTAGAACGACGATGCCTACTTTCAACCGGTTTTCAATTTGATCGATGGCGCTACGTTTCTCATTCAACAGAAATGTCGCACATTCAATCGGCAAGTGGGCAATCACTTTTTCCGTGCCTTTCTTCATTGCTTCTTCTTCAATGAGGCGGAGCACCGAAAGGGCAACGGATTCCACATTACGGATCGTGCCCTGGCCTTTACAGCGCGGGCAAGTAATTTGGGTGGAATCACCAAGAGAAGGCCGCATCCGTTGTCTGGACATTTCCAACAGACCGAAGCGCGATATTTTGCTGGTTTGGATACGCGCCCTATCCAGCTTGAGCGCATCACGCAGATGATTCTCAACAGCCCGCTGGTTTTTGTTGGACATCATATCAATGAAATCGATGACAAACAGACCGCCTAAATCCCGCAACCTGAGTTGGCGGGCGATTTCATCGACCGCTTCCAGATTGGTGTTCAGGGCGGTCTCTTCAATATCACTGCCTTTAGTGGCCCGCGCCGAGTTGATGTCTATTGAGGTCAGTGCTTCGGTGTGGTCTATGACTATAGATCCGCCGGAAGGCAGCGACACTTCGCGCCCATAAGCAATTTCGATTTGTGACTCGATCTGGTAGCGGTTAAATAGCGGTACGGCATCCTGATACAATTTTGCCTTAGGCAAAAAATGCGGCATGACTTGTTTTAGGAAATTTTGCACCAACGCAAACGATTCCTGGTTGTCTATCAGGATTTCGTCTATATCACCACGCAAATGATCGCGTAAGGCCCTAATGATCACATTGCTTTCTTGGAACACCAGAAACGGCGCAGTTTGTTCACTGGAAGAACGTTCTATCGCTTCCCATAGCTGCATCAGGTAATTCAAGTCCCATTGCAGTTCTTCCGCATTTTTGCCGCAACCTGCGGTCCTGACGATCAATCCCATATTGTCCGGAATTTCAAGGGACGCCATCACTTCCCTCAGTTCACTGCGGGTTTCGCCTTCTATACGCCGTGAAATACCACCTGCTTTGGGATTGTTCGGCATAAGCACCAAATAAGTGCCCGCCAAACTGATGTAGGTCGTTAAGGCGGCACCTTTGTTACCCCGTTCTTCTTTTTCTATCTGAACAACGATTTCCTGACCTTCCCTGATGAGATCTTTGATAGCCGGACGGCGGCCTTCGTTTTCAGTGCCATCTTGAGACTGGCGATAAGCAGGGGAGATTTCCTTAAATGGCAGAAAGCCGTGTTTTTCAGCGCCGTAATTAACAAATGCGGCTTCCAAGCTTGGCTCTACGCGGGTGATGATACCTTTATAAATGTTAGATTTTTTTTGTTCTTTTGAAGGGACTTCTATGTCAAAATCATAAAGTTTTTGACCGTCTACCAAAGCGACTCGCAGTTCTTCTGCCTGCGTAGCGTTGATAAGCATTCTTTTCATTTTGTATCCTTGTAGTGTCCTGCTCCATTACCAGATTTTAATAATCAGACGGATGTGGCCTAGTGCAATAACAGCAAACAATGCGGCGGCAATTGTTTGTTAAGAACAACACGCGAGCCTAGCTTTTACGGTGTTATGCTTGATCATTTGCGCGTTGCGTGCATATCTTGGATGTCAACAGATGATACCGGCGCTGCCAAATACTAAGTCACTACCAGTCTTGGTGGTAAATTCTGTTTTAAACAGGAGTTAAAATCGCGCGTCTAGGGTCGAGCGATGAACCCGAAAATTGTGTAAATAAAGTGCTAGCCCAGTAGGATGGGCAGGTTTTCGCCATTATGCCCCCGGCTACACTGTTTGCAACACCATTGCATGGTTCCATCAATTAGGTGGGCTACAGGGCTATCTTCATTTGTATTGCTCACAGGAGCTGCTCACGCCAGTCTCATAATTGAAATCTGCGGAGCCTAGTATGTTTTTTTTTGAAAACGCGCTTAATATAGCAACCTTATCGCCCTACATCAATTTAAAGAATCAAACCTAAGCAGATACTGGTATTATTCGCATCCATGAGCATAGAAGATCGCAGCGCGCACCCAAAAGTACATCTGGTCGAAATCACTGAAGACAATAACGACCAGCGGCTGGACAATTTTTTAATTACCCGGCTGAAAGGCGTGCCCAAAAGTCGTATTTACCGCATTGTCCGTAAAGGCGAAGTCAGGGTTAACAAAGGCCGGGTAGATGTCAAATACCGTCTGGTCACCGGAGACATGGTCAGAATACCGCCGGTCAGGGTGGCTGAAAGGACACCGGAATCATTCGTTGCCCAAAGCTTGAAAGATAAGCTGCGGACCGGCATTCTATTTGAAGATGAGGGCTTTATTGTCATCAACAAACCGGCCGGTTTTGCTGTCCACGGCGGTAGCGGCATCGATTCCGGCATTATTGAAGGTTTGCGGGTACTCAGGCCTGAGGCGCACTTTTTGGAACTGGTGCACAGGCTAGACAAGGACACGTCAGGCTGCCTGCTCATCGCAAAAAAACGCAGCGCCCTGAGGCAATTGCACGCTTTTTTCCGTGATGACCAGATTCATAAAACCTATCTTGCATTGTTGGCCGGGCAATGGGCAAGAAAAACACAAGTAGTCAACGCACCTCTGCAAAAAAACATCAGTCAAGGCGGCGAACGTATGGTGGTCATTAGCTCATCAGGCAAGGAAGCCGAGACGGTATTCCGACGCTTGAAATTATTTAATGACGCGACCTTGGTTGAAGCCTCGCCAAAAACCGGACGGACGCATCAAATTCGTGTCCACGCCGCAAGCTTGGGACATCCCATAGTCGGCGACGAGCGCTATGGACGGGATGACATTAACAAACATTTTAAAGCGAAAGGTTATAAGCGCATGTTTTTGCATGCAGCAACCTTAACTTTTCAACATCCGGTTACCGGCAAGCCATTAACGGTTTCAGCACCCTTGCCAGAACAACTGGAGCAGTTACTGGCCAATGAACCGTTAAAACTAGAGACCCCCAAAACATGAAGCACTCAAACCTGAAAAACAGCTTTGATTTGATCATCTTCGATTGGGATGGCACCTTAATCGACTCTATAGACTGGATCACCCATTGTTTACAAAAGGCCGGGGAACATTGCGACTGCGTTATTCCAGAACGCCAAGCCGCCAAAGACGTTATCGGGCTCAGCATCGATAAGGCCATGCAAACCCTGTTCCCAACAGCCGGGGCGCAGAAACTGGAAAAATTGACCCATTATTACAGCCAGGAATATTTTTCCAAACAGATTAGTCAAGACGATTTATTTGCCGGTGTTTATGACATGCTGGTACAACTCAACACATCGGGCTACCAACTGGCCGTCGCCACCGGCAAAACCCGAACCGGCCTAGACAAAGCATTAGCAGGCACTGGCACAACTGAGCTGTTTTGCACAACACGTTGTGCTGATGAGACCGCATCCAAACCGAACCCAAGAATGCTCAACGAGATTATGCAGCACACTAACACGCCGAAAGAACGCACACTCATGGTTGGCGATTCCAGTCATGACTTGCAAATGGCGATGAATGCACATATATCATCTATAGCCGTATCCTGCGGCGCACATTCAGCAACATTTTTGCAAACATATAAGCCGTTACTGTGCCTGCAACAGCCAACGGAATTACTGGAACTTATCCAAGGCTAAAACTCATGCAACACCAACAAGACAACCCGATAAAAGCAGATAATGGCTGGGAACGTGAAGTCATAGAGAAACTGGCTTATGCCGCGATCACCGAACAAAAAAACACCCGCCGCTGGGGTATTTTCTTCAAACTACTGATGTTTGCGTATTTACTGGCCTTACTGGGCCTCGCAGTTTATCCTAAAATCAAGACGGACATCGTCTCAAACGATAGCCATCATACCGCCGTCATCAACATCTTAGGCGCAATTGCCGAAGACAAGGATGCCAATGCTTCCGATATTATCGAAAGTTTAAGAAATGCCGTAAAAGATGAAAACACCAAAGGCATTATCCTGCATGCCAACTCCCCTGGCGGCAGCCCAGTGCAATCGTCTTATATTTATGAAGAAATCCGCAAGATAAAAAAAGAACACCCCGCCTTGCCGGTTTACACCGTGGTCAGCGATATCTGTGCGTCCGGTTGTTATTATATAGCCGCTGCCAGTGACAAGATTTTTGTCAACCCCTCCAGCCTTATTGGTTCCATAGGTGTGCTGATGGACGGTTTCGGATTTGTCGACATCATGCAAAAAATGGGCGTTGAACGCAGACTATTGACTGCTGGCGCCCATAAAGCGATGCTGGATCCATTCTCGCCGCCTAAAGAAGATGAAACCCGCTATATGCAGGGTTTGCTGGATCAAGTGCACCAGCAATTCATCAACGCAGTCAAGGCGGGCCGAGGAAACCGCCTGAAAGAAACACCCGATATGTTTTCCGGCCTGGTCTGGACGGGTGAAGCCGGCGTTAAACTGGGCATTGCCGATGATTTCGGTAGCGACGACTTGGTTGCCAAAGAACTGATCGGTGCAGAGAAGCTCGTTGATTTCACGTTGCGGGAGCGTTTAATCGACAAAATCGCCGGCAAACTGGGCGCCTCATTTGGACAAGCGATAGGCAGCATCGTGCAAACACCTTCGATACGCTAAGCCTCCGTAGGGTATGCAATAGCTCCAGGCATGTTGCGTATCCCACTCAACGTTTCCGGCAAGTAGCCCCCCCCAAAAAAAGGTGCGCGCGGCGTACCGTAGAGCGGAATAAAACCCTATGCGTATTCTTATCGTTGAAGATGAAATCACCCTTTGCGAGCAAATTCGGCACTATTTTGCCGACAAAGGCTTTGCCGTGGACATCGCACATAACGGCAGCGATGGTTACTACATGGGCAAGGAATATCCGCTGGATGCCGCAATTATCGACATCGGCCTGCCGGACTTTTCCGGTATAGAACTCATTAAACGCTTGCGTAAGAATAAAGTGGCAGTACCCGTGCTGATTTTAACAGCCCGAAACCGATGGCAGGAAAAAGTGGAAGGTCTGGAAGCCGGCGCCGACGATTATCTGATTAAACCTTTCCATTATGAAGAACTGCTGGCGCGAATTAACGCGCTGATCCGGCGTTCGGCAGGGCAAGCCCATCCCATTCTGACGCATGACAATATTGAACTGGACACAGTGGCCCAGGAAGTCTGTGTGTCAGGCGAGAAACTGGAATTGACCGCGTATGAATACAAGGTCCTGGAATACTTAATGTTCCGCAAAGGTGAGTTAATTTCCAAATCGGTGCTGACCGCACATATTTACGATGAAGATTTCGACAGGGACAGCAATGTCATTGAAGTCTTTATCGGCAGACTCAGAAAAAAACTGGATCCCGATGGCACCCGCAAGCCTATAGAAACCCTGCGCGGACGCGGTTACCGCATTCCAGGCCAACCCTAAGTTGATACACCATTAATGTGTCATGCGGGCTAAATCGTTAAGTTTTCGGCTACTGATCGCCGAAGGGTTGGTGCTGCTGGTTTTTTTCGCGCTGGTTGCCGTAGTGCTTGAGCAAGGTTTTCGCGACAGTGCCGAAAAAGCCTTGCAGGAAAGATTGCAAATCCAAATCTATTCATTGCTCGCCGCCGCCGAACTGGATAACACCGGTGACTTGCTTATGCCGCCCAGCTTGCCGGAACCCCGATTCGAAACACCGGGTTCCGGGCTTTACGGCTTTATCCAACAAGTCCAAACCCAAAAAAAAACAATCTGGCGCTCGCCATCGGCAATCGGCCTCGACGTTATTTCCCCTGCCGGACTCAGCGCCGGGAACTTCGCGTTTCTATTTGATAAACAACGGCGTTATGCCTTGCACTATGACGTGGTCTGGCAAACGGTTAACGGCACCCAACGCGAATATATCGTCACCGTGGAAGAAGATGCCCGGTTTGTCAGCGACCAAGTGGAACAGCTCCAGAAAACCTTAAGGCTCTGGTTGTTGGCGATAGGCATCGCCCTGATTTCGATACAATTTGCACTATTGCGCTGGAGCTTGGCACCGCTACGTAGTATCGCAAAAGATCTGGCCGCCATAGAGCAAGGCCAAAAAACCCATTTGGATGGGCAATATCCTAGCGAACTGCAAGGCTTGGTCGGTAATCTGAACGCTTTCATCAGCATTGAGCGGGCACATCTGGAACGCTACCGCAATAACTTGGCTGATTTGGCACACAGCTTAAAAACACCGTTAGCCATATTGCGCGGTTGCCTAGAATCATTCAATGCAGCCACAGTAAAAGAACAGATCTCCCGCATGGATGAAATCGTTGAGTATCAATTACATAGAGCGGCCGCCAAGGGTGAGCAAAAAGCTATCAAAACGGTGGATCTGTCGGTGATTATCAACAAAATAACTGCCTCGCTCAATAAAGTCTATATCGATAAAAATATCAACTTCGACATCAACATCCCGGACGCCTGCCTGATTTATTGCGAAGAAGGCGATTTATATGAAATTGTCGGCAATTTAATGGATAACGCGTGTAAATGGTGCCGACAAGAGGTAAAAGTCAGCATTTATCTTAAACAACGCAAAGCCAGGCGCGACTTTTCCGTACTGCTGGAAATTGAAGACGACGGCCCCGGCATTCCGGTTGGCAAGTTCAATGAAATTTTAAAAAGAGGTGTCCGTGCCGATGAGAACATTAATGGTCACGGCATTGGCATGACTGTCGTTTATGAATTAATCGGCTTGCTGAACGGCAAGCTGGAAGGCGGTAAAAGCGATACGCTCGGCGGCATGAGATGGAGCATTTATTTGCCGTGAATTCTAGGCCATATTAAGCCGGGTTGATGTTGATCACTATCAACCCGGTTTATTACGTCAAAGGTGCTTATCTGGCGATAGCCATGTCACCGGGCAAACCCCACTGCACCTGAGTGCCGGTATTACGGTTCCACCATACACCGGTGCCGGGACGCCAGATGATATACTCATCCCAGCCGTTACCATCAGTATCGCCAAAGCGCGGCACGTCACCAGGCTGCCCCCACTGCACCGACCCCGTTTTTCCCGTATGGATGTTTTGTGCATAGAAGGTGCTGTCGCTAGGGCGCCAGACGGCAATATTCCAGCGACTGGCACTGTCACGGTAAGTGAGCGGAATATCGCCCCATTGCCCCCAGGCTATCGTCCGGGAAGTCTCTGGCCCACTGTAACGCAGCCACCACTCCCCTGTTGTGCCACGGAAGATGACCAGATCATCCCGTCCGTCACCGTCCATATCCCGCGCCATAGGCGTATCCGATACTTCGCCCCAAATAATGTCCGTCGATGTCTTGTCCCAGTTTCGGATATACCAGTGGCTTTGCGACAGATCATCGGCCCTTCTGCGGTACACGGTCAACTCCGCTTTACCGTCGCCGTTATAATCCAAAGGCACCGGGATATCGCCGTTTTGCCCCCAGGATATCGGCCTATAGGCTTTTAGCGGGTTCCAACTGCGGATATACCATGTGCCGTTGCTTGGCCGGAACACGATCAATTCGGCGCGGCCGTCGCCGGTAATGTCTGCTGGCGCGGGAATATCGCCTCTCTTGCCCCAAGGGTAAGACTTCGTTACCCCAGTTGCATAGCGGATCCACCAACGACCGTTCGCTGGGCGGAAAATGGCATAATCAGTTTTGCCGTCGCCATCAAAATCTGCCGAGTGCATTTGCAAGTGCCGGTTAGTTATTTCCTCGACCTGTTTACGCAAATCCGGTCTTGGGCCTATATGCCCGCCAGTCCCCTGTGCAGTGCCTTCACGTCTTAGAATGTCGCGCATTTCTTTAGGATCCCAGAATGAGCCATGGTATTCCCACAAGATGCTGGACAAAGAAATCGCCGCACTGGTCACAATCGGCGAGGCGCCGGAAGTGCCTGAAAAACCGGCCGTGTACCACAGGTTTTCACCTTCGGCGCTGTATAAATCACCGTAACCGGTGGTATAAATCTGGAAGTCGCCTTCCGCATGGGTATCGACACGGCTGCCATAAGTCGAAAAATAGGCTTTATTACGCGTCAGCTTCTCACCTGCGCCGACGATAATGGCACCCGAATCTTTAGTGGCGTCATTTGGATTAAACTCGCCATTAAACCCCGCAAGATCCAGATCACAATTACCATTACCCGCAGCCTCGACGACAATACGCCCATTGGCTACCGCCGTGGTGATGGCAGCCTTGCTTGCCGCATCCCATTCTATCGGGACTAAGGAATCACCGGTGTCTGCCGTTCCGTTACAGTCAAATCCTGCACCGGTCTGCATTTCCAGTAAGATGACGGAACCTTTCCAGAATTGGTTTGCCGCCGCAGTGATCGCGTTAGCTGGGTTATAACCAGAATCCGGTGAATGTGTAGACAACCTGACATCTGCGTAATGTACCAAACCCGTGGTGCCCGTGCCATTGTCATCGCTGCTTAAAATACCGATTACCGCCGTGCCGTGGTCACGCCACACTAGCGCACTGGCGGCAGGTGAACCATTGACATAGACGGCGCCGGCAAGTTTACTCAAATCCTGGTGCGCGTCGTTCCAACTGAATTCAACGTCGGAATAAGCCCAGTTCCAACCCGCCGCCGCATAATAACGACTATTGACATAATCAATGTCGATACCGATGGGCGCGGCTTCGCGATAATCCTGATTCGACAGGTAATCTCCGGCGACTGGCGGTACAGGGGTTGGTAAAGCAGGCATGGGCGGCAAATCGGTACCCGGAACGGGTTGCACAGGTGCAGTCGATTTGTTACGCTGATTTTGCCCGGATGCAGGCCACGGAACTTTATTATGTTCCTGCCAGTATTGTTTAAATGCCGCAGCACCCTGTCCGTCCATGCTAGGTGCCGGCGCCGGCAATGCCGATGCTGCGGCATATTCTACAATACCCGATGCGTTAAGCTGGTTAATGAGAAATGCCAACTCCTGATCAGAAGCGACCTCGGTCACGATAAAAAACCATAGTTTCAAATCAGGGAGTTCACGTCCGGTATTTTGCTCACCTTGCTGTTTCATGGCATCAAGCTGCGCGTCGGAAAGCTCGTGCATACGAACGACCGCAAAGTTTCCTGCCGCTGCCAAAACATCCAACAATTGCTTGAGTTCCTGTTCGGACGTGTTATCCAACGCGACCAACTGACCTTGTTGTAAGCGAACCTTGCTGCTTGCCGTGAACTTTACTTCGATACGATTTTTGAAAGCATGCGCCAAATCCGCAACCTTGACGGATTTTTTTCGACCGGCAAAAGATTCAACCGTAATAAGCCTGTTCTTATTGGTTGATGCTGGCCCAGGCAAATCCGGGCCGCTTTCTGGCAGACCTGTATCGTAATCGGCTGCCCAAACCGCAGATACCGGACATAATACTAGGGCACCGGAAAGCAATAGCCTGCTTAAACGGTGTCCCGCCTTATTCTGTGGCGCTTTATTCTGTGACATAGGAGTTCTCCTCAGAGTTATTATTTAGTTATCTCCTGCCTGGACAGTCAAGCCATCAATAATAAGCGGCCCCATGCAGAAATGTTTTGTCCATCATCCGTATACAAAAAAATCTGTTCTTATTGCTTGGGTAACCCAATAGTTAACACTGGCGTCTCCAGGATGCCCAATCAGGGTTAAACGTCATCGAGTGTATCCCAATTCATTTAGCTATCCAATTCAATACCCTAAAAAAAATAACCCAACCTAAAGCCAGTTGTCGGCTATAAAACAGGCCATCCCCAACGGATTAATTAAAATTTCTTGCACACTTTGAACGGGCAAGGTGTAATGTGCAGGCTACAGACATATCCAATGACAACCCAAACACGCTATCTAAACCAAACACCTTATTATGTTCAGCCTGATAATAAAAAAATACAACAAATAATCACGCTATGGACAATCGCAAACCCTAACCTTTTAACCCTTAACCTTTAAAACGAGAAAATAAAATGTCTAATTTTCCTATCGACCTTGGTGCTTATCAACGAATCTCGCTAGATGCCAGCATACCCACGTTGACTGCGGAGCAAAAAGCCGCCTTGCAAGCCAATATCCAATTATGCCGTGATGCCATCGTGTTCTTCACGTCCACTGGCGCAGCGCGTGGTGTGGGCGGCCATACCGGCGGCCCTTACGACACCGTGCCTGAAGTCATGATTATGGACGCGCTGTTCCGTGGTTCAGAAAACTATGTCCCTACTTTCTTCGACGAAGCCGGACACCGCGTTGCCACACAATATTTGATGTCAGTCCTGAATGGCGACATGCCTGCCGAAAAATTGACCGAATACCGCGCCGCCCATTCGCATCTGCCAGGCCACCCCGAATTGGGCTTTACTCCAGGTGTTAAATTCAGTTCAGGCCGACTGGGCCACTTATGGCCTTATGTCAACGGCGTAGCGATGGCTAACCCAGGAAAAACCGTATTTTGTTTAGGCTCAGACGGTTCACAACAAGAAGGCGACGATGCCGAAGCGGCACGTTTGGCAGTCGCCCAAGGCCTGAACGTTAAGCTGATTATTGATGACAACAACGTTACCATCGCCGGCCATCCTTCGCATTATTTGCCCGGTTGTTCAACGGCAAAAACCTTGGAAGGCCACGGCTTGACGGTATTGGAAGGCAACGGCGAAGACCTGGACAGCTTGTATGCAAACATCTGCAAAGCCATCAACACCGACGGTCCGGTTGCCATTATCAACCACCGCCCGATGTGCCCAGGCATTGTTGGCCTGGAAGGCTCAACCCACGGCCATGACGTCATTTCCGTCAAACTGGCCTTGGAATATCTGCAGTCTCGCGGACACCAAGCTGCTGTTGATTTCCTGAACGCCGTTGTCGCACCTAAAAACGAATATAAATTCTTAGGCTCCAGCGATAAGTGGGACGCCAACCGAAACGTCTTCGGCGATGCGGTGGTTGCCGTCATGAGCGGCATGAGTGAAGCGGAACGCATCGAAAAAGTCCGCGTCATCGACTCCGATCTGGAAGGCTCTTGTGGTTTGCACAAAATCCACACGGCGTTCCCAGAATCCTTTATTTCTTCAGGCATCATGGAACGCGGCAATTTCTCAGCCGCCGCCGGTTTCGGCATGGAGGCAGGCAAGCAAGGCATATTCGGTACGTTCAGCGCATTCTTGGAAATGTTGATGTCAGAAATCACAATGGCGCGTCTGAACAACTCCAACGTGTTAAGCCATTTCTCGCATTCCGGCATCGACGACATGGCGGACAACACCTGTCATTTCGGCCTGAACAATATGTTTGCCGACAACGGATTAAGCGATGGTTACGCAACTAACCTGTATTTCCCTGCCGACCCCAACCAAATGAAAGCCTGTGTCAGCAGCATTTTCTTCAACCCAGGCCTGCGCTTCGTGTTCTCAACTCGCTCTAAAGTGCCGTTGATATTGGACGAAAACGGCAATGAATTCTTTGGCGGCGATTACCAATTCGTTTCAGGTAAAGACGAAGTCATCCGCGAAGGCAGCAAAGGCTATATCGTTGCTTTCGGTGAATCCTTATACCGCGCCTTGGATGCCGTTGAGCGTTTGAAACAAGAAGGCATAGATGTCGGTCTGATCAACAAACCCACCTTAACGGCGATAGACGAGGACATGCTGCAAAAAGTCGGCCAGTCACCGTTCGTGCTGATTGTTGAATCCTTCAACCGCAAAACCGGCCTAGGCAGCCGTTACGGTTCTTGGTTGCTGGAGCGCGGCCTGACACCAAAGTTTGCCCATTTAGGCACACACAAAGAAGGCTGCGGAGGCCTGTGGGAGCAATTCCCACACCAAGGCATCGACCCAGTCGGCATCATGACCAAGGTTAAGGAATTGCTTGCATAAGTAACAACCTAACTTGCAGCAACAAAAAAGGGTACATTACAGTACCCTTTTTTTATGCCCTAAATTTGGAGGTGCAGACCCTGCAAGACATTCATAGCGCACTGCATGCCCATAAGTTTGAACGGGTGCAGCCTCAATTTAAAGCAGTCGTAACAGAAGGAACGCCAAAAAGATTTATTTTTTGCCAAAACTGTGTCCATCTTTGAGCCGTTAAAACTAATGCCCGTAAATTTAAGATGCCTGCAGCCCCCGGTTGTTTCC
>JAURZI010000131.1 GCA_030653435.1 Methylovulum sp.
AAAAAAAATGGACGCATCGAACACCGTCCATGGCAATGGGATTGACTCAAGCGGCATTAACTTGGCGGTTCTTATTCGTGATGCCTATTTCGGTAACTCCTTGATAAAAATCAACCTGCATTGATTTGTAGGGACTACCCGCTCAAAATAATCACCGTGCATTGCAAACCTCGCAAGGCCGTCACCAACTCATCCAATAGCGTCCCTGTGTAGGCATCATAACTGTGCACTTCATCCAAAATGACGACTTTACCCGCCAGACCGAAAGCGCGGACAAAACCGTGTTTGACATTCATGACCGCCATTAAAGCTTGGTCGATGGTACCCACGGCAAAGGGCGCAAGGATACCTCGTTTGCCACTTTCAAACCATGAACCGTTGGGGTTACCTTCTACACCCAATTCAGTTTGTTTTAGCCAAGCGTTGCCGTGCAGCAATAGGGCTTTTTGATGTGGGCTGTCGGCGGTGAGGATTTTTGTTAAAAACCGCGTGACCCGTTCGTGAATTTTGTCTGAAGTCAGTTGGGTGGGTAGCGCAAAGTAAAGCCCTGTAGCTTGTTGGCTAGCCATTAATTGGTAAGCGGCGTACAGTGCCGCTTCGGTTTTGCCAATCCCCATCGGTGCTTCCAACACATAAACGCCGGATTGTTGGCTGCTGCTTATTAGTTGTCGTTGGATGTCGCGTGGCTCAAATCCAAACAGGTCAAAAAAACTTAAACCAGACCGTATGCTAGGCTGTACAAAACCCGCATTATCCAAGGCGTTGCTGATGTTAGGCCGCCAGTCGTGGGTCGGATCATCAAACAATGAACCTGAGCCTATCCAATCCGATACGGTGGTCAGCCCCGCCAAGGCTTTGGCCTGTAAGTCGTTGCTGACAACGGGGAAATCGCAAGCTAGCAAGTGTTTAAGCCCGTCCAGCAATTCGCTACGCCGCTCCTGCCACACTTTGCCGCCAAACTCATCATAATCGGCTTTTCGTATACCTAAATCGGGTGAATAACCATGATGCTGGCCTATTATTTCAGGGATATATCGCCCTACTTTTAAGGCTTTGGCGGTCGCTTGGCTGACACCCGCATGGCCTCCCCATAATTTTTCGGTTTCAGGTTTTGCATTCGATAATCCTGGCTTTGAGTTTTGTTGATAATGCTCGGTGCCACGGTAAATTTTTTCTTGGAACGTAGGGCTGACTTTGCCAAGGTCATGGCAAGCGGCAATCAGTTCAGAGCCTTGTGGAAATAATTCAGCAACTAACCACGCAGGCATTCTGCCTAACAGCGCTTTGGCCACCTCGCCAACAATATGGCAATGGTTCAAAACCTTCCGCCCCGGCTGTTGTTGCCCGTAAGTTTTTGCCAAACAAATGTCTAGTGCTAAAGCACCGGGTCTGCTTTGCGGTGTTGGGCGAGGTTGTTGTGGCTTAAACATAAGGATCTCCCTGTTGCTTGATCGGTCAGCATGCCCAGTAATCAAGCCAAAGTAAAGCATTTTGGCGTGCCTATCCGGCTCCTGGAAAAGGCAGGGTAATCGTTACTCAAGGCACATGTAACGCTTGCCGCAGCCCGCGCGATGAGCGTTCCTAACTTCCAACAAACAGGTATCAGTAGGACACATCATAACGAATCCTGTAGAACACGCTTAACATGACCAAAGCGGCCATAGTATTTACATGACGGCTAGGTAACGCCATATCTTCATGATGTATATAATAGTCTGCTTATACACAGACTAGATCTAGGACAGGAACAATGCGTATTGCTTATGTACTACTAGGGTTATGCGGTGTTTTGACAGCCTCTTCAGCGCTTGCGCTAGACCAGGTGACACTACAACTGAAGTGGACTCACGGCTTTCAGTTTGCGGGTTACTATGCCGCACAAGCACAAGGCTATTATCGCGAAGCCGGGCTGGACGTGCGCGTTGCAGAGGCACAGCCCGGCATGGATCCGGTTAATGCGGTGGTTGAAAGCAAAGCTGACTTTGGTGTAGGCACCAGCAGCTTGCTGTTGCAGCGCGAAGCAGGCATTCCGGTCGTGGCGCTTGCCGCCATTTTTCAGCACTCGCCTTATGTGTTGATAATGCGGCAAGACCATGCCGCGCAATCGATCCAGGATATTACCGGCAAACGCGTGATGCTGGAACCGCAAGCCGATGAACTGGTCGCCTATTTAGAAAATGAAGGCGTTCCGCTCAAGCGCATCACGCAACTGGAACACAGCCACAACCCGCAGGATTTGATAGACGGCAAAGCCGACGCCATGTCCGCCTATGTCACCAACGAACCCTATTACCTCAATATCGCCCATATCCCTTATCAAGCCTATACCCCGCGCTCGGTGGGCATCGACTTCTATGGCGACACGCTGTTTACCACCGAGCCGTACCTAAGCGCCCACCCTAAGCGCGTCCAGGCATTCCGAGCCGCCAGTTTGCGTGGTTGGCGCTACGCCATGGCGCATCAGCGAGAAATTTCCGAACTGATCTTCAATCAATACTCGCAACAGCACCCTCTGGACTTCTATCAATTTGAAGCCAAGCAAATGATGTCGTTGATCCAGCCCGACATTATCGAAATGGGATATATGAATCCGGGGCGCTGGCGACATATCGCCGACACTTATGCAGACCTAGGCATGCTGCCGCGCGGTATCTCGCTGGACGGCTTTCTCTATGAGCCCAACCCCCAACGCGATTTGACCTGGCTATACCTGACGCTGGCGATAGCCCTGGCGCTGATTGCCGTCTCCACAGCCATCACCGGCTATATCTATGCGATTAACCGCAAACTGAAACACAGCATCACCGCCCTCCATCGGGTTCAACAAGAACTGGCTGCCAGCGAAAAACTGTACCGCTTTTTGGTTGAAACCATGCGCGATGTGGTCTGGATAGCCGACCCAGTAAGCCTGCGCTTTCGCTATATCAGCCCGTCCATAAAATTATTGCGCGGCTACAGCGCCGAAGAGATCATCGCCAAACCAATAGATGACGGATTGCTCCCCGATTATGCGTTGACGTTGAAACAACACATACAGCAACATCTGGATGCGTTTCTTGCCGACCCGCATGGCGATTGCGCTTATCGCCAGGAAGTCCAGGAATCCTGTAAAGACGGCGGCACGATTTGGACGGAAATCATTTTTAAATATTACCGCAACGCTGAAACCCAACAGGTTGAACTGCATGGCGTCACCCGCGACATTACCGAACGCAAACAAGTCGAAGACCGCATCAAACACATGGCGCTACACGATGCCTTGACCGGCTTGCCCAACCGGACGCTGTTCAGCGACCGCCTGCAACAGGCGCTGGCCGAAGCCCAACGCGACCAGGAACAACTAGCGCTGATATATCTTGACCTGGATAAATTCAAGCCGGTCAATGACAATTTCGGCCACGGCGTCGGTGACTTATTGCTGAAAGCCGTCACAGCGCGCATCCAAAACTGTTTACGTCAAGCCGACACGGTGGCCCGTATCGGCGGCGATGAATTTATGCTGCTGTTACGCACTATACCCTCAGAGCAAACAGCATTGCAGATTGCAGAAAAAATACGCGATACCCTTAGCCAGGTTTTTGACATTGATGGCCAGCACTTAGCGATTTCTTGCAGCGCCGGTATTGCGGTTTATCCTGAACATGGCGACAACGAAACGGCGCTGGCCCAACATGCCGACATCGCGATGTATTATGCCAAGGCTATCGGCCGCAACAACATCCAGATATTCCGCATGGACATGCTTGAGCGGTGCTGATGTGCGAGTTATCAGCATTAGTTGCGTATATATTTTACGCGCTTAAATGTTCGGTTTTTTATGTAGATACCGTAAGCATGACTATGCGAAGTGTATTTTGACCATATGATTATTGAACATCATGATTATAAAGTCAAAATACCTCCGGCAAAGCCGGAGGCTTGTAAATGTGAACCGCTCAAAGCGGGTTAAAATGTTTGCCACCTGAAGTGTGGCGGTGTTCTAAAACAGGCTCAGTTGCTCGATCCGCCTGTCCTCTGCTTCCTGATG
>JAURZI010000132.1 GCA_030653435.1 Methylovulum sp.
CATCAGGAAGCAGAGGACAGGCGGATCGAGCAACTGAGCCTGTTTTAGAACACCGCCACACTTCAGGTGGCAAACATTTTAACCCGCTTTGAGCGGTTCACATTTACAAGCCTCCGGCTTTGCCGGAGGTATTTTGACTCAGAAAAAAGGGGGGCTGCGGAATCTTTGGCTGGAACAACTATGGGGCTAAAAAAACAAATTTATTGGTGGAACCACAGCAACACAAATGGAGAAACATGGTATGCCACATATGATTCCAATGTCGCAACCCTATTTGTTAATGTCTCTGCTGGCTCATATAGGCTAGGCGTAAGGATTCGTACGTAAATGGATAGTAGAGCCCTGTAACCCTTATCGTACCTACATTCTTCTTTCAAAACATGATTCCATAGTCAACTGGTAATGGGTGGCGCTCTTTCAGCTCGAACAGTCCGAAGCGATTGAGATGAGATGTCCGGTACTCCGGTACGGGCTGAAGCCGGCAATTAGTTCCGGTGTAAGCTTCATCCCTTCCGCCTCCAATTCCTTTAACGCCTGCGTGATGGTATGGCGGTTATGGAATATCACAAGATTGGCGATCAGATGGTTGTATTTTATGATTTTCAGTTGATCGTCACGAACATTTTCGGCAATGGTATCGGCGCCGAAATAAACCCATTGGGCGAACTGGTTAAAACCTTCACATTTATTTTGTGCTGCCTGAATGATGCGGCGCAACTCTTCATCACCAATATATTCCAACAAGAATGTAGTACGAACCACCCGCCCAAGTTCCCGAAACGCAAAGTAAAGCTTGTTCTTCCGGCTGGCTGTGCCCAGTTTGCGTAGTATGGCCGAAGGTGAGATTCGGCCTGCCCGAATGGACTGTGCGACCTGCAGCATATCGGGCAAATGACAAGCGATCAAATCCCAGTCAATGGCTTCCTTGCTGAACAGCCCGTCAATGTTTTTGTAGGTTTCCTGAGGTGCCGGACGAAACCACTTCAAGTCTTTCCAATTCCGTATTCGCGGCATCAGCTTAATGCCCAGCAAAAAGGCCAATCCATAGACCGGAGCGCTCTGCGCCTGTGTGTCGCCATGCAAAATGTCGGGCTGTATGTCCGATTTGTTTTTGATCAGGCCGTCGAGAATGTAGATCGCCTCCCAAGCGCCACACGGGATGAAATGCGAGAACAACGCGATGTAGTTATCGCTGACGTGATAGTAGGCGACACCGCCATAGCCTCCGTAGCGGATGTGGCGCTCCGACAGCAGGTTGTTTTCGTACAAATTCCACTGGGTGCCATCGGCGACCGCCCACTTGGTATCGCCCCAATAGCGCGGTAACTGGAACTGGTTGTAGGCATTGATGGTGCCGCAGATCGCCGCCTCCAATTTTTCGGTGGAAGCTTGACGTTGGTCGACGAAGGTTATTTGCCGGGCGCTAATGTCCGCAATATTGCGGGCTGTTTGGGTCGCCCCCAAACCGGTTCCATAGGCGAAGGTGGTCAAAATTTTACGTCGCACATCTTCCTTAAGCTTGCCTTGATGCCCACTGAGCGGACTGAAATGTTTGTCCCAACCGATCCACTGGGGAGTACCGGCGAGCACATCCAACAACGACAGTTCTTTACTATCAAGCTTCTTGGTCAACGCCGCATCGAGCGCCTGGAACCCTTCCGGGATGGGCTTTTTCTTGAGCCGCCCTAATTTCGGACGACCGTCAATGATCTGGAAAAATGGATTATCGGGATACGTGTCATCCGCTTTTTTAGCCGCCGCCGTTAAGAGGCCGCGGACATGCTGGACGAATGGTTCCGCCTCAACGGGCAGGCCGACTTCTTGGCCGTACGCCTCGCGGTTTTTTGCACACTCCGCCAACGGCACCAGTTCGTCGCGGGTGTCGGAATAATGGTTGGCCCCGATCACGCAAAGGTCGGCAGATTTCAGTTCCCGTACCATTTGCATGCAGACACATACCTCAAACTGGCGTCGGTGGAGCCTTGTTGGTGCCTCGCGCTGCTGCTCACCCGTGATCAGTTTCCACCACTTTTCCGGCACCCAAGCCAGGTCTGCCAAGCTCACACAGCTGAGGTGCCGCTTTTCAGGGTTATCCATTCACTGTGGCGACCACGCTCAGCAAGCATCAAGGCCAATGCACGTTCAAAGCTTAAGTCCTGACTGGTCGAAACGAAGCGCAGCTTGGACAGGATGCGCAATAGCTCCGTCCGTCGGTTGGCAAAGATCGGTTTCATAAAACGGCATTCATTATTGCCACCGTATTCAGCGTGCAACCGTGAGAATTCGCATAAATCCGGCCTGGCAGAAACAGTTTTACGGACTGTCTGCAACTGGGTTTCATCTGATTCGGCCGAACTCAGCACGGTGTCGAGCAATGCGTAGCGCCGCAGAATCTCGTCCGTCTTGCCTTGGTTATCCAGCAAATATTTCTGCAATTTCTCCCCGGCAATACGTGACACCCGGCCGGGTGTGATTAAAAGTGTGGGGAATCCATAAAAATCCTACGCAGCCACTGCGGCAGACAAATTGTCCCAGTACCTTTCCCAATCACCATTAGCCCTCACAACACGCAGTGCCAGCATTGGCTGAACATTAGTCGCTTT
>JAURZI010000134.1 GCA_030653435.1 Methylovulum sp.
AAAATACCAATAATGAAAATAGTCCAATCAGAGTCAGCGCCAGTGCTGTTTTCATGATACTACCTCCTGTTTCAATCAACTCACTGTGGGAAGAGGTTGTTTTTTGATTCGCCGCGATAGGCGACATTCACATTTATTTCAATAACCTAAACATATTGGAAAAGTCGTCTGTCCAAATGATACTTTCAACTGGAGTTGCTCCAGTGCTTTTGGCTTGTTGTAATGCCGACACTTGCAGAAAGGACTGGTTTTTGCTGAGTAACGCCCAGTCGGCACGATACCAGCCCCGATTTTCCGAGGGCTGAGATTGCACCAGCAAATAGTCATAACCGGCACGCTTGGCCATGCCGCTGACCAATGGCCGCAAATCCAGATAATGATTGGTAATATGGATTGCCAATACGCCATCGGGGCGCAAATGACTTAGATACAATTGCAGAGCCTGCTCTGTAAGCAAGTGCATGGGTATCGCATCGCCATTGAACGCATCAAGAATCAATAAATCGAAAGCTTGTGGTGGTTCACGCTCCAGGGCCAATCGCGCATCGGACACGACAACGTCAAAGCGGGCTGCGGTATTTTTCAGGAAGGTGAAGTAAGTTTTAGCATATTCGATCACACACGGATCAATGTCGTAGATACGAAAATAGTCATTCGGTTTGCCATAGGTCAACACAGTCCCTGTACCCAGCCCGACCAGGCCCACTCGCCGTCCTTGCGCTCTCGAAAAATGCGTCAGGGCCAGCCCGACTCCGGAATCATTGCCATAATAAGCAGTAGGCCATTGGTTTTTTTCTCCTGACAAAAACTGGAAACCATGATCGATGGCACCGTGCCTCATCACCCGTTTGGCCAAGTCCGGATTTTCTAAAGAACGTTCTTCCACACGCAAAACGCCGTAAAAATTACGACTGACCCGGATTTTTCCGGAAGCCGCCTGAAAAGCCTGGTTGGCCAGATTCACTCCCAACCAGATCAACATTGCGCCTGCCAATAACCAGAGCAGTGGCTTACGACGCTTCTGCCCTGATAACTGACTGTCCACTGCGACGGCATAAAAGGTCAGCACGCAACACGCAAACAGACTAATGTGAAACTCGTAATACATTGTAAACAGCAAGGGCGCCAAGACGGCGGCGAAAATTCCGCCTAATGCCCCGCCAGCTGAAATCGCAAGATAATAAGCCGTTAACTGACTCGGGTGAGGCCGTAGCCGATAAAGCTCTCCGTGACACGTCATACAGCAGAAAAACAAGCCTGCACTGTAAATGCCGACTTGAGCTTCCAGCGTGAAGTTTCCTCCGCCGTAAAGCACCGCGACCAACGCGATAGCCGCAATCACCAGGGCAGGAATGAAAATCCGCCGTTGATACCAATCATGCCGGGCGAAGCAAAAAATATACGACATAATAAACAGGCTTAGCGGCACCACCCATAGAAAGGGGACGCTCGCCACATCCTGACAAAGCTGATTGGTCGTAGCCAGCAGCAAAGTCGAGGTGGCCGCAGGCAATGCCAGCCAAAACAGCCACAACAGAGAGGGTGACAGCCTATCGGAGACGTGTGTTTCGTCATCAATTGCAACGGGTTTGGCAACAATTTTCTCTGCTTTTGCCAAGCGACGAAAATCCAATGCGACACCGCCGCATAACAACACGTAAATGAAAAAGCCTGCGGACCAGCCTAACGTCTGTTGTCCCAATTTAAAATAAGGTTCGAACAGAACCGGATAGCTCAATAATGCCAGCAAAGAGCCAAAATTGGACAGCGCGTACAGCGTATAGGGAGAGCGATTGGGATTGATTCGAACTATCCATGCCTGCAGCAAAGGACTGGTGGTTGACAGGATGAAATAGGGCAAACCGATGCTGCTCATCAGTAGCAAAATAATATCCAGTGTCGGTTGATCGCTGTTTTCGGGTTTGAACGATTGCTCCGGGGTCACCGGCAACGCTAACAGTGCAAGCAACAATAGAGCGGCATGAATCAAACCCTGGCGCCGCACAGGAAAACAGTCCAGGTTGAGATGTGCATAGGCATAACCAACCAACAAAAACACCTGAAAAAAAAGCATGCAGGTAATCCAAACCGCAGGACTGCCACCAAACCACGGCAGGATAAATTTGCCAATAACGGGTTCGAGCTGAAACAGCAAATAAGCGCCCCAAAAACTGGTAAACGCATACACTCCCCAACGAAGACCCGCAGCGGATAATGAGCTACGCATAACTATCTCCAAAAAATCACATTGAGTTCAATACTGATCATGCGTCATAGCAGGGCACCTATCAGCTCAATTTAACCAGATTTATAGGGAACTTTAAAGGGGATGCTGCTCCCCTATTCAGAAACCAATTGAAGGCGCGTTTTTATGAGTACTTATTCGTTTTATGTCGAGCGGATCGTGTTGCAGGCAAAGTGCTTGTCAGAGTTGAAGATTATCCCTGGTCAAGCGTTGTCTTTGAATCTGAACCCATGACGAGTTGGCGCCAATGGCGTGCTGAGGGTGATGATGCCGGAAAATGAGTTATTGCGGTGAGCGTTCCATTACCTTCCGCGTTCAAAACGCGTTAGTCTTGCTTGTCTTAATGCGTGCTGTCTCCGCGTCATCTTGTCCAGGGTTAAGGAATGCTCAACTGTTTGTAGTGCAATTCCAGCTTTGCTGAGGGTAATGGAATGGAGATGATGAGGTGTTGGTTGGCAATTCAGTAGAGCAATAAAATGAAGGTGATGCACCGGCTGGGTTGGCTTAGCAGAGCGGGACCCATCAAGCGAAGTACTCAACTTTATTAAAGTTTATCTGTTGGATTATGGCTATCGCCTGAGCCTCTTGCACTTAATTATTACATATCGGTACACCAGGCCGGATCGTCCCTGATCGGCATGGTGGGAGATATTTAAATGTCAAAGTCCAGTTCAAAACCGCCGTAGGCAAAGATAGGCATGCCTGGGCGAGGGCCGTGCGGCTGTCTTGAAACCAGATATTCTTCGTTGGAAAGATTTTGCACGCCACCGAGAATTTTGATGTTTTTGGTGACCTGGTAATAGGCCGAGACGTCGGCGACAATGTAATCGTCCGTTTTACCGAAACGCGAGTCCGGTTGACCTGCTCCGTTGATTTGAACGTCCGTATTGTTAGCGCTGGTAAACGTTTCGCTGACATAATTGGCGGCCACTTCCAAGCCCCATTTATCAAAGTGAATACCACTGCCGAAGCTGAGTGAATATTCGGGAATATAGGGGACGCGGTTACCTTTTTTGCCGTAACTGAAAATTGATTCAGCATCTGTGGATGCAGCATCATTGAGCTGTTCGGTATCGGTATAAGTAAAGGCCAAGAAATAAGGGTTACGAAAGCCCCAGCCAAAAGCGTCACCGGCATCGAAATTCATGCCCACTTCAACGCCTCTCGTGTCGACTTTACCGAAGTTTTGGTTGGCGTCGCTACCTGTGCCGCCTATGCTGTCGATAACCAATAAGTTTTCGAATTGGGTATAAAAACCGGTAATTTCAGCAGAAAATGCTCCGTGGCTGTAGCGTCCACCTAATTCGTAGGCATTGCTGGTTTCTTCTTTTAAACCGTCCACAACTGCGTCCTGAGGACCTGGAGGTGAAAAGCCGCGGTGAGCGCTACCAAACATCATAAATTCTTCGTTGAACCGGTAATCCAGGCTGGCACCTCCGGCATACATGTCCAATGAGCTAGAGCCTGTTTGAGTCTGATTCAAATTATTTTTGTTTTTTTGGTAAAGATGTTCATAACGAATACCTGGCGTAAAACCCCAGTTGCCAAGTTCGATCCGGTCTTTCAGAAAAAAAGCATAGGCTTGGGTGTCTTGTCTTCTATCATCCTGTTCACCGGGCAGGGTTCCGGGTGCGCCGAGATTGTTACCGACAATGACACCGTTGTTGTTTTGATCAAAAGTGATCTGGTGTTGAAAGCGCTTTTCTCCGTCCTCATGATACCGAAAGCCACCATTTATTTCGTGGTGAGTGACGCCTAAATCAAAGCGATAGTTGGCCATGGACTCAATCCCACCCGAATAATATTCGCGATTGTTGTCTCTTACTCGCAAGCCGCAAGCCAGATTGCCTTTTAAGCAGGCAAGTCCTTCGCCGTTTCTCCCGCCCGAAAGGGCTGCAGACAAGTCCATATTACCTCCTAGGCCGCCAAGACTGAGTCTATCTCGGCGAATATCGTTCAGCTTGCTCCAATTTCGGCTGAATTCGCTGTAGGAAGCGGTCGTTACGATATCCAAGTTTTCGGTAGGAGAAATGAAATATCGCGCAAAACCGCCAAATCGCTCCGAATCGATATTGTCGAAACGTGATGCGGAATAGCGGCGGTAAGGGTCATTTTTAAAATCGGCTTCGCTTAACCCCAGATAGGTTTCATCGGCATCCATGCTGGAGTAACCGAATTTGACTTCCAGCTTTTGATACATCTCTGTATCCGGTTCCCAGGATAAACGCACCATGGGCTCGACTTGCTGGAAGCCGGTTTCATCGCCGTTGCGAAAATCAGCGGTTTCATCGATCGATTTGAAGCCGTCCGAACCCCGATAAAAACCTTCAACCAAATAACCGAAGCGGCCGTGATCGGTGTCAATCGTATCGCCGACATACCCCTGAGTTCTTACCTCGTTATAACTGCCATAGATAGTTTTGAGATAGGCTTTGCCGGTATCCGGTATTGCGGTAGACAAATAGTTGAGCACACCGCCGGTGATATGCGGGCCGTATTTGATCTGACTGGAGCCTTTTAATACCTCTATGCCGCTCATGCGTCCGCCGGCCGGGTTGTAATAAGCTGCCGGTGCAGAATAAGCGGCCGGCGCAACCAATACTCCGTCTTCCATAACCGTAATTTTTGCACTGCGCGTGGTATCGACGCCGCGAAAGCTGATATTGGGGAATAAGCCAAAGCCATCTTCTTCCCGAATATTAACCCCGGGCACTTTGCGTAAAATTCGGTTGATATCGCTATAGCTTTGGCTGCGGATATCATCGGTATCAAGAAACTGAGCCGAGGCCGGCATATCTTTTACGTCGTCAGGGCTTCCGATAATATTGACCGTTTCAAGAATTTTTGGCTCATCGGCTTTCTCCTCACTTTGAGCGGGCGTTGGAAGGCCGCAGGCAAGAATCGCCAGCGATAGCGGTGTACAAAGTCGCTTGGATCGCAACATATCATTTCCCCTGAAAAAGAAGCTCTTAGAGCTGTTTAGGTAAGGTTGAGTTTAAACTGAGACTGTTGATATCCTATATCACAGGCAAATGATAATCAATGTTATTCGTATAAACATTGCAGATAATTTTTACCTGTTTATGGGGGTGTGAAATAGTGAGATGCGGACCTGATTGTCATGTTCGCATTTTGTTTTAAGCGAAGTGGTGTTCAAGCCTGAAAAGCGGGCGATTACTTTGTATAAAAAGAGAGAGGGTATCTGCTCACCCTTCCGATTTTATTAATTGTAGGTGCTTGTTTCACACAGCTGTTTCAATGGCGTTTTATAACGCTAGCTTGCTTTTATCTTGGGGAGAAGAACGGGCTTTTAATCCACTTGGGTAGATCAATATCCGAAATTGAATAGTGTAGAGAAGTGATGCAGCAAAAATGGATCAAATAAAAACGGCACCCGCAGGTGCCGTTTGAATATCACATTGCTAATGAATTTAGAAACGAATAATTGCGTCAGCTGAGATCAACACTTGATCGTCTTCGCTGCCGTCATCAAAAGCTTTGCCTTGGTCGACCCAGTCGTATCTGATTTCAGGACGAAGCATCAGCCATGATAATGGAGAATAATTGACGCCTGCGGTCAAGGCGAAATAATGATTGTCTTGTGGTGTCCAGCTATCATTACTTCTGCCTATGCCAAAAACCCTTGCACCGTCTTCATCGCGGAACCATTCAAAACGCAGACCGGTAGATACTTGGTCGTTGACCGCATAAGTCAGGTATTGGTTGATGCCGTACCAGTTAGCCGAGCTTCCGTTAGTAGGGTCCCAGTTTTCTTGAACACCGTAATCGTGTTGCAAGGTATAGTGCAGGCTATCGGTGATGTCGTGGTTGACAACGATGCTGTACATGGAGCGGTGATCATCGTTTTGACCTTGCCAGTCCCCCTGATCGCCGCCAATATAGGCAAGAGCTACCGAGGTTTTTTCATTGTCGGTCGTATAAGAAACCGAACCTAAGAAATTGGCCGGTTCCTGAAAGAACGAATCCCATCCTGATACGACACCGCCCGTGACGCTGATGTTTTTGTTAATAGGATACGAAAGTAATGCACCGGTATGGGTAAACGGTTCGCCATATTGCATGGTGTAGGCATGAGAATAAAAGAAGTTGTCCGGTGCGGTAACCACTTCATTGCCGATCAGCGTATAGAAATGACCGATTTTGGCCGTAATACCGTTGCCGATTGGCGCAAACATGGTTGCGTAGACTTGTGGGAAAGCCAGTTTGTAGAATGAGTAATCATCACCAATGATCTGTTCATCAAAGTTATATTGAGTCGTGAATCGAGCATCCGTTCCGTACAAAATATCCGCCCTGAAGCCGAAATCCCAGCCGCTGCCTTCGGTATCGACGGCTCTTTCAATATAGCCATACAGCTGATTCATATGGATTTCGTTGGCGCGGTCGTTAAAAGTAACCGGTCCATTGAAGTTGTCTCTTGGGCCATCGGGGTTACCAGCAATACCGGTTGAAACCCAGCCGCCAACTTCTATGCCCATATCGTTCAGGGAGTTAACGTTAACACCTGTCAGACTTTCAACGGCGCCTTCACCTTCTGCATGTGCTAATAAAGGGGAGCACAGCAATGCGCTACAGATCGTAACCTGCAATCCCGTGTTCATTTTGTTTTTTACTGACATAAGTGATTCCTACTGTGGTTTGAATTAAAAATTATTTAACTAACAAGGCATTAGCCTTAACTTTTAAGTAGTCAGGTTAATTAATTTTTTAACTTAATGAAAAGTTTGATTTCATTATAGCCATTGTTGCTTATATGACAAATTGTAGTATTTAAACGACATTGTGTCTAGACAGCAGCAGGATCCATGCCGAATTTATAAGCTTATGAAATAATAGAACATCATGGTTTGATATTTGAATTAATAAGGCTGTTATGCACAAAATAAGAGCACAAAATGAGTTAAAATGCTCTTAATTGGTGCAGCAAGGAGTGCGGTTCATCTTTTGGTGCAAACCTGTTGTTTTTGCCTGAATCAACGGCTCTGACTGATTTGTGCCGTCACACTGCTTTTTGCAGAGAGAGACGGCGATCGAAAATCAGGACTTATCAGGGTTATGTTAGCTAATCTCAATGAATTAACTTTAGCTATTGAGTTTCGTTCAATATAATTCCCTAAAAGCACGAATGACCGGCAGATATGCTATAAGTGAATTCTTATTGGTTGACCCTTGCAATTGCAATGACCAATAGACAAGACGCTGGCACCTAGTCCTGGATTAGTGCGGGTAGGTCTCCCATAGGAAAAGGGAAGGTAAGAGGCGTTTTGCGGCTTTTACACCACAGTTTGCCCACATTGAGATACCCGTTTAAAACTAATTAAGTCGAGACAATTTATGGAAAATTTAATGTTGCTCTGGCAGAGCACTGGGTTCTACAGCATACAGCCGGGACAGACACTGATGATGGCGGTGGGTTTTTTGCTGCTGTATCTGGCGATTAAAAAAGGCTTCGAGCCTTTACTCTTGCTGCCAATCGGTTTCGGCGCGGTTTTGAGTAATATTCCGGTTGCGGGTATGTCTGAAGAAGGCGGGCTGCTTTATTACCTTTACTTCGGCATCAAGACCGGTTTATTTCCGCTGTTGATATTTATGGGCGTCGGTGCCATGACCGATTTCGGACCGATGCTGGGCAATCCAAAAACACTTTTTCTTGGTGCGGCTGCTCAATTTGGGATATTTGCAACCTTATTGGGAGCGCTTGCATTAAATCTGGTTCCAGGATTGGAATTTACCATGAAAGATGCCGCTGCAATTGCGATTATCGGCGGGGCAGATGGACCTACAGCTATATATGTGGCCTCTAAACTCGCGCCCGATTTGTTGGGAGCAATTGCGGTAGCGGCTTACTCTTATATGGCTTTGGTGCCGTTAATTCAGCCTCCGATTATGCGAGCATTGACAACAGAACAAGAGCGCCTGATCGAAATGGAGCAGCTTCGAATTGTCAGTAAAACCGAAAAAATCGTCTTTCCTTTGATGCTTTTACTGTTAACCGCGCTACTGTTGCCCTCTGCTGCGCCACTTGTGGGGATGTTTTGTTTTGGTAATTTAATGAATACTTGTGGTGTAGTGGAACGCTTAAGTAAAACTGCGCAAAATGAATTGATTAATATTGTCACTATATTTCTGGGTCTTTCCGTGGGCTCCAAGTTGAGTGCCGATGCCTTCTTGAAATATGAAACTTTGGGGATACTGGCATTGGGTGCAATTGCTTTTTGTATCGGTACTGCGGCGGGTGTGGTGATGGCCAAAATAATGAACAAATTCAGTAAAACGCCTATAAATCCCCTGATTGGCGCGGCGGGGGTGTCGGCTGTTCCTATGGCCGCAAGAGTTGCAAATAAGTTAGGATTGGAAAGCAATCCGCATAACTTTCTGCTGATGCATGCGATGGGGCCGAATGTAGCCGGTGTCATTGGCTCTGCGGTAGCCGCCGGTATTCTGTTAAGTCTGGTGCATTAAAGAACCGGGCAATGGTCCGCGGTACCCACAGAATTTCTGTCGGTGTCGGTGGTAACGATGATGGATAGGCCGTGTGCGTTTTTTACTGCAGAAACGTTAACAAACCGTTCCAGATTTAACATGAACATCGTTTAGTTTAAAAGCTTTCTGCAGGCAGCTTTTAAATCAAATTTCCAGCGCCTCTCAATTTTAGTAAATACCTGTAAAACGCTTGAGCACTTTGGTTCAAGGTCCCCTAAATTGATTCCCAAAGGCCAGAGTCGTACAAGGCAGCATTGTGGCGAGCAAGATAAAAAGAAATTTATTATGATCATACTCAGTGCATTACTTTGGACACCCGCAGTGGGGGTGCTTTTTTTGGTATTGGCACCGGGCAGGCATTTTCAACTGATCCGTGGGTTGGGTAACCTGTTTGCCTTTATCGCACTTTTACTGGCCTGTTGGGTGACCTACCGGTATGACACATCGGATGCCGGTTTGCAATTCAGCGAATATTATCCTCTCAATCCAAAACTCGGCAGCGCCTATGCCTTGGGTGTCGACGGGTTGTCGATACCGATGCTGGTGCTGGCTAGTCTTCTGACATCAATTGCTCTGCTTGCTTCATCATCGATTTCCGGCAGCGTCAAAGGCTACTTCATCTGCGTTTTGTTACTTGAATTCGGGATGTTGGGCGTTTTTTTGGCTCAGGACTGGGCGTTGTTTTATATTTTTTGGGAAGTCACGCTGATTCCACTGTTCTTTTTAATCGATCGCTGGGGCGGCAAGAGACGGCATGCTGCAAGTATGAATTTTGTGCTGTATACGATGGGCGGATCGATTTTCATGCTGGTCAGTCTGTTGGCGATCAGTCAATACGTTCTTGAACATGGCGGATCACTGATGACCTCAATGAGTCAGGCCGCCGAGGATATGCCGCTCTATGAACAGGTCCTCGTGTTTTTGGGCTTTTTAATCGGTTTCGGCGTGAAAATGCCGGTTTTCCCCCTTCATGGCTGGTTACCGCTGGCTCATGTTGAAGCCCCCAGTCCCATCAGTATTCTGCTGTCTGGTATTTTGCTTAAAATGGGCGCTTATGGACTGATCAGGGTTGCCTTCATGTTGCCGGAAGCCATAGAGCTTTTACAGCCTTTACTGGTTTTTCTTGCCTTGTTCGGCATGCTTTACGGCGCTTTGCTTGCCTGGCGTCAAAGCGATCTCAAAGCAATGATTGCGTATTCTTCGGTCAGTCACATGGGCGTTGTGTTATTGGGTATCACCGCGCTGAATCACTCGGGTATGACCGGTGCCGTTTTGCAAATGACGGCTCACGGACTGGTTGCCGGTGCTCTGTTTTTATTGATCGGTTTACTGTATGAGCGAACTCATACCCGTAATATTCAGGATTACAGTTCATTAATCAGAGTCACGCCCCGTTTTGCCATGCTGACTACGCTGACATTACTCGCGGCAATGGGTCTGCCGGGTTCGGTCAGTTTTGTTGCCGAATTACACGCTTTGATTGGCGGATTTCAGCAATGGCAGGGCTTGATGGTTTTTTTCAGTTTAAGTATTTTGATAGGTGCTGCATATTCGATCCGCACGATCGGTCTTTTGTTTACAGGGCCCGTCAAGCCTAAAATGCAGCATATTCCGGATTTAAAACCCGTTGAATTGGTTTCAGTCAGTATTCTGGTGAGCGGTATTTTGTTGTTCGGATTATTTCCTGCGCCGCTGATCAATCTTTCGACAGCCACCATAAACCATATGATTGATTCTATCAGTCACCGTGTTGATCACCTCGAAAGCCGCTCATCGCTAAGCAGCCAGCTTCTTCCTTTGGAACAACGTGCGAACTTGACCAGGGACGACGGGCTTTTTAATGATGGCATTGACGCCGTTATCGTCAGGTAACCAATGCAACAGTCGACTCTTAACCATTCTGAAGATATTGGCGCTTTGCGCGAACAACTGATGGCTGTTTTGCATCATCTGGATCACGTGCTTCCCGGACAGGCGCCTATCGGTAACTTTGTTCACCACAACACCTTACACGGTTTCCAGCATTTGCCTTTTGAACAGGCTTTGGCTGATTTCGAAGCCCTGACCGGCATTAGCGGTTATTTGCCGGAAACCCAATTTCGAGCCTTTTACCAGCAGGGTCGTATTAACGATGACGACATACTGGCTGCACTGAGTCATGAAACCTGTCTCAATCCTAGACAGGTGATTATCAAAGTAGATACCAAAACAATCAGCATCAGTGAGATCGTTAATACGGTTTTGCTGCATGGATTGGAGCCGGTGAGCCCTGAACGTTTCAACTGGCTGCAAACCGAGTGTGCAGGGCTCAATTCGCTGCGCCCCGGTGTGTCTCAACATGCGCGAGAGCAGTTAGTGGCAGATGGGGATGAAGCGGTTGCGATCAACAAACTCTGGAACACTCTCCTGGAAAAACTGGGCATCAATGATGTCAGGCTGCATCCGGAAAATCTCTTCGATATATCGGCCGAACAAGCTGAGGACTGGCTGGCCCGAAGCAAGATGCAGCCAACGGCAATTCAAAATCTGACCGTTGTTCAACACATTCAGGAACAGGCAAAAAAAACGTTGGATGCCCTGGTTGAACAGACGGGTGACAGCATTACTCTTCGCGGATTTGTTTTCGCGCTGACCGGAACGGATATTCTGGATGATGTTCGCCCCTTACTGATAAGAACCTGCGCCTCGGCGCTGGACGAGGGACTTGCGCCATGGCAATTGCCTGATGTTAAGCGGCTGGGTCTCTATGCTGCTTGGCGGTTAACCGCTAAATACGATGCTAATCCTTTTTTCCAGGAGCTTACGGAATGGCATATTCTCGAAGCGCAGTTGCCTGACGAGGCCGTCGACGCGATCGTGTTTCATTTAAATGCGCTGCAAATTCCTCAGCAACAATGGCCGGGTTATTTGCGCCGTTTAGCGCTGGAATTGCCCGGCTGGTCAGGCATCATCAACTGGCGTGAGCATAACCCAAGCTACAAGTCAGCAAACGGCGCGCAACCCACGCTTGCTGATTATCTGGCGATACGTTTGACCCTGGACAGGCTCTGGCTCAATCGGCTGTGTGATGGCACATGGAAAATAGAGGCCAAATTAGGCCGGTTGATTTCGTATTTCCAAAAGAATCTGGCTGAGTTTTGGGTGCGTAGCCAACTTTACCGGGGCGTGCTGCCCGAATACCTGAGTCAGTCGGCTGAAGCTCTGATTTTATTGAGCAGGACTGAGCGGCAGGACAGGAAAGACTGGTGGCGCCTAGCAGAAGAGCTCTGGACATGGCAGTCGAGTCCTTTAGCTCATCAGAACCAATCAAAAGAACATACGCTCTATGACAGCGGCTGGCGCTTGTTTTGTTTTTTTCAGCATTCAGGTTTAAACGCCCGTCACGTTCAATCACTGAATAAAGCTGATTTGGAGAACCTGCTGACGGTTTTAGACAGTTTTGGTCTAGCTGACCGCAATAAAGTGTGGTTATATGCCTACGAACATAACTTCCGGGAAAATTTGTTTCAAGGCTTACAGGCCAATTACGGCAGAGGTCGATGGGCAACGAGAATTCAGCGTCCTGAAGCGCAGGTAATGTTCTGTATGGATGAACGGGAGGAAAGTTTCCGGCGGCATCTTGAAGAAATAAATCCTGCAATAGAAACTCTGGGTGCAGCCGGTTTTTTTGGTGTTGTGATGAACTACAAAGGACTGGATGATCATACGATAACGCCGTTATGTCCGGTGGTTGTGACGCCGGTACACCAGGTTAATGAAATGCCGGTGCAAGGAGCTGAATCGGCAATGGATGCGCATCAAAAAGGTCTTGGCCTCTACAAAAAGGGGATAAATCTGGTGCATCAAAGTCTGCGCAGCCAGCTGTTTGCAGCCTATCCCTTGCTGTATGTCTTTGCGCCGCTGCTGATCGTTAAGCTGTTGATTAAATCGTTACTGCCGACGGTTAACTACAAGCTGGAAAAATGGCTTTACAGTTCCATTGTAAAAACGGTTCCAACCGGACTTCAATTTACTTCAACTCCTCAATCCGCTGAGGCTGCGAGCGATGCACCTCAGTTGGGTTTTACCGATCAGGAACAAGCTGACCGTATTGCTCAATTGTTAAAAACGACCGGTCTGAGTTACGGCTTGGCCCGTATTGTGTGTTTGATGGCGCATGGTTCGACAAGCCAGAATAATCCTCATGAGGCGGCTCATGATTGCGGCGCGTGCGGCGGGCGAAGAGGCGGGCCTAATGCCCGTGTGTTTGCGGCGATGGCCAATCGCCCTGAGGTCAGGCGTCTGCTACCTGAACGCGGTATTTCCATTCCGGATGACACCTGGTTAGTGGGCGCCCAACACGATACCTGTAACGATGTTATTACCTGGTATGACCTGGAGCGGATGCCGGTCACTGCTAAGGCTGATTTCGAAATATTTGAATTACAGTTGATGAAGGCCAAGGAAAGAGCCGTGACAGAACGCTGCCGCCGGTTTTTCAACGCACAAAATAAAAGCGGGGCGGCTGCGGTGAGACATGTGGAAGCCCGGTCTTATGATCTCAGTCAGGTTCGGCCCGAGTTCGGTCATGCGACCAATGCCTCGGCCTATATCGGCAGGCGGTCTGCGACTCAGGGTTTGTTTCTGGACCGGCGAATGTTTCTGATTTCCTATGATCCGGCTCAGGATCCGGATGGAACTGTCCTGGAGTCGATTTTATTGACCGCAGGCCCCGTCGGGGCGGGAATCAATCTCGAATATTATTTTTCAAGCGTTAATAACGAGCGTTTCGGTTGCGGGACAAAAATTCCTCATAATGTGACCGGTTTGTTCGGTGTCATGGAAGGCGCATCTAGCGATTTAAGAACAGGGCTGCCTTTGCAGATGGTCGAAATTCATGAAGCGATGCGCTTGCAGATCATAACCGAGGCGGCTCCCGGCATTCTTGAGAAAATTTATCATCGCCAGGCCGGTTTGCGGGAGCTGATTGATGGCGGCTGGGTGCATTTGAGCACACAAGATCCTGACACAGGGCAGCTTTTCATCTTTGAGCGGGGCGCTGGTTTTGTCGTCTGGAAATCCGCTGCACAAAAATTACCGCTAAGGGAGAGTTCGGAAGATTGTTATCGCGCTGAGACCGAAGCCGTTTCGCCCATGCTGATTAAACAGCCCTTGTTTTCAAACGGAGTCTGATAATGGCAAATTGGGCTTGTTTGATTCCGTTGTTTCCTTTGATAGCCGCTGTGATGATAGGATTGAGCTGTTTTTCCGGCTTATTGCCGTCACTGGCTTCAGAGCGCATCACGGCAAAACTGGCGGTCTGGAGCTTATCTCTCAGTTGCTTGCTGGCGTTAGGGCTCTTGATGGCATTTTTGTCGGGTTATCAAACCGATGAGCATGTCCAGTTCGTGTGGCTGCAAAGTGGTGATTTACAATTGCCGCTGCGAGTGACTGTTAATTCATTAAATCTGGCTCTGTCCGGATTGTTTTCCATCATTTTTGTCATCGTTGCCCGGTTTTCGGTCAATTACATGCATAAGGAGCGGGGATTTCACCGCTTTTTTTCTATTTTGTGTCTGTTTGCGGCAGCGATGTTTTTGCTGGTTCTTTCCGGTTCAGCATTAAGCGCATTTATGGGTTGGGAAATCGCCGGAATCTGTTCTTTTCTGTTGATTGCCTATGCTTACGACCGGCCGGTGGCCGCCAATAATGCGGCAAGAGCGTTTATTACTAACCGGGTAGGGGATGCCGGGTTTTTGATGGGTATTGGTTTGAGCCTGCATTGGATAGGCTCTGCCAACTGGCAGGATATTAATGAGGGTGCGGCCGATTTATTAGGAAATGATGCGGTCATTCTCGCACTCTGTTTTTCAGTAGCCGCGTTTGCCAAGTCCGCTCAAATTCCATTTTCACCCTGGCTGGCAAGAGCGATGGAAGGACCAACGCCATCGAGCGCGGTTTTCTATGGCGCCATTATGATCCATGCCGGTGTCATTGTAATTCTTACCTTACAACCTTTGTTTGAAGCAGCCCCGTTGGCTATGGGCGTGATTGCCGTGGTTGGGCTGTTAACCGCATTTTATGGCTGGTTTGCCGGATTAACGCAGACGGATATCAAAAGTTCGCTGGTTTTTTCGGTCCAGGCTCAAATCGGTCTGATGTTTTTGGAATGCGGGTTGGGATTCTGGCAGTTGGCAGTCTGGCACTTGGGCGCGCATACGTTGGTGAGAAGTTATCAGTTTTTGACAGCCCCTTCTATTTTACATAATGCCCACGATAATCCCGTACGCAGTGTCCCTTTCTTTTTGGTTGCCAGGCCGGGGCTATTTGCCGCTGCGCAGCAACGCTTATGGCTGGAGCCAGCCATCGAATGGATGGTTGTGAAACCGGTCCGCCGGCTTGCAAGAGATCTGAGTTTTTTTGAAATACGCTTTGTGGACCCCTTGCTGGGATCGCCCGCGCCGGCCATTCGTGCTATTTCAACACTGACTCAAATCGAGGAAAGAAAAATCGGCGCTCGTCTGGATAATGATGAGGACCGTTTCGCCACAGGCAGCGGTTTAGCGGGTAAGTTGACCGAATGGTCGGCGGGTCTGGTGAACTGGTTTGAATATCATTTTGTATTGAGAGGTGTGGGTAAAGAATCAATCAAATACGGTAGAAAACTCGGTAAATCTGCAAATAAACTTGAGCAGATTTTACAGATGCCCCGATATCTGGTGATTTTTGTGCTCATCAGCCTGCTGATCGCTTCCTGAGGGCATATGGCTATTCAATTATTTTCATGGTCTGAAACTGCGGTATTTCCGGTGTTGAGTGTCATGACATTTATTCCTTTGCTGGCAGTCATAATCATCAGCGGGTTCAAGTCCGAGACGCTTACTATAAAAGTCAGTTTTACTGCGACAATCGTTAACGTGCTGCTCGGTATTTATTTGCTGATCATCTTCGATTCCGAAACAGCGGGAATCCATTTGTCTGAAAGGGTCGAACTGCTGAGCATGACCTACCGCGTCGGTGTCGACGGCACGAATATCCTGTTTATACCTTTGACAGCAGTCGTGTCGCTTTTGGCGCTGACTTATACCCGCATTACCCGCCATGCTCACGATACGTTGCTAATTTCCTGTTTGCTGGGATATGAAGGCATTCTGATTGGTGCCTTTTCGGCGTTGAATTCACTGCAATTCTGGTTGTGGAGTGCACTGGAATTGTTGCCGGTGACTTTTTTAACGATTTATGCGGGCACAGGTCTTAATCGTCGCAGGATTATTTTCAGAATTTTGCAGTTCTGGATTTTCGGTCTTGCTATGACCTTGACCGGTTTTTTGCTCTTATCTTTCGGACTGGAAAAAAACGGCATGCCATTGACTTTCGATTGGCTGGCATTGAAGCAGCATAACGTTTCGCTGGATAACGAAGCGTTGATATTTATGCTGTTGTTTTACGGCTTTTCAGTCAGGATGCCGTTATTCCCGTTTCATGGCTGGTTGCCGATGATTGCCGAACAAGGCACGGTCGCCAGTGCGGCGATTTTTCTGGTGGGGTTAAAGCTGGGTATTTATGCGGTGATCCGCTTCATATTGCCACTGGTTCCCGGCGCGGCTGAGCAATGGGCGGGATTTGTCGTCAATTTGGGGTTGATCGGTATTTTTTACGGTGCGCTGCTGGCGTTGATGCAGATCAACATTCGACGGCTTATGGCTTTTGCAGTCATCAGTCATACCGGCATGCTGGTTATCGGCATATTTTCGTTCAACGATTACGCCCTGGAAGGCGTCCTTCTTTTGTCTGTTGCTTACGGGCTTGCGACGGCCGGGATGCTGTTCAGTGTCGGCTTGATTTATGAAAGGAGCCGAACCGCATTTTTGCCGAGGCTGGGCGGTTTGTTTGAAACCAATTCAACCATAGCCATTTTATTTCTGATTTCTTCGCTCAGTACCATGGTCATGCCGGGAACGCCGGGATTCGATGCGGCTCACTTGTTGATTGAAGGCACGATAGAAGAGCACGGCTGGTTTGTCGCCGTCGCAATTTTGGTCGGTAACGTGCTGGCCGCCGGTTTTCTTTTACGGGCTTTTCAACGGATATTTATTGCCAATCCCAAGCGTGCGCATCAACCTTTCAGTACGTCTCATCACCCCGTCGTCATTGAGCGTATTATCACCGTGGTGATTTGTTTGCTGTTGATCGGAACCGGCTTTTATACAACGCCCTGGTTAAAGTACATCGACCAAGACGCATCGGCTATTGGTGAGCATTATCCCGAACACGGATCGCATCATGCTAATGAACCGATCCCCGAATCCATTGACAACCCAGGAGACCAGCCGTGATTGCCGCCGGTTTTCCATTGCTTAGCTGTCTTATTCTTTTGCCTTTGCTGGGTGCTCTTATTACAGGATTGTGTAAAGAGCTGAATTCGGCCAAACGAGTGGCCTTAGGGTTTGCCGTCATTGAGCTGATGATTGCGCTCTTTCTGGTGAGCGCATTTGATATCAATCAAGGCAGCCGTTTTCAGTGGGTTGAGCATTACGCATGGATATCCAGTCTCAACATTGATTTTATTGTGGGCGTAGATGGTATTTCTTTACTGTTTTTGCCTTTATCCGCCTTATTGACGGTATTAACGATTCTAGCTTCCTGGAATTCTGTCACGACGCTGACTCGCTTTCATTTTGCGCTGCTGCTTGTTTTGGAGGGCATTACGCTGGGCGTTTTTAGCGCGTTGGATATGATGTTGTTTTTCCTGTTCTGGGAATTAACCCTGCCGCCGATTTTCTTTTTGATCGGCTTATGGGGAATGGGGCCGCATCGGCGCGCCGCCGCTCTTAAATACACGCTTTACATGCTTTTCGGTGGCGTCCCATTATTATTCGCCATTATCATGCTGGGTATGAATCATGCTGTTCAGGCAGGCGGGCACATTCCTGAAGATTTGTCTTTCAGCTTTCCAATTTTGCTGAGCACGCCGCTTCCTGAAAATTTACAGCCAGTCATTCTGCTGCTGCTTTTATTGGGTTTTGGCGTTAAAGCGCCGTTGATACCGTTTCATACCTGGCTACCTACGACAGCAATGGAAGCGCCGACGCAAATGACGGCATTATTGACGGGTTTAAAATTGGGTGTTTTCGGTATTCTCCGGTTTGCCTTGCCTTTGGCGCCTTCTGCGGCAATCGAATACAGCTGGATAATTGGAATACTCGGCGTCACCACGCTGATTTACGGCAGTCTGATTGCGATTAAGCAGACTAATTTAAGAAGTATTTTAGCTTATGCGAGTTTGAGTCATGTCGGCTTGGTCATCGTGGGTATTGCC
Organism: Methylovulum sp.; assembly: GCA_030653435.1. Taxonomy (GTDB): domain Bacteria; phylum Pseudomonadota; class Gammaproteobacteria; order Methylococcales; family Methylomonadaceae; genus Methylovulum. The sequence goes on from JAURZI010000134.1 coordinate 18,048, forward strand.
GCTTTTAATATGCAGGGTATACAGGGCGCTATCTTTCAATTATTGAATTTTACGTTGATTGCCAGTTGTCTGATGCTGATGGCCGGTTTTATTCAGCACCGTATTGGCAGCACGGAAATCATCCATCTGGGCGGTTTGGCCAAAACCATGCCCCGATTGGCAACGCTGTTCTTTTTATTCGCTTTTGCCAGTATCGGTGTACCCGGTACCAGCGGTTTTCCTGCCGAATTATTGTTGTTCATTGGCGTACTCGATACTTATCCCAGTCTTGCGATTACGGCAATGCTGGGAGCCATTATCGGTGCAACCTATACCATTAACTTCATGAAGCGGGCCTTTTGGGGGCCTGTTGTCAATGCCGGTATAGTTGATGCGGATGATCTGAAAAGCCGTGAGCTGGCGATACTGTGCATTCCTGCCGTGCTCATCTTGATCTTCGGGCTATTTCCAAATTTGATATTGAATATCCATTATCAAGCTGCCGAAAAATGGCTGCTTCAATTGAACAGTCCTGTTAAGGCCAAAATTATTGCACCCGATTCCCCGATTCGATCAAGTCAATAGCTTAAAGTTTTAAATTTTGGACCTTCTGATGCAGGAACTTAAGGCCCCGAATTTTTTTATAAAGGGTGTGGGCTTTTTTCTTGCCGGTGAAAGCGGATATAATGGGCTTTGTTGCATTTAAATCAAAAATGATGTTTTATTTCCACTAATTCTTGATTAAAATAGTCAGGAATTATCTTCCTGGCTAATGGTCTTATTTTCGTCATTACACCGCTTATGGGCTTTTCTATAAGTCAGGCAAAGTTAAACGCAGTTCAGAATAGACGGAAGCATTGCGCAGTCCTTCCGAATCCAGAGATGAGGTTAAAACATGAAAGACTATTTAATTATTTTGGTAAGTACCATCCTGGTTAACAATTTTGTACTGGT
>JAURZI010000145.1 GCA_030653435.1 Methylovulum sp.
GTGGCGGAGGAAGAGCATGTATCAATGAACCAGTTTTTCGTCATGGCCATTGCCGAAAAGGTTTCCGCATTGAAGACCGAGACCTATTTTCGTGAGCGACAATCTCGCGGCGAACTCAATGCTTTTGACACCTGGCTCAACGCCAGTCCAGATAGAGAACCGATGGCAGGCGATGAACTGACTTGACCTCCTGCCCATAGGTATCCACAAAAGGGTAAAACGGCTATTGAAGGTGGTAAATGTTGAACGTGTTTTTTGTCCATAACAAAATAAGTGGGTAAAAATTGGGTAAACAGGATATGCAAGGATATACACAAATAGGCATGGCAACGTGAGAGCTATTTGTTTTAATTCAATTAATTCAATATGTTATATAAAATTACAGCACTTTTAATGCGATGGTCATGCGTTCGAATCGCATGCGACCCACCACTTAAGTTCAAATGAATCAAGCAGTTAGCCGTCATTGGCGGCTGCTTTTTTTATGCCTGAAATTTCGTTACGCGAGATTTACGCGACTTATCTTTTCGACGGCGGCCTGCAATTCTTCGATTTCAGCCTGGCAATAGTGATCAGTGATTCTCGAAGATTTATGCCCCAGCAAGTCTTGCCGGTTTTCAAAGCTCACGCCTTCCAATTTGATATAGTCACGACCAACTGAAATCGGCCAGAAGTGGACATTTGATTTCTTACACTGTCCCTTATAGTCGCTAAACATAATATTTAAAATTATGCTTCCATTTTTCATGTCCTAGTTCAGGATTAGATAACAGAATTTCTCCGATTTTATCTGAGTTTTTAACAGTAATTGGCTCGCTTTCACCCAGTTGACATGCGTTGTAATTTAACTTCGTTAGTCCAAGAATATCTTTGGCAACTTGAACCAAATCTGCTTCACCGTGCTGTACATGTATTAATAAAGGGACAGGTATTTCCCAGCCGTCATATGCGCCAATGCGAGGCTTAAAGCCAGTAGTAAATAAATATCCACGGTATTTATTTCTCTGCCAGAAAGTTCCTCTAAGAACAGGATACATTCCTCGTCGGGTTATTTTTGGGTGGTCATCGTATCTAAATAGTCTTGGACTGGAAGCTTCTTTCCTTACCTTAATGGCAACCAAATTCACACCAGTTGGACACGCCTTGAGGAATCCTTCGTATTCTTCTTGGTTGATACCTGATCTAGCATGTAAAAAAACTTCTTTTAATGGCCTGCCTTCTTGCTCTTGATACGTTTCAATAGCACCCCTGAGCATTTTTTCAGCAGCATCTTTTGATAAATGAAACTCTTTTTTTTCTGGCGAGTACCAAGGCCCAAACTCGCCTACAAAAACGACACCATCGCCGCTGTCAAGAAACATTTGTGCCGCGCAACAAGCTGTTCCGTTTTTCTGGTTTGCTAATTTATAAGCTAAACCAATATAACAAACACCTTCTCTTGCCCAAGGAGTCTTCCAAGGTTTCAAACCACACTTGTAATATAGGGCGGTTCCAAAATTCCAAAGCCTATCAGATAAAGGGTTGACACCGGGTTCGCCATTTCTTATTTGAGGCGTAATCTTCAGGGTTGATTCTCGAATAATTTGAATAGGTAAATCGTGTTCCATTACTCTAGCTTTGAGTTGTCGCCTAAAATCAGGAGATAATCCATATTGCTCCAAATTTGGGGACAGGCCAAATAACCCTTCATCGTCAAACAGCCTGCTTTGCCCACTATCTTTATCTTTTAGAGCATCATTAAGATACTTTCGTTGTTCCTTCGTTTTGGGTGTGTCGCTTTTCTCGTACACATAAGACTGAGGGCGACAATGGTCATATACAAAATCAGGTACAATGCAAACTGCTAATGCAGGCTTATTATCGAGCTTCCTAGTCTTTTCAATATGTTCTAGATATTGGTTAACTACGGCAAACGAGCGTTCGTGTTTATCAGATTTAGTCGCAGCTAATTTTAATTCATTCTCATCAATAGAGTATTTGCGTATGGCTTTCGGCCATGGTGAGCCAAAAGCGACATCATATCCAGGAAAAGGGGGCCAAGGTCTTTGCCTATTAATATCAACGCATGATGCAGGTGAATTTAAGGCTTTACACCACTCCTCCCAAAGAGCCAACCCTTCAGTAGTGCCAATAACTACATTTCCAGGAAGTGAGCCAGAGCATTCATTTGGCCCAAAGAGAGCCAATCCATCTTTAGGGTCTTCAGCCACTTGTCCGTTTCCGAAGGAGAGTAGGGGTTCGTCCAAAAAATAAAACTTGTCACTCATGATGCACCCACTGAAATATCATTCGCTTCTTCAGAAGTGTCTTCTTCAAAATATTTTGCTGATGCCATCTCTTCTTGAAAGTCCCCAATACGGTCTACCGCTTCAACATCAATCGAAATTGGGCAGTCCCAATCTAGCGGTTTTGTGCTAATTACAACTTTTCTTTTATCTTCTGAACCAATTTGTATTGATTGATTGTCATCAGTGTTTGCTAGGCCCTGCATTACACCTAGAGTTCTGGCGAGCCACTGTTGATTCCACCAATTCTTAGTGACTTTTTTTCTTTTTCTTATAATCGCTTTTCCTTCGAACGGCTTACCATCAAGATCGGTGACTCTGATATAAATGCGTGTCATAACCCAAAATCTGCCTTCCTCATCTCTATCAATTCGGAAATTTGGACTAAGTTGATAGCGAAACTTGGTTGCTCTGTCACCCCATCCGTCTTGTTTTATGCCAGTACCCGCAACATGTGTTTTACGTCCATCAACATGGATAAAGGAAATTTTGTTTTGCTTACCATCCTTCTCAGCAAAATAATAGACATCTCTATCAGTCCACAACGCAAGGCCAGCTTGCGCACATGAAACATGCAAGCTACGTTTAATTAGCTCTTTAACCAAATCTAAAGATTTTTTTCCTTCTCTGGACTCATAGTTTTCCCATGAATATTCCGGTAGCCTTTGGGTTTTAACCAGCGGTACATTACTAGGAGGGACATCGAATGACAGAAGTTTATTAGGGGAGGCTTTGACAAAAGCCCAAATAGGACGAAGTTTATACAATTCAACATCATCCATTGTCTTTTCCAAATCACAAATTATGATAGATTTGGGTACTTTCACGGCAAAGACATTTGAATATACCTTTTCATTAACAGCCTTGGTTACAGGTTCAGGCATATAGGCTCGAAGCGCAATTGATTTTCCTCTTTCTTGATCAATATCTGGCTTAACTCCTCTTGCATTTAGTTGATTTAGTATTTTTTCTAGCCCCTCAGACCACGAAGCATCGAATCTTGCTGCTTCAACATTTAATATTTTTGCGTTTGAGTAGGATTTTTCCAAATTTTCTGACCAGCACGGCATGACAAAATCGTTTGTCCTGAGAGCAGTACTTATACGACCCAAAAATCCCGCATCCGTAAAGGTCTCAAGTGAAATTAGCGGTACATATTGAATGGCGCGCTGCTCGATTAAAATACTAATCGACTCATCTTTATCTTCTCCTACAAGAGGTGATAATCCATAGCACCATGTTTTATAACCAGATACTGATAGCCTTCGGGTTAGCCATGTAGCTAAAGAATGGTTATTAGGAAGATGATCAATAACGATAGTATCCTTGCACTCGGAAATGGATAAACCGCCTCTTGCTGGAAACCAAGGAGGGCAAAATATTGTCGGATGCTGTGCAATGAGATGTCGAAATTCTCCAGCCAGTAAAACCCTAATTCTTTCAATATCATATATGTCTAGTGACCATCCGAAATTGTCTTTTATTTTTTCTTTTGCTTTATCTTTTTCGTTACCAGACAGCTCACTTGTACAAACAAATACGACTTCATGAGGATTATGCTGCTCCTCTTTTACTCGCTTACAGTCTTGATTTAGCTTGACGAGCCAATCAGACCTAACCGTATAAGCAAAAACGGTAAATTTCCCATTTATTCTCGATAGATGAATAGCATCACGCCCCCTGTCGCCAGTTCCGCCGAACGGTTCTATCTGGGAATAGCCACTTCCTGCCATTAAATCAGAGCAAAGATGCTCAAATTCACGGTAGTCCCTACAAATCAATGCAGGTTGATTTTTATCAAGGAGTTACCGAAATAGGCATCACGAATAAGAACCGCCAAGTTAATGCCGCTTGAGTCAATCCCATTGCCATGGACGGTGTTCGATGCGTCCATTTTTTTT